>NZ_JCANTQ010000008.1:0-774497 GCF_059568595.1 Lysobacter oryzae DSM 21044 | reverse complement strand
GACAACCAGCCGTGGGTGCAGCGCGTGCTGGACGGCAGCTATCGGCTCGAGCGCATCGGGGCCGCAGCCTGATTCCGTACCGGCACAACGAAGTGCGCATTTTCCGAAGTGGATTTCATGACCCAGCGTAAAGGCATCATCCTCGCCGGCGGCTCCGGCACGAGGCTCTACCCGATCACCCAGGCCATCAGCAAGCAGTTGCTGCCCGTCTTCGACAAGCCGATGATCTATTACCCGCTCAGCGTGCTCATGCTGGCGGGCATCCGCGAAGTGCTCATCATCAACACGCCGCACGAACAGGCGCTGTTCAAGAACCTGCTTGGCGATGGTTCGCAGTGGGGCATGAAGATCGAATACGCCGTGCAGCCCAGTCCCGACGGCCTGGCGCAGGCGTACCTGATCGGCCGCGAGTTCGTGGCCGGCCAGCCCAGCTGTCTGGTGCTGGGCGACAACATCTTCTACGGCCACGGCCTGACCGAGTTGCTGCGGCGGGCGGCGGCGCGCGACCGCGGCGCCACCGTGTTCGGCTACTGGGTCAAGGATCCGGAGCGCTACGGCGTCGCCGAATTCGACGCCAACGGCAAGGTGGTCGGCCTGGAGGAGAAGCCGGCGAAGCCGAAGTCGAGCTACGCCGTGACCGGCCTGTACTTCTATGACGGCCGTGCCAGCGATTACGCCGCGGCGCTCAAACCGTCCGCGCGCGGCGAACTCGAGATCACCGATCTCAACCGCTGCTACCTAGAGGACGGGTCGCTGCAACTGGAGCGGATGGGGCGCGGCTTTGCCTGGCTCGACACCGGCACGCACGAATCGCTGGTCGAGGCATCCATGTACGTGGAAACCATCGAGAAGCGGCAGGGCCTGCGCGTGTGCTGCCCCGAGGAGATCGCGTACTTCAACAAGTGGATCGACGCGGCGCAGCTGGGCGACCTGGCCAGGCCGCTGGCCAAGAACGGCTACGGCCAGTACCTGATGAGCGTGCTGGAACACGAACAAGTAGCTTGATAGGGGTACGCACCGACCCAGGCTGGGCTTCATCCCGGCGGGCCGATATGGCAAAGTCCCACCCGCTCCGATCGCCGCTGTCGCGATCGCATTACCGCCACACGGACGAGGCGGAGCACCCACTGCCGGCCCAACGGACGCAACGATGCCCGGGCCGGTTCCAACGGACTGACACACGGAGTGCAATGCAATGGCGCAAAACCTCATCAGCGTTTCCTGGACGGACGAGCAGCTCGCCCAGCTCGACACGGCGCTGGCCACCCTCGAAGGCGTGTACGCCAACCTGATCTCGCTCGAGTCGAGCGAGGTCCGCTCGCTGTTCAAGATGGGCGACAAGTCGGAGACGTTCTGCCGCGACACGCTCGACGTGCTGGCGCAGAACCACAAGATCGTGCCGGAGAGCCTCGGCCTGGCCGAGGCGCAGGCCGACCTGCGGGCGCTGGACGTGCTGCGTCCGCGCCTGCGCCGGCTGCAGCAGCTGGTCAAGCGCGGCGAGGACACCGAGGTCCTGCTCGGTAGCGACGTCTTCAGCGCCGCGCTGGAGGGCTACGCCCTGCTCAAGGTGAGCGGCAAGAACCACGGCCTGGAAGACCTGCGCAAGGGCCTGGGCTCGCGCTTCAAGGGCCGCCGCGCGGCGGCGGAGAAGGAGGCCGTGCCGGCCTGATCGGCCGCGGTCGATCGACATGGCAGCCCGGCGGTGCGTGCACGGCACGCCCGCCGGGCTTTTTGTTTGTGGGGGAGGGGAGGCGCCGCTTGAGTGATGGGCACTCGGCGCCGAGTGGAATTCACTCGCGATCGAGTGATTTCTACTCGCCGCCGGGTGATTGCCACTCGCGGTCGAGTGAATTCCAGACGCGGTCGAGTGAATTCCAGACGCGGTCGAGTGAATTCCAGACGCGGTCGAGTGGATTTCGGTGGACGTCGGGTGATTGCCAGTCGGCGGTGAGTGGATCCCACTCGTGGCCGAGTGATCTCCAGGCGGCGTCGAGTGAATGCCACTGCCGGTCGAGTGAATTCCAGTCGTGCGCGGGCGATTTCCACGCGTCGGCGAGTGATTTCCAGTCGGGACCGAGTGATTGCCGGTCGAGGCCGCCCACGCCCCGTAGGATGGGGTGAGCGTAGCGAACCCCATCGCGGGATCTTCGCCGTGGGCGATGGGCATCGCTTTGCTCAGCCCATCCTACGGATGTCGATGGTCTGGCTCGTAGGATGGGGTGAGCGTAGCGAACCCCATCGGGGGATCTTCGCCGCGGGCGATGGGCATCGCTTCGCTCAGCCCATCCTACGGGGGGCGATGGCGGGGGGATTACGTCCGCGGCGACCGAGAATTTTTCTTGCTTGCGCGGTGCCCAGGATCGTCAAGAATCGACGCGCCGCAGCAGACTGCTGCCTGGATCTTGCGCTCGCGCTGCCCTGACGTGGCTGCGGCCGCGTCGGCTGCCGTTCGCTGGGAGCACGCCGGATGGATGCTTGCGCCAGCGGGCACGCGGCGGGCGTGCAACGTGGCTCGGGCGCCGCGGCATGCGGTTGGTGGTGAGCGGAAATCGGAACGTGTCCTGCCCATGGCAGGCGCCGCGGTGCCGGGGCGGAGGTCGGGCGCGCTGGTCGCACCCCGGCCGCCGACGCCCCGGTTCCGGGGGCCGCGGGCGCGGCGCGGCGCTGGAGTGGCGTCGCGTCGCGCTTGCTGGCCACCAAGGTGCGCGGCATGCGCGGCAGAGCAAGGCGATTTGCCTTGGGCCCGTAGGATGGGGTGAGCGCAGCGAACCCCATCGCGTGATCCTCGCCGCGGTTGATGGGCATCGCTGCGCTCAGCCCATCCTACGGAGGTGATCGGCATTGCTGCGCCCAGCCCCACGTAGGATGGGGTGAGCGAAGCGAACCCCATCGCGGGATCTTCGTCGTGGTTCATGGGCATCGCTGCGCTCAGCCCATCCTACGGAGCTGCATGCGGACGTGCGACCCGGTACGAGCAAGTGGCGCGACGCGGAACCGCCGCGCCCATGGCTAAGGCGCCGGTTCGGCGCGCATGGCCTGCACGATGGCGCCTTCCTTCATGACGAAAACCACGCGCTCGAGCGCATGCAGGTCGTCCAGTGGATTGCCGGGCACCGCGATTACGTCGGCACGCTTGCCCGGCGCCAGTGAGCCAATCTCGCCTTCAAGACCCATCAGCGTCGCGTTGGAGATCGTGGCGGCGCGCAGCACTTCCTTGTTGGACAGGCCTGCCTCGCCCATCAACACCAGCTCGCCCGCATTCTTCCCGTGCGCGCCGCGTTCGCTGGCGTCCGATCCGGCGCCGATGCGGATGCCGAGCTCGCGGGCCAGGCGCAGGTTCGCGCACATTCCGTCGTAGGCCTTCTGCATGCGCTCGCGCCGGTCCGGTGCCGTGGTCTTCGTAAGCTCGTTGTGCCATGGGCTCAGGGTGGGCACGAGCCAGGTCTTGTGGGCGCCCATGCTCTTGAGCGCGGCACGGTCCGCGAAGAAGCCGTGTTCGATGCTGTCGACGCCGGCGTTGACGGCATTCTGGATGCCTTGCGGCGTGGTTGCGTGCGCGGCAACGCGGCGGTTAGCTTTCCTCGCGCTGTCGACGATCACGCGGAGCTCGTCGGGGTCGAGCGTTGGATACTCCCAATCGGCGTAGACCTTGATCAGGTCCGCGCCATGGCCGAGTTGTTCGCGCACCGCGCGGCGTGCTTCGTCGACGCCACTGATTGTCTGCGCGCCGCGCGGGAAATCGCGGTCGGACGCCACGTCGAACGGCGGGTACTGCCCGGTGGCGGCGATGCCGCGCGTGGCGACCTGCATGCGCGGGCCTTCGACCAGGCCGGCGGCAATGGCGTCGCGCAAATCCGCGTCGGCGAAACCGGAGCCCTCGTTCTCGACGTCGCGTACCGTCGTGAAGCCCGCCAGCAACGTCTTGCGGGCGTTCGCCGCGCCTTCCAGTGCGCGACGCGCCTGCGAGAGCTTGAGCAGCATTTCCGCGTAGCCATCCTCGGTCGTCGCCATCAGGTGCGTATGCGCATCGATGAGGCCGGGCATCAGCGTCACATCGCCGAGGTCGCGCAGTGCGAACCCCGCAGGCGTGGCATCGGCGATACCGACGATGCTGCTGCCTTCGACGAGCACGACGTGGCCGGGAAACAACACGCCGTGCTCGACGTCGAGGATGCGGGCCGCCTTCAGCGCGATGCGCGATGCCGGGGGCGCCGGATCGGCGGCGTGCGTGGCGGACAGTGTCAGCAAGCACAGGACTAACGAAAATGACCGCAAGCGCAGGCGTTGCATCCCAGGTCTCCATCACGGCAATGCTGAGGTAGACAACGCCAAACCCGATCGAGGCAGGACTTGGAACGGGCCTCCGGGGGGCAAGTTCACGGTGGTGACTGCCGAAAATGCGCGGCGTGCCCTGACCATTCCTTCGGGCGCCGTCCCGGCCCGGCTCCAGGCGGCGGGCCTGCGCGGCCGCCGCCGGATGGGCTGAGCGCGGCGCTGTCCAACGCCGCCGCCCACCCGAACGTCGCCAGCTGATCCCGCCTCCGCGCTTGTCACGGTGGCATCGGGCCGGACGCCGCATGCTCGGCTCTTCCGCCGCCGCATCCACGAGGCACCTGATGCACTACCTGCTCGAGGAAGGCGCGGAACTGTCCGCGGTGGTGCTGGGGCTGTTCGCGGCCCTGTCGGTGCTGAGCCGCTGGCACGATCACTGGGCGGCGGGGTTTCGCCGCCGCCGGCTGGGCCTGCTGCTGCTGATCGCGGCGGCCGTGGTGCTGGTCGAAGTCTCCGAGGAGGTGCTCGGCCACGAGAGCACCGCGATCGACCGCTCGATCCTGCTCGCGATCCATGCCGCGGTGCCGGCCGGCCTGGTGCCGCTGTTCAACCTCGCCACCCAGGGCGGTTCTTCGCGCTGGATCGTGCCGGGCGTGGCGATCGCTGTGATGGTGCTGCTGTGGCGGCGCCATCTCTTCGAGGCGCTGCAGTTGGCCACGACCACGGCGGTGGCAGGCCTGGTCATCTACGTGGCGAAGCTGGAGATCGGCCGCGCGCGCCCGGACCTGTGGAGCACGCAGTGGTTCTGGGGCTCGAGCTTTCCCAGCGGCCACACGCTGATCACCGCGGCCGTCGCCACCGCGGCCTGCCTGGCCGTCGCGCGGTTGCGTCCGCGGATCCGCACGCCCGCGGTGGTGTTGGCGACGATCTGGGTCGCGGTCGTCGCGCTGTCGCGCCTGGTGCTCGGCGTGCACTGGCCGACCGACGTGCTCGCGGCCGCGTGCGCCGGGTTGCTGGTCGCCACCGGCGTCAACGGCGCGCTCACCGCGATCGGCCACGGCGCCGGCTGGCTGCCCCGCGTGCAGATGGTCCCTGCATCGGATCGGCCGCCCGATTGAGGTGCAGGCGCAGGTGGGTTTGCGCATTCGTAGGATGGGCTGAGCGCAGCGATGCCCATCGCTTTGGCGAACGGAATGATGGGGTTCGCTGCGCTCACCCCATCCTACGGCGTGGTGGTTGGCGCATTCGTGGGATGGGCTGGGCGCGGCGCTGCCCATCGCGATTTGGCGAGCGGAATGATGGGGTTCCCCGCGTCGTGATGGTCGGCCATTCGTAGGATGGGCTGAGCGCAGCGATGCCCATCGCGCTTTGGCGAACGGAATGATGGGGTTCGCCGCGCTCACCCCATCCTACGTCGTGGTGGTCGGCCCATTCGTCGGATGGGCTGGGCGCGGCGGCGCTCGGGGTGTCGCCGATCTGCCTACCGCGGTCGCCCGACTCGCGAGCTTGACCGCATGGAGATGCCTGCCGGAACATCCGCTGCCTCGCGCCCCGTTTTGATCGCGGCGTCTGGTGACGGAACACAACGCCTGGAGAGCCCCGTTGATAGATCCCATCGACATCGGCTTCAAGCTCGCCTGGGGGATGTTTGCGTTCTTCTGGGTGTGGAGCGCACGCGACGCCAAGCCCTCGAGCCGCACCGAGCCGGCGCTGCGGCAGTTGCTGGTCTATTGGGCGCCCTTGCTGGTGGCGTTTGTCCTGCTTGGCCCGGGCGATTGGTTCGACGGCAGCTTCCTCAGGGAGCGATTCGTGCCGAAGGAGCCGTGGGTGAGGTGGCTGGGGCTCGCCGTGGCGGTCGCCGGCGTAATCCTGGCGTGCTGGTCGCGGAACGTCCTCGGCCGCAACTGGAGCAGCGTCGTGCAGCTCAAGCAGGAGCACGACCTCATCGAGTACGGTCCTTACCGTTACATCCGGCACCCGATCTACACCGGCCTGCTGTTGGCGTTTGCCGGCACGGCGCTGAAGGTCGGCGACTGGCGCGGCCTGGTGGCGGTTGGGATCGTGCTCGTGTCGTTCTGGCGCAAGCTCCGCCTGGAGGAGCGCTGGCTGACCGAGCAGTTCGGTCCCGCGTATGTCGCGTACATGCGACGCACCAAGGCGTTGTTGCCGGGGGTCGTGTAGGCCCGAGGGTCCGGCGGTTGATGGGGTTCGCTGCGCTCACCCCATCCTACGGCACGCCATTTCGCCCCACAGTGCGTAGGATGGGCTGAGCGCAGCGATGCCCATCGCTTCTGGGTTCGCACGATCCACCCATCGCCATTCGCCAGAGGTCAAGGATGACCGCATACCGACGCACCCGCGCCGCCGGCGCCAGCTGGTTTTTCACCGTCAATCTCGCCGATCGCTCTTCAGCCCTGCTGATCGAACGCATCGATGTACTGCGCGCAGCGCTGCGCTACGTCCGTGGCCGCCATCCCTTCGCCATCGATGCGATGGTGGTATTGCCGGAACATCTGCATGCGGTATGGACGCTGCCTCCGGGCGACGGCGATTTCTCCCTGCGCTGGCTTCTGCTCAAGGCATATTTCTCGCGACAGATTCCGCTTGGGGAATATCGTCGGCCCAGCCGCATCACGAGGGGGGAGCGCGGCCTTTGGCAGCGTCGCTATTGGGAGCACCTCATTCGCGACGAGGATGACCTGCGGCGCCACGTCGATTACGTGCACTTAATCCGCTGAAGCATGGACACGTGTCCAGCGTTCGCGATTGGCCATATTCGACGTTTCACCGATTCGTGGCGGAGGGTCGGCTCGCCGGCGATTGGGGTGGGTGTGCGGCAGCGGTTGGGCGCTTTGGCGAGCGGGGCTGATGGGGTTCGCTGCGCTCACCCCATCCTACGTCCGGAGGTCCGCGCATTCGTAGGATGGGCTGAGCGCAGCGATGCCCATCGCAGTGTCCGAGCAGGATGATGGGGTTCGCTGCGCTCACCCCATCCTACGTCTAGAGGTCCGCGCATTCGTAGGATGGGCTGAGCGCAGCGATGCCCATCGCGCGAGGTTCAAGCATGGCGCGGCTGCACCAGCATGGGCATCAGCGCCATCACGCCCAGCATCACCAGGTACACCGCGCCCGACACCGGATCGCGGCCGCTGATGTAGTCGCCCAGCGACTGCGCCTGCAGCACCAGCGCCAGCAGCACTTCGGCCGCCAGCAGCAGGGCCACGGCGATCACCCCGATGACGATCCGCTCCGCACGCGGCAGCGGCGCGAATTGTCGCACCACGAACCGCGCCGCGAGCACGATGGCCACCAGCATCACCGGCATTTCCAGCAGTTCGGCCCAGCGCTCGCCCAGGCGTGGCAGCACGAACAGCACCCGCAACATGCCGAAGGCGAAGCCGGCGAGGAACACCAGGGCGAAGTAGGTCGCGGCGGCGCGTAGCGTGCGCATGCGGTCGGTCCTCAATGCCGCGCGCCTTCGAGCGGCGCACGGCCCATGGTCAATGGCCTGTTTGCCTAAGCCCGAGTTCGATCCGCCGGCGGACCTCGCCTTCAAGGCCTTTCAGGCCCCACGTCTTGCCGATCGCGATGGCGTCCTCGGTCGAGCGTCCCTCCGCCCACGCCGCCCGCAGCGCCGCCATCGCACCGACGCGGTTGCCGCTCGCGCAGTGCACCAGCACGGGTCGCTGTGCATTCCGGAGCATCGCGTCGAACGCCTGCACGTTTTCATGCGTGAGGTCGTCCGGGCCGGCCAACGGCAGGTTTGAATACGCAAGCCCGGCTGATCGCACCGCAGCCGCCTCGTCGAAATCCGGCGTTTCTGCATCCGGCGTCAGGTCGATGATCTGGCGGATGCCCGCGTCGTGCACGGGTTCGATGTCGACGGGCTTGAGGCGGCCGGCCGACACGACGCCGGGCTCCGGCGACAGCGCGTTGGCGACCGCCGGCACTCGGGTTGCGACCGGTCCGGTCGCGCAACCGGCAGCCGAGAGCGCGATGGTGAGGGCGAGGGTGGAAACAAGTGGCTTCATGGCAGGGACCTCAGGCGCGGTTGACCAGACGATGGAGGAGGATGCCGGCGAGCATTGCGGGAATGAACCACAGCGCTTCAACGGAGACGATGCCCAGGCCCGCGAGCGCAGGACCGGGGCAGTAGCCGGCGATGCCCCAGCCAATGCCGAACAGCGCTGCGCCACCCAGCAGCCGCCGATCGATGTGCTTCAGGTTCGACAGTTGGAAGCTATGCGCGAGCACCGGGCTGCCGCGGCGCAGGACGAAGCGGAACAGCACGGTGGTCGTGGCGACCGCTCCGCCGAGCACGAACATCAGCGTGGGGTCGAAGGCGCCGAAGACATCGAGGAACCCCAGGACCCGGCGTGCATCGGTCATGCCCGCCATCGCCAGGCCCAGCCCGAACAGTGCGCCCGACACGAGCGCGGCAAGCGAGAACTTCTTCATGGCCAGTTCCACAGGTGGCGCAGGACGAACGTGGTGGCGATCGCGGTGGCCATGAAGGTCAGCACGGCCACCAGCGAGCGCATGGAAAGCCGGCCCAGGCCGCACACGCCGTGGCCGCTGGTGCAGCCGTTGCCCATGCGGGTACCGAAGCCGACCAGCAGGCCGGCGACGATCAGGCCGGCGCGCGGAAAGTCGGTGCGGGGCAGCGGTGCGCCCGGCACGATCGCCATGTACAGGCCGCCCGCAGCGATCAGGCCCGCGAGGAACGCCGCGCGCCATGACAGCTCACCGGGCTTCGGGAACACGACGCCGTTGAGGATGCCGCTGACGCCGGCGATCCGGCCGTTGAGCCAGAGCAGCAAGGTTGCCGACAGGCCGATCAGTACGCCGCCTGCCAGGGCGATCAGCCAGGCAGGCATCACTTGCCACCTCCGATCTGGTTCAGCGGCAGGCGCAGGTAGCGGGTGCCATTGGCATCCGGCGGCGGCAGTTCGCCCGCGCGGATGTTCACCTGCAGCGCAGGCAGGATCAGCTTCGGTGCCGCCAGGTTTGCATCCCGATCGGTGCGCATCCTGACGAACGCCTCCTCGTCGGCGCCTCTTCCGACATGGATGTTGCGTTGCCGCTGCTCCGTAAGCGAGCTCTGCGGATTCGGCTCGCGTTCGGGAGGAGGGTAGTCGTGGCACAGGAACAGGCGCGTGGCCTCGGGCAGGTCGAACAGCTTGCGGATCGAGTGATACAGCTTGCGCGCATCACCGCCGGGGAAGTCCGCGCGTGCAGTGCCCGTTTCCGGCGCGAACACCGTGTCGCCGACGAAGGCGGCATCGCCGATCACGTAGGTGAGGCTGTCGTCGGTGTGGCCCGGCGTCGCGAGGACGGGCGCTTGGAGCTCGCCGATGGCAAACGTGTCGCCATCGGCGAACAAGCGCTCGAACTGGCTGCCGTCGGTGGCGAACTGCGGCTCGAGGCCGAACAACGTCTTGAAACGCTGCTGGACCTGCGTGATGCCACGGCCGATCGCCACCTGCGCGCCCGTGGCGCGCTTGAGGTAGGCGGCGGCGGTCAGGTGGTCCGCATGGGCGTGCGTCTCGAGGATCCACTCCACCGTCAGGCGCTGGTCGCGCACGAATTGCAGCACCCGGTCGGCCGATCCGGTCGAGGTGCGGGCGCTGGCCGGGTCGTAGTCGAGCACCGGATCGATGATGGCGGCATGCCCGCCCTCGCGGTCGTACACGACGTAGGTAAAGGTGAACGTTGCCGGATCGTAAGAGCTCATCACCTGCGGATTCATGGAACTGCCCCTTGCGTCTAACTTTAGCTGTCGCTAAATTAGTGATGTAGAAAATCCTTGTCAAGCATTTCCTAAAGTACAAACCCAATGACCCGTTCATCAAAGAAGCCGGCCCGGACCCTGCCGTCGGCCGGGGAAATGGCAACCCATGCCGGCGCGGCGGCGGAGCTGTTGAAGGCGCTCGCCCACCCGGCGCGCCTGCTGGTGCTCTGCCAGCTGGTCGAAGGGGAGCGCTCGGTCGGCGAGCTCCAGCCAATCACCGGGCTGAGCATGTCCGCACTCTCCCAGCACCTGTCGGTGTTGCGGGAGATGGCGCTCGTCAACACGCGGCGCGAATCGCAGACGATCTTCTATTCCCTGGCCGAGGGTCCCGCTGCGAGCGTGCTCGATGCCCTGTACGCCGCCTACTGCGGCAGCCAGAAGGCCGGCCGATGACCACGCTGCAATTCCTGCTTGGCGCACTGGCGGGCAGCGCGGTCGGATTCACGCTCGGTCTCGTGGGCGGCGGCGGGTCGATCCTCGCGGTGCCGCTGATGGTTTACCTCGTGGGTGTGGACGATCCGCACGTGGCGATTGGAACGAGCGCGCTCGCCGTTGCCGCCAATGCGTTGATCGGCCTCACCAACCACGCCCGCAAGCGCAACGTGAAGTGGCGCTGTGCCGCAGCCTTCGCCACCGCCGGCGTGGTCGGCGCGTGGTTCGGCGCGATGCTCGGCAAGGCGGTGGACGGGCAGAAGCTGCTCGCGTTGTTCGCGCTGCTGATGCTGGCCGTCGCGGGCCTGATGTTCCGCTCGCGTGGGCGCGAAGGCGATCCGGCGGTGGTACTGAACCGCGGCAACGCGCCCAGGCTGCTGGGCTCGGGCGCGGCGACCGGCCTGCTGTCGGGTTTCTTCGGCATCGGCGGCGGCTTCCTCGTGGTGCCGGGGCTCATCGCATCGACCGGCATGCCGATCCTGTTCGCGGTCGGTTCGTCGCTGGTCGCCGTGACCGCCTTCGGCCTGACTACCGCGCTGAGTTACGCCGGTTCGAACCTGGTCGCCTGGCCACTGGCCGCGGTCTTCATCGGCGGCGGCGCGCTCGGGAGCCTGTTCGGCACGCGCCTGGCCACACGCCTGGCCGACCGTAAAGGCGCGCTCAACATGGTCCTGGCCGGGCTGATCGTCGTCGTCGCGCTGTACATGCTGTATCGCACCGCGGGCGAGCTTGGCTGGATCTGATGCATCGCCATCCCCTCGCAGGCATTCCGGAGATTCCCATGACCGCAGCCACGCGCTTCGCCGAAGATCATTACGCGAGCGGGCAGCCCACCCGCGCGCACCTTGCCGCGCTCGTGCGCGAGGGCGTGCGCACGGTGATCAACCTGCGCGCGCCGGACGAACCCACGGAGTACGACGAGGCTGCGGCGGCCGCCGAGCTTGGCTTGCGCTACGTTGCGCTGCCCATCGCGGGCGCCGCCGACCTGGACCGCGAACGTGTGCGCCAGTTCGGCGTCGTGCTCGACGCGGCGCGTCGCGAGGGCGGCGTGCTCATCCACTGCGCGAGCTCGAACCGGGTGGGCGCGATGGTCGCCCTGGATGAAGCCCTCAATCGTGGTGGATCGATCCAGGAGGCGCTCGCGCATGGTCGCGCCGCCGGCCTGGCTTCCCTCGAGCCGGCGGTCATCGCACTGGCGGAGCGTGAGCAGGCACGGCGATAGACGTGCCCGCGCCGCATCTGCCGGCCATTGCCGAGCGACCTGATCGGCCGGATCAGTGGCGCGCTGCATGCGGGCGCTGCGGGCAGCCGTCGCGCTTGCGCAATCGCTCCGCGGAATGATGGGTATCGCTACGCTCAACCCATCCTACGCATGCTGCATGCGGGCACTGCGGGCGGCCGTCGCGCTCGCCCGGTTCGGGCAGCACGCTTCCTGAAGCGTATGATCGTTCGCCACTCGTGGCCTGCACGAGCACCGCAACGCATGCTGGGTGAGGAGCGATCCCATGGCCGATGAACTTGCGGCAGCCAACGTCAATCGGTCGTACCAGCTCGCCGCGTCGAGCATCGCGATCTTCACGTTCCTGCTGTTCTTCCTGTATCCGAAGTTCGCCAGCGGCCAGGTCGATGCCATCTGGTTCCAGGCCGCGTTGATCGTGATGGGGGTGGCGACGTTCTCGTTCGCGTTCTCTTCGTTCTTCTACTACGGCGCCTCGCTCGGTGGCCGGATCGACGATGTCGAGCGCGCCCGGTATGCCCGCCGCGGCGATCGCTTCTGGCTGCTCGGCTGCGTGCTGCTGTTCCTGACGCCGAGCCTGATCCTCTTCACGATCCAGTTGTTTGCGGTCGCGGCGGCCTGGTTCTCGCTGTGGGTCGTGTACCTGGTCTTCGTGGCGCGCTTCTTCCCGCGCGTGCAGACCGCGAGCAAGCGCTGAGCCCGGGAATGCTCCGGATTCCTCGTGCGCATCGCACGGGCGACGCGGGTGGTTGCCCCGGTTACGCGTCCCGTCAACGCGAAGAATTCGCATGGCGCGGCGATGTGCAATCGTTAGGCTGCGCGTCTCCTCGTGCGCGCATCCGTGCGTGCGCGCAACTGCCATTCCCTCCGGCCGGAAAGAACCACGCATGACGCACCACCCCCGCATCCGCAAAGCCGTCTTCCCCGTCGCCGGCCTCGGCACGCGCTTCCTGCCCGCGACCAAGACGGTGCCCAAGGAGATGCTGCCGGTCGTGGACCGGCCGCTGATCCAGTACGCGGTGGACGAGGCGATCGAGGCGGGGTGCGACACGCTGGTGTTCGTCACCAACCGCTACAAGCACGCGGTCGCCGACTACTTCGACAAGGCCTACGAGCTGGAGCAGAAGCTGGAGAAGGCGGGCAAGGCGGAGCTGCTCGAGGTCGTGCGCGGTGTGCTGCCCTCGCACGTGCGCGCGATCTTCGTCACCCAGGCCGAGGCGCTGGGGCTGGGCCATGCGGTGCTGTGCGCGAAGGAAGTGGTCGGCGACGAGCCGTTCGCGGTGCTGCTGCCCGACGACCTGATCTGGAACCGCAACGGCGCCGGCGCGCTGGCGCAGATGGCGGACCTGGCGCAGGCGACCGGCGCCAGCGTGGTCGCGGTGGAGGACGTGCCGCGCGAGAAGACCCGCAGCTACGGCATCGTCGATGCGCCGCGCTTCGACGGCCGCTCCGGCCGCGTGCAGGCGATCGTGGAAAAGCCGGCGCCGGAAGCCGCGCCGAGCACGCTCGGCGTGGTCGGCCGCTACATCCTCGACGGCCGCATCTTCGGCCTGCTCGAAACCACCGCGCCGGGGCAGGGCGGCGAGATCCAGCTCACCGATGCGATCGCCGCGCTGCTGGCCGAGCGCGAGGTGCGCGCATACCACTTCAAGGGCACGCGCTTCGATTGCGGCAACCATCTCGGGCTGATCGAGGCGACCATCCGCTTCGCCCTCGACCACGAAACGCTGGGCGAGGGTGCGCGCCAGGCGATGCAGTCCGCGTTGCTGGAATTGGGGAGCGTGGAGCACTGAGGCCACGCTGGTTGGTCCCGGGCTCTCTTGCCCGAGTGAGGCCACGTAGGGTCAGACCGGTCTGGATGCGCGCGGATTCGCCGCGTCGCTGTCCGCCTGCGGCTGGTGCTCGTAACTCGCCCGGCACACGCCTGCGACCACCGCGCCGATGCAGGCGCCCAGGGACAGGCCGATCAGGAAGGTGAGCATGGCGGGCTCCGGGCGGCGGACGCTGGGATTCTCATTGGAGCACGTGAAAGGGGCGTGGGCGGCGGTCACGGTTCCCTTGTCTGGCCCTCGGTTGGCGCTCTGGGGTCCCGGGGCGGGGCGGCCCCCGCCTGATCGCCCGTCCCCGCGGTCCCCGCCCGCAACCGGGAAAAGTTCTCATGGCCGGATTCTCCGGTACGACTAGCCTGTTGCATCCCCCAATGCGTCCCGGGCGCGCCGCGCGGCTTCCGTCGCAAGCAGCGTGGTGCCACGGGGCGTCGATTCGAGATTGGCCGATGATTCCAGTGATTCTTTCCGGCGGCTCGGGCACGCGGCTGTGGCCGCTGTCGCGCGAGGCCTACCCCAAGCAGTTCCTCGCCCTCGCCGGCAAGGACACGATGCTGCAGGCGACATGGCGGCGGGTGGAGGCGATTGCGTCGGCGCCGCCGCTGGTGGTGGCCAATGCCGAGCACCGCTTCATGGTCGCCGAGCAGCTGCGCGAGGCCGGCTGCACGCCCGCGGCGATCCTGCTCGAGCCGGTGGCGCGCAACACCGCGCCGGCGATCGCGGTCGCGGCGCTTCAGGCGGTGGCCGAGGGCGCGGATCCGCTGCTGCTGGTGCTGCCGTCCGACCACGTCATCGCGGATGCGGCGGCGTTCCGCGCCGCCGTGCAGGCGGCGGAGCCGGCGGCGCGGGCAGGGCGGCTGGTGACCTTCGGGATCGTGCCGACCGGGCCGGAAACCGGGTACGGCTACATCCGCGCGGCGCAGGACGCCGACGCGGCAGGCGTGCGCGCGGTGGCGCAGTTCGTGGAGAAGCCGGACGCCGATTCCGCCGCGGCGTACGTCGCGTCGGGCGAATACGCCTGGAACAGCGGCATGTTCCTGTTCCGCGCCAGCGCCTACCTGGCGGAACTGCAGGCGCACCAGCCGGCGATGCTGGCCGCGTGCAGCGCCGCGCTCTACTCGGCGCGTCGCGACGAGGACTTCGTGCGCCTGGATCCGGCCGCGTTCGCGGCGTGCCCGGCGGATTCGATCGACTACGCGGTGATGGAGAAGACCGCGCACGCGGCGGTGCTGCCGATCGCGGTGGGCTGGAACGACGTCGGCAGCTGGTCGGCGTTGTGGGCGATCGCGGAGCAGGACGACGACGGCAACGCGCACCACGGCGACGTGGTCGCGCGCAATTGCCGCAACACCCTGGCCTGGGGCGATGGCCGCCTGGTCGCGCTGCTCGGCCTGCAGGACGTGGTGGTGGTCGACACCGCCGACGCGGTGCTGGTCGCGCACAAGGACCAGGTCCAGGACGTCAAGGCGATCGTCGCCGACCTCAAGCACGCCGGGCGGCCGCAGCCGACCTGGCACCGCCAGGTGTACCGGCCGTGGGGCCACTACGACTCGATCGACAACGGCGATCGCTTCCAGGTCAAGCGCATCACGGTGAAGCCGGGCGCCGCGCTGAGCCTGCAGATGCACCACCACCGCGCCGAACACTGGATCGTGGTCAGCGGCACCGGCCGCATCACCCGCGGCGAGGAAACGCTGATCCTGTCGGAGAACCAGAGCACGTACATTCCGCTGGGCGTGACCCACCGCCTGGAAAACCCGGGGCGGGTGCCGCTGGAGCTGATCGAGGTGCAGTCGGGCAGCTACCTGGGCGAGGACGACATCGTCCGCTTCGAGGACGTGTACGGGCGCGGTTGATGCGGGTGGCACGCGCGGGTCCACTGCGCAACGTGCGGCCGCGGGAGGATCGAAGACGCATGGATGAGAATCAAACGGCGCGCGCGCTGCTTGTGGTGGTGGTGATCGCGCTGATGGCGGCCGGGTTGAGCCCGCATCCGCTGCCGCAGGTGTTCGCGCAACAGGACAAGCTGCACCACCTGCTGGGATTCGCGGCGATGGCGTGGGCGTTCAAGCGCGCGTTTCCGCGCACCCGCGGCCTGCTGGTGTTGGGATTGGGGACGGGCGCGGCGTTGCTGATCGAGCTGGCGCAACTGTGGGTGCCTACACGCACGGCGTCGGTGCTGGACTTCGCCGCCGGCATCGCCGGCGTCGGGATCGGCTGGCTGGCGGCGCAGCGCTCGCGCCCGGTTGCCCGGGCTCAGGCCGATGCCGACGCCGCAGGCACCGCCAGCTGCAGCCAGTGGCGCGGCACGCCGGAGTCCAGCGAGAAGATGTAGGTCGCACCGATGGCGTTGGCGCGGTCGCGGATGCCCTGCAGGCCGAAGCCCAGGTTGCCGCGGGGAATCTTAAGCAGGCCGGCGTCGTCTTCCGCCGTCAGGGTGAGGAGCGGCGTCTCGGACGCGTCCGGCTGCACGCGCAGGCGCAGGCGCAGGTGCAGCCGGCCGCCACAGCCGTGGCGCACGCCGTTGGTGACGACCTCCTGGCAGATCCGGTAGATCGCGGTCGCGATGTTCATCGGCAGCGCGTCGACGTCGCCTTCGATCTCGCAGCGGTAATCGATGCGCTGGCCGCGGGTCATCTCGGCGAGCGGTCCGGCCGATAGCGCCCGAGCGAGGCCGAAACGGTCGAGCACCAGCGGGTGCAGGTGGCCGATCGCGACGCGCAGGTGGTCATGGGCGGTGTCGACCAGGCGCTCGATCCCGCGCAGCTGGTTGCGGACCTCGGTATCGCCGACGCCGCGTTCGACCAGGCGCAACTGGGTGGCGATGGCGGTCATGTCCTGGCCCAGTTCGTCGTGCAGTTCGCGACCCAGGCGGCGCCGGTCTTCCTCCTGCTGCGAGGTCAGCCGGTTCGCCGCATCGGACAGCGCCTGCGTGCGCTTGGACAGCATGTCCACCGCGCGCGCCAGGGCGCGTCCCTGGTCGGCGAGCGCTTCGCGGGTCGAACCGATCATCAACGCGGCCGACGCGGTGATCGCGATCAGCAGTTGCAGCTGCGCCGGCTGCCAGGACGTCACCGCCGAGTCGTGGGTCAGGAACGTGGTGATGCTCAGCAGCAGCGCGGCGAGGGCGGCGGGACGCCAGCCGTCGCGCGCGGCCAGCCACAGCAGCGGGATCAGCGCGCAGATCAGGGCGAAGCGCTCCCAGTCCGGCACCAGCAGCGACAGGGCGACGAGCGCCGCCGGCAGCACGACCAGTCCCTTGGCCAGCAGCGGGTGCTCGCGGGTCTGCGTGCTCAACATGCGATCGCGCGCCAGCAGCATGAGCGGCACGACCAGGACGATCCCGGCGAAACTGCCGAGCGCGAAAGTGAACCATTTAGTTCCGGGTTGCGCGGTGCCGCCATCGAGCCAGATGGCGAAGGTGAGCATCAGCGCATTGGCGGATGCGCCCACGGCGGCGAGCAGCAACAGGCGCGGAATCGACTGGGCGGACAGCGGCACGATGGTGCGCGGGCCGACGACATGCACGGCCAGGGCGTAGATGCCCCACGGCGCCAACGAGACCAGCAACTGCGCCGGCAGCCCATGGAACCAGCTGTCGCCGCCGAAGAAGCGCAGGCCGAGCAGCACGGCCCATTCCACCACCATCATCCAGGGCCACGAGCGCCGGTCGAGCAGCAGCAGCCATCCCACGCGCAGGCCGGCGGGAAGGTTCCAGTACGGCGTGGAGAAGTGGAACAGGGCGATCCATGCGAGCGGGTATGCAAGCAGCCACAGCAGCTCCCCTCGACGCTCGGCCCGTCGGCGGGTTTCAATGGAGGGCCTAGGCGGCCACTGGTCGGTCATGTTGCGAATTGTTCTGGTCGACGACCATCCCATTGTAAGGACCGGCTTCAAGCAACTGCTGGAATTGGAGCCAGGCTGGGAAGTGGTCGCAGCCGTCGGCGGGGCGCGCGAGCTGGCGGCGTGGATGCTGACCGCCAGTTGCGACGTGCTGGTGCTCGACCTGTCGCTGCCCGATGGCGATGGCCTGGTGATGATCCGGCACCTCGTGGCGCAGCGCCCCGACATGGCCATCGTGGTGCTGACCATGCACGACAACGACCTGTACGTGCAGGACGCGTTGTCGGCCGGCGCCCGCGCCTACGTCACCAAGCGCTCGGCCCCGGACGAGCTGATCGAGGCGATCCGCGCGGTGGCGCAGGGCGCGACCTACGTCGCCCACGACGTGCAGCGCCGCCAGGGCGTCGCCGACGATGAGGGCGTGGGCGGACTGCTGCCGGAGCTCACCGCGCGCGAGGCGCAGGTGTTCCTGTTGATCGCCCGCGGGCATTCGGTGTCGCGGGTGGCGGCGACCATCGGCATCAGCAACAAGACCGCATATGCGCACCGCAGCAGCATCTACGCCAAGCTCAAGCTCAATTCGGACTACGAATTGCGCGGGCTGGCGCGGCGACGCGGGCTGATCGGGATCACCTGAGCGCGGGTCGCGGCGGGCAGGGGGGAACCCGACCTTCGGCACGTCGTGGACAGCGTGAACGGCCGCTAGACTCGCCGGGTCTTTCGGGAGAACGCAACCCATGTTTCGCAGCCTGATCGCTTCGGCAACGCTGGTGCTGTTGACCGGCACCTGCTTCGCGCCCGTGTGCGCACAATCCGCGCCTGGGTCAGTGGCGGCGACGCCGCAAGCCGGCGCGGCGGCGGATCTGCACCGGTTGTTCGACGAGGAATGGGAGCGCGGGCTGCGCGAGAACCCGGTCAACGCCAGCTTCCAGGGCGATCCCCGTTACAACGACCGTTGGGCTGACGCGAGCCTCGCGGCGATCCAGGCGAGCGAGGCCGCCGATCGCGCGGCGCTGGCGCGCATCCGCGCTATCGACCGCAATGCGCTCGCGCCCGCGGACCAGCTCGACTACGACACCTTCCTGTGGCTGCAGGAAAAGGCCGTGGCGCGGCAGAAGTTCCGCACGTGGCTGCAGCCGATCAGCCACCAGGGCGGCGTGCAGACGCTGGACGGCGTGGCCGAGGTCCTGCCGTTCGCGACCACCAAGGATTACCGGGACTGGCTCAAGCGCATGGACGCCCTGCCGGTGCTGGTCGACCAGACCATCATCCTGATGCGCGAAGGCATCAAGGCCGGCAGCATGCCGCCGAAGGTGCTGATGCAGCGCGTGCCGCGGCAGATCGCCGCGCAGGTGGTGGCCGATCCGGTGCAAAGCCCGTTCTACCGGCCCTTCAACAAGTTCCCCGATAGCGTGCCGCAGGCCGAGCGCGCCGCCCTCCAGGCCGAAGCGCAGCGCGTCATCCGCGAGCGCGTCGTGCCGGCCTACAGGACGCTGCAGGCGTACTTCGAGAAGGAGTACCTGCCCAAGGCGCGCGATTCCATTGCCGCAACGCAACTGCCCAACGGCAAGGCCTACTACGACTATCTCGCCGGCTACTTCACCACGACCGACCTGACCGCCGAGCAGATCCATGCCATCGGCCTCAAGGAAGTCGCGCGCATCCGCGGGCAGATGGAGAAGGTCAAGACGGAGGTCGGCTTCCAGGGTTCGCTGGCGGAGTTCTTCACCTTCCTGCGCACCGATCCGCGCTTCTTCGAGAAGACCCCGCAGGCGCTGCTGACCCACTATCGCGACATCTCCAAGCGCATCGACCCGGAACTGGTGAAGGCGTTCCGGACCATCCCGCGCCTGCCGTACGGCGTGCGCGCGATCCCCGACACCATCGCGCCCGACACCACGACCGCGTACTACCAGGGCGGCGCCGCCGACGGCAGCCGCGCCGGCTTCTACTACGTCAATCTGTACAAGCCGGAAGTGCGGCCGACCTGGGAAATGATGCCGCTGTCGCTGCACGAGGCCGTGCCGGGACACCACTTCCAGTTCGCACGCTCCCTGGAACTGCCGGATGCACCAATGTTCCGCAGGACGGCGTACTTCGTCGCCTACAGCGAGGGCTGGGGCCTGTACGCGGAACAGCTGGGTTTCGACATGGGCCTGTACGACGATCCCTACGACCGCATGGGCCAGCTGGCCTACGAGATGTGGCGCGCGGTGCGGCTGGTGGTGGACACCGGCATGCATGCCAAGGGCTGGAGCCGGGAACGGGCCATCGCCTTCTTCAAGGACAACGCCCCCAAGACCGACCAGGACATCGTCAACGAGATCGACCGCTACATCGGTGATCCGGGCCAGGCCTTGGCCTACAAGGTCGGCCAGCTGAAGATCTCCGAGCTGCGGGCCCGGGCCAGGGCGAAGCTGGGGGAACGCTTCGACGTGCGGGAGTTCAACGACGAGGTCCTGGCGACCGGCTCGGTGCCGCTCCAGGCCCTGGAGCGCCATATCGACGCCTGGATCGCCCGGAAGGGCGGTTAGGCCGCCCGCAGCGGGTCGGGCCGCCGCCCCGGTTTGCGCCTAACCCATTGACCCTGCCATAATTTCCGGCTCCCGCGGCCCAGGCCCGCCGGGAGACCTTGCTCCACCGTGGCCATCCCGGCCGTCGGGGGGCTGTCCGGACCGCGCCATGCCGGCGCCCGGCATCCACAAGGAAACAATCCATGCGTCATTACGAAGTCGTGTTCCTGGTCCATCCGGACCAGAGCGAGCAGGTGCCCGCCATGATCGAGCGCTACAAGTCGCTGATCGAAACGGGTAACGGCAAGGTCCACCGTCTCGAAGACTGGGGCCGCCGCCAGCTGGCCTACCCGATCGAGAACCTGGTCAAGGCCCACTACGTCCTGCTCAACATCGAGTGCACCCAGAGCGTGCTGAACGAGCTGGTCGACGGTTTCCGCTTCAACGATGCGGTGCTGCGCCACCTGGTCATGAAGCGCGACGCGGCCGACACCGAGCAGTCCCTGATCATGAAGTTCAAGGACGAGAAGGGCGACAAGCCCGAGCGTCGTCGCCGTGACGATGAGAGCGACAGCGCGATCGGCAACGCCGATTCCGCCGCCGACGAAGCCGAAGCCGCCTAAGGAGCACTGACATGTCCAAGTTTTTCCGTCGCCGCAAGTTCTGCAAGTTCACGGCCGAGGGCGTCAAGGAGATCGACTACAAGGATCTCAACACCCTGCGCCAGTACCTCACCGAGACCGGCAAGATCGTGCCGAGCCGCGTGACCGGCACCAAGTCGAAGTACCAGCGCCAGCTGGCCACGGCCGTCAAGCGCGCCCGTTTCCTGGCCCTGATCCCGTACACCGACAACCACAACGCCTGATGCCGACGGCGCGGGGCTTCGGCTCCCGCGCCGCCGTCTCGTAGTCCATTCGGACAGCACCCGCTGCGGGGCGCCCGCGCCTCGCTAACGAATACGGAGCACCACCATGCAACTGATCCTCCTGCAGAACGTCACCAACCTCGGCAAGCTCGGCGACAAGGTCAACGTCAAGCCTGGCTACGGCCGTAACTACCTGGTGCCGCAGGGCAAGGCCACCCCGGCCACCGCTGCCAACCTGGCCGAGTTTGAAGCCAAGCGCGCCGAATACGAAGCCAAGGCCAAGGCCCAGCTCGACGGCGCCGAAGCCCGCAAGGCCGCGCTCGACGGCGTGGAAGTCTCCATCACCGCCAATGCCTCGACCGAAGGCAAGCTGTACGGCTCGATCAGCCCGCGCGATATCGCCGAAGCGCTGACCAAGCACGGCCACAAGGTCGAGAAGTCGGAAGTGGTGCTGGGCGAAGGCCCGCTGCGCCGCACCGGCGAGCACGAAGTCGTGGTGCACCTGCATGCCGACATCAACGCCACCGTCAAGGTCATCGTGGTCGGCGAAGTCGCCTAAGCACTGCACTGCAGTACCCGGAACGGGCGCCTTGGGCGCCCGTTTCTTTTTGCGGCCGCTCCGGAAGCCCGCCGCCCGTCGGCGCGCTCGCGCCCGCCAGCCGGTGTTGCGGGTGGCGGTCTCACTCCCTGCGATGCCCACCGGTTATCCACAGAGTTGTCTGCAACGCGTGGCGAGCAGGGCGACTAGGATGACCGGCCAGCACCATCCTCACTTACAAGAACCGGACCGCCATGACGGCCCGACCAGGGGAGTTACCGAACAGATGAGCGCACGCCAGGGTATGCGCCCCGATTCCGCGTTCCAGACCCGCCGCGACAAGAACATCGAGCAGTTGCGCGTCCCGCCGCAATCGATCGAAGCCGAGCAGGCCGTGCTCGGCGGCCTCATGCTCGCGCCGGACGCCTACGACCGCGTTGCCGACCGCATCACCGACGGCGACTTCTACCGCCGCGACCACCAGCTGATCTATCGCGCCATCCGCGAACTGGCCGAGAAGAACCGCCCGTACGACGCGGTGACCCTGGGCGAGTGGTTCGAGTCCATGGGCATGAGCGAACAGGTCGCCGGCGGCGCCTACCTGATCGAACTGGCCAGCACCACGCCTTCCGCCGCCAACATCGCCGCCTATGCCGACATCGTGCGCGACAAGGCCGTGCTGCGGCAGTTGATCGACGTCGGCACCGAGATCGTCAACGACGGCTTCCAGCCCGACGGCCGCGATACCAGCGAGATCCTGGAGCAGGCCGAGAAGCAGGTGCTGGCCATCGCCGAGGGCGCGGCGCGCGGCAAGCAGGACTTCACCGCGGTCAACAAGGCCTTGTCCGAGGCCTTCGACGTGCTGCAGACGCGCTACGCCAACGGCGGTGGCGTCACCGGCTTGCCGACCGGCTATACCGAATTCGATGAAATGACGGCGGGGCTGCAACCCACCGACCTGATCATCCTCGCGGCGCGCCCCTCCATGGGCAAGACCACGCTTGCGCTCAACATGGCCGAGTACGGCGCGCTGAAGACGCGCAAGGCCGTGGCGGTGTTCTCGATGGAAATGTCGGCTTCGCAGCTGGCCTTGCGCCTGATCTCCTCGGTGGGGCGCATCAACGCGACGCGCCTGCGCACGGGCCAGCTCGAGGACGAGGACTGGAGCCGCGTCACCAGCGCGATCCGCATGCTGCGCGACGTCAAGATCTTCATCGACGACACCCCGGCACTGTCACCGGTGGCGCTGGCCGCCAAGGCGCGCCGGCTCAAGCGCGAACACGACCTGGGACTGATCGTCATCGACTACCTGCAGCTGATGCAGGTGCCGGGCAACAGCGAGAACCGCGCGACCGAGATCTCCGAGATCTCGCGCTCGCTCAAGGCGCTGGCGAAGGAACTGAACGTGCCGGTCATCGCGCTTTCCCAGCTCAACCGCTCGCTGGAAACGCGTACCGACAAGCGCCCCGTGATGGCCGACCTGCGCGAATCGGGCGCCATCGAGCAGGACGCCGACGTCATCGTCTTCATCTACCGCGACGACTACTACAACAAGGAAAACTCGCCGGACAAGGGCCTGGCCGAAGTCATCATCGGCAAGCAGCGTAACGGCCCGACCGGGTCGGTGAAGCTGAAGTTCTTCGGCGAATACACCCGCTTCGACAACCTGGCGCACGATTCGGTGGGCAGCTTCGAATAACGCGGCCCGCCGCGATGACACCCACGGCCGTTGGGTGAGCTGGCCTATTGCGTCAGCTTGCCGAGCACCTTGACCGCGAAGCCCCCGCCCGGGACCAGGGTGGTCGCCGCCTCGGCGCCGAGTTCGAACAGCATCTCGCGCGTCATCACCTTCTCGAACCGCTCGCGGAACCACTCGCCGTTCTCGACCACGTCGCCGGTGAGGCCGTCGATTTCGATCACTCCGATCTTGCCCGAGGTCGACCACACGTACTCGAAGGCGAACACGGGACGGTAGTAGAGGTGCACCCGGTCGAAGCTCGCGACGTCGCGCAGGATTTCGTGGGCGTCGATGGCTTCGGTCGCCAGCCGCGACTGCGCCAGTTGCAGGGCCGCGGCGTAGGACATCTGCGGCGGCAGCGAGCCTTCGACATCCACCTGGTCGCGTGCCGAGGCCTTGTACTTCTGCACGTACGCCTGCAGGGCCTGGGGCTTCAGCGGTCGCTTCAGCCCGTCCTGGAACACCTCCGCCTCGATGCGGCGCTGGCAGTGCTCGCGCACCGGCACGTCGATGCGGGGTTTGGGTCCGGGCAACGGCTCGAAGCGACGGCCTTCGACCTCGACCGAGCGCGCGTGCTCGTTGACCACCGGAACGGCATAGGTGACGGTATTGATGTAGTCGACTTCGCGGTGCGCGAGGACATGCCAGAAGGGTTCGTACCGCAACTCCCACTTGGCCAGGTTGACCGTGTCGGACTTGGGGCGATTGAGCGGATTCAGCCGGGCCAGCGTGCCGAACGCATTGAGCTTGCTCTTCTCGGCCTGCTCCTGCGCGGCGCGCACGGGATAGACCTCTTCGAAGAACAGGATCGCGCTCGCCGAAGCGGGTGGGGCAAGGACGTCCACGGGGCACCTCGATCGGGAGCATCGGCGCGGGCGGCGCCGGCACCCTGTCTTCACGGGTAACCCGGACAAAGTCGGCCAGCGATTCGCCCCGCTGCGGCGGCGTCCTAGAATGGCGCCTTCGCGGCGAATGTCGCGGTTCTCAGAGAGCACTGTGCACGAGCCCGTAGGCATGATGCCCCCCGCCGTTGGCGAGCGCCCGACCCGCATCCGGGTGCATCTCGACCACCTGACGCACAACCTGCGCAGCATCCGGGCGCACGTGGGCGTCCCGGTCATGGCCATCGTGAAGGCGAACGCCTACGGCCACGGCCTGGTGCCGGTGTCGCTGCACCTGCAGGCGCAGGGCGTGGAGCAGCTGGGCGTGGCTTTCGTCGAGGAAGGGGTCGCCTTGCGCCAGGCGGGCGTGACCGTGCCGATCCTGGTGATGGGTGGGATCTTCGGGCCGCAGGTGAAGCAGTTCATCGCCCATGACCTCGAGATCACCGTGTCCTCGCTCGACAAGCTCCGCCAGGTCGAGGCCGCTGCGCAGGCGCTGGGCCGCAAGGCGGTGATCCACCTGAAGATCGACACCGGGATGGAGCGCATCGGCGTGCACAGCTACTCCGCGCGTCCCTTCGTCGAGGCGGCGGTAGCCTCGACGTGGTGCGTGCTCAAGGGCATCTATTCGCACCTGGCCTGCGCCGACGACCCGGCCTCGCCGATGACCCTGCAGCAGCTGGAGCGGTTCCTCGAAGCCTGCGCCTACATCGAGCGCATCGGCGCGCCCATGCCGGTCCGCCACCTCGCGAACTCCGGCGGCGTGCTGCACTTCCCGGCGACGTGGCTCGACATGGTCCGTCCCGGCATCCTGCTGTATGGCGTGCAGCCCGATCCGGCGTCGCAACGCAGCGTGGACGTGCGCCCGGTGATGTCGCTGGTTTCGCAGGTGGTCTATTTCAAGGTGGTGAAGGCGGGCAACCCCGTCAGCTATGGCGCGACCTGGTCGCCGGAACACGACACGCGCGTGGTGACCATTCCGATCGGTTATGGCGACGGATACCCGCGCTCCTTGTCTTCGCGTGGCAGCGTGTTGATCCGGGGCGCCCGTTATCCCATCGTCGGCCGCATCTGCATGGACCAGTTCATGGTGGACATCGGCCAGGACAGCGCCTGGAACGAGGACGAGGTCGTGCTGATCGGGACGCAGGATGGCAATCGGATTTCCGCCGAGGAACTCGCGCAGCAGGCGGGGACCATTCCCTACGAGATCCTGGTGGGCCTCAACGAACGCATTCCCCGCGAGTATCTCCACGCCTGAGTGGCCAAGGCGATCCGTGCCCGATCGGCGCGCACCGCGTTGACGCTGTTCGCGCCTGCGTGATTCACTCGCCCAAGGCGACAGGAGAACCGCATGGCGACACGAGCGCACACCGGCAGTGTCAAGGAACGTGCAAAGCGCATCCGCGCCGTCCGCCGCGAACCGATGGCGAAGGTGGACACCGCTTGGCTGCGCATGGAGCAGCCCACCAATCCGATGATGATCACCGGCGTGCTGATGTTCGCCGACGCCATGTCGGTGACCGAACTGCGCCGCGTCATCCGCCAGCGTTGGCTGGCCTACCGCCGCTTCCAGCAGAAGGCCGTCGATGCGGCGTCCGGAGCGTTCTGGCAGACCGACAACGACCTCGACCTCGACTGGCACGTGCAGCTGACCGCCTTGCCAGGGCGCGGCGGCAAGCGCGCGCTTGAGCGCCTAGTGAGCCAGTTGGCGTCGACGCCGCTGGACACCGGGCGACCGCTCTGGCAATTCCATCTGGTCGAACGCTACGAAGGCGGCTCGGCGCTGATCGCCCGCATCCACCACAGCTATGCCGACGGCATTGCGCTGGTGCAGGTCCTGCTGTCGCTGACCGACACCACGCGCGAGCCCGCCAAGGGCAGCAAGCTGCAGCACGCGTGGCTGAAGCAGGACGGCGCCGACGTTGCGCGCCGCATCGGCGCGGCCGAGCGTTACATGAAACTGGGCACGAAGGTCGTCGAGAAGGGCATGGAGATGTACCGCGACCCGAGCCTGGCGGCGGTGCTGGCCAAGGAAGGTGGCGAGATCGGGCGCGAACTGCTGCACGCGGTGACGTTGCCGGACGACCCGCCCTCGCTGCTGCGCGGAAAGCTCGGGGTCAGCAAGCGAGTCGCCTGGGCCGAGCCGCTCGACCTCGAGGAGGTCAAGGCGGTAGGCCGGGCCTGCGAATGCACCGTCAACGACGTGCTGATGGCGACTGCAGCCGGCGCGTTGCGCCACTACATGATCGAGCGCGGCGACCACGTCGATGGCCTGACGCTGCGTGCCACGGTGCCCGTCAACCTGCGTCCCCTGGAGCACGCGAAGAAGCTGGGCAACCATTTCGGACTCGTGTTCCTCGACCTGCCGGTGGGTGAGGACAATCCGGTCCGGCGCGTGGAGCGGATCGCCGAATGCATGACTGGCCTCAAGCACTCAAGGCAAGCCATTGTCTCGTTTGGGCTGCTTGCCGCGCTCGGCATGGCGCCGACGGCGGTGCAGGGATTGGCGCTGGATCTGTTCAGCCGCAAGGCCACGGTGGTTGCGACCAATGTGCCCGGTCCGCAGCAGACGCTCTACCTGGCGGGCTGCGCCTTGCGCGAGATGATGTTCTGGGTGCCGCAGACCGGTTCGATCGGGGTGGGTATCTCGATCCTCAGCTACAACGGCCAGGTGCATTTCGGCCTGATCTCGGATGCCAAGCTGATTCCGGACCCGGACCGGGTCATCCAGCGTTTTGGCAGCGAATTCGACAAGCTCCTCTACCTTTCCCTGATGAGCAACTGGGACGTGCGCCTGGATGCGCCTGGCGCCGATGCGCTGCTGCCCACGGAAACCCGCCGCCGCGAAATCGACTTCGCCGCAGGCTAGTCCGGATCCGCGCGCAGGCACCGGCGCCCGGCGCCGCCGCGTCATCACTCCTCAAGAACGCCCTGGCGATTAGCGTTCAGCCCTGTTCATGCGGCTGGTGCAATCGTTCGTACCGAGCATGACCCCCACCAGGAGGAAGGAATGAATATGCAACGCAACCTTATCGCTGCCGCGATGCTCACCACGCTGCTTGCCGCCTGCGCGACGACGGGCGGCGGCTATTACGGCAGCCAACCCGCCGCCGGACAACCGCAGCCGCAGGGCGAGCAGGCCGGCATGAGCAAGACCAAGAAGGGCGCGCTGATCGGTGCCGCGGTCGGCGCGGTCGCCGGACTGCTGAGCGGTGACGACGCGACCGAACGCCGCCAGCGCGCGTTGGTTGGGGCCGGCGTCGGCGGCCTGGCCGGCGGCGCTATCGGCAATTACCAGGACCGCCAGGAGCGCGCGTTGCGCGAGCGCATGGCCGGCACGGGTGTAGGCGTGGTACGCCAGGGCGACAACATCACCCTGAGCATGCCCGGCAACATCACCTTCGCGTTCAACGACGCCAGTCTGCAATCGCAGTTCTATCCGGTACTCGATGACGTGGCCCGCACGCTCGCCGAATACAACCAGACCGTGGTGGAAGTGGCGGGCCATACCGACAACGTGGGCAGCGATGCCTACAACCAGGAACTCTCGGTACGTCGCGCGAATTCGGTCGCGGCCTACCTGCAGAGCCATGGGGTGATCCAGCAGCGCCTGATCACGGTCGGCGCGGGCGAGTCGCGGCCGATCGCCAGCAACGACACCGACGAAGGCCGCGCGCAGAACCGCCGCGTGGAGATCACCCTGGTGCCGGTGCGCGGTTAACCGGGCATCCGCGGGGGCGACGAACGAACGGGGCGGGCAACCGCCCCGTTTTGTTATCCCCACGCTGGCTGAACTTGCGCCGCCCCGGCGTGCCGCCATGCTTGTGATCGACGCTTCGCCCCCTATACTGGCCGTGTCAGCAATTTGGCTGTCCCCGGGGGTGCACTGGCTTCGACGGGGGTCGCAAAGTCGCTTGGCGCATGCCGAGGGGGTAGCTTTCCTCGTAAATCCAGCTGCAAAACTCTAGTTGCCAACGACGACAACTACGCTCTCGCCGCCTAAGGCGTAAGCCCCGAAACTGCTTGTGTCCGTGCTCGCAGCGTAGGGTCATCATCACGGAATCGCCGGGAGTGGCTGCCTGTCAGCATCCGGTTAACCCAAAGCAGGCTGGTCCCCGGATGCGCTTCGCGCACCGTGCTGTCCGGGGACGAGATCCAACGGTGAGCTAAGCATGTAGTGCCGGGGATGGAGTGCCTTCGGACGGGGGTTCAATTCCCCCCACCTCCACCAGTTCGAACGAAGAAGCCCGCTCCGGCGGGCTTTTTCATGCGCGTTTGCGGGTGGTCCCCGCGCACGACTTGTATGCTTGGTCCCATGGGGACACCCGATTCAGCCGCTACGGATAAGCGCCGCGCACGCCTGGTGCCGAGGGGGGGATACCTGCTGGCCCTGCTGGTGCTGCTCGGAGCCCTGGTTCTGGTGACCATCGCCTGGTCCTACGCGCGCGAACGCGAATTGCGCGCTGCCGAAGCGCGTTTCGAAGCCAGCACCGCCGAGATCGTCGATCGCCTGTCCCAGCGACTGGTCTATTACGAATTGGTTGCCCGCGGCGGCACGGCGCTGTTCGCATCGATGGCCCGTCCGACCCCGCAGCAGTGGGCGGACTACGTCGACAGCATGAACCTGCATCCGCGGTTTCCAGCAGTCACTGGCCTGGGCTACGTCGCCTACGTGAGCAGCGGCCGGCTCGACGACCTGCAGATCGATTGGCGCGAATCCGGCTACGGCCAGCTGAACGTGCGGCCGCATGGCCTGCGGGCACGCTATGCGCCGATCCTTTACCTCGAGCCGCGCACGGCGGAGAACGTCGGGGCGATCGGTTTCGACCTGCTCAGCGAAGCCGCGAGCAGGGACGCACTGCAGGCGGCGCTGGAGCGGGGCGAAGCGTGCCTGAGCACGCCATCGGGCACGCGCGATGACCGGCTCATGATGTTCGTGCCCGTGTACCGCAATGGCGACCGGCCACGCACGCCTGCCGCGCGCGAGGCATCGCTGCAGGGTTGGGTATACCTGCCGTTCGATATGCGCCGCTATGTCGATGCCAGCCTGGGCGGCGAGTACGGCAAGGTCGGCCTGCGCATCTTCGACACGACGCACGGCGATCGCCTGCTGTTCGCCAGCCAAGGCGATGGGGCCGATTCGCTTTTCCATCATCGAGTCGCGATGGAGGACTACGGACGCCGGTGGCGCGTCGAGTTCGACTCGCCACCCGAGGGCATTGCGGCGCCGCGCCTGAAAGGACTGGAGGCCATGCTTGCGCTGGGTATCGTCGCCAGTCTGCTCCTGTACGGCATCGTGTGGACGCTCGCGCGGACCGAGGACAGGGCGACCGTGATTGCCCGGCGCATGACCGAGGAGTACCGCCGCAGCGAGCAGCGCTTCCGCAGCTCGATGCATTACTCGGCCATCGGCAAGGCCTTGTTGGACAGCGAGGGGCGCATCGTCGAAGCCAACCCTGCACTCGGGCGCATTGTCGGCCGGGAGGTGGCGGGGCTTGTGGGAAGGCCGTTCGATTCGCTTTTCGAGGAAGAGGAACCCTCGATGCGTCCCCGCGATGGCGGCGAAACGGATGCCGATGGAGTCCATCGGGAAACCCGGCACCTGCGCCGCGAAGGGGACCTGCCCCGCCAAGCCCAACTGACGTTTGCGCCACTCCATGGCAACCTGGACCAGGACATCGTCGGACTGGTGCAGGTCGAGGATGTGACCGATCGGGTGCGCGCGCAGGCGCGCGTCCAGGCGCTCAATCGCACGCTGGAAGCCCGCGTCGCGATGCGCACGCGCGAGCTCAGCCAGGCCAACCAGGAGTTGGAGGCCTTCGCCTACAGCGTGTCGCACGACCTGCGCGCACCATTGCGCTCGATCGACGGGTTCAGCCGCATATTGATCGAGCGCTACGAGAGCCAGCTGGACGAAAGCGGGCGCGATTACCTGCGACGCGTCCGCAAGGCCGCAATGCGCATGGGCGAACTGATCGACGCGATCCTGCAGGTGTCCCGCCTGGGGCGCGCGGAACTGCGGCGCGAATCGGTGGACCTAAGCCGCATGGCGCTGGAAGTGGTGGATGAGCTTCGCGCCGACGACCCGGGGCGGGAGCTCACCCTGCGGATCATGCCGGGGCTAATGGCGGTGGGCGATGCCGCGCTGCTGCGCAACCTGCTGGGCAACCTCCTAGGTAATGCATGGAAGTTTACGCGTGGCCGGGACGGCGCGATGATCGAATTCGGTGCAGTCGACCTGCCGGGCAACGAAACCGAGTTCTACGTCCGGGACAACGGTGCGGGTTTCCCGCAGGCGTATGTCGACAAGCTGTTCCGGCCATTCCAGCGCCTGCACTCACAGGAGGCGTTCACGGGGCATGGCATCGGCCTGGCGTCGGTGAAGCGCATAGTCGAGCGACACGGGGGGCGGATCCGCGCGGAGGGCATGGAAGGCGAGGGCGCGGTCTTCTACTTCACACTGCCGGAGGCCGGCGAACCAGGCGTCGAAGCGGGCGATCGGAATCCCGTCGTCGAACCCAGTGACGCGGGCGATCGGAACCCCGACGTCGCCGGCTAGCGCGGCGGCGCTGCCGGTCGCGGGATCACGCGTCCTTGTTGTGGCGCCGTAGCACGCGCTGCTTTTCCCGCGCCCAATCGCGTTCCTTGCTGGCCTCGCGCTTGTCGTGGGTCTGCTTGCCCTTGGCCAGCGCGACCTCGGCCTTGATCTTGTTGCCCTTCCAGTACAGCGCGGTGAGCACGACGGTGTAGCCCTCGCGCTGCACGCGGCCGATCAGCCGGTCGATTTCGCGCCGGTGCAGCAGCAGCTTGCGCGTGCGGCGGTCCTCGGTGACCACGTGGGTGGACGCCGAGATCAGCGGGGTAATCTGCGAGCCGTACAGGAACATCTCGCCGTCGCGGATCATCGCGTAGGCATCGGTGATGTTGGCGCGACCGGCCCGGATCGCCTTGAGCTCCCAGCCCTGCAGGACCAGACCGGCCTCGAAGCGCTCTTCCAGGTGGTATTCGTGGCGCGAGCGCTTGTTCAGCGCGATGGTCTTGACCGCATCGCCGCCGCCCTTGGCCGCCTTTCCTTTATCCTTCCCGGTCTTGTCGCTGGAATTCTTTGCCATCGCGCCATTGTCACATGCTGGCGAGGGCGGTGCGCACCACGGATATCCGATGCCCACGATCCGCCGTTCCGCCCTGGTCGAGCACTCCACCGCGCGCATGTTCGCGCTCGTCAACGACGTGGCCGCCTATCCGCGCCGGTTCGATTGGTGCGACGCGGCGCAGGTGCTCGAGGCCGACGACGAGCACATGGTCGCGCGGCTCGACCTTGGCCTGGGTGCGTTGCGCACGTGGTTCACCACGCACAACACGCTCAAGGCGCCGCATCACATCGACCTCAAGCTGGTGGACGGCCCCTTCCGCAAGCTCAGCGGGCGCTGGGAGTTCCATGCCCTGGACGAATCGGCCTGCAAGGTGACGCTGACCCTCGACTTCGAGCCTTCGGTGAAGTTGCTGGGGCCGGCGCTGGCGGTCGGGTTCCAGAGCCTGGCCGATCGCATGGTGGACGACTTCGTGCGTATCGCCGACAGGGCGGACGCGGACGCGGAAACGTCGCGATGAGGGTGGAGGTCCTGCGTGCGTGGCCGCGCCGCTTCGAGCAGGTGGAACTGGACCTGCCCGAGGCCGCGACCGTGCGCGACGCGGTGGCGGCGGCAGGCTGGACCGGCGACCCGGAGATCACCGGCTACGCGGTTTTCGGACTGCGGGTCGAGGGCGATTCGCCGCTGCGCGATGGCGACCGGGTGGAACTGCTCAGGCCGCTGCAGGCCGATCCGAAGGAAGCGCGCCGGCAACGCGTCGAGCGGCGGCGGCGGGCGCCGGGAAAGTAGGAGCCCGGAAACAAAAAAGCGGAGCTGGGCTCCGCTTTTCTTGGTTCCAGCGCCGGCCGGTCAGCGACGGCGCTTCTTGTCCTTTTCCTTGGCCAGGTTGCGGCCGAACTGCCGGGGCGCGGCCTTGGCGAGTTCCTCGTCCTGCTCGGGGAAATAGTCGCCTTCCCACCGCGCCAGGGTGTCGCCCTCGAAGTACAGGGTGAAGTTCTTGATGTCGGTATGGCCCAGGCGGCCCACGCGCTGGCTGGCGGTGTAATCCCAGCGATCGTGGTGGAACGGGTCCTCGATCGACGGCGTGCCCAGCAGCACCAGCACCTGCTGCTTGCTCATGCCGGCCTGGAGCTGGTCGACGTTGGTCTTTTCCAGCAGGTTGCCCTGGTAAATCGGCTGCTTGTAGAGGATGCCGCAGCCCGCGGTGGACAGGGCGACGATAAGGACCAGCAAGAGCTTGCGCATCGTGTTCTTCGCGACTGGCGGCAGTAGAAACAGGGGCCGATGATACACTGAAGCCGTCATTTCGCGGCTCGCCCGCGGACGCGTTCATCCGCCGTTGCAGGCCTCGGCTCGCGCCGCATCGGGGCCGCCGCCCACAGCCGGCAGACGGAAACAGCCCAGGGAATTCGATGGAATCCGACGACCTTCGCAATGCCGGCCTCAAGGTGACGCATCCGCGCCTGCGGATCCTGAGCCTGCTGGAGCTGGCCAAGCCGCGGCATATGACCGCCGAGGACATCTACCGGAACCTGCTCGAGCACGGCGAGGACATCGGCCTGGCCACGGTCTATCGCGTGCTCACCCAGTTCGAGGCCGCGGGCCTGGTGCTGAAGCACAACTTCGAAGCGGGCCAATCCGTGTACGAACTGGACCGGGGCCATCACCACGACCACATGGTCGACGTCGATACGGGCCGGATCACCGAGTTCGAGAGTCCGGAGATCGAGGAGCTGCAGCGCAAGATCGCCGCACAGCACGGTTACGAGATCGAAGAGCACTCGCTGGTGCTCTACGTGCGCAAGAAGCGCTGAAAGTGATGGGATGAGTTCCGGCGGAGTCGCATGACCCATGCCATCCGCGTGCACGGTGTGGCGCGATGCGGCACTGGCGCCGGAATCCACCCGGCGGGACGATGCCCCCATGGCCGAACACCGGACCCATCCCGACTATGCGCTGCAGCTCGTCGAGCACGGCGACGTGCTGGACGTGCACGTGAGCGGCGACGTCGACGCGCAGAACGTGCGCATCGCGTACTGGCAGGAGATCGCGGACATCGGCAAGGAGCGCGGAATCCGCAAATTACTGGTCACCGACCGCAAGAAGGGGCACCCCGCGACACCTGCGGAGCTGGCCGAACTGGCGGTGCTGTTCCAGCATGAAGCGCGCCACTTCGAGCGCGTGGCGGTGATCGAGCCCACGCCGGAGTTCCTGCCTGCCGTCGAGTACGCCGAGATCTTCGGCCAGGGTCTGGGCATCAACGTGCGCATCTTCAGCGAACGCCGCGAGGCCGAACGCTGGCTGCGGTATGGCTCGCCCGACGACGGAGCACTGCACGGGGCTTAGAATGCGCCCCTCGTTTCCGGATCCATCCCATGCCCGCCGCTCCCGCCTGCCCGCAATGCACCCTCGAGAACACCTACGCCGACGGCGGCAACTTCGTCTGCGCCGATTGCGGCTTCGAGTGGCCGCTGACGGTAGTCGCCGCGGAGGAAGGCGCCGTCTTGGTGCGCGACAGCAACGGCAACACGCTCGCCAATGGCGATACGGTGGTCGTCATCAAGGACCTGAAGGTCAAGGGATCGTCGATCCCGCTCAAGCAGGGCACGGTGATCCGCAACATCCGCCTGGTCGAGGACGACGCGGAACACATCGAAGGCAACTCGGACAAGATCAAGGGCTTGGTGCTGAAGACCTGTTTCCTGCGCAAGGCGTAGCGATTGGCACCGCGGCGCGGAGCGGCTGGGTCGCCGTTACCGCGCGTATCGAGGGCCCGGACCAGACTGAACGGGGAATCCGGCCGTGGCTGGTAGATGCCCGGCAACTCGCGTAGAGTGCGCCCGGTTCGCGCACGGCTGATCCGTTTTCCTAGGTAAGCCCGCCGCCCTTCGGCCTCCGAGCCGATCCCGCGGCCCCAGCTTGTTAGCTGGCAACCCCCGTACGCCTTTCGTCGCGCAGACACGGTCCGGAGCTTCCGGCACCGTCCAATCAGAACACTCGCAGCGCGGTCCCAAGGAAAGCTTCGAGTCTGCAGCCGATACGTTCGGTTGCGATCCACACGGAGCTACACATGTCCTTTGAATCGCTCGGGCTTGCGCCCGCGTTGTTGCGCGCGCTGTCCGAAAACAACTACACCACGCCGACCCCGATCCAGTACGAAGCGATCCCGCTCGCACTGGCCGGCCACGACGTGCTGGGCGGCGCCCAGACCGGCACCGGCAAGACCGCCGCGTTCGGCCTGCCGCTGCTGAACCGCCTGGCCAAGGCCACCCCGCCGAACGGCCCACGCAAGCCGCGCGCGCTGATCCTCACCCCGACCCGCGAACTCGCGGTGCAGGTGTGCGAGAGCCTGCGCAGCTATGCCAAGCACCTGCGCCTGAACATCACCGCCATCTACGGTGGTGCCGGCATGCAGCCGCAGGTCGACAACCTGCGTCGCGGCGTCGACGTGCTCGTGGCCTGCCCGGGCCGCCTGATCGACCACCTGGATCGCGGCACCGCGCGCCTGGACAACGTCGAGATGCTGGTCCTGGACGAAGCCGACCGCATGCTGGACATGGGCTTCCTGCCGGCGATCAAGCGCGTGCTCGGCAAGGTGCCGTCGCAGCGGCAGACGTTGCTGTTCTCGGCGACCTTCGAGGCGCAGATCAAGGCGCTGGCGCTGGAATTCATGCGCGATCCGCGCCAGGTGCAGATCGCGGCGCAGAACACGATCGCCGAAACCATCACCCATCGCGCGCATCCGGTCGACGCTTCGCGCAAGCGCGACCTGCTGACCCAGATCCTGGCCACGCGCCACACCGAGCAGGCGATGGTGTTTGGCAAGACCAAGCATGGCTGCAACCGCCTGGCGGAGCAGCTGGAAGCGGCAGGCCTCAAGGCCGTCGCGATCCACGGCAACAAGAGCCAGGCGCAGCGCACCAAGGCACTGATGCAGTTCAAGACCGGCAAGGCCCGCGTGCTGGTGGCGACCGACGTCGCCGCGCGCGGCCTCGACATCCCCAACCTGCCGCTGGTCATCAACTACGACCTGCCGATGGTCGCCGAGGATTACGTGCACCGCATCGGCCGCACCGGCCGCAACGGCGCCAGTGGTGAGGCGCTGTCGCTGGTCGCGCCCGAAGAGGGCGGCTTGCTGCGCCAGGTCCAGAACATGCTCAAGGCCTCGGTCGAACTGGTGATCGTGGACGGCTTCGCGCCGAGCCGCCCGATCCAGCTCAACGCGCCGCTGCCGAAGCACGGCGGCGGTGGCCAGCGTCCGTCGCGTGGCCATCGTCCGCATGGCAAGCCGGCTCCGCGCCATGCGCATGCCGGCCCCAAGCAGCACCGTAGCGGTGGCAATGGCGGCAACGCCCGCAGCAGCGCCCCACGTCGCGACAGCCGCGGTTGACGCAATACCCCGGGCCCGCACGCAGCAAGCGTGCGGGCCTGCGCGTGCGCGCACACCTCGTTCGGCGAAGTCCAGTAGCGCATACGCCGATCCGCCGTCGTCGGGACGGATCCGACACCGAGGTTCGTAGCCAGCCAATCACGGCAAAGGCGCCCGCAGGCGCCCTTGCGTGGTTGGACGACGCCTCCGAGGCGGCTAGCGAGTGACGCCCTGGCGGTGGCCGCCGCCCGAACTCACGCCGCCCTTGCGGCCGATTTCCGACATGTGCTGGCGATCGCGGCTTACCGCTTCGCCCCCTTTCTGGGCGATCTTGCGCTGCTTCTCCACGTCCATTCCGGCGAAGCCGCGGCCCTGGTTGCGGCCCTGGCCCGGGGCCTGGTTCTCGTTGATAGCCATCAGCTGCTCCTGGTGTTGTGGCGATGCGGGCTGCATCGACTGCGGTTCCACCAATGCCGGTGTCATCGGTGGATACGCGCAGGGTAGGCAGGCAGGCGTTAGACCAGCGGCCAGCGCCGGTAAAGCAGAAGTAATCCCTCGCCATCGCAAGGCGCGGGTCGAAGCCGTTTCCGCATTCATCGCCGCCCATAACTGCCCCGGGCTGGCGCGACGGCGCGAAATCATTAGCCGGCATGTCGATTCCGGGGCTCGTCGATCGTCGTTCCCGCAAGAGCGCAGGAAAAGGGCCGATCCGCCACCGGCGCTCCCACCCGAACGAGGAGAACGAAATGCGCGTCCTGGTCATCGTCAAGGCCACCAAGGAGTCCGAAGCCGGCATCCTGCCGAGCGAACAATTGCTTGCCGACATGGGCAAGTTCAACGAGGAACTGGTCAAGGCCGGGGTGATGCTGGCCGGCGAAGGCCTGCACCCGTCGTCGCGCGGCAAGCGCGTGGACTTTTCGGGCAACAAGCGGACCGTCCACGACGGCCCGTTCAGCGAGACCAAGGAACTGGTTGCCGGCTTCTGGATCTGGCAGGTCAGTTCCATCGAGGAGGCGGTCGAATGGGTCAAGCGGTGCCCGAACCCGCATGCGGGCCAGGATTCGACGATCGAGATCCGCCCCCTGTTCGAAGCCGAGGATTTCGGCGACGCGATGACGCCGGAACTGCTGGAGCAGGAAGCCCGCATGCGCGAACGGCTGCAGAACTGAGGAGACCGGCGATGCGGATCAATCCCTACCTGATATTCGACGGCAACTGCGAAGAGGCGTTCAACTTCTACGCCCGGGCCCTGCGCGCGAAGCTCGCCATGCTGCAGCGCTTCGGCGACACGCCGGGTTGCGAGGACATGCCGGCGGCGCATCGCGACAAGGTGATGCACGTCCGCCTGCAAGCCGGAGAGCAGGTGCTGATGGGCTCGGACAACCATCCCGACCATCCGTACGACGGCATCAAGGGCTGCTCGATCGCGCTGAGCGTCGAGGCGCCCGAGGAGGCCGAACGCATCTTCGGCGAGCTGGCGCAGGGCGGCGCCGTGGTGATGCCGATGCAGGAAACCTTTTGGGCCAGGCGCTTCGGAATGCTTACCGACCGCTTCGGCGTGCCGTGGATGATCAATGGGGGACTGCAGCCCTGAGCGCTTGCGTCACGCAGCGGCCTGCAGCGCGGCAACCGGCGGCAGCTTCGCCGCAGCGATCAGGCAGGATTCGCGCTTGCGCCGCCATCGCTGCGGTGGTTCCATCCGGGGCCATGGCGGACTCCCCCGAGCAATCCCGGCAGCAGATCCGTCGCACCATCGATGCGGTGTGGCGCATGGAATCGGCGAAGCTGATCGCCACCCTCGCGCGCATGCTGCACGACGTGGGACTGGCCGAGGAACTGGCGCAGGACGCGCTGGTGACGGCGCTGGAGCAATGGCCGCAGGGCGGGGTCCCGGACAATCCCGGCGCGTGGCTGATGACCACGGCCAAGCACCGGGCGATCGACCGCCTGCGCCGCCGCCAGTTGCAGCAGCGCAAGCACGAGGAACTCGGCTACGAGATCGAGCTGCACCAGCAGGCCAACGAGGACGACCTCCTCGATGCGCTCGACGACCCGATCGGCGACGACCTGCTGCGGCTGGTATTCACCGCCTGCCATCCGGTGCTGTCGCAGGACGCGCGCGTCGCGCTGACCCTGCGCCTGCTCGGCGGCCTGACCACCGACGAGATCGCGCGTGCCTTCGTCGTGCCGGAGCCGACGATCGCGCAGCGCATCGTCCGCGCCAAGCGCACCCTGGCCGAAGCCAACGTGCCGTACGAAGTGCCGCGCGGCGAGGAACTGGTCGAGCGCCTGGCGGCGGTGCTCTCGGTCGTCTACCTGGTCTTCAACGAAGGCTACTCCGCCACCGCCGGCGAGCACTGGCTTCGTCCGGCGCTGTGCGAGGACGCGCTGCGCCTGGGGCGGGTGCTAGCGGGACTGATGCCGCAACAGGCCGAAGTCCACGGCCTGGTGGCGCTGATGGAGATCCAGGCCTCGCGTGCCGGCGCGCGCATCGGGCCGACGGGCGAACCGATCCTGCTGCTCGACCAGGACCGCGCGCGCTGGGACCGGCTGCTGATCGGGCGCGGCCTGGCTGCGCTGGAACGCGCGGAAAAGCTGGGTCGCAACCGCGGCGCATACACCCTGCAGGCCGCCATCGCCGCCTGCCATGCGCGCGCGTTGCGGCCGGAAGACACCGACTGGGCCCGCATCGCCGGGCTCTATGCCGAACTGGCGCGGCTGACCGGGTCGCCGATCGTCGAACTCAACCGCGCGGTCGCGCTGAGCATGCTGTTCGGCCCCGCGGCAGGGCTGGAACTGGTCGATGCGCTCGCCGGCGAACCCACGCTGGCGAGGTACCACCTGCTGCCGAGCGTGCGCGGGGACCTGCTGTTCAAGCTGGGCCGCATGGACGAAGCGCGCGGCGAGTTCGAGCGCGCTGCCGACATGACCCGCAACGAGCGCGAGCGCCAATTGTTGCTGGGGCGCGCCGCGGCCTGCGTAGCCGGCGGCCCATAGCGGTCGCGCCGACCCGGCGGCCGGTAAAATGCGCGGGTGATCCTGAATATCGCCGCCTACCACTTCGTTCCCATCGACGATCCGTCCGCGCTCGCCGCCCAGGTGCGCACGCTCGCGGAGGCCGGCGACCTGCGCGGCACGGTGCTGGTAGCGGGCGAGGGCATCAACATCTTCCTGGCCGGGCCTGAGTCCGCGATCCACCTGTTCCTGGATGCATTGCGCGCCGATCCGCGCTTCGCCGGCATCGTGGTGAAGGAAAGCCGCAGTCGCGCGCAGCCCTTCGCACGGCTCAAGGTGAAACTGAAGAAGGAAATCATCGCCTTCCGTCGCGACAACGCCTCGCCGCTCGAGGCCGCCCGCGCGCCGGCCGTGGCGCCGGAAGATCTCGCCCGCTGGATCGCAAAAGGCGAAGACGACACCGGCCGCCGCCTGGTCCTGCTCGACACGCGCAACCGCGAGGAAGTGGGCTATGGCACCTTCAGCGGCGCCTTGACCTTGCCGATCGACAACTTCACCGACTTGCCGGAAGCATTGACGCCGCACCGCAGCGCGCTGGCCGACGCAGTGGTGGTCAGCTTCTGCACTGGCGGCATCCGCTGCGAGAAGGCCGCCCTGTGGATGCAGGCCGACGGCATGGACAACGTGCTGCAACTCGACGGTGGCATCCTCGGCTACTTCGAACGCGTCGGCGGTTTCGGCTACGACGGCCACTGCTTCGTGTTCGACGAGCGCGTGGCACTGGATCCCGAACTCAAGCCCCTGGTGGATCCGGCCGTCTGAGCCTGCGCATTCAACGGCGCGCCGCGTCCCGGCCAGCTTTCCAGGGATGCAGTCCGCAACCGATCGCCTGATCGATACCGGCCCTGCCCACGGAGAACCGCCCATGAGCAACGATCGCAATCCGCAAGCCGAACAGATGGGCGACGAGTCCATGGCGCGCAACCTGGCGCACCAGGCCGAAGCGATCTGGCCGCAGGAAGCGCCGCTGTTAGACCGCTACGCATTGGCCGGATCGCTGCGCATCCTCGACCTGGGCTGCGGCACGGGCGAGATCACCCGGCGCCTGGCGGCACGCTATCCGCAAGCCGCGCTGGTGGGGATCGACATTCTCGAAGGCAACCTCGCGCTAGCGCGGCGCGACAGCCAGGGTTACGGCGAACGCGTGGCGTACGAACAAGGCGATGCCTTCGCCCTGAAATATCCCGACGCCCATTTCGACCTGGTGGTGTGCCGGCACATGTCGCAGGCGGTGCCCGATTTCCCGCTGGTGCTGGCCGAGATCACCCGCGTGCTCAAGCCGGCCGGCTGGCTGCACCTGCTGTCGGAGGACTACGGCATGCTGCACATGCCGGTGGTCGAGCGCGCCGATGGATCCCGCTTCGATCCGGACCGCTTCTGGAACTTGAATGCGGTGGCCTACCTGCAGGGCATCGGCTGCGATGGCCGCATCGGGCGCCATTCGCCGGCGTTGCTGGCGCATGCAGGCTATACCGACGTCGCGCTGGACTACGTGACCGTCGATACCCTGCGCGTTCCGCGTGCGACCTTCGCCGGCATCATGGCCGCCTGGCGCGATGGCTACTCGGCGGTCCTCGCCGAAGCGTCGGGTCGCAGCATCGACGAGGTGAGCGGGGATTTCGACACGATCATCGCGTCGATCGAAACGCCGCCGAACTACGCGGTGTGGCACGTGCCGGTGGTGTCGGGGCGCAGGTCCGCGTAGGGTGCGACGGGGCCGCGATGGAGACGAGGCGATGGCGGGCAAGACACCAGCAAAGTCGAGCAAGGCCATCGGCTTGCATCGCGTGGGTGATCACGCCAGTCCGTCGGCCGTCAGCGGGCGCGCGCGCGACCCGGGACATCGCCCGTCGCCGCGGCCCACGGATCATCCCTCTGCAGCCGGCGGCGCAACCGGGCAAGGCCGTGTGGAGAGCGGACAGGATCCGGCGCTGCTACGCCGCCTGCTGCGCGCGAAGGACCGGATGGATGCCGCCTCGCACGAGGAATGGCCCGTACACCGATTGGCGCGCGTAAGTCGAGTTTCCGAGGCCCACTTCGCGCGCTCGTTCAAGGAAGCCTTCGGCATCCCGCCGCATCGCTACCTGCTGACGCGCCGGATCGAGCGCGCCAAGACGCTGTTGCGCGACACGGTGCTGTCCGTGACCGACATCGCTTTCCAGACCGGTTGGCAAAGCCTGGGCACGTTTGGCCGCACGTTCCGCGACATCACCGGCGAGAGCCCCGGAGAGTTGCGCGCACGCGAGCAGGCCGCCCGGCACGCGCTGGAGGAGGTCCCGGCCTGCTTCGTCAGCGCCGCCTACCGGCCCGACCTCACCATCGCAGTTTCGGAGAAGCGGCGGCAGGAGGCGGCCGATAGCATCCCACCCGACGAAACCCAGACCTGACGGAGGTCATATGAATCAAGGTGTCGGAGTGGCAGGTGTGTACGTGCGCGACCAGGAGGAAGCGCTCCAGTTCTATGTCGGCAAGCTCGGCTTCCGCGTGCACACGGATGCGCGCAACGGCGATTACCGCTGGCTCACGGTCCAGCATCCGGAGCAGCCGTCGTTCCAGCTCGGCCTGTTCGCGCCGCAGTCGCCGATGGTGGATGCGGCGACCGCGCAGACCCTGCGCGAAGTGGTGGCCAAGGGCGCCATGCCGCCGTTGGTGCTGATCGTCGACAACTGCCGCGCGGCGTACGACCGCATGCACGCCAGCGGCGTGGAGTTCACCCAGGAGCCCATGGCGCGTTACGGCAGCGTGGACGCCAGCTTCCGCGACCCGTCCGGGAACGGCTGGAAGATGATCGAGGCCGCAGCACGCTAGTTGCCCCGGCGGGGCGAATCGCCCCGCCGTGGTGCCCAATGAATCCCCACCGCGAACAGGCAAGGACCAATGCAGAAGGCGAAGAACGGTTCAAAGCAGGATGCGGAAGCGGCCGACGCTTCCCGGTTGATCGACGCCCGGATCGAAGAACTCGGCGACTGGCGGGCGGAAACGCTGGCCCGGGTGCGCACGCTCATCCGGCAGGCCGATCCGGACGTCGTCGAGGAATGGAAGTGGGGCGTGCCGGTGTGGTCGCACGCGGGGATCATCTGCACCGGCGAGAGCTACAAGAGCGCCGTGAAGCTGACTTTCGCCAAGGGCGCCTCGCTCGAGGATCCCTCGCATCTCTTCAACTCCAGCCTCGAAGGCAACACCCGGCGCGCCATTGATATCCGCGTCGATGACCAGATCGATGAGAAGGCGTTGAAGGCGCTCATCCGCGCTGCGGTCGCCTTGAACGAGTCGACGCAGAAGAAGCCGAAGCGCTCCCGCGGGTAACGCCTGGCCGGGCCCCTTGCCGGCTGCGGCGTTGCGCGCTACGACGAGCTTCGTTGCCACGCGACCGCACCGCGTCCCGCACGCAGTCCGCTGGCAAAGCACGCGGTCAGCAGGTAGCCACCGGTCGGCGCCTCCCAATCCAGCATCTCGCCCGCGCAGAACACGCCGGGGCGGGACTTCACCATCAACGCATCGTCGAGTGCTTCCAGGCGTACGCCGCCGGCGCTGCTGATCGCTTCGTCGATCGGGCGCGCGCGTTGCAGGCGCAGCGGCAGTCGCTTGATCGTGTGGACGACGGCATCGGGATCGTCGAGCTGCTCTTTCGCCAGCACTTCGCGCAGCAATGCGGCCTTGACGCCTTCGAGCCCCGTTTGCCGGCGCAGGTGCTCGCTGAAACTGCGACCCGCACGCGGTTTGGCCAGATCACATTGCAGCCGTTCGGCGTCGCGGCCGGGGGCGAGGTCGAGTTCCAGCCGCGCTTCGCCGTCGCGGGCAATGGTGTCGCGCAGCGTGGCGGAGAGCGCGTAGACCAGGCTGCCTTCGATGCCGGTCGCCGTGACCACGCATTCGCCTTGCAGCGCGTGTGCATTGCCGTCGAGATCGCGCCAGTGCGCGACCACGGGCTTGAGGGGCGCGCCGGCGAAACGCTGGGCGAAGTGCGCGCTCCAGCCGATGTCGAACCCGCAGTTGGACGGCTGCAGCGGCGCGACATCGATGCCGCGCGCCTGCAGCCACGGCACCCAGGCGCCGTCCGAGCCGAGTTCCGGCCAGCTGCCGCCGCCGAGCGCGAGCACGGTGGCGCTTGCGCGGACCTGCAGGGTTCCTTCAGGCGTGGCGAAGCGCAGCGCGCCGTCCTCGTTCCAGCCCAGCCAGCGGTGCTGCACGTGGAAGCGCACGCCCTGGTCGCGCAACCGTCGCACCCAGCCGCGCAGCAGCGGCGCGGCCTTGCGGTCCACCGGGAACACGCGGCCGGAAGTGCCGATGTAGGTGTCGATGCCGAAGCCGCGCGCCCATGCCCGCAACGCATCGGCATCGAAGTCGTCGAGCCAGCGGCCGACGTCGCGGCTGCGTGCGCCGTAGCGCGTATCGAAACCGGGGCGCGGTTCGCCGTGGGTGAGGTTGAGGCCGCCCTTGCCGGCGATGAGGAACTTGCGCCCGACCGACCCCTTGGCCTCGTAGAGATCGACTTCCATGCCCGCCGCGCGCGCGACCTCGGCGGCCATGAGGCCGGCGGGGCCGCCGCCGATGATGGCCAGGCCGGGTAGCGCGGTGATGGGTTCCATGGAGCGGGGCACGGCGGGAGGCCGCACATTATGCGCGCCCGTGGCGGACGCCCCCTCGGGTATCGTCAATGCACCATTTCTGTCGACCCTGCCATGCGCATAGCGATCACCCGCGAAGTCAGTCCCAGCCTCGGCGATTGCCAGCTCACCCATGTTGCCCGGACAGCCATCGATGTCGCGCGTGCCGACGCGCAGCACCGCGCCTACCAGCGCACGCTGGCGGCGCTGGGCTGCCGCGTGCTGACGCTGGAGGCTGAGCCGTCGATGCCCGACGCGGTGTTCGTCGAGGACGTCGCCATCGTGCTGGACGAAGTCGCGGTGATGACGCGCCCCGGCGCGGCATCCCGACGCGGCGAGGGTGCGACCGTGGCCGAACTGCTGGCGCGCTACCGCCCGCTGCGCCACCTCGAAGCGCCGGGCACGCTCGACGGCGGCGACGTGCTGCGCGTGGGGCGCACCCTGTACGTGGGCGAGTCCTCCCGCAGCAACGCGGACGGCATGCGCCAGCTGCAGGAATTGGTCGATGACTTCGGCTATCGGGTGCAGCCGGTGCCGATCCGCGGCTGCCTGCACCTGAAATCGGCGGTGACGGCCCCGGACGACGACACGCTGCTGCTGCAACCGGAATGGATCGATGCCGCGTCCTTTCCCGGCTTTCGCATCATCGAAGTCGACCCGGGCGAAGCGCACGCCGCCAACGTCCTGCTCATCGGCGACGGCGTGGTGATGCCGGAGTGTTTCCCGCGCACCGCGCAGCGCCTGCGCGAGGCGGGGATCGACGTGACCACCGTGGACGTGTCCGAGCTGCAGAAGGCGGAAGGAGCGACCACGTGCTGCAGCCTGGTGTTCGAGGCGGCTGACTGACCCGGCTCGTGTTCGTGCAGACGCGACGCCTCGCGCACGCCCGGCGCGCTAAGCTCGCCCCATTCCGCGGAGATGCGACATGAGCTGGATCGGAATCATCCTGGTGGTCCTCGGCCTCTACCTGGCGTTCAAGGTGGCCGGTTTCTTCCTCAAGCTGCTGATGTGGGCGCTGGTCGTGTTCGGCATCTACTGGATCGCCGCCCCGTACCTGGGCTTGCCGCAGTTCTTCTGATCAGCGCGACGGCAACGTGTAGCGCCGCTGCGGCCGGCCGACCAGGTCGAGGAAATTGTTGAACACGGCATCGGCGTGGCGGTGCATGCCGGCGATGTGCTCGCGGGTTTGTGCGCGGATCGCGGCTTCGTCGGTGTGGCCCAGCGCGGCGAGCTCCTCGCGGTAAGCGGGATTGGCCAGCCAGCGTTCGATCAGCGCCTCGTCCATTTCCAGGTGGAACTGGAAGCCGTAGACATTGTCCCCGTAGCGGAAGGCCTGCGATTCGCAGGTATCGGTGCGCGCCAGGTGCACGGCGCCTTGCGGGACTTCGAAGTGGAAGCCGTGCCACTGGAACACGTGTGCTTCCTCGCCCAGCGGCGCCACCACCGGATCGTGGCGGCCGGCCTCGGTGGTCTGCAGGCGGTACCAGCCGATTTCCGGTTCGCGATTGCGCTGCACGGGCGCTCCCAGCGCGTGCGCGAGCAGCTGCGCGCCCAGGCAGATGCCCAGCACCGGCTTGCCCTGCGCGAGCATGCGTTCGATCGCGCGCAGCTCGGTGCGCAGGTGCTGGCGATGGGCCTGGTCCTCGACGTTCATCGGCCCGCCGAGGACGACCAGGCCGTGGTACCGGTCGACGTTGGGTTCGGCATGCGGCTGCCGCTCGAAATTGGCGAAGCGGATGCGGTGGCCGCGCGCGCGGATCAATGGGTCCAGCGTACCCAGCGGCTCGGCGGCGACGTGTTGGAAGACCAGGATGCGGGACATGCGGCACCGGGCAGCGGACTAGCCCGGCCAGCTTATCGCGCGCGACTCCGGTGCCCGGCCGTCACCCGCGATGACATGACGTCATGACGAACAAGCCCGGGGCACCAACGAACATCGCCGCCCCGAGGGCGGCGATGCAAGGCAGGACAAGCGAAGCGGGGCAGGGTCGTCCATGCCCCCTGCCATCAACGCGCTCGGCGTGGCGGTCCGGAGCGATTCGGCTTGGGGCCACGCGGTCCGCCGGGGCCGGGGCCGCGATGCGGACGGCCGTCGCCGTCGTCGCCGCCGAACGAACGCGCCTCGCCCGGTCGGCTGATCCGCAGCGGCTGCCCGGCGACGCGTACGCGCTTGAGGTGTTCCATCACCTCGCGCGGCATGCCCTCGGGCAGGTCGATCAGGCTGAAGTCGTCGCGGATGTCGATGCGGCCGATGTAGCGGCTTTCGAGTTCGGCTTCGTTGGCGATCGCGCCGACGATGTTGCCCGGCTTCACCCCGTGGCGGTGGCCGACTTCGATGCGGAAGGTTTCCATGCCGGCTTCGGTCGCGCGGCGCTCCTCGCGCGGCGGGCGCGGTGCGCGCGGCGCGCTGTCGTCGAAGAAGGCTTCCGCTTCGTTGTGGCTGGCCGCATGGTGGGAGGCCACGGCTTCCACGGCCGGCGACGTCCGGTCGCCGGGGTGCGGACGCGGACGGTCGCGCTCGAACTTGCCGGTACGCGGGCCGTCGAAGTCGCCACGCGCGCGCTCGGACATGCGCTTGGCGAAGGGCGCCTTGCCCGAGTCCTGGCGGTCGAAGCCTGGCCTGTCGAAGCCTGGCCTGTCGAAGCCGGGCTTGTCGAAGCCCTCTCGATGCGGGCGCAACTGCTCGGCGGTAGCCTGCAGCAGCAGCGGCATGTCGCCCTGGACCAGCCGGGCCAGCGCGGCGGCGATTTCCACCGCGGGCACGTTTTTCTCGCGTTCGTAGCGTTCGACCAGGTCGCGGAACATCGCCAGGTCGGCGGCTTCCAGCGCGGTGGTGATGCGGCCGAGGAACTTCGACACGCGCTGCTCGTTGACCGTTTCCACGCTGGGCAGCGCCATCGGCTCGATCGGCTGGCGCGTGGCGCGCTCGATCGCGCGCAGCATGCCGCGCTCGCGCGGGGCGACGAACAAAATCGCCTCGCCCTTGCGACCGGCGCGGCCGGTGCGGCCGATGCGGTGGACGTAGCTCTCGGTGTCGTAGGGGATGTCGTAGTTCAGCACGTGGCTGATGCGCTCCACGTCCAGGCCGCGCGCGGCCACGTCGGTGGCGACCAGCACGTCGATGCGACCATCCTTGAGTTGGTTGATGGTGCGCTCGCGCGCCTTCTGGTCCATGTCGCCGTTGATCGCGGCGGCGGAGATGCCCCGCGCGGACAGCTTGTCGGCGAGCTCCTCGGTGCCCAGCTTGGTGCGGGCGAACACGATCATCGCGTCGAACGGCTCGGCCTCAAGGATGCGGGTGATCGCGTCGAGCTTGTTCACGCCGCTCACCGCCCAGTAGCGCTGGCGGATGTTGGCGGCCGTGGTCGTGGTGGTCTTGATCGCGACCTCGACCGGGTCGCGCAGGTAGGTCTGGGCGATGCGCTTGATCTGCGAGGGCATCGTCGCCGAGAACAGCGCGACCTGGCGGGTCTCCGGGATCTTCTTCAGCACGGCTTCGACGTCGTCGATGAAGCCCATGCGCAGCATCTCGTCGGCTTCGTCCAGCACCAGGCAGCGCAGCTGCGACAGGTCAAGCGAGCCACGGTTGAGGTGATCGATCACGCGGCCGGGCGTGCCCACCACGACCTGCACGCCGCGCTTGAGCGACGCCAGCTGCGGCGTGTAGCTCTGGCCGCCGTAGATCGGCAGTACGTGGAAGCCCGGCAGGTGGTGGGCGTACTTCTGGAAGGCCTCCGCGACCTGGATCGCAAGCTCGCGCGTCGGCGCCAGCACCAGCGCCTGCGGCTTCTGCTGGGCGGGATCGATGCGCGCCAGGATCGGCAGCGCGAAGGCGGCGGTCTTGCCGGTGCCGGTCTGGGCCTGGCCGAGCACGTCACGGCCTCCCAGCAACGGCGGGATCGTGGCGGCCTGGATCGGCGAAGGGGTTTCGTAGCCGACTTCGGTCAGCGCCTTGAGCAGGGACTCCGGCAGGCCGAGATCGGTGAATTTCACGGAGGGGGCGTCCGTGGGCGGGGAGGTCGGGGGGGCGGGGGCGCTCATGGCAGCCTCGATGACGCCGGCGCGCGGCCGGTCTGGGCGCATAGTGTAGCGGCTGGCGTCCGAGTCCCGGCTCAACGCCCCCGACGGAGTAGCGCGATGAACGAACCCAGTCACAGCCGGCAGTGGAGCGACGACGTCCGCGAGATCCCCAGCCTGATCCGCGCGATCTATGCCTGCATTTCCGGTCCCGCCGGCGCTCCGCGCGACTGGGCCCGCTTCCGTTTCCTGCACCGTCCGGAAGCGCTGAGCCTGCGCACGGTGGTGCAGCCGGACGGTTCGACCCGGCCGCACGTGTTCACGCTCGATGAGTACATCGCGGACGTCGAGCCGTTCTTCGCCGTGAACGACTTCTACGAGATCGACATCGGCCATCGCGTGGAGACCTTCGGCCAGGTCGCGCATGCGTGGAGCCTGTACGAGGCGCGGACCGCGCCGGATTCCCCGGTGGTGATGAAGCGCGGCGCCAACAGCATCCAGCTGTGCCACGAGGACGGCCGCTGGTGGGTGGTGAGCACGATCTGGGACAACGAACGCGAGGGCGTGCGCTTCGACCTGTGGTGAATACGCCGGCCGGATGAGCTGCCCCGGATAAGCCACCGCGGCAGGGCGATGACGCCGCACCGGCTAACATCCGGATGAGCCCATTGCACGGCGCTACGTTGGACCTGCGATTCGACAACCGATTCCTGCGCGAGCTGCCCGGCGACAGCGAAGCCGGCGCGCGCGTGCGCCAGGTCGAGGGCGCCGCCTGGTCGCGCGTGGAGCCCACGCCAGTGGCCGCGCCGCGCCTGCTCGCCTGGTCACGCGAAATGGCCGACACCCTGGGCCTGAGCGAAGCCGAGGTGCAGTCGCCGCAGTTCGCCGAGGTCTTCGGCGGGAATGCGCTGCTGCCGGGCATGCAGCCGTACGCCGCCAACTACGGCGGCCACCAGTTCGGGCATTGGGCGGGCCAGCTCGGCGACGGGCGCGCGATCACCCTGGGCGAAGCGATCAACCGCGCCGGAGAGCGCTGGGAGCTGCAACTGAAGGGCGCGGGCCTCACTCCGTACTCGCGCACCGCCGATGGCCGCGCCGTGCTGCGTTCGTCGATCCGCGAGTTCCTGTGCAGCGAGGCGATGCACCACCTGGGCGTCCCGACCACGCGCGCCCTGAGCCTGGTCGGCACCGGCGAGTGGGTGGTCCGCGACATGTTCTACGACGGGCATCCCAAGCCCGAGCCCGGCGCGATCGTCTGCCGGGTGGCGCCGTCGTTCCTGCGCTTCGGCAATTTCGAGCTGCCGTATTCGCGCAGCGACCTGCCGTTGCTGCGGCAACTGGTGGAGTTCTGCATACGCCGCGACTTCCCGCAGCTGCAAGGCGAGGGCGAGGCGCTGCATGCGGCGTGGTTCGGCGAGGTCTGCGCGCGCACCGCGGTGATGATCGCGCACTGGATGCGGGTCGGGTTCGTGCACGGGGTGATGAACACCGACAACATGTCGATCCTCGGCCTCACCATCGACTACGGGCCGTACGGCTGGATCGACAATTACGATCCCGACTGGACCCCGAACACCACCGATGCGCAGGGCCGCCGCTACCGCTTCGGCTGGCAGCCGAAGATCGCCTACTGGAACCTGATCCGCCTGGCCCACGCGATCTCGCCGCTATTCGAGGATCCGCAGCAACTCAACGCCGGGCTGCAGCGCTACGCCGACACCTACACGCGCGAGGATCGCGGCAACATCGCGCGCAAGCTGGGGCTGGCCGAGTGCCGCGACGCCGACGTCGAGCTGATGCAGGAACTGCACACGCTGCTGCAGGACGCGGAAGTGGACATGACCCTGTTCTTCCGCGCGCTCGCCGACGTCGACATCCAGGCGCCATCGGCGGCGCCGCTGGCGCCGGCATTCTACGACGAGGACCGGCGCGCGGCCACGGCCGCCGCTTTTGACGATTGGCTCGCCCGTTACGCGGCGCGCGTGCGCGAGGACGCGATGGCTCCGGCGGCCCGCCGGGCCGGCATGGATGCGGCGAATCCCCGCTACGTGCTGCGCAACTACCTCGCCCAGCAGGCGATCGACCGCGCCGAACAGGGCGATCTGGGCGGCGTGCATGAGTTGCTCGAGGTGATGCGCCGGCCGTACGAGGAGCAGCCCGGACGCGAGGCCTTCGCGCGCAAGCGGCCGGACTGGGCGCGGCAAAAGGCGGGTTGCTCGATGCTGTCCTGCAGTTCGTGAAGGCCGCCCGGGATGGGCCGAAAAGACGGTAGGCGTCGGCCATTCCGTCCAGGGCGACACAGATAAAGCGGGCTATCGGCGGGAGCGCCGCGTAAAATGACCGCATGCCCCTGATTACCCTGAACAACGTCGACTACGGCGTCGGCGGCCCGCTGCTGCTGGAAAACGTCGGCCTCTCCATCGAGAGCGGCGAGCGCATCGCCCTGATCGGCCGCAACGGCGCCGGCAAGTCCACGCTGCTGAAGCTGCTCGCCGGCGAAATCCAGGCCGACGATGGCGAGGTGCGGGTCGAAGGCGGCGTGCGCATTGCGCGCCTGGAGCAGGAAGTGCCGGCAGGGGCCGCGGGCGACGTGTGGGACGTCGTCGCCGGCGGATTGGGCCAGCTCGGTGCGTGGCTGGCCGAATTCCACCATCTCAGCCATGCCGAGCACGTCGACACCGAAGCGCTCGCCAGAGTGCAGGCGAAGATCGAGGACGTGCACGGCTGGTCGCTCGACCAGCGCGTGACCGAAACGCTGGCGCGGCTCCAGCTCGACGGCGATGCCGTGTTTTCCGGCCTCTCCGGCGGCATGAAGCGGCGGGTCCTGCTGGCGCGTGCGCTGGTGTCGTCGCCCGACGTCCTGCTGCTCGACGAGCCCACCAACCACCTGGACATCGAGGCGATCGACTGGCTCGAAGGCTTCCTCAAGGCCTGGTCCGGCGCACTGGTCTTCGTCACCCACGACCGCCGCTTCCTGCGCGCGCTCGCGACGCGCATCGTCGAGATCGACCGCGGCCAGGTCACCAGCTGGCCGGGCGACTGGGCCAATTACGAGCGGCGGCGCGAGGAGCGCCTCAATGCCGAGGCGCAGGAAAACGCCCGCTTCGACAAGCTGCTGGCGCAGGAGGAAGTGTGGATCCGGCAGGGCATCAAGGCCCGTCGCACCCGCGACGAGGGCCGCGTGCGCCGGCTCAAGGCGATGCGCTCGGAACGCGCGCAGCGCCGCGATCTCACCGGCAACGTGCGGATGGAAGTCGCGCAGGGCGATGCCTCCGGACGCAAGGTCATCGAAACCAAGAACATGTCGTTCGGCTACGGCGGCGAGGCGATCGTGCGCGACCTGTCGACGGTGATCATGCGCGGCGACCGCATCGGCCTGATCGGTCCCAACGGCAGCGGCAAGACCACGCTGCTGAAGCTGCTGCTGGGCGAGCTGGCGCCGAGCGAGGGCGAGGTGAAGCTGGGCAGCAACCTGCGGGTGGCGTACTTCGACCAGTACCGCGCCACCCTGCGCGAGGACTGGAACGCGATCGAGAACGTCGCCGAAGGCCGCGAGAGCGTGGAGATCAACGGCCGCCACAAGCACGTGATCGGCTACCTGCAGGACTTCCTGTTCACCCCGGAGCGTGCCCGCGCGCCGATCACCCGCCTGTCGGGCGGCGAGCGCAACCGCCTGCTGCTGGCGAAGCTGTTCGCACAGTCGTCCAACCTGCTGGTGATGGACGAACCGACCAACGACCTCGACGTGGAGACGCTGGAACTGCTCGAGGAACTGCTGGCGGATTACCAGGGCACGCTGCTGCTGGTCAGCCACGACCGCGACTTCCTCGACAACGTGGTGACCTCCACCCTGGTGATGGAAGGCGATGGCAGGGTGGGCGATTACGTAGGCGGTTACAGCGATTGGCTGCGGCAACGGCCCGAAGCCGCGCCGCAAGCCGCCACCAGGGCCGCGATGGCGGCGCCGATCGCGCAGGTCGCTGCCGCCGCCCCGGCCAAGCGCAAGCTCAGCTACAAGGACGCGCGCGAGCTCGAGCAGTTGCCGTCGCGGATCGAGGCGCTCGAAGCGCGCCTGGCCGAGTTGACGGCTGCCATGAACGACCCGGCGTTCTACCAGCGCGGCAGCGCGGGTATGGCCGAGCACAACGCCACGCTGGCAACCGCGCAGGCCGAACTCGATGCTGCCTATGCCCGCTGGGCCGAACTCGACGCATGACCCTGTCGCTTAACGATTAAGCCGGCAGCGCCGCATGGCGCAGCGGATGAGACGCGGCGCCCCCATCTTTCCCGGATGCGCCAATCCGCCCAGCAACACAGCCTCTTTGCCCCGGGTCCACGTGTACTCGCCGAGGACCGCGAAGGCGGCATCGTCTACCGCCCCGGACTGGTGGACGAGGTGACGGCGCGGCGCTGGTTCGAGGCCCTGCGGGACGAGGTGCCATGGCAGGCGCAGCAGCGGCCGATGTACGACCGCATCGTCGACGTGCCGCGCCTCACCGCAGGATTCCGCCTGGCCAGCGAACGGTTGCCGGTTGCCCTGCGCGAAGCCGCGGCCGTACTCCACCGGCATGTCGATGCGCCCTTCAACTCGGTCGGCCTCAACTACTACCGCGACGGAAACGACAGCGTCGCGCCGCACAACGACAAGCTGCACATCCTGGTCCCGCATCACCCCATCGCGTTGCTCTCGCTGGGTGCGGTGCGGCGCATGACCATCCGGCCGAAGCGCCCGCCGCGCGCGTCCATGCATGTCGACCTCGAACCCGGCAGCCTGCTGCTGATGAGTTACGACTCGCAGCTGCACTACGAGCATGGCGTGGCGAAGACGCGCGAGCCGGTGGGTCCTCGCATCAGCCTCGCGTTCCGGGTCCGCCCTGACGGGGGACGCCTCGGCTGAGTGCACCATCGCCACTTGCACGCGCCGGGTGGCCGCGCGTTAATCGCTGCATTCGTCGCGGCCATCGGGAGCCCTAATGCGCAGCACCTTCTTGGCAATCAGCCTGGTCCTGCTGGCCTTCGCAGGCGGCGCGCGTGCCGAAGTGAAGGATTCGGCCGCCAACGGCTTCACCATCGAGAATTCCCGGATCGTGCCGGTCGATGCGAAGACGGCATGGGCGGCGCTGGTCAATGACGTCGGTCGCTGGTGGCCCAAGGAACATACGTGGTGGGGCGATGCCACGCGCTTGTCGATCCAGCCGCGCGCCGGTGGCTGCTTCTGTGAGCTCAATGGCGCGCAACAGGCCCAGCACATGACGGTGACGTTCGTCGATCCGGAACGCACGCTGCGCATGACCGGTGGCCTGGGGCCGCTGCAGGGGATGGGCCTGGGCGGCGCCATGGAGTGGCGCTTCGCGCCGGTCGAAGGCGGCACGCGCATCACCCTGTGGTACCGCGCCGGCGGCTACACGCCGGACGACCTGAGCAAGTTCGTTGCAGTGGTCGACCGGGTGCAGGGACTGCAGCTGGGCGGGTTGGCGGACTACCTGGGCGACCAGGCCAAAGCCACGCGTCAGAAATAGCCGCCGCGGGCACTCGCTTCAGCCGATGAAGCCGCCGCCGTTGACATGGATGAACTGGCCGGTGACGTAGCTGCTGTCGTCGCAGGCGAGATAGACGTAGGCCGGTGCGCATTCGCTGGGCTGGCCCGGCCGCTTCATCGGCGTGTTGCGGCCGAATTCGCGCTGCTGCTGCTCGTCCATGCTCGAGGTGATCAGCGGCGTCCAGATCGGGCCCGGCGCGACGCCGTTCACGCGGATGCCGCGGTCGATCAGGTTCTGCGCCAGCGAATAGGTGAACGTCTCGATCGCCCCCTTGGTCGACGCGTAGTCGATCAGGTGCTTGCTGCCGCGGAACGAGGTCACCGACCCGGTGTTGATGATGATGCCGCCGTCCTCCAGATGCTCGAGCGCGTGCCTGACCAGATAGAAATACGGATAGAAGTTGTTCTCGAACGTGAGCCGTAACTGCTCGCTGCTGATGTCCTCCGGCTTCTCCTGGGGGACCTGGTCGGCTGCGTTGTTGACCAGGATCCTCAGGTCGCCAAGCGTGCGGACGGTCTCGTCGATCGCCGACTTGCAGAACGCCTCGTCGCGCAGGTTGCCGCGGATCAGCAGGCAGCGGCGGCCTTCCTTCTCGACCATCCATCGGGTCTGCTGCGCATCCGCATCCTCGCTCAGGTAGATGATCGCGACATCGGCGCCCTCGCGGGCGAAATGCACGGCGACCGCCCTCCCGATGCCGCTGTCGCCGCCGCTGATCAGTGCGACCTTGCCCGCGAGCTTGCCGCTGCCGCGATAGTCGTCGCGGATGGTTTCCGGCTGGGGCTGCATGGGCTGCTGCCTGCCCGGAATGTTGATTTCACGTGCCGACATGGGCGCCTCCCGCGGGATCCATGCCGAATGCTTGCGCGGGCCACGTTGCGGTCGCATGAAACACTAGACTGTGCGCATGCGCCGCGATGCCGCCGGACCTGCATCCAGCACCCCAAGCCCAGGCATGGGCCACAACCTTTTCTTCGGCCTCTTTCCGGACGCGGCGACGCGAATTCGCTTGGCCCGTGCCATCGAGTTGCTGCAGGCAGGGGCACCGCTACAGGGACGCTGGGTCAATCCCGCGCGTCACCACCTGACGCTGCATTTCCTGGGGTCGTACCCCGAATTGCCGTGCGAGCGCATTGCAGCGGCGTGCAGCGCCGCCACGCAGGTGGCGGTGCCGCCGTTCGAGCTGGTCCTCGATCGGGCGGGGCACTTTGCGCATGGCGTCGGCTGGCTCGGGTGTGCGCGGGCAGGCGCGCACCTGCAGTCGCTTTGGGCACAACTGCACGAAGCGCTGGCCCGTGCCGGCGTCGAGCCCAAGGGGCATGCGCGCTTCATCCCGCACGTGACCGTGCTGCGCGATGCGAGGCAGCCGTTGCCCGCGCGGCCGATAACCCCGGTCGTCTGGCCGGTGCGCGAGTTCGTGCTGATCGACAGCGTGCTGGGCGCACACGGCGACTATCGGCCAGCGGGGCGGTGGGAACTCGGTCCGGCGTAGGCCCTCGCGCGTCCGGATCAGACGCGCAACTTGATCGTGGAAACGTCTTCCACCGACCCATCCGGGGCGAGCACCGAATACGACCTGCGATCGCCGTCGGCGACCACCGGTATCGGGTCCTGGAAAAGCGGACGTCGGATGAACCGCAGTTCCCAGCCGAAGCGCTCGAGTTCGGACAGCGCCATCTGCTGGTCCTCGTTGAGCTGGCCACGCAAGCTGGCGGCACCCTCGTACCTGCCCTGGCGGCGTTCGCGATCCGGCATCGGGATTTCCCCTTGTCTTCCTGTCTTCGCAAACGCAGTCCCGGGGCAGAATAGGCCGCCTTCCATCAATGGGAATTGCCATGGGCCAGCGCGATCCGCGCATCGACGCTTACATCGCCGGTTCGGCCGAATTCGCCCGTCCCATCCTGGAGCACCTGCGCGAAGTCGTGCATGCCTCCTGCCCGGATTGCGAGGAGACACTCAAGTGGAGCGCACCGACCTTCACCTACCGCGGCAAGATCCTGTGCGGCATGGCGGCGTTCAAGCAGCACGCGACTTTCCGGCTGTGGCAGGGGACGCAGATCGTCGGTGCCGGCACCGGCAAGCAGGACGATGCGATGGGGCAGTTCGGCCGGATCACACGGATCGCCGACTTGCCGGGCAAGCGTGAGCTGGCGGGCTACATCAAGCAGGCGATGCAGTTGGTGGAGCAGGGGGTGAAGCGTCCTGCCAGCCGCGGCGGCACGCCCAAGCCTCCGGTCGAGGTGCCGGCGGACCTCGCCGTGGCGCTGGGCGCGAATGCCGGCGCCCGCGCCACGTTCGAGGCCTTCCCGGCCAGTTGCCGGCGCGAATACGTGGAGTGGATCACCGAGGCCAAGCGCGAGGAAACGCGCGCCAAGCGCCTGGCGCAGACCATCGAGTGGCTCGCCGAGGGCAAACGCCGCAACTGGAAGTACGAGAACTGCTGAGCCGGCGCGTCGGCGGCGATTGCGTCAGCTGAAGCGCTCGTCCAGGACGCGCTTGATCTCGGCTTCGATCGGCCCCTTGAAGGCCGACATCAGGAAGCCGAGGTTCGCGGTGACGCGCAGGCTCTTGGGCGACAGGTCGATCTTGCCGTCGACGCCGCCGCGGGCGAAGTTGAGGGTGTCGCCATCCCAGCCGTAGTCGACGCCGAAGCGTTCTGCGAGTTTGTCCGCGACTTCCTGCACCGCCTTGCGCGCCTTCGCGTGCGGCAGGGAATGGGCGTGGCGGATATCGATACTGGGCATGTCGGACGTCTCCTGTATGCCGCGCATTGTGCGGGCAGAAACGCCGGCATCCAAGCTGGGTCCGATGCCGCCGCCTGGCGGCAAACGCCGCCGAGCGTGCTAGATTGCGGGCGCTTTCCGATCCTCGACACATGACCGCCCTGAGACTGAGGTTTCCCAACCGCCAGCAGCCCGACCTGGTTCTTGGACCGGGCGTTCACGCCATTGGTCGCGATGCTGCGGAGCGCCCGGTCATCGTTGCCGATCCAGCACGGGCAATCGCGCAGTTCTGCGTCGATCGCCGCGGTGTGTGGCTGCAGGTGCACGAGGGCACGCGCGGCCTGCACGTCAACGGCCGCCCGGTGCGGCGCATGGCCCTGCTGCGGGCTGGTGACGCCGTCTTCGTGGACGGCAATGAATGGTTGCTGCTCGGCGACACGCCGCCTTCGGCGCCGCCGGAATCGCGGCCGGCGCCAGGCGAGCCCGATCCGCGCATGGTGCTGCGCGGTGTCGGTGGGCCGCACCATGGACGCAGCATCACGCTGGACCAGGCACGCGTGGTGGGCCGCTTGCCCGAATGCGACATCCGCATCGACGACGCGGCGTTCGCCGATCGGCACGCCCGGCTCGAACCGCATGCGGAAGGCATCGTGCTGCGCGATCTCGGCTCGCACGAGGGCAGCGTGGTGAACGGTTGGCCGGTGCGGAGCGCGCTGTTGCGCACGGGCGACCAGGTCGCCTTCGATACCCAGCGGTTCGTGGTCGAAGGCCCCAATCGCAACGCAGGCGCCGAACCGCGCAAGCCAGCCGCACCAGCGCCTGCCGAAGAGCCGGTGGCGGCGTTGCCCAAGCCCGCTTCCTCGGCGCGTCGCGTTCCGTGGCTGCTGTTGGCGGCGTTGTTCCTGGCGGTCGCGCTCAGCCTGCTGTTGCTGTACGGCGCACGGTAGCGCGTCGATCGCGCAGCACCTTCAGCAGGCGCCAGCCCAGCAACACGGCCAGGATCGTCGCGTAGAGCGCGGGCTCGCGGATGTCGGATTTGACCAGCCACCAGAAGTGCAGCACCGCCAGGACGCCGACCGCGTAGACCAGCCGGTGCAAGCGGGCCCAGTTGCGTCCCAGCCGGCGGATCGCAGCCTGCGTGGACGTGATCGCCAAGGGCACCAGCAGCAGCCAGGCGGTGAAGCCGACGGTGATGTATGGCCGCTTGGCGATCTCCTCGAAGATCTGCGCCCAGTACCCGCGCAGGTCGAGGACGAGGTAGGCGCTGAAATGCAGCGTGGCGTAGAAGAACGCGTACAGGCCAAGCATGCGGCGGAAGCGGATGAGCACGGCTTGGTGCGTGAGCTGGCGCAACGGCGTGATCGCCAGCGTGAGCATCAGGAACCGCAAGGCCCACAGGCCGAGACGATGCTCGATCTCGGCCACCGGGTCGGCGCCCAGGCCGCCGCTGCCGGTGAGCGCCTCGGCGCGGATCTGCCAGCCGAGGATCGCCGCCGGCGTCAACGAAAGCAGGTGCACGAGCGTCTTCGCGGCGATCAGGCTCCAGGAAGAGCGGGCGCCACGCGGCTTGCGCGCCATGGTCAGAACCACTTGCGCAGGTCCATGCCAGCGTAGAGTCCCGCCACTTGCTCGCCGTAGCCGTTGAAGATGCGGGTGGGGATGCGTTCGGCGAACAGCTTGCTCTGGGTGCCGGCGATGCGGCGCTCGGTCTTCTGCGACCAGCGTGGATGGTCGACGTTCGGATTGACGTTGCTGAAGAAGCCGTATTCGCTCGACTGCGCGTCGTTCCAGCTGGTGAACGGCATCGATTCGACGAAGGTGATCGCCACGATCGACTTGATGCCCTTGAATCCGTACTTCCAAGGCACGACCAGTCGCAGGGGCGCGCCGTTCTGCTGCGGCAGCGGCTTGCCGTACAGGCCGGTGACCAGGAAGGCGAGGGGATGCATGGCCTCGTCGATGCGCAGGCCTTCGCGATACGGCCAGTCGAGCGCGCGGTAGCGCTGCCCGGGCATCTGCTTGGGATCGTCGAGGGTGGTGAAGGCGACGTACTTTGCTTTCGAACTCGGTTCGAAGCGCTTGAGCACGTTCGCCAGCGGCACGCCGAGCCAGGGAATGACCATCGACCAGCCTTCGACGCAGCGCAGCCGGTAGACGCGTTCCTCCGGCGTTACGCCCTTGAGCAGGTCCTCCAGCGACATCACGCCGGGCTTCGCGCAGCGTCCGCCGACGGCCACGCTCCAGGGCTTGAGGCGCAGGGTGAGGTCCGCGCGCGATGGGTCGCTCTTCCCCGTCCCGAACTCATAGAAATTGTTGTAGCTGGAGACGTCCTCGTAGCGGGTGAGGGCCTCGGTGGTGCGGAAGCCGGCCCGCGCCTGCTCCGGCGTCACCACGACGCGGGAAGGCGGCGGCGGGGCGGCATTTCCGCACCCTGCCAGGCCCAAGCCGGGGATCGCGGCCAATGCGGCGAGCAGGCGGCGGCGGTCCTGGTAAACCGACTCGTCGGTGATTTCGGCGGAGGGTATCCGCAAGGCATCGCGCAGTGACATGGCCGGCTCCGGCGTGTGGTTCGACTATATGTCCAGAGGCCATAAGCGGGCGAAAAGTTGCGCGTGCAACCCTTGATCCGGGCGTGTTGCGCTGCGGCATACTAGCCGGGCCGCACACCGCTACCGCCTGGCCTGCCATCCCTCGCCTTGCCGACCCTTTGGCCTGTTCCCGGAACAAGCCCCTGTGCCGCAAGAAACCACTCCGCCAAGTCGAGGAAATCCATGTCGCGCGTACACAACTTCAGTGCCGGTCCCGCCACTCTTCCTGAATCCGTTCTGCGCCAGGCGCAGGAGGAGATGCTCGACTGGCATGGCGTGGGCGCTTCGATCGTCGAGCTCAGCCACCGCGGGCCCGAGTTCATCCAGGTCGCGACCGAGGCCGAGGCCGACCTGCGCAAGCTGATGTCGATTCCCGACGACTACGCCGTGCTGTTCCTGGGCGGGGGCGCCACGACCGTGCAGGCATTGCTGCCGCTGAATTTCGCCGCGCCCGGCCAGGCCGCCGACTACGTGCTGACCGGCCACTGGGGCAAGACTGCGATCAAGCAGGCCAAGCCGTATGTCGCCACCAGCGTCGCCGCGACCAGCGAGGCCGAGGGCTTCCGCACCATTCCCGCCCGCGATGGCTGGCAGCTGTCGAAGGACGCGGCGTACGTCCACGTCACCGCCAACGAGACCATCCACGGCGTCGAATTCCGTGACGAGCATTACCCCCAGGGCGACAACGTACCCGTGTTCGCCGACTTCAGCTCCAGCATCGCCTCCGAGCCCGTCGACGTGTCGAAGTTCGGCGTGATCTACGCCGGCGCGCAGAAGAACCTCGGCCCCGTCGGCATCACCGTGGTCATCATCCGCCGCGACTTGCTCGAGCGAGCCGGCCAGCCGCGCGCCGACATCCTCGATTACCGCTCGCACGTCAAGGGCGAGTCGATGCTCAACACGCCGCCGAGCTGGAACTGGTACCTGCTGGGCCTCACCGTGAAGTGGATGCTGGCCGAAGGCGGCGTCGAGGAATTCGCCCGCCGTAGCGCACGCAAGTCGGCGCTGCTGTACGGCGCCATCGACAACTCCGGCGGCTTCTACCGCAACGAAGTCGACAAGGCCGTGCGCTCGCGCATGAACGTGCCCTTCTTCCTGCACGACGACGCGCTCGACAAGCCCTTCCTCAAGGAAGCCGAGGCCGCCGGCCTGATCTCGCTGAAGGGACACCGCGCCCTCGGCGGCATGCGCGCCTCGATCTACAACGCCATGTCGGAAGCGGGCGTGCAAGCGCTGGCTTCGTTCATGCGCGATTTCCAGCAAAGGCACGGGTGATGGCGGCAAAGTCTCCGAAGGAAACGGCGGGGCGCAAGAAGGCCGCCACGACGAAAAGGTCCTCGAAGGCGCCTGCTGCCCCGAAGCCCGTTACCGACGAGACCAAGCCGGACCTGGGCGCCGTGCGCGCCCAGATCGACGGCATCGACCAGCAGATCCAGGCGCTCATCGTGCAGCGCGCCCATTGGGCGCACCAGGTCGGGAAGGCCAAGGGCAAGCTCGCCGCGGCGGTGGACTACTACCGCCCCGAGCGAGAGGCGCAGGTATTGCGCCGTGTCGTCGATCGCAACGATGGCCCGCTCAACGACGAAGTGCTGGTGCGCTTGTTCCGCGAGATCATGTCGGCGTGCCTGGCGCAGCAGGAGCCGCTGAAGATCGGCTTCCTCGGCCCGGAAGGCACCCACTCGCAGCAGGCGGTGTACAAGCACTTCGGCCATTCGATTCACGGTCTGCCGCTGGCGAGCATCGAGGAAGTGTTCCAGGAAGTGGAGGCCGGCCACGCCGACTTCGGCGTGGTGCCGGTGGAGAATTCCACCCAGGGCACGATCCAGTCCACGCTCGACATGTTCCTTACCTCGGGCCTGCGGATCTGCGGCGAGGTCGAGCTGCGCGTGCACCAGCACCTGCTGTCGCGCGCCGGGCGGCTCGAGGACATCGAGCGCGTGTACTCGCATCCGCAGTCCTTCGCGCAGTGCAAGGCATGGTTGCGCCAGTACCTGCCCAAGGCCGAGAAGATCGCCGTATCGAGCAACGCGGACGGCGCCAAGCGCGCGCGTAACGCGGATGATGCCGCGGCCATCGCCGGGATCAGCGCGGCCAGTGTCTACGGCCTGAAGTCGCTGGCCGGCCCGATCGAGGACCGGCCGGACAACACCACGCGCTTCCTGGTGCTGGGCCGCGAACTGTTCCCGCCGTCGGGCAACGATCGCACCTCGCTGCTGGTCTTCATCAAGGACCAGCCGGGCGCGCTGTACCACGTGCTGGCGCCGTTCGCGAAGCACGGCCTGAGCATGAACCGGATCGAGTCGCGCCCGGGGCACACCGGCCTGTGGCAGTACGCCTTCTTCATCGACATCGCCGGACATGCGCAGGAAGAAGCGATGCATCGTGCCCTGGACGAAGTCGGCGAGTTCGCGCAGGCGGTGAAGGTGCTCGGCTCCTATCCGGTTGCGATTGCATGACGGGCGCGATGAAGCAAGACGTCAGCAAGGCCACCGCGGCCACGGCGCCGAAGGACGAAGCCTGGTTCGCGGCGCGCGCGTCGCGCGGCGTCCAGGGCCTGCGCGCCTACGATCCCGGGCACGACCTGGTCGCGTTCCGGCGCAAGTTCGGCGACGGCCTGGTGGAACTGGGTTCCAACGAGAATCCCTACGGTCCTTCGCCGGCCGCGCGCATGGCGATCCTCGACCAGTTGCATTCGCTGCACCGCTATCCCGATCCGCTCGGGCTCGACCTCAAGCGGGCGCTGGCGGCCAAGCATGGCGTCGAGGTCGAGCGGATCCTGCTCGGCAACGGCTCGCACGAGCTTTTGATGCAGCTGGCGCAGGTGTTCGCGGGGGAGGGCGACGAAGTCGTGTTCTCGCGCTACGGCTTCGCGGTGTTCGCCCTGGCGACGCAATGCGCCGGCGCCACGGCGCGGGTGGTCGATGCGCTGCCGCGCGACCATGCGGCCATGCCGCTGGGACACGACCTCGACGCCATCGCGGACGCGATCACTCCCGCTACCCGGCTGGTGTATGTCGCCAACCCCAACAACCCAACCGGCACCTGGTTCGGACGCGATGCGCTGACCGCCTTCGTCGCACGGATTCCCGACGAGGTCATCGTGGTGTTCGACGAGGCCTATGCGGAAATGGCCGACGCGCCGGACTACGCCAGCGCGCTGCCGCTGCTGGCGCGCCATCCGAACCTGGTGGTCACCCGCACCTTCAGCAAGGCCTACGGCCTGGCCGGATTGCGGGTCGGCTATCTGCTGGGCGCCCCCGGGCTGGTCGCGGTGATGGAGCGGGTGCGCGAGAGCTTCAACGTCAACGGCCCCGCACTCGCGGCCTGCGAGGCGGTGCTGGACGACCAGGCACACCTGCAATGGTCGCTGGAGCGCAACCGCACCGAACGCGCCTGGCTCGCCGCCGCGCTGGAACAGCGCGGCTTGCGGGTGTTTCCGTCGCAGACCAACTTCGTGCTGGTCGAATTCGGCCCGAACACGGCGCTCATCGAAGCCGCCCTGATCGCGCAAGGCGTCGTGTTGCGCCCGATGGGTGGTTACGGACTGGGCGACTGCCTGCGCATCACCATCGGCACCCATGACGAGAACCTGCGCCTGGTTGCGGCGCTGGACAAGGTGATCGGATGAGTTCCCAAGCGCCTGCGCATTGGACCGCTGCCCCGGGAACGCCCCTGTCCGGGAGCGTGCGCGTACCCGGCGACAAATCGGTCTCGCACCGAGCGGTGATGCTGGGAGCGATCGCGGAGGGCACCACGCGCATCCGCGGGTTCCTCGAGGGCGAGGACACCCGTGCCACGGCACGGGTGTTCGCGCAGTTGGGCGTGCGCATCGAAGCGCCCAGTCCGGGCGAACGCATCGTCCACGGCGTTGGACTGCACGGTCTTCGCGGCGTCGATGTGCCGTTGGACTGCGGCAATGCCGGGACCGGCATGCGCCTGCTCGCAGGATTGCTGGCGGCGCAGGACTTCGACAGCATGCTGGTCGGCGACGAGTCGCTGTCGAAGCGGCCGATGCGGCGCGTGATCGATCCGCTCGCGGCGATGGGGGCGCGCATCGAAAGCGAGCCGGGTGGCTTGCCACCGTTGCGGATCCGCGGCGGCTCGCGCCTGCGCGGCGTCGAGATTGCGACGCCGGTCGCCAGTGCGCAGGTGAAGTCGGCGCTGCTGCTGGCCGGCCTGTACGCCGGCGGCGAGACGTCCGTCCGCGAAGCGCACCCGACTCGCGACTACACCGAGCGCATGCTCGCCGCATTCGGCTGGCCGATCGACTTTGCCCCTGGCTTCGCCAGGTTGAGCGGCGGGCATCGGCTCAGCGCAATCGATGTCGACGTGCCGGCGGACTTTTCGTCGGCCGCATTCTTCATCGTAGCCGCAACGCTGGTCCCGGGTTCCGAATTGCGCGTGGAAGCCGTCGGCATGAATCCCCGCCGCACCGGACTCCTCGCTGCGTTGCGAGCCATGGGCGCCGACATCCGCGAGGAGAACCGCCAGGAGCAGGGCGGCGAACCCGTCGCGGATGTGGTCGTACGCCATGCGCCGCTGAAGGGCATCGACGTACCCGCGCAGATCGTGCCGGACATGATCGACGAATTCCCGATCCTGTTCGTGGCCGCGGCGTGCGCCCAGGGCCGAACCAGGGTCAGCGGGGCGGCGGAACTGCGCGTCAAGGAATCCGACCGCATCGCGACGATGGCTGCCGGCCTGCGGGCGCTCGGCATCCAGGTCGAGGAAACGCCGGACGGCGCGGTCATCGAGGGCGGGTGCCTAACAGGCGGTGCGGTCGACAGCCTTGGCGACCATCGCATCGCCATGAGTTTCGCCGTGGCCGCGCAACTGGCCGAAGGGGACGTGGTCATCAACGACGTCGCCAATGTCGCGACGTCGTTTCCAGGCTTCACCGACCTCGCGTGGCAAGCGGGCATGAACCTGCGCGGATGACCGCGCTTGCCGGGCACGCCGAGTTTCTGGCGGATGTCGCTGGCGCCGGTCAGTTCTTGAAGGTGATCGGCACCTGCACGCGGCCGCTGGTCGCGCGCCCATCGGCCATTGCCGGCCGGAACCGCCAGCGCCGCACCGCGTCCACTGCCGCGCGGTCCAGGTAGCGCGAGCCGCTGCTGCGTGCGACCTCGACCGATGACGGGACGCCATCCGGTCCGACTTCGGCGCTGACCATCACCGTGCCCTGTTCGCCATTGCGCAGCGACTGGCGCGGGTACTCCGGCGCGGGCGTCGATACCGGCTGCGGCAGAGAAGTGGCGACCGGCGCGGCTGGCCGCGGCGATGGTGCGGGTGCAGCCGGCGGCGCAGGCGGAGCCGTTTCCACGAGACGGGGCTGGCCGTCCTCATCCGTTGCGGGTGCCGGCTCCGGAACGTTGCTGACATCCGCCGAACCGCCTGCGACCGGTGCGGGTAGGGGTGCGTACTGGGGAGGCGCGGCGGTCGGGGCGGCCGGGCCCGCGCGGTAGAAGTCGCTGTCGCCGCCCCGCCAGACCAGCAGGAACAGGAGCAGGCCGAGCGCGAACGCGCCCAGGATCCACAGTAACGCCCGGCGCGAGGGCAGCCAGGCTGCGAAATCGACGGAACGGTGGGGCGGCTGCGACGCGGCGGGGCTGTTGGTCATCGGCGGGAGCGGTCGAGGGACGTGCCGATGGTGACCCGCGGCTTGTTAATAATTGGGCAATCATCGGAACAAGCCTGCGATAATCGCGAGCTTCGTCACCTCTGTCCGACTACTTCCCGACGCCATGCTCGACCCCGCCCTGTTGCGCCAGAACCCTGCCGAACTCGCCGCGCGCCTGCGCGAGACCCGCGGTTACGACGTCTTCGACTCCGCCGTGCTGGAAGCGCTCGAGAGCGAACGCAAGCAGATCCAGGTCCGCACCCAGGAATTGCAGAACCTGCGCAACACGCGCAGCAAGGCGATCGGCCAGGCGAAGGCCAAGGGCGAGGACGTCTCGCCGCTGATGGCCGAGGTGGCCGGCTTCGGCGAAGAGCTGAAGGCATCCGAGCAGCGGCTTGAAGCGATCCGCGCCCACATCGAGGCGATCGCGCTGGCCATCCCGAACATCCCGCACGAATCCGTGCCGCTGGGCCAGGACGAGACCCACAACGTCGAGCAGCATCGCTGGGGCGCGCCGCGGTCCTTCGAATTCGCGGTGAAGGACCATGTCGAACTCGGCGCCCGCAACGGCTGGCTCGATGGCGACACCGCCGCCAAGCTCAGTGGCGCCCGCTTCACCGTGCTGCGCGGCTCGTTGGCGCGCCTGCACCGCGCGCTCGCGCAGTTCATGCTCGATCTGCACACCGGCGAACACGGCTACCAGGAAACCAACGTTCCGCTGCTGGTCAATGCCGATTCGATGCGCGGCACCGGCCAGCTGCCGAAATTCGAGGAAGACCTCTTCGCCACCACGGTGGGTGAGGGCGAGCATGCGCACAAGCGCTACCTGATCCCGACCTCCGAAGTCCCGCTCACCAACATCGTCCGCGACGACATCGTCGAAGCCGACGCGCTGCCGCTGCGCATGACCGCGCACTCCATGTGCTTCCGCGCGGAGGCCGGCAGCCACGGTCGCGACACGCGCGGCATGATCCGCCAGCACCAGTTCGAGAAGGTCGAGCTGGTGTCGATCGCCCGACCGGAGGAAAGCTACGCCGAGCACGAGCGCATGACGCGCTGCGCGGAAGTCGTGCTCGAGAGGCTCGGCCTGCCGTACCGCCGCGTGCTGCTGTGCACGGGCGACATGGGGTTCTCGGCGACCAAGACCTTCGATCTGGAGGTGTGGCTGCCTTCGCAGGACACCTATCGGGAGATCTCATCCTGCTCCAACTGCGAGGCATTCCAGGCGCGCCGCATGCAGGCGCGCTGGCGCAATCCGGCCACCGGCAAGCCGGAACTCGTGCACACGCTCAACGGCTCCGGCGTGGCCGTGGGCCGCGCGCTGATCGCGGTGATGGAGAACTACCAGAACGCCGATGGGTCGATCACCGTGCCCGAGGCGCTGCGTCCGTACATGGGCGGGGCCGATCGCATCGCCTGATCGGCGGCAGGCTTGAACAAAAGGAACGGGCCCGCAAATGCGGGCCCGTTGCGTTTCCGGCGCAGGGGAGGGCGTGGAAACGCGGGGACGAGTTGCAGCTCAGGCGGCCTCGCGCAGCGGTGCCTGGATCGCGGCCTTGGCCCCGGCGAGGGCGTCAGCGCGATGCTGCGGCGAGTACGCCACGCCTTCGGCACGCACAAACTCGATGTCGCTGATGCCGAGGAAACCGAACACCTGGCGCAGGTAGGCCTCCTGGAAATCCGCCGGGCTGTTGTCGCCGTAGATGCCGCCGCGACCGCTGGCGATCACCATGCGCTTGCCCTTGGCCAGGCCTTCCGGGCCGCTCTCGGTGTAGCGAAAGGTACGGCCCGCGACGGCGACGCGGTCGATCCAGGCCTTCAATGTCGAGGGCACGCTGAAGTTGTACATCGGTGCGCCGATCACGATCACGTCGCTGTCCAGGAACTGCTGGAGGGCGCTCTCGCCCGCGTCGGCTACGGCCGGGTCGGCCTTGGCCAGCACCGGGCCGGTCAGGTGCGGAAGGGGCTCGGCGTCCAGGTCGCGGTACGTGACCTGCAGGCCAGGCGCAGCGTCTTTCCAGCGTGCCACTATGGCGGTCGTGAGTTCGCGGGTTACGGAGCCGGCGCCAGTGGCGGCGGAATCGATATGCAGCAGTTTCATGGGCCTTCCCGGATCGATGCGGCAGGTGCCGCGTTGGGGCGTACTTTCCACTGTTGCGATATTGGGATAAAGCTGGTCTAATATCACTGACTGTTCTGATTGCGGGATGATCGTCATGCAGGACCTCAACGACCTCTATTACTTCGCCGCCGTCGTCGACCACCAAGGCTTTGCGGCCGCGGAGCGCGCGCTGGGCATTCCGAAGTCGCGCCTGAGCCGTCGCATCAGCCAACTCGAAACCGACCTTGGCGTGCGCCTGTTGCAGCGCTCGACGCGCCGCTTCGCCGTCACCGAAGTCGGCCACAGCGTGTACCGCCATGCGCAATCGATGCTTGCCGAGGCGCAGGCGGCACGCGAAGTCGTCGATCGACTAAGCGCCGAGCCGCGCGGGGTCATCCGCGTGAGCGTGCCGGTGGGCATGGCGCAGCAGCAGATGCCCAAGCTGCTTCCGGAATTCCTCGCCAAGTTCCCGCAGGTACGCGTGCAGTTGCACGTGAGCAATCGCCGCGTCGACATCATCAACGAGGGCATCGACGTCGCGCTGCGCGTACGCAACCGCCTCGACGACGACGGCAGCCTGGTGATGCGCAACTTCGGCCAGATCCAGGAACTGCTGGTGGCCAGTCCCGGCTATCTCAAGCGCATGGGTCGTCCGGTCAACCCCGACGATCTCGCCCAGCACGTCACCCTGAGCATGAACGAGGACGAGGCGCACCAGCGCTGGGAACTGCACGGCCCCAACGGTGAAGTGCGCCGCGTGGAGCTCAAGCCGCGCGTCGCCGGCTTCGATTTCCCGATGCTGATGGCGCTGGCCACGCAGGGCGTGGGCATCACCATGCTGCCGGAAACCGTCTGTGCCGAAGCGGTGCGCAACGGCGAACTCGAAGTGGTGCTGCCGCACTGGCGCCTGCCGCAGGGCATCTTCCACGCCGTGTTTGCGTCACGCCGCGGCCTGTTGCCGGCGGTGCGGGTGTTCATCGACTTCCTCGCCGAACGCGTGCCGCCGCTGGTGGAAGCCGCACGCCTGCAGTGTGGCGACATCCCGGGCCCATGCCCGGATGGCGTCAAGAAGGGCGGCGCGGCCAAGGCGGCCACTTCCAAGGAAAAGCCAGCGCGCAAGCCGCGCGAGCACACCGCCGAGCCGGCGTGAGAGAATGCGCCCCGCGCTGCGGGGCGTGCGCCGCTGTCGCCGCGAAGACAACGGAAGTGTGGCCGAGCGGTTTAAGGCACCGGTCTTGAAAACCGGCGTGGTAGCGATACCACCGTGGGTTCGAATCCCACCGCTTCCGCCATCCGCTCTCGGTTGCTGAGTTGAACCCGCAAATGGTTGGTCATCGCTGCCGTGCGCTGCTGGTTGCCGGTGGGCGGAGACTAATTCCATCGAAGGCTGGCGTCGCCGGTCAGGAGTCTTGGATCAGATGCGGCGGGATAGGAATCGTCCGCGCCGAAATGATGGTCAAGGCCAATAGGCCGCCTGCTGCGGCGAGCACGGCGGCTGATCCCATCCACTGGGACGCGGCGGCCGCGAGCACCGGCCCGGTTGCGCGGGCGAATCCTTGGCTTCGTGCCACTTCGCCGTTCCATCGGGCAGCGCGCGCGGTGCCGTAGAGCGACTGGATCATCCAAGGACGCGCAAGCGTGTGCAGTCCTGCACCCAAACCGAAAGTGAGCACCCCAATCGCGACCCAGCCCGCGGCGTGGGACGCGACGACAATGAACAGACCAGTGGCCTGCAGGTAGATGGGACCGGTATTCAGCGCGCGGATGTTGGCAGTCTGGTGGCCTCGTAGAAGCCAGATGCGGCCGGGCAATTGCGCCAAGCCGAGTCCCGCGAGAATCACAGCTGCGACCCCAGGCGGCGTGCCGCGCTCCACCATGAGCGGAATCAGCAGCGTGGTGAGCGCCATGGCTGCCAAAGTGCCAGTGGAGAATACGAACACCAGGCGCGCCAGGTGTTGCGGCCAGGGTTCACCGCTCGATTCACGCTTCGGCGCGCCGTTGTTATCGGGTGGCAGGTGAGGCAGCACGTGCCGTTCCATGACCGCCGCCGCAGCCATTACGGCACCTGCGCATAGCCAAACCGTCGCGCGCCAGTCCCAGCGATCGATTACCAGCGAAAGCGTCGGCAGGAAGATGGTGCTGGCCAGTCCCCCATGACCGTCACGGTGGCCAGGGCACGCAAGCGCTCGTAGTCGAGGGGCATGGCCTTGGTGACCAGGGCAAACGCCGATTCGTACAGAAGCATCGCCATGGCGATGCCGATGCAAGCCCAGCCCGCGTACAGCACTGGTGCCGAGTGCGCGAGGGCCACGGTGGAGAGGCCGGCCACGGCCAGTCCGGCGCCAAGTCGGGTAACCCGCGCGGCGTTGCCGGCATCCAGCGCGCGTCCGATAGCCGGGGCCGCGACGGCCATCGCGCACAGCCCGACGGAAAACGCCCCCGCAACGGCAGCACGCGTCAGCCCCAGATCCGATTCCATCGGGACCAACAGCACCGAGAAGCTGTAGTAGAGCGTCCCCCACAGGACGCACTGACAGCCTCCCAGCAGCCACACCGCCCGGCGCTGTTGGTTCTCCATCGGTTTAGCCGCAGCAACTCGCGGAAACCGCCTTGGGCGCCGCCGGACCGCAGCCGCAGCCAGTCTTGCCCCCCGCCTTGGCCTGTTCGTCCTCAACGCAACACGCCGTAACGTCGCTTTGCGCAGGGCCGCCGCAGCAGCGGGCAGTCGAGGCGACTGCGGCGGGAGGTGTGTCGCAGCACGTGGCCGAGCCTTCAGCCGCGTCGTCTTCGGCGAACTGGGTAATGCACACACCAGTTTCAGGGAGCACCAGCTCGACTCGGCGGGCCGCCTCCCAGTCGCCTGCGATGGCCGCAACGACCGAGCGCACCTGCTCGTAGCCCGTGAGCAGCAGGAATGTCGGGGCACGACCGTAGCTCTTCATGCCGACGATGAAGATGCCTGCATCCGGATGCTTGAGCTCTTCCGCGCCGTGGGGACGCACGCTGCCGCAGCTATGTTGGTTGGGGTCGATCAGGGGCGCCAGGGCAAGGGGCGCCTGCGTTCCGTGATCGAGCGCAATCCGGAGTTCGGACAGCACGCCCAGGTCCGGCCTGAAGCCCGTGGAGGCGACGATCTCATCCACCGGGGCAATCGACTTGCCGTCACCGTGCGCCACGATTCCAGCCTCAGTTGCGACCAGGCGATCCAGGTGGAAGCCGGTGGTCACGTTGAGCACGCCTTCTTCCACGAGCTTGGCAATGGTCAGGCCCAGCCGGCCCCGTTCCTTGAGCTGGTCGTGCTCGCCGCCGCCCAGAACACGGTGCAGGGAAGGTCGGCGGATAGCCCACTCGATCCTCATGCCTGGCGCTTGCCGGGAGAGGCGCGCGAGGTCGCTCAGAACGTTGAAGGCCGAGTGCCCGCTTCCCACCACGAGGACGCGCTTGCCGGCGTACCTCTCGCGGTGTGCCGTCAGCACATCGGGCATCCCATAGAAAATTCGATCCTGCAGCGAACGCTCGCCCAGGGCCGGGACGCCCGAGGCTCCCATGGGGTTGGGCGTCTCGATGGTGCCCGATGCGTCGATCACCGCCTGTGCCAGCACTTCGTGCTCGCCGTTGGCATCTTCGTAGCGCACCACGAAGGGCACGTCGTTGCGCTGGGCGTCCTTCATGCGGTCGCGCCGTTGCTTGGTCACGACGACGACACGGGCACCGGTCCGCAGATGCAGCCGGATTTCCGGCGTTTCGGCGAGCGGCTTCAGGTAGCGCTCGACGACCTCGCCGCCGGTGGGGAATTCCGCCGACCCCGGCGCATTCCAGCCGTGCTTCGCCAGCAGCGCACCCGCAGCGCGGTCGACCGTGTACTCCCACGGCGAAAACATCCGCACGTGGGCCCATCGCAACATGCCGGCGCCGACAGACGCCCCGGCTTCGAGAATCAGTGGAGTCAGGCCGCGCTCCAGCAAGTGTGCGGCAGCGGCGAGCCCAACCGGGCCGGCGCCGATGACAACGACGGGAAGTGCAGGATTCATTGCAGGTGCTCCTCAGGCGATGGCCGCGGCCGCATCGGCCGCTGCGGATTCTTGGATGTTCTCGGGGATGAGCCGTTCGACAATCACCACGTCCAACCAACGACCATCGAGTTGGCCGTGTTTTTCGTAAGTGCCCACTTCGCGGAAGCCAACCGAGCGGCACAGGGCGCGGCTGGCAGTGTTGAAGGGGAATACGCGGGAAAGGAGTTTCCAGTAGCCCAGGGTCCGGGCTGACTCCATCAGGCCGGTGAGCAACAGCTTTCCGATCCCTTGTCCACGCGCATCGGAGGCCAGGTACACCGAGAATTCGCCGATGCCCGCGTAGCAATCACGCGGGCGATAGCTGCTCAGGCCGGCCCATCCAAGGACGCTGCCGTTTGGAGCGACCGCCACGAGCAAGGGAAATCGGTCGATGCGTGCGAGCCGGTCGGCGATGTCCTGCGAGGTACGGGGTACGGTCTCGAAGGTGGCTGCGCGCTCGGCGATTCCCTGGTTGTAGATCGCGGCAATAGCGTTCGCATCACGGGGGAGGGCGGAACGAATCTGGATCATCATTTCACCTGTTGGTAGTGACAACTAAAGTCCCAAAAAAAATCAGCGGCACTTGCCCTCGGTACCGCACGCTGGCGCACACGATCCGACGCTGACGCCTGCCACGAAGCGGTTCTGTGCAGCTCTCGCCAGGCGACGAATGATCTCCGTCGCACCCGATCGGAGATCCGGATCGAGGTCGCGGAGAATTTCCACCTGTTGGGCGATCAACTCGCTGTTGATCTGTTCGTAGAGCTTGCGGCCTTCCTTGGTGACGCGCAGGGATACGGCCCTGGCGTCCTGCGGATCGGGCAGTCGTTCGACGTACGCCTTGCGGACGAGCGCGTCGACAACGCGGGTGGTCGTGCTCTTGTCGAGGCGCAACGCCTCTGCAAGCGCTTGGCTGCGGCTGGGCCCGTGCTCAACGAGTACTTCCAGCGCATAGCACTGGGTGACCGAAATGTCGTAGCAGCAGATCTTGTCGCGATCGCGGAACTGGTAGATGCGGACGAGGTCGGACACTGCCGCATGCAACGCCTGCGCGTCCTCATGCAAGGCGCCGTGGTCAGGATGCTTGGCGGCAGGCTTGGTCATGGGGATCTCTGTAGTTGGCAGTAGCAACTATATGCCGCCGCCGCTGGGCCCGTCAACACCGGTGCCAGGCATGCGCCCACGAAGCCAGGCGCGGGCTACTCCCACTGCAACTAGAATTGGGCGAAGGGGAAAGACTGGATTGCGCCCGTGCGCTGGCAGATCTTCCGCGCACCGCGACAGGCTGCGGGAAGAATTCACACGGCCAGGAGGACCAGCCACTAAATGGATCACGCTGACGAAACTCCGGACTACTGGCTGCCGTTTCCGCACGACGACCTGGCGTTGCGCGTCGCCGTGCTGCATGCCCAGCGGCGCGAACTGCAGGAAGCCAGGGCCGAGGGTGAAATCCAGGCCGTTCGCCGCGCGATTGCAGCGGCTTTCATTTCCGGGCACGGGATAGAGGTAGGCGCGGGCTCGCGTCCGTTCCCGGTCCCTGATGGCGCCAAATGCTTCTACGGCGACGTCCGCGACGAAGGCGAACTGGCTACCTACTTCGGCACCGACAATGTCAGTTTCACGGGCAGGCTTGATGCCCAGACACTCGACGGCGTGCCTCTGCAGTCGCTGGATTTCGCCATATCCGCGCACGTGATCGAGCATCTTTTCGATCCGCTCGGGAGCATCCGCGCCACGATCGAGCGCCTGAAGCCGGGCGGTGTGTTCCTGCTCGTGGTGCCTGAGTTGAGCAAGACCTGGGATCGCCGCCGCCCTCCGACTACCGTGGAGCACATGGCGGCGGACCTGCTCGACAGGGGTGAAAGCACCCGCCTGCAGGCCTACGTCGAACACTTCCGGTACGTCGCCCCCGAACTCGACGCCGCGGTCCCCGAGGAAGAGATCGACCGCCGCGCTCGCGAGACCATGGCCATCGGCCACGACATCCACGTGCATGCATGGCGCGCCGAAGACTTCCGCGCGATGCTCGACTACGCCGCGTCCCGTTTCGGGTTCGAGGTGGTGGTGCAGGTTCCGTCTGGCAACGAGAACCTCTTCGTCCTGCGCCGCTGCAGCCCGCCGGGCCTGGCCCGGCGAATGGGCCGCTTCCTCACGGGCGTGTAGCTACCCGGGGTGGTACGCGGGCGGCCCCTAACGGGCCCGCAGACCAGCCGACGCGAGGCGGTGCCGGTCTGGCACGCATCCGCCATACTTCCGCGTAGGTTCCATACGAGGCCCTGCATGGACATCGCCGCCACCACGCCCGTTGAAGATCTCGCTCCCACGTTGCAGCGTCTGCGACAGGCCTGGCTGCGCCGGCGTCCCGACGCTGCGCAACGTCGCGATGACCTGCAGCGGCTACGCAAGGCTTTCCATGCGCGACTGGATGACATGGCCGCGGCCGTCAGCGCGGATTTCGGCCAACGCTCCACCTACGAGACCCTGTTGGCCGATGGCATGGCGGTTCTCACCGAGATCGATCACATGCTTTCCCACCTGCGCCAATGGATGCAGCCGCAACGGCGTCGCGTCGGCTGGCGGTTGTGGCCGGCGCGTGCGGAGGTCCGCTACGTTCCAATGGGCGTCGTCGGCGTGATCGCTCCCTGGAACTACCCCGTGAACCTGGCCCTGGTGCCGCTGGCCACGGCGATCGCGGCCGGCAATCACGTTTACCTGCGACCTTCCGAGCACACGCCGCGCACGAGTGCGTTCCTGCGCGAACTGCTGGCTGAGGTCTTTCCGGCCGATCGGGTGGCCATCGCGCTGGGCGGCGCGGACGTTGCCGGGGCATTCGCGGGCTTGCCATTCGACCACCTGCTGTTCACCGGTTCGACCGCAGTGGGCCGCAAGGTGATGGCAGCCGCGGCGCCGAATCTCACTCCGGTCACGCTCGAACTTGGCGGCAAGTCACCGGCGGTGATCAGCATGGACGCGCCGATGCACACGACGGCATCGCGCCTGGCTACCGGAAAGCTGTTCAACAGCGGACAAACCTGCATCGCACCTGATTACGTTTTCGTACCGCGTGCGCGCCGCGCGGCGCTGGTGCAGGCACTGCGGGAAGAGGTGGGCCGGCGCTACCCGGACATCGATACGAACCCCGACTATGTGCACGTCGTCAATGACGGTCACTACCGGCGTCTGCGCGGCTACCTCGACGACGCGGCGGCGCGCGGAGTGGAGGTCATTCCCCTTGCGCAGCTGAAGGATCCGGCGCGCGCAGAATCGCTGCAATTGCTGCCGCCCACGCTGGTGCTCGAGCCTGGCGACGATGCGGCGATCATGCAGGAGGAAATTTTCGGCCCGGTTCTCGTCATCAAGAGCTATGACGACCTGGATGAGGCGATCGCCTACATCAATGCACACGACCGGCCGCTGGCGATGTATCACTTCTGCAACAACCGCGCTGAAACCGAGCGCCTGCTCGCGAACACGGTCGCTGGCGGGGTATGCATCAACGAAACCCTGCTGCAGTACGCCTGCAACAACCTGCCGTTCGGCGGGGTGGGCGCGAGTGGCATGGGCCATTACCACGGGCGCGACGGTTTCGTGACTTTCAGCAAGGCGATGCCGGTGCTGCGCCAGGCGCGCTGGACCTTGTCGGACCGGTTGAAGCCGCCGTATCGCGGCTTCCCGGCCAAAGTGATCAAGCTGCTGTTGCGCTGATCGTCACTGCGAGGCCACCGGCGCGTTGACGGCCTCCGCATCCCAGCGACGCAGTGCGGCCTCGACGGCATCGACGCCGCGCACCGCCGCGTTGGCGTCGACCTGTTCCAGGGTGTCGCCGTCGGTATGGATCACCTGCATCACCTTCGGCATTTGGGCCGGGGTCTTGCCGGCATAAGCATCCAGGATGCCGGTGATCTCGTCACTGCCGATCAGCGAGTAGGACACCGCCGGCCATCCGGACTTGAGGAAGGCGAGGTGGTCGGTAGGCGGATACTGTTCACCTGCGGACAGCTTGAGGCCGTTCGCACGCGTCGCATCCTTGCTGGCGCGCGCCAGCGCGCCTTTTGCATCCGGCGTCATCATCCACACCGTATCGCCCCAGGCGAACACGTCGAAATTGACGTACAGCGCCGGCTTCGCGTTCCCGGCGGCGACATAGGCCTTGGAGCCGAGCAGGCCCTTTTCCTCCAGGTCCCAGAACGCGACCGCGAGGCGGTGGTGGGTCAATGGCTTCGCCTTGAAGCGTGCGGCAAGCGCGAGCACGGTCGCGCTGCCCGAGGCGTTGTCGGTGGCGCCTTCGCCCTTGCTCACCTGGTCCGAGTGCGCACCGAGCAGCAGCAGCGGCGCAGTGCCATCGCCGCTCACGTCGGCAAGGATGTTGCTGCCATGTTGCCCGTCGATCTCGAACGGGCTGTTCCGCCAGCGGATGCCCAGCGTATCTAGGCGCTTTCCGATCGCCGTGCGACGGCCCTGCGCCGGATCTGCGTCGGCGATGCTGGCGACGTCCTGCATCCACGCCGTGGCGGCTGGCGAGGCCAGCGTGCCGGCTTCGTGGGCGGGACGCAGGCAACCGGGCAGTGCGAGCACGCAGGCGAACAGGGGGAAATGCAGGTTGCGGCGCATGGCGATCCGGGCAGGACTTCAGAGGATGCGAGTGTGCTATGCCCGGAAGCGGTTGTCTCCCGGTACGCCGGCTTGTTGCGCAGGCCAAGGTCGCCGCGCTAGCCTCGCAACTCAAGGAGTTCCACCCAACAACGAGGCCAAGGATGACCATTCGCGTCTTTATCGTGGACGACCACGCCATCGTGCGCACCGGCATGCGCATGATCCTGTCGACGCAGACCGACATCGAAGTGATCGGTGACGTGGACACCGGCGAGGCGGCGCTGCCGCTGATCCGGCGGCTGAAGCCCGATGTCGTACTGTGCGACCTGCACCTGCCCGGCCTCAGCGGCCTGGAAGTTACCGAGCGCATCACGCATGGCGGCGAGGGGCCGCGCGTGATCATCGTTTCCGTGCTCGAGGATGGCCCCATGCCCAGGCGCCTGCTCGAAGCCGGTGCATCCGGCTACGTTGGCAAAGCCGGCGACCCGCAGGAACTGATCAATGCGATCCGCGATGTGGTGCGGGGCAAGCGTTACCTAGCCAGCACGGTCGCACAACGCCTTGCCCTGTCCGGTATCGGCGGCACCGCCACGCCCATCGACGCGCTCACGTCGCGCGAGTTGGAGGTCGGCCTGCTGCTGGCCCAAGGCATGCGCCAGAACGACATCGCGCAGCGGTTGAGCCTGAGCGCCAAGACCATCAACACGCACAAGTCGCGGCTGTTCGGAAAGCTGGGCATTGGCGACACGATCGCGCTGGTCCGTAAGTTCCGCCAGCACGGATTGCTGGATCCGGCGCTCGCAACCTAGTGGCCGGCAGCGCCAAAAAAAACGGCCGCATCAGCGGCCGTTTCTTCTTGGGGCCTGCATCAGGCCCGCTGCTCACCGTTGTCCTGTCCGGCGCCCTTGGTCGCGGCGTCGGCTGGGGAGGGCGAGATCGGCTGGGGCACGTCGTCGAACAGGCCCGCGGTGCGCGGCAGTTCCTCAACCGGCAATTGCGAAGAGGCTGTCGCAGCAGGCTCCTCGTCGATGCCAACCGCGGCAGTGGTTGCCGGCTCGACTTCGGCGCTCACATTCGCGACGACGTGGCCGCTGTCCCCTGGCAGCGTGTTGGTAAGCGCGCTGGAGTCACCTGAGGTCTCGTCGATATCGATGACGATGTCGGTGATCGTTTCGGGTTCCACTGGCTCTGGCGCCGGAACGATGGCGGGTTCGATTGCCTGCTCGTTGACCACGACCGCCGGCTCCACCCGTCCGCTCGGCGTCACCACGCTGTCGGTGGCCTCGCCGATGGCAGGGGTCGGCTGAACGTCGCTGATGACTTCCGCTGCGACGTCTGCGGGCGTCTTCCGGGCAGAGGCAGCGGACTGCGCGGGCGCCGTTGCGGGCAGCGCTTCGATGGCGGTCGCGACGGCCGCCGCCAAGGGCGCTGCGGCGAGCGGTGCCGGCTTGGCCTTGGCGGGAGCGACGTCGTCGAACTCGAACTCCGGCTGCGCGCGCGGGCCTTGCGCGGGCGAAGCGGCCTCGTCGAATTCCGCGAAAGGCTCGTCGCCATCCTCCGCATCGGCATCGTCGCCGTGCATCAGGTCGTCGAAGGAGCCGGCGTCGCCGCCCTCAGCACCGGCAAGGCCGGCGGCTTCGCCGGCGGCACCGCCACGACGACGACGGCGTCCGCCACGACGACCGCGACGGCGGCGGCCGGTGCCTTCGCCTGCCGCTTCCGGCGTGGTGGCTGCCGCATCGGCCGCGACCGGAGTTGCCTCGGTCTGGGCGGATGCGAGGTTGTCCGCGGCAACGCTCGCCGCGCTGACTACCGCGACGGGAACACCCGTAACCAGCTCCGGCGCCACCGCTGCCGGCATTTCGGTCTTCACCGGCTCCGGCTTGGGCTGCTGCTGCCTGGGCGGCTGCTGATCTCGCGGCGGACGCTGCGCCTGCTGCTGGGCGCGCTCTTCGTTCTGCGGGCGCTGCGCGTTCTGCTTCTGTTGCTGCTTCGGCTGCTCCAGCTTCTGTTCCTGCTTCTGCGCTGGCTGCTGCTTCGGTTGCGCCTGTTGCTGTTGTTTGGGCTGTTGCTGTTGGCTGCGGCGCTCGTCGCGACGCTGCTCATCACGGCGTTCGCGACCCTGCTTGCCGTTGCGGCGTTCACCGTCGCGGCGCTGGTTGCGGTCGCCACGACCCTCCTGCGAACGGCCCTGTTGCGTGCGCTCGGCGAGGGTGGGTTCCACCGTGATTGGCTTGCTGCCGCGGAAGAAGCCGAGGATGCGGTCCACGATGCCGACCGACGGCTGCGGAGCGGCGACCGGCGCCGGAGCGGCGGCCACCGGCGCGACCGGCGTTTCGCGCATTTCGCGCGGCTCGCGCAGCGGCGCGGGCGAGGCCGGCTTGACGTTGGTGACGGCGGGCAGGGCGGGGATGTTGAGGTGGGCCTTGGTCAGCGCATGCGTCGGCAGCTTGCGCGGCGTGCCGCGGTGGTAGCTGGGCTTGCTCGATTCTTCGCCGAGTTCGTTTTCGCGGATGCGGGTGACTTCGTAGTGCGGCGTGTGCAGCTGTTCGTCGGCGACGATCACGATCGGCGAGTCGTGGCGCTTCTCGATCTCGCTGAGCGCGCGGCGCTTTTCGTTGAGCAGGTAGTTGGCGATCTCGGTCGGGGCCTGCACCAGCACCTGGCCGGTGTTCTCCTTCATCGCGTGTTCTTCAGCCAGGCGCAGGATCGACAGCGACAGCGATTCCACGCTGCGCATGCGCCCATGGCCTTCGCAGCGCGGGCACACGATCTGGCTGGATTCACCCAGGGACGGACGCAGGCGCTGGCGCGACATCTCCATCAGGCCGAACCGCGAGATGCGGCCTAGCTGGACGCGGGCACGGTCCTGCTTGAGGGCGTTCTGCAGGCGGTTCTCGACTTCGCGCTGGTGCTTGTTCGACGCCATGTCGATGAAGTCGATGACCACCAGGCCGCCGAGGTCGCGCAGGCGCAGCTGGCGGGCCGCTTCCTCGGCCGCTTCCAGGTTGGTGTGGAAAGCGGTTTCCTCGATGTCGCCGCCCTTGGTGGCGCGCGCCGAGTTCACGTCGATCGCGGTCAGGGCTTCGGTCTGGTCGATCACGAGGGCGCCGCCGGAGGGCAGGCGGACTTCGCGTTCGTACGCGTTCTCGATCTGGGATTCGATCTGGAAGCGGTTGAACAGCGGCGTGTCGTCGGTGTAGTGCTTCAGCTTGCGCTGGTTGTGCGGCATAACCTGCTCGACGAACTCGCGGGCCTCGGCGTACATCTCCGGGGTGTCGACCAGGATTTCGCCGATGTCCGGGCGCATGTAGTCGCGCAGGGCGCGGATGATCAGGCGCGATTCGGCGTAGATCAGGAACGGGGAGGGCTTGGTGAGCGCGGCTTCGGCGACCGCCTTCCACACCTGCAGCAGGTAGTCGAGGTCCCACTGCAGCTCTTCGGCATCGCGGCCGACGCCGGCGGTGCGGATGATCACCCCCATGTCATCGGGGATGGTGAGCTTGTCCATCGCTTCCTTGAGCGCGGCGCGGTCGTCGCCCTCGATGCGGCGCGAAACCCCGCCGGCGGTCGGCGAGTTCGGCATCAGCACCATGTAGCGGCCGGCCAGCGAGATGAACGTGGTCAGGGCGGCGCCCTTGTTGCCGCGCTCTTCCTTGTCGACCTGGACGACGATTTCCTGGCCTTCGCGCAGCAGTTCCTTCAGGCCGGCCTTGTTGTGGTCGACGCCCGGCTGGAAATAGTCGCGGGAGATTTCCTTCAGAGGCAGGAAGCCGTGGCGTTCCGCGCCGTAATCGACGAAGGCGGCTTCGAGGGAGGGTTCAAGACGGGTGATCTTGCCCTTGTAGATGTTCGACTTCTTCTGTTCCTTCGACGGCTGTTCGATGTCGATGTCGTACAGGGTCTGGCCGTCGACGATGGCGACGCGCAGTTCTTCCGCCTGCGTCGCGTTGATCAGCATTCGCTTCATTGTTGCGTCCTCACGCGCTTGACCCCGCCCTAAGGCAGGCCGCGCGGAACGCCGTGGGCGTTTCGCCTCTGGATACCGCAAGCCGACTGGCGCTGGGCAACATCTCATAGATGTGCTCGGCTGCCGAGGTGGCTGACCGCGCGTCGCACGCGCCGTCGGCTTCAATTTCCAGCGCTACGACACCACGGCAGACCGCGGGAGCGCTTATTCGTTTTCTGTTCCTTGAGGCCGGCGACCGTGAAGCCGGAACCGTGGGCAGGCAAGCCGGCCTCTGCCGTTGCTCGCTCCTGCATTACCGCGTTTCCAACTCCCGTCGCACGGGGCGTTGTTCATCTCGCGGCGGTTTGACCCGCCGGGCGGGAACCAGTTCCGCCGGGCCGTCGCTGCTAACATGGCTGCCCCCAGGGCAGTGGTCAGGCGCGGACCGGATCGCAGGAGCGGGGCTTTCGGCCCCATGGCCTCAAAAGCAACTGCTTTTGAAGCCCGCCTCTCCGGATCACCGGGGGTTGTGGCAACTCCAGCGAAATCAAAACCTTATCTCGCGCCCTCAGTGTAGCAGATCACTCATCCGATGACCCGTTCAGACACTTCCGCCGCGCCCACGCCGGGCGCCCGTACCGTTCGCGTGCCCGACGACCGCGACGGCCAGCGCCTCGACAACTTCCTGCTGGGCCAGCTCAAGGGGGCCCCGCGTTCGCTCGTGTACAAGCTGGTCCGCTCGGGCCAGGTCCGGGTGAACGGCGGCCGCGCGAAGGCCGAACGCAAGCTGGCGGCGGGGGACGAAGTGCGGATCCCGCCGGTTCGTCTCGGTGAGGTCAGCGACAAGGGCTCGCCGCCGGCCGGCTTCCTGAAGGCGATGGAGGCGGCAATCGTGTTCGAGGATGCCCGCCTGCTGGCCCTTAACAAGCCCTCCGGCGTGGCCAGCCACGGCGGCAGCGGCATCTCCTTTGGCGCGATCGAGACCATGCGTGCCCTGCACCCGGGGCAATCGCTGGAACTGGTCCATCGCCTCGACCGCGATACCTCCGGCCTGCTGATCATCGCCAAGAAGCGTTCCGCCCTGACGGAGTTGCAGGCACTGATGCGCGAGGAAGGCGGCATCACCAAGCGCTACCTGGCGCTCCTCACCGGCCGCATGCCGGATGGGGTGATGACGGTCGATGCCCCCTTGCACATCGGCCTGCGCCAGGGCGGCGAGCGCCATGTGCAGGTGAATGCGGCAGGCAAGGCCTCAGTCAGCCACTTCAAGGTGCTCGAACGTCGCGGCGGCCAGTCGTACTGCGAAGTGCGCATCGAGACCGGCCGCACCCATCAGATCCGCGTACACGCCCAGCACATCGGTCATCCGATCGCGGGCGACGACAAGTACGGCGACGCCGATGCGAACAAGCGGTTGCGCGAGCAGGTCGGCCTGAAGCGCCTGTTCCTGCATGCCTCCACGCTGGAGTTCGCGCTCGATGGCGGCAAGGCGCCGTACCTGCTGAATGCCCCGCTGGTGCCGGAGCTGATCGACGTGCTGGATCGTCTGGGCTGAAGCCAGCGACCGGCCGAGACGCCGTCTTCTGCGGCTAGAGGTACTGGTTGCACTCGTCCGGAGGCGGATTGGGCGGGGTGAACGTTACCGGCACCTGCAGCTTGCTGGTCGTCGGTTTGCCGCGCACGGTGGCGGGGCGGAATTTCCATTCGTGCACCGCCGCGATCGCGGCGTCGTCGAGAGTCTTGTTCCCGCTGCTCGCCGCCAGGTCGATCCTGACCGGATAGCCGTTCGCCGCCAGCGCGACGTTGAGTACCGTGGTGCCGCCGATCTGCCTGCAGGCCAGTTCCGGCGGGTAGTTGGGAGGCGGGGTGTCCTGCGCCATCGGCTGGGTTGGAGCGGGTGGGGCCGGTTCCTGTGTTGGTGCGTCCTGCTGGCAGCCGGCGAGGGTTGCCCAGAGCGCCAGCGCCACCCACGCCCCTGCGCGGTGACGCGGCTTGCGTTCGCGATTGTCGGATGCAGGCAGGCAGGCCATGGGTTGCTCCTAGCGCATCAGGGCTTCGGTCTTCGCGGCGCAGATGAAGTCGTTTTCACTCAGGCCGCCCACGTCGTGCGTGGAGAACCGGACCACGCAACGGTTGTAATGGACGCCCAGGTCCGGATGGTGGTCCTCGTGATGGGCCATGTAAGCGAGCGCGTTCACGAACGCCATCGTCTCGTAGTAGTTGCCGAAGCCGAACGTCTTGGTGATCGCATGGCCGTCTTCGATCACTTCCCAGCCAGGGACTTCCGGCATGAGCTCGCGCACGCGCGCCGCGCTGAGCTTGTGCTCGCTGCCGCGGCGGGGCAGGCAGTGGGCTTGGGCAAGGGGGACGAGATCGCTCATGGTTACCTTCCAGGGCTGGAACGACAGGCGCGCGCCGCATGAACGGAAGCGCATCGGAATTTGTCGTAGGGTAGGCACGCGGCGGCTTAAGGCCGCGTGGACCCCGGTAGAATAGCCCGGCGCTCCACATTTCCGAATCGCCACCGGGCAGCGGTCCTCGCGCCCCGGTCGGGTTCCACAAGGCCGCAATGATCAACATTTCCGAGTCCGCCCAGAATCATTTCCGCAAGCTGATCGAGCGCGAAGCGCTTCCAGGCCTGGGCGTGCGCCTGGCGGCGGTCAATCCTGGCACCGCTCGCGCGGACGTACGGCTGGAATTCGTCGAGCCCGGGGACCTGCAAGGCGATGAATGGGCGGTGGACTGCGAGGGTTTCACCCTGTGGCTCGATGCCGCCAGCACCGGCTACCTGGACGGCGCCGAGATCGACTACGAGACCCGCGCCACCGGTGGCCAGTTGCAGATTCGCGCACCGAAGATCAAGGGGCAGGCGCCGGCGGATTCGGCGTCGCTGGTCGAACGCGTACGTTGGATCATCGACAACGAGATCAACCCGCAGCTTGCCGCGCACCGCGGCAACGTGGCGCTGCAGGAAGTGACCGCCGATGGCGTGGTGGTGCTGCGCTTTGGCGGCGGTTGCCACGGCTGTGGCATGGCGGATGTGACCCTCAAACAGGGCATCGAGAAGACCTTGCTTGAGAAGGTGCCCGGCGTGACGGCGGTTCGCGATGCGACCGACCACGAGACCGGTGCCGCGCCCTACATCCCGCGAGACGCGGCGTAGGCGGGCCGCGGCGCTTGTTCACCGCCGCTGACCTGATCCTTGCACTGCAGCGACGGCTGCAGCTCGTAGACCCTCATCTCCTTCGCCGCCCGCCAGGCGAGTTTCCGCCCGGTTGGAAGCGCTGGTTCGAGTCCATGTCCGCGCGCGCCGGCGCGATCACCGGTGCCACGGCGCAGGCCATCGTCGACGTGCTGGCGCTGCGCCCACTGGCCGAGCGTCCACGGCGCAGCGGCGAGCTCACGCGCTGGCAGGCGTTCAACACGTTGTGGCGGCAGGACTGGCATGCACCCGAGCCGGAAGATCGCAAGGTGCGCTGGTTCGCCGGCGTGTTCAGTGCGCTGTGGCACATCGTCTTCGGCATTCTCCTGCTGTGGTTCTGGTACACCCAGTCGCTGTACGTCGAAGAGGCCACCAAGCGGCGCGGCGAGGACGTCGTGCAGATCGAATTCGTCGGCCGCGGCGCGCCGGAGGAAGTCGGCGGCGGCGATACGCAGCAACCGGAGCAGGCGCAGGAAGCCCAACCCGCATCCGTGCCGGAACCGACGGCGGCTGCGCCGACCGAACCGGAGCCGGCGCCCTCGCGGCCCGAGCCGCCGAGTCCCGCGCTCGCGCAGCCAGTCGTCGAAGCGCCGCTTCCGGAGGTGCCGCAACGCGAAGTCCCCGAGCCGCAGGTTCCGCCTACGCCGCCAGTACAGCAGGCCGTTGCCGTGAGCGCGCCCACTCCAGACAGTTCGGATTTCGTGCTGACGGCGCCGACGCCCCGCATCGCGCAGCCGCAGATCCGGCCGCCGGAGCTCAACGTGCCGACAACCCCGATGCAGGCGATCGAGGTGCCCGAACCGGTCCAGCCGATCCGCCGCGAAACCGTCCAGAGGCCGATCGCGGCGCCGCAGGTGGAGGCGCGTATTCCGCAGGTGGCCCAGCGCGAAGTCGCGGTTCCAATTGAACGGCCGCAGCTTCCGAGAGTCGTGGCGCCCAGCGTTACGCAACCGACCGTCCGGATCCCCGAAGCCGCCGTGCGCACGCGCGACGTTCCCGCGCCGGCAACGCCTTCACCGTCGACGGCGACCTCGCAGTCGGCTACATCGCTGTCGCCGCCTCCCAGTTCGACCTCGGCAGCGAGCACCGGTAAGTCGGCCGCGACGGCTCCCGGTGCCGCCGCTGCCCGATCCACCGGCACGACCCCGTCGACGGCGGCAGCGGGGCAGGGTCCCAAGCCGATGCCCGCTCCGGGCGGCTTTCCCACGCCAGCCAAGTCCGATGATTGGGGCGCATCGACGCGCAACGTGCCCGGCGGGCAACGCGGCGAACCCCATGGCCTCTACGACTCGGAGGGCGGCCCGCGGCTCGGCGAGCAACCGGTCAATACCGGACAGCCGCCCGGCACGCTCGACGACCGCATCGTCGATCTCGATCGCTCCGGCACCTGGCTCAAGCGCAAGCCGACCGACTACGTGCCGACGACGTTCGACAAGTACTGGCGGCCGAACGAGACGCTGCTCGCCGAGTGGGTGCGCAAGGGCATCAAGAAGATGGCGATCCCGATCCCCGGGACCAGCAAAAAGATCCAGTGCGTGGTCTCGATCCTGGCCTTGGGCGGCGCCTGCGGCATCTCCGATCCCAACCTCAACGATCAGCCTGCGGAGGCGCGGCCGCCACCGGATATTCCGTTCAAGCCGGAGTTGCAGGAAGACAACAGCAGCGTGAAGCCGGCCGGCGGTTAGACGAGTGCGCGCATCGGCAACAAAAAAGGCCCGCCAATGGCGGGCCTTTTTCCAAACACGGTGCTGTTACTCGACGCCGTGCAGGTCGCGCAGGTTGCCGGCGCGCGAAGCGAAGTAGACGGCGAGGTCGGCGATCTGCTGGTCGGTCAGGCCGGCGGCCTGGCTCGACATGAGCGCGTGCTCGCGCTTGCCGTCACGGTAGCCCTGCAGCGAGTGGGCGATGTAATCGTCGTACTGGCCGGCAAGCTTCGGGTATGTGGCGTCGATCGGAGCATTGCCCTCGGCGCCGTGGCAGTCCACGCAGGCCTGGCCGGTCTTGGCGTTCTTGGCCCGGGCCAGCTTCTCGCCGGCGGCAAGATCGCCGGCCGGGAGGCCCGCCGACGACGACTTGGCTTCGTGCGCGCCTTCCTCGGCCACTGCGCCTTCGGCGTTGGCTTCCTCGGACTTGCTGCAGCCGACCAGGGCGACGGCTGCGGTGAGCAGGGCGATGGCGAGAATCTTCTTCGTCATGGGATGGCTGCTCACTTCAAGGTCGACAGGTAGGCGGCGATGTTGGCGATGTCCTGGTCAGAGAAGCTCTGCGCCTGGGCCTGCATCGTCGGGTGCTTGCGGGTGCCCTTCTTGTATTCGGTCAGGGCGTTGAGCAGGTACTGCTCCGACTGGCCGCCGATGCGAGGCACGTGGTAGCTAGGGTAGGCGTTCTTGTAGCCGGTAATGCCATGGCAGCCCTGGCAGGTGTAGGTGAGCTGCTTGCCAGCGCCGGCATCGCCCTTGATGGCCGGGGCGGCGGCAGCGGCGGCCGCGGCAGGTGCGGGCGTCGCCGCGGTGGTGGTGGCCGGGTCCTGCTTCGGTTCGTCGGCAAAGGCGACGGCCGTGGTCAGGGCGAGGCAGGCGGCGATCATCAGCGGTCGCATCATGTAATCCGCACTCTCGTAAGGCTGTTGTTGGTGGAATCGGGTTGTGCGGCCGCTCCGTTGTCCCCGGAGGCGCACAAGTCGGCAAGTATAGCGGTGCGTGCCGATCCGACGAAATGTCGCAGTCAGCCGGCTGCGAAACCATGCAACCGGACCGCCCCGTCCCGCATCCATGTCACTACCGCCGCGGCAAACGTGGAGGCCCGCGTGCGGCCGACCAGCCGATGCGCGGGCTCCGTGGCGGCAGTCACCATGACCTTCGGCGGATGGCTGCTGTACAGGCAGGTGATATACCTACATACAACACCGGCATACAGCCAGAAGACAGCCGGGAAACGCCGTTCAACCGCTTGCCCCCAGGGACCGATTCCATGCGCCAGACCCCATTCCGCCCGACCTTTTCCAAGGTGCCCGTCGTGTTGACCAGCCTGCTGGTGGCCGGGGCCCTGGCCCTGACTGCCTGCAAGGGTGGCGGCGGCGAGGCCGCCGCCGATGGCAAGGATCCGAAGAAGAAGGGACCGGAAGCGATTCCGGTCGAAGTCGCCCAGGCCTCGCGCCGCGCGGTTGCCGCCAGTTACACCGGCACGGCGCCGCTGGAAGCCCGGGCCGAGGCCCAGGTGATCGCCAAGGTGTCCGGCGTCGCCCTGCAGGTGCTGGTCGAGGAAGGCCAGTACGTGCATGCCGGCCAGACCCTGGTCCGCCTCGACTCCGCCCGTACCGCCCTGGTTGCCGCGCAGAGCGCCGCGCAACTCCGCAAGCTCGAGGCAAATTACGCCCGCTCGCGCCAGCTCGCCGACCAGAAGCTGATCAGCGCCAACGACAACGACCAGTTGCGCTACGACCTCGAGAACGCGCGGGCCGCCAACAAGGCCGCCAACCTCGAACTCGAGTACGCCAATGTCACCGCGCCGATTTCCGGCGTGATCGCATCGCGCTCGATCAAGTCGGGCAACTTCGTGCAGATCAACACGCCCATCATGCGCATCGTCGACGTGTCGCGCCTGGAGGCCGTGCTGAACGTCCCCGAGCGCGAACTGGCGACGCTGAAATCCGGCCTGCCGGTACAGCTCGCGGTCGACGCGCTGCCCGGCAAGACCTTCACCGGCAAGGTTGACCGCGTCGCGCCGGTGGTGGATTCGGGCAGCGGCACGTTCCGCGTGGTCTGCGCCTTCGCTGACGGCGCCGCGCTGCGCCCGGGCATGTTCGGCCGCATCAAGATCGACTACGACCAGCGCGCCGACGCGCTGGTGGTGCCGCGCGCGGCACTGCTGGAAGACGAGGCCGACCCGGCCGTGTTCGTCGTGCGCAACAAGAAGAGCGCCCGGGTGCCGGTCAAGCTGGGCTACATGGACGGCGAATGGGCCGAAGTCCGCAGCGGCATCAAGCAGGGCGACCAGGTGGTGATCGCCGGCAAGTCCGCGCTGCGCGACGGCACCGACGTGCAGGTGATCGGCAAGCCGGGCGCCAAGGCGGAATCCGCTGCTCCCGCGACCGCCACTGCGCAGCGCTAACCGGAGGCTTCAATCGTGAGCCATACCTCGCAAGCCTCATCGGGTTTGATCGAGTTCGCCACTCGCCGCCGTGTAACGGTGGCGATGGTGACGATCACCTTCGTACTGTTCGGCTTCATCGCGTTGTCGAACCTCAAGGTCAACCTGCTCCCCGACCTCAGTTATCCCACCCTGACCGTGCGCACCGAGTACACCGGTGCCGCGCCGACGGAAATCGAAACCCTGATCACCGAGCCCGTCGAAGAGGCCGTCGGCGTGGTCAAGGGCCTGCGCAAGCTCAAGTCGGTATCGCGCACGGGGCAGAGCGACGTCGTGCTCGAGTTCGCGTGGGGCACGGACATGGACCAGGCCAGCCTGGAAGTGCGCGACAAGATGGAAGTCGTGCAATTGCCGCTGGAGGCCAAGAAGCCGGTCCTGCTGCGCTTCAATCCGTCGACCGAGCCGATACTGCGCCTGGCGCTGACCTCGAAGCTCGAAGGTGATTCCGTCCGTTCGCTCGGTGCGCTGCGTCGTTACGCCGAAGAAGACCTCAAGAAGAAGCTGGAACCAGTCGACGGCGTCGCCGCGGTGAAAGTCGGCGGCGGCCTCGAGGACGAGATCCAGGTCGACATCGACCAGCAGAAGCTCGCGCTGCTGAACCTGCCGATCGAGACCGTCATCCAGCGCCTGCAGCAGGAGAACATCAACATCTCCGGCGGTCGCCTGGAAGAAGGTTCGCAGCGCTACCTGGTGCGGACCGTCAACCAGTTCGCCACCGTGGATGAAATCCGCGAAATGCTCGTGACCACGCAGGCCGCGGGCGGCGGTGCGGCCGCCAATGCAGCCGCCGAAATGGCGCGGGTGGCCGCGGCGACGGGCAACGCAGCCGCCATGGCTGCGGCGCAATCCGTGCAGAGCGCCAACTCCAGCGGCTCCAGTACGGTTGCGGGCGGCATGCCGGTGCGGTTGAAGGACATCGCCGAAGTCCGCCAGGGCCACAAGGAACGCGAGGCCATCATCCGTCTCGCCGGCAAGGAAGCGGTCGAACTGGCGATCTACAAGGAAGGCGACGCGAATACGGTAGCCACTGCCGACGCCATCCAGGCCCGGCTGAAGGAGTTGAAGGACCAGATTCCGGCCGACGTCGAGCTGACCACCATCGACGACCAGTCGCAGTTCATCCGCCACGCCATCAGCGACGTCAAGCTCGATGCGGTCATCGGCGGCTTCCTCGCGATCCTGATCATCTTCCTGTTCCTGCGTGACGGCTGGAGCACGTTCGTGATCGGCCTGTCGCTGCCCGTGTCGATCATCGCGACGTTCTTCTTCATGGACCAGCTCGGCCTGAGCCTCAACGTGATGTCGCTGGGCGGGCTCGCACTGGCGACGGGCCTGGTGGTCGACGACTCGATCGTCGTGCTCGAATCCATCGCCAAGGCGCGCGAACGCGGCCTGGGCATCCTCGACGCGGCGATCCAGGGCACGCGCGAAGTGAGCATGGCCGTCGTGGCGTCGACGCTGACGACCATCGCGGTATTCCTGCCGCTGGTGTTCGTGGAAGGCATCGCCGGACAGCTGTTCCGCGACCAGGCGCTGACCGTGGCGCTGGCGATCGCGATCTCGCTGGTCGTGGCGATGACGCTCATCCCGATGCTGAGCGCCCTGAAGGGCCGCGCCCCGATGTCGTTCCCGGAAGAAGCGCCGCACCCGAAGTGGCAGCCCGCATCGCGCGTGCTCAAGCCCGTTGCCGCGGTCGAACACGGCATCGGCGCGGCATCGCGTGGCGGCTTCTTCGGCATCGCCTGGGTGATCGTGCGGATCTGGCGCGGGCTCAGCGCCGTGGTCGGTCCGGTCATGCGCAAGGCCAGCGACCTCGCCATGGCCCCGTACCACCGCGCCGAAAACAGCTACCTGAAGCTGCTGCCGGCCGCGCTGGGCAAGCCCTGGCTGGTGCTGGGTTCGGCGACCGCGGTATTCCTCCTCACCTTGGCCGTGGTGCCCATGCTGGGCGCCGACCTGATCCCGCAGCTGGCCCAGGACCGCTTCGAGATGACGGTGAAGCTGCCCCCGGGCACGCCGCTGCGCGACACCGATGAGCTGGTGCGCGAACTGCAGCGCCAGCATGCCAAGGACGACGGCATCTCGGTGTTGTACGGCGTCAGCGGCAGCGGGACGCGGCTGGATGCGAATCCCACAGAGAGCGGCGAAAACATCGGCAAGCTGACGGTGGTGATGGCCAACGGCGGCAGCAAGCAGATCGAAGCGGCCGAGACCGAACGCCTCCGCGAAACCATGGCCGGGCATACCAATGCCCAGGTCAACTTCGCCCGGCCGGAACTCTTCAGCTTCTCCACGCCGCTCGAGATCGAATTGAGCGGCAACGACCTGGCAACCATCGAGCGTGCGGGCCAGCAGATGGCCGCGATGCTGCGCAAGAACGCGCACTACGCGGACGTGAAGTCGACGGTGGAGCAGGGTTTCCCCGAGATCCAGATCCGCTTCGACCAGGACCGCGCCGCGGCCTTGGGCCTGACCACGCGCCAGATCGCCGACGTGGTGGTGAAGAAGGTGCGCGGCGACGTCGCCACGCGCTACAGCTTCCGCGACCGCAAGATCGACGTGCTGGTCCGTGCGCAGGAGTCCGATCGCGCCTCGGTCGACAGCATCCGCCACCTGATCGTCAACCCGGGCAGTTCACGTCCGGTGACGCTCGATTCCGTCGCCGACGTGATTGCGACCACCGGGCCCAGCGAGATCCACCGCGCCGACCAGGTGCGCGTGGCCATCGTGTCGGCCAACCTGCGCGACATCGACCTGGGCGGTGCCGTCCAGGAAGTGCAGCAGATGGTCGACGACCAGCCGCTCGGCGCCGACGTCCGCATGCACATCGGCGGCCAGGGCGAGGAGCTGGACGAGTCGGTCAAGTCGCTGATGTTCGCCTTCGGGCTGGCGGTGTTCCTGGTCTACCTGGTGATGGCCTCGCAGTTCGAGTCGCTGCTGCATCCGTTCGTCATCCTCTTCACCATCCCGCTGGCCCTGGTCGGCGCGGTGCTCGCGCTGCTGCTGACGCGTTCCCCGGTCTCGGTGGTGGTGTTCATCGGCCTGATCCTGCTGGTCGGCCTGGTGGTGAAGAACGCGATCATCCTGATCGACAAGGTCAACCAGCTGCGCGAGGACGGCGTGGCCAAGCGTGATGCCCTGATCGAGGGCGCTCGCTCGCGACTGCGCCCGATCATCATGACCACCACGTGCACGCTGTTCGGCTTCCTGCCGCTGGCGCTCGCGTTCGGCGAAGGTGCGGAAGTCCGCTCGCCGATGGCGATCACCGTGATCGGTGGCCTGCTGGTGTCGACCATGCTGACGCTGGTCGTGATCCCGGTCGTATACGACCTGCTGGACCGCCGCGCCGACGCCTACTACCGCGAACGCGGACTGCGTGCGCGCCGCGAGAAGGCCGAGACCGAAGCCGCGATCGATGCGGATCCGGAGGCGGCAGGATGATTGCGTACGCCTCCCTCCCTTCAACCGTCATCAGCGGGAGCGAAGCCGCATGAGCGTCGCAGAGCTGAGCATCAAGCGTCCCGTCACGGCGATCATGTTCTTCGTGTCGCTGTTCGTCGTCGGCCTGATTGCCGCGGTACGCCTCCCGCTGGAGGCGTTCCCCGAGGTCTCGCCGCCCTTCATCTTCGTGCAGCTGCCGTATGCCGGTTCGACGCCGGAGGAAGTCGAGCGCACCGTGCTGCGCCCGGTCGAAGAGGCGATGTCGACCATGAGCGGCATCAAGCGCATGGACTCGGAGGCCAAGGCGGACGGCGCGCAGGTCTTCATGCAGTTCAAGGACTGGAACCGCGATGTCGCAATCGCGGCGTCGGAAGCGCGCGAGCGCATCGACGCCATCCGCGAGGACCTGCCGACCGACCTGCAGCGCTACTTCGTCTTCAAGTTCTCCACCACGGACCAGCCCGTGCTGCGCGTGCGCCTGGCCAGCCAGTCGCAGAACCTCGTCAATGCCTATGACCTGATCGAACGCGAGTTCAAGCGCCGCCTGGAACGCATTCCCGGCGTGGCCCGCGTGGAGATCTCCGGCGCACCGGCGAACGAAGTCGAGGTGGCGATCCAGCCGGACCGGCTGACCGCGCACGGCATCGGCCTGAACGACCTCACCAAGAGCCTGCAGGCACTGAACTTCTCGGTGTCCGCCGGCGAGATCGAGGACGGCGGGCGTCGCCTGCGCGTGCAGCCCGTGGGCGAGCTCACCGACCTGCAGCAGTTGCGCGACCTGGTCGTCGCCAAGGGCGTGCGGCTGGGTGACATCGCCGATGTCCGCCTGAAGCCTGCGCGCATGGACATGGGACGCCGGCTCGATGGCCATCCTGCCGTGGGCCTGGACATCTTCAAGGAGCGCAACGCCAACCTCGTCGATGTCTCGAAGAACGCGCTGAACGAGGTCAAGGCGATCCAGAAGGAGCCGGAACTGCAGGGTGTCCAGGTCAAGATCATCGAGGACCAGGGCGAGAACGTGACCAAGTCGCTGCTGGAGCTGGCCGAGGCCGGCGGCATCGGCCTGCTGCTGTCGATCGCGGTGCTGTTCTTCTTCCTGCGCCACTGGCCGTCGACGCTGATGGTGACCCTCGCGATCCCGATCTGCTTCGTGATGACGCTGGGCTTCATGTACTTCACCGGCGTGACCCTCAACATCCTCTCGATGATGGGATTGCTGCTGGCCGTCGGCATGCTCGTGGACAACGCCGTGGTGGTGGTCGAAAGCATCTACCAGGAACGCGAGAAGATGCCGGACCAGCCGCGGCTGGCCTCGATCCTGGGCACGCGCCATGTAGCAATCGCGCTGTCGGCGGGCACGCTCTGCCACTGCATCGTGTTCGTGCCGAACCTGTTCGGCGACCGCAACTTCATCAGCATCTACATGTCGCAGATCGCGATCACCATCTCGGTGTCGCTGCTGGCGTCGTGGCTGGTGGCGGTCAGCCTCATCCCGATGATTTCCGCCCGTCTCAAGACGCCCCCGGCGATCCGCAGCGAAGGTGGCCTGATTCCGCGCCTGCAACGAGGCTATGCCCGTTTCCTGCGCTGGACGCTGGAGCATCGCGGCAAGAGCATCCTCGGCATCATCCTGATCATCCTCGTCAGCTTCGTGCCGATGAAGCTGACCAAGGTGAACATGTTCGGCGGCGAGCAGGGCAAGGAGACCGAGTTCTACTACCAGTGGAACGGCAGCTACACCAAGGAACAGATGTCGGACGAGGTCCAGCGCGTGGAGGCGTTCTTCGACGCCAACCGCAAGCGCTTCCACATCCAGCAGGTCTATTCCTGGTACAGCGAGCAGGGTTTCGCCGGTACGCGCGTCACCTTCGACGACAACGCCGGTGCGATCAAGCCGCTGGTCGACACCATCAGCAAGGAACTGCCGAAGTCGGCGCGCGCCACGATCGGCGCCGGCGACCAGGGCGGGCCGGGCGGTGGCGGTGGGCCGGGCCAGAAGGCCCAGGTGTTCCTGGTCGGCGATTCCACCCAGACGCTCGCAGACCTGGGGCGCGACATCGTGCCGATCCTGGCCAAGCGCAAGGAACTGCGCGACGTCCGCGTCGACATCGGCGATACCAATAGCGAGCTCAACGTACGCGTCGACCGCGAACGCGCGGCCGCCTTCGGCTTCAGCGCCCAGCAGGTGTCGCAGTTCGTAGGCCTGGCCCTGCGCGGTGCGCCGTTGCGCGAGTTCCGCCGCGGTGAAAGCGAAGTGCCGGTATGGGTGCGGTTCGCCGGCGCGGACAAGTACGGCGTCGAGGACATCGCCTCGTTCACCGTGCGCGCCCCGGACGGCCGCAACGTGCCTCTGCTGGCCATGGTCGATGTCGAAGTCCGGCCGGCCGCGACGTCGATCAAGCGGGCCAATCGCCAGACCACGCTGACCATCACGGCCGGGTTGCCGGACAAGGTCACCATGCCGGATGCACGCAAGGCCATCGAGGAGGTGCTCAAGTCGGTCTCGTTCCCGGCGGGCTACAGCTACACCTTCGAAGGCGGCGGCTTCGGCGACGACGACGAGGCGATGAAGCAGATGTTCTTCAACCTGTTCATCGCGCTGATCCTGATCTACATCGTGATGGCCGCGGTGTTCGAGTCTCTGCTGTTCCCATCGGCGATCATGAGCGGCGTGCTGTTCTCCGTGTTCGGCGTGTTCTGGCTGTTCTGGCTCACGGGCACCGAGTTCAACATCATGGCCTTCATCGGCATCCTGGTGTTGATGGGCGTGGTCGTGAACAACGGCATCGTGATGATCGAGCACATCAACAACCTGCGCCGCCGCGGCCTGTCGCGGACCGAGGCGCTGGTCGAGGGCAGCAAGGAACGACTGCGTCCGATCCTGATGACCATGGGCACGGCGATCCTGGCGATGGTGCCGATCGCGATCGGCGGCACGCAGATGGGCGGCAATGGTCCTGCGTACTACCCGATGGCCCGTGCGATCGCTGGTGGCCTGGCGTTCTCGACAGTCGTCAGCCTGCTGTTCCTGCCGACGATCTACGCGATGCTCGACGACCTGCGTGCGGGCACCACCCGCACCATCGCCCGAGCACGCGGCAAGCGGGACGCAACGCTGCCGGGTGCGTCGGTGACGGCGATCAGCGCGGAGTAGCCATCGGCCGGTTCCGGGCAGTCGCCACAAGCAAAAAGCCGGACTCGCGAGAGCCCGGCTTTTTTGTGGTCGGTGCCAGGAGGCTTCAGGCCGCGAGCTTGGCGGCGATCCGAAGTCCCGCCAGCCAGACACCGATCATGGTGCCGAAATTGGTGAGCAGGAAATTCAGCACCACGCGCGCGACGCGATTGCGGTACCAGCCGCGGAGCGTCTGCGCGTCTTCACGCAGGGCGAGGAAGTCGCCATAAGCGGGCTTGCGACGTTGCGCCTCGATCAGCGCGGTGACCGCGCCGGTGGGCACGCCGGGACGGAATGGCTTCAGCGGCGCGACGAGCGCGGCACCGAGCACGCTGAGCGGATGGCCCGCGGCCAGGATGCAGCCCAGGGCAGCGAAGCCGGCGGTGAACATCACCCACTGCTTCAGCAGATCCGCGCCGACCGCCCAGCCGCCGTGCCAGAAGCCCCAGCCGATGCCGGTAAGAATCAGCGCCATGATCGCCAGGGTCACCCACGGCACGCGGCGCTTGGCCTTCACCGTTTCCAGTTCGGTGCGCAAGGCTTCGGGATCGCGGGTTTCCTCGCGCAGGTGCCGGGCCAGGCCTTGGAGATGTCCTGCGCCGACCACGGCCAGCACTTCGCGTGCATCGCCGCTGGTCTCGCGCAGGCGCGCGGCCATGTAGCGGTCGCGCTCGGCGATCACGCTTTCGTAAAGCTCGGGGCTGCTGCTGGCGAACTCACTGAAACTGGCTTCCAGCATGTCGCCCTGCTTGAGCTTCTCGATGTCTTCGGCGCCGACTTCATCGTCGGCGAAGAGACTGGCGACCAGGCCGCTGCCGAGCTTCATCCTGCCCCAGAAGCCGAGCTTGGCCGAGGCGCGCTTGAAGGTCAGGCCGACCTCGCGATCGATCAGGTGGACGGGCAGGTTGCGCTCGCGCGCCTCCAGCACGGCCTGTTTGAGTTCCGCGCCCGGCTCGATGCCGAGTTGCTCGGCGAGGCGGCGCTGGTAGGCCGAGAGCGCGAGGTTGGCGGCAAACATGGCCACGCGCCCGGTGCGGATCACCTGGATCAGGTCGAGCTTCGCCAGCGCCTCCGGATCGGTCAACGCCTGCAGGCGCGGCGGGTCGAGTTCGACCGCGACGGCGTCGAAGCGGCCGGTGCCGATGGCTTCCTTGACCGCGTCGATGCTGGCGCGCGACACATGTGCGGTTCCCAGCAGGGTGTAGCGGACACCGTCACGTTCGACGATGGCGTGCGGCTGCGTGGCGAGGAAGGCGTCGGGAGTTGCGGAGGCTTCAGCGGTCATCACGGATCTGGCTTGCGGCGGAACGCCGGCATTTCTACCGGCGGCCGCGCAGCATAGTCGTTCCGCCGTGCCGCTGTCCGCGTGGACGCCCTCCTGCGGGAACGTCGGTTCAGGCAAAACCGTAGGGCAGGTTGGGGCTGGAGACCACGCGTTCGCCGACCGTCTCGCCACGCAGGAAACGCATGGCCGCCGCGATCACGCCGGGATCGTCAGCGATGCGGTTGTGGCCGAGGCCCTGGGTGCTCAGCAGCCGCGATTCATGCCAGAAGCGTGCGTAACGCTCGCCTTCGGACCATGGCACTTCGCGATCCTCGACGTCGTGCACGATCAGCGCCGGCCTGCCGATCCTGGGCGCGTTGTTGTGCGCCTGCAGGTCGTCGGCATCAAAGCGCATGGCCTGCTCGAAGCGCGCGAACATGCGCCGGCCCAGATAGCCAGCCAGCCACACGAAGCGCGAAAAGCGTTCAACCGCCGCGAGCGGATCGGCGGCGGGGGCAATCAGGATCGCGCGTTCCGCCTGTAGTCCACGCGCCAGGGCCAGCGCGCTGGCCGCACCGCCAAGCGAGTGTCCGATTACGGCGGCCGCAGGGCCGAAATGGCGGGCGACCGCAAGCAGGTGACAGGTGAAGTCGGGCAGGGTCGTATACATGCCCCCGCTTCGCCCGTGTGCGGCCTGGTCGAAGGCAACCACGGCATAGCCCGCGTCACGCAGCGGTTTGAGCCACGACGCGATGCGCGTGCCATGGCTGGACCAACCGTGCGCGAACAACACGTACGGCTGCTGGTGGGGATCGCCCCAGACGTAGGCGTGGATGCGGGTGCCGTCGATCTCGAGTTCCAGTTCGGCGGCGTCGAAGGTTGGCGCGGCCAAGGCGCGCGCGCGTGACGACGCGAACGGTTTCGTGAACAGCCGGGCGGCCTTGCGGACCACCACTTCAGGCGCGAACCAGGCGCCGAACAGGAACTCGAGTCGAACCGCATACAGCGGCAAAACATTACGAACGATCGTGCTAATCGAAGGCGAGCGATTGGACGTGACGGCGGCCATGGCGGATACCTCGTGGGAGATCAGGCGGAGTTGGCGGCGAACCAGCGCTCGACGGCGCGTTCGCCCAAGGCGCGGGCGTGGTCGTACCCGAACAGCCCGGACTGGTGGTGGACGGTCAGCGGAATCGCGTAGAGCTCGAAGGCGTACTGCTCGCTGTCGCCGGGGCGAAGGTGGCCGCAGTCGATCGCGAGTTCGATGGCGCGACGCAGTACATCGCGCCAGCGGGCTTCATTGCGCGCGACCTGGTCGTGCAGCGGGCCGGGCCGGTCGTCGTATTCGGTGACCGAGCTCATCAGCACGCAGCCACCGCGGTTGGTGGAGCGGACCCACTCGAACCAGTTGTGCATGATCGCGCGCAGGCGCGGCAGCCCTCTCGGCTGCGCGAGCGCCGGGCCCAGGACGGCCTCGCCGAAGCGCGTGGCCGCGGATTCGATGACCGCTAATTGCAGTTCCTCGCGCGAGCCGAAGTGGGCGAACACGCCACTCTTGGACATCCCCACCGCTTGGGCCAGCGGGCCGATGGAGAGGCCTTCCACGCCCGAGAGACGCGCCATTTCGTATGCGCGTTCGACGATCGCGTCGCGGGTTGCTGCGCCCTTGGTAGTTGCCGTCAATGCGTTCACGGCAGCGAAGATAGCACGACCGTTCGTTTTTATTCTGCCGTTCGTCGGTCGGCTGGGCGTCAGTCGCGATAGCGCTTCAGCAGGTCGCCGTAGGCATCGATGCGGCGATCGCGCAGGAACGGCCAGATCCGGCGGACATGCTCGCTGCGCTCCATGTCGATTTCGCACATCAGGATTTCCGGCTCGTTCTGGCCGGCTTCGGCCAGGAATTCGCCCTGCGGGCCGAGCACATGGCTCGAGCCCCAGAACTGGATCCCGGAGGTGCCCAAGGGCGAGGCCTCATGGCCGATGCGGTTGCAGGAAAGCACCGGCAGGCCGTTGGCGACCGCGTGGCCGCGATGGCTGAGGATCCAGGCGTTGCGCTGGCGATCCTTCTCGGGCTGGGCATCATCCGGGTCCCAGCCGATCGCGGTCGGGTACAGCAGCAGCTCCGCCCCGGCCAGCGCCATGAGGCGCGCGCCCTCGGGGTACCACTGGTCCCAGCAGACCATCACGCCGAGGCGCCCGACCGAGGTGTTGATCGGTTCGAAACCGATATCGCCCGGAGTGAAATAGAACTTCTCGTAGAAGCCCGGATCGTCGGGGATATGCATCTTGCGGTACTTGCCCGCCGTCGAACCGTCCTTCTCAAAGACCACTGCCGTGTTGTGGTAGAGGCCCGTCGCGCGCTTCTCGAACAGCGAGCTGACCAGCACCACCCCATGCTGCTTGGCGAGTCGTCCCAGGCGTTCCGTGCTGGGGCCGGGGATGGTCTCGGCGAGGTCGAATTCGCTGACGCTCTCGTGCTGGCAGAAGTAGGGGCCGTTGTGCAGTTCCTGCAGCAGGACCAGTCGCGCGCCACGTTTGGCCGCCTCCGCGACGCGGGCCTCGATGACCGTCAGGTTGGCATCGGCATCGCCGTGGTTTCGCTCCTGGACCAGGGCAACGGGCAGGCTGGTTTTCTTCATGACCGATGCGGCTCCCTAAATGGCTGGCGCGATTGTAGTCGGCGCGATGCGCACGGCGGGTTTGCCCCTCGTGCGCCGGATGGGTGCAGGACGTGCGTTCCGCACGAGCGGAATTGCTAGGCCACAAGGCCCGCCGGCAGCTGCATGGTGATGCAGTGCAGGCTGCCGTTCTGCCAGATCAGTGGGCGGCAGGGGACCGCGATGATCTCGCGGTCCGGGAAGGCCTGCGCAAGCACCGCCTGCGCCTCTGCGTCGGCCGGATCGCCGTAGCCCGGCATCAGCACCGCGCCATTGATGATCAGGAAGTTGGCATAGCTCGCCGCCAGTCGACGGCCTCCGTCGATCACCGGCTTGGCCCACGGCAGGGGGAACAACCGGTACGGCTGGCCGTCGCGGGTGCGCAGGGCGGCGATCTCGTCGGCCATCGCCTTGAGCTCGGGGTAATGCGAGTCGGCCGGATCGTCGCAGGCCTGGAAGACGATGGCGTCGGGTGCGGCAAAGCGGGCGAGGGTGTCGATATGCGCATCGGTGTCGTCACCTTCCAGGTAGCCGTGGTCGAGCCACAGCACGCGGTCCTGATGCAGCCAGCCGGCCAGCTTACGGGTGATCTCCTCGCGGGAGGCATCCGGATGGCGCTCGTGCAGGCATTGCCAGGTGCTCAGCAAGGTGCCGTCGCCGTCGGTCTCGATGGCCCCGCCTTCCAAAGCAAAATCAATCGGTTGGCGTGAACTGTTGACAAACAGTCGCAATCCATCGAGGCGCTCGATCAACTGGTCGTCGCGACTGGCCTCGAATTTCCCGCCCCAGCCGGTAAAGCGGAAATCCAGCAGGCGGAAGCCGCTGCCGTCGGGCAACGAGATCGGGCCGGAATCGCGCAGCCAGGTGTCGTCGTATTCGGCCGGCACGAAGCGCACGCGCGACAGGTCCACCCGCGCAGAGCGCAGGCGCGCTTCCGCGTAGGTTTGCAGGTCGTCATCGGCGACGCAGATCACTACCGGCTGGAAGCGGGTAATGGCGGCGACCAGGGCAATGTAGGTTTCCTCGACTTCGCCCAGGCGTTCGGCCCAGTCGGTTTCGGCATGGGGCCAGGCAATCAGGACCGCGGACTGCGGTTCCCATTCCGCGGGGAAGCGAGGAGGGGCAGGATTCATTGGGTATTGGGGCAATAAAAACGGCGGGAGATGATACCCGCCGTCGGATGATTCATGAGTTTTGTCCCCGTCGCGCGGGGATGCGAATTACTTGATCGGCGGTTTCGGGCCGATTTCCTGCGCATCGGCCTTGTTGGCGACGACGTCGATTACCTTGCTCTTCTCGAAGTACACCGTGAAGGCCGGATAGACCCAGCGATTGATCATCGGCCACTGGCGCTTCTGGCCGCCGCGCGGGTCGAGCTTTTCCGACGGCGCGCCGTACTTGGATTCGACCTGGGCCATGGTCTGGCCGCGGACCGGCATGCTCGCCTTGTTTTCTTCTTGTACGCGCTCGATGAGCAGCGTGCTGGTCTGGACCTCGGTAGTGGCCGGCTGGGTCTCGACTGCAGCAGGCTGGGTCTCGACTTCGGCGGGCTGGGTCTCGGTCTGGGCCGAAGCAGCGCCGGCCAGGGCCAGGAGGGCGAACATCGGAATGGCGGCAATACGGGCATTCATAGCGTGGCACTCCCCAGTGGACGGGCGATTGTACGCACAAGCGTGCAGAAGTCGGCAGCAAGACGCCGTCACGGTTTTGCACGCCGGCGGCCCTTGCCGGAAACGCAAAAGGCCGCCTTGCGGCGGCCTTTTCGTCGAACCTGGAACGCTGGCGCTTAGCGCTGGCGAGCCTTGAAGCGCGGGTTCGACTTGCAGATCACGAAGACCTTGCCACGGCGGCGAACGACCTTGCAGTCGCGGTGACGGGCCTTCGCCGACTTCAGGGAGGACAGGACCTTCATGACAGAGACCTCGGACGAAATGGGTGAAAGACGGGTGGAGCGAAACGAAGCCCGCAATTCTAGAGGACAAATTGCCGGCGGATCAAGTGGTTGCACCGGCGAAGGAGGCGCCACGGGTCGGCGCGCGGGATTGGGCTCGCCCGCGTCGGCATAATGAACGGATGAGCGACCCCATTCCCGTACTGACCATCGACGGCCCCTCCGGCTCCGGAAAGGGCACCATCAGCCGCCTCGTCGCCCAGCGACTGGGCTGGCATTACCTGGATTCGGGCGCCCTGTACAGGGCCGTCGGGGTGGCTGCTGGCTGGGAGGGCGTCGACCTCGATGATCATGCCGCCTTGGTCCGCTGCACCTTTGACACCCGGATCGAGTTTCGGGAGGTGGGCAGCGAGCTACGGGTAGTGGTCAACGGCGTGGATGCGACCGACGAACTGCGCACTGAGACGGCCGGCGCCGCCGCCTCGGCCATCGCGGCTATCCCGGAGGTGCGCGCCGCGCTGAAGGATCGCCAGCGGGTGTTCCGCCAATCCCCGGGGTTGGTCGCCGACGGGCGGGACATGGGTACGGTGATCTTCCCCGACGCCTCCCACAAGGTGTTCCTGACCGCCAGTGCGGAGGAAAGGGCAGAAAGACGCTATAAGCAGTTGATGGAAAAAGGAGTTTCCGTTACATTGAGCGGTCTGCTGCGGGAGATCCTCGCCCGTGACGCCCGTGACGCCCAGCGTGCCGTGGCGCCGTTGCGACCGGCCGATGACGCCGTCCGCATCGACACCACCGGACTCGGGATCGAAACGGTCGTCGAGCAGGTGCTGGCCTTGTTGCCGAAGCACTGAGCGAATCGTCTTTCGCGGCAGATACAACTCCCATCGCATGGTGCGTTGGGGTTCCATCCACTGGTACGAATCCTCGTACCGCACAACGGGTGGGTCGCCGGATCAGTGTCATGTCCCCCGTCTGCGACCCGTGTGTTCAACCGAGTAATTTTCAATGACCGAATCATTTGCCGAACTGTTTGAACAGAGCCAGACCAATCTGGCCAAGCTGAAGCCGGGCTCCATCGTCATCGGCACCGTCGTGGATGTCCGCGGCGACGTCGTGGTGATCAACGCCGGCCTCAAGTCCGAAGGCATCGTGCCGATCGAACAGTTCCGGAACGACGCTGGCGAAATCGACGTGGGCATCGGCGACGAAGTCAAGGTCGCCCTCGACTCGATCGAGAACGGCTTCGGCGAGACAGTGCTGTCGCGCGAGAAGGCCAAGCGTTCGATGGTGTGGGACGAGCTGGAAGAAGCTCTCCAGGCCAACGCCACGATCACCGGCCGCATCAGCGGCAAGGTCAAGGGCGGTTTCACCGTCGACATCAAGGACGTCCGCGGCTTCCTGCCCGGTTCGCTGGTCGACGTGCGCCCGGTGCGCGACTCGTCCTACCTCGAGGGCAAGGAACTCGAGTTCAAGCTCATCAAGCTCGACCGCAAGCGCAACAACATCGTCGTCTCCCGCCGTGCGGTGGTCGAGAGCGAACATTCGGAAGAGCGCGAGCAGCTGCTTGAGAAGCTGGTCGAGGGCGCCGTGCTGAAGGGTGTGGTCAAGAACCTCACCGATTACGGCGCGTTCGTCGACCTCGGCGGCATCGATGGCCTGCTGCACATCACCGACATGGCTTGGAAGCGCGTGCGTCACCCGAGCGAAGTGGTCGAAGTCGGCCAGGAACTCGACGTCCGCGTGCTCAAGTACGACCGCGAGCGCAACCGCGTCAGCCTCGGCCTCAAGCAGCTTGGCGAGGATCCGTGGGACAACATCGCCCGCCGTTACCCGGCCAACACCCGCGTGTTCGGCAAGGTCTCCAACGTCACCGATTACGGCGCGTTCGTCGAGATCGAGCCGGGCGTCGAAGGCCTGGTGCACGTCTCCGAAATGGATTGGACCAACAAGAACGTCAACCCGTCGAAGATCGTGCAGGTCGGCGACGAAGTGCAGGTCATGGTCCTCGACGTGGACGAAGAGCGTCGCCGCATCTCGCTGGGCATGAAGCAGGTCACCTCGAATCCGTGGGAGACCTTCTCCGTCCTGCACAAGAAGGGCGACAAGGTTTCGGGCCAGATCAAGTCGATCACCGACTTCGGCATCTTCATCGGCCTGGACGGCGGTATCGACGGCCTGGTGCACCTGTCCGACATCAGCTGGAACACCACCGGCGAAGACGTCGTGCGCAACTACAAGAAGGGCGACACGCTGGAAGCCGTGGTGCTGGCCGTCGATCCGGAGCGCGAACGCATCTCGCTCGGCGTCAAGCAGCTGGAACAGGACCCGATGGGTCAGTACGTGGCGACCAACGCCAAGGGCTCGATCGTCAAGGGCATCGTGAAGGAAGTCGACGCCAAGGGCGCAACCGTCGAACTCGACGGCGGCATCGAAGGCTACGTCTCTGCGCGCGATATCTCGAACGAGCGCGTGGACGATGCCAGCAAGGTGCTGAAGGTCGGCGACGAAATCGAAGCCAAGATCGTCGGCACGGACCGCAAGGGTCGCAGCATGCAGCTGTCGATCAAGGCGAAGGACCAGGCCGAGCAGGCCGAGGCGCTGGCCGATTACAACCGTGCGGCGGCCGATGCTTCCAGTGGCACCACCAAGCTGGGCGCGCTGCTGCGCGAACAGCTCGGCAACAAGGGCGAGTAATCGCCCCTGTTGAGGTAAGTTGTTGAAACAACGAGGGCGGCCCGGCATGCCGGGTCGCCTTCGGTCTGTAAGACGATCCGGCCCGGTCCGGATCGAAAGAGGAGGGCGCAGTGGGGTGCGTCCGCCCGGAAGTCAGGGGAGCGAAGCCACGTCATGACCAAGTCCGAACTGATCGAGATCCTGTCGCAGCGTCAGGCGCACCTGAAAGGCGACGACGTGGATCTGGCGGTAAAGGCACTGCTCGAAATGATGGGCGGCGCGCTCTCCAGCGGAGAGCGGATCGAGATCCGCGGCTTCGGCAGTTTCTCCCTCCATTTCCGTCCGCCTCGCCTGGGCCGCAACCCGAAGACCGGCGAGTCGGTAGCTTTGCCTGGCAAGCACGTTCCGCACTTCAAGCCGGGCAAGGAATTGCGAGAGCGCGTCAGCGGCGTGACCCCGGTCGAAGAGAACGATTGACAGCGGCACGTCCGGCGGCACGTCCGCGCGGCACGGGGATTTCCGATGCGCTCGCATCAATCGACCGCGATTGCGCATCGCGCCGGCGCCTTGCGTCCGTTAAGCTAATTCGATGACGACAAGGGCCGTTCGGAGGGCGTCATGCGCGTAATCCGCCTGCTGGTTGCAATCGCGTGCATCGCGCTGGGCGCGGTGGTAGGTGCGCTCAACCGCGAAGCGACCATCGTCGACCTGGGTGCCGTGCGCATCCCGACAACCCTGGGCGTCGCCATGCTCGTCGCGCTGTTGCTTGGCGTCCTGATCGGCGGGCTCGCCATTGCTGCGAGCGTCGCCCTGCCACTGCGGCGCCGGCTTGCACGCATTGAGCGTCAAGTCGTTTCCCCGGCCAACACTGGAACCTGACGATGGAATTCATCAACGAGTGGTTCTGGTTCTTCCTTCTTCTGCCGATTGCCGCGATCAGCGGCTGGGTGATCGGCCGCCGCGGCGGTGAGCGCCATAGCGACAGCCAGGTCAGCAAGTTGTCCATGACCTACTTCCGCGGGCTCAACTACCTGCTCAACGAGCAGCCGGACAAGGCCATCGAGTTGTTCCTGCACATCGCCGAACTCGACAAGGACACCTTCGAGACGCAGGTCGCGCTCGGACATCTCTTCCGCCGTCGTGGCGAGGTCGATCGAGCGATTCGCCTTCATCAGGCGCTGGTGCAGCGGCCCGGCCTGAGCGACCAGCAGAAGGTACAGGCGCTGCTGGCGCTGGGCGAGGATTACATGCGCTCGGGTCTGCTGGATCGCGCGGAGACCGTCTTCAGCGATCTCGTGGCCCTGGACATGGCCCCGCTCGCACTTAAGCACCTGATCGGGATCTACCAGTCGGAGCGCGACTGGGACAAGGCGATCGAGAACGCGCGCCGCTACGAGGCCGCCACGGGCGAGGCGATGGGAAAGTTGATCGCTCAGTTCGAATGCGAGGTGGCCGAGCGCCAGCGTGCCTCGGGCGACACCGATGCCTCGCGAGCGGCGGTGGCCCGTGCCTACGAAGCCGACGCGAACTCCGTGCGCGCGGGCATGATCGAAGGCCGCATCGAACTGGATGCCGGCAACGATCCCGGCGCAATCCGCGCATTCGAGCGGGTGGCCAGGGCTGATCCGGACTACCTCCCCGAAATATTGCCCTCGTTGCTGCCGGCGTACGAACGCGCAGGCGATCACCCGGGTGCCAGGGCTTTCCTGGCGGAGATGTGCGAGCACTATCGCGGCATTTCGCCGGTGCTTGCACTCACCCAGATGGTCGAAGCCGATGAAGGCGTTTCAGCCGCTCGTGCCTACCTGGCGCGCCAACTCAAGGATCGCCCCTCGGTGCGTGGCGAGGCCGCGCTGATCGACCTCACGCTGGCGGAGCAGGCCGATCCGCTGGCGACGCTGCACGATCTAAAGCACATCACCGACCAGCTGCTGGTGCGCAACCCGAGCTACCGCTGCACCCGCTGCGGGTTCGGCGCGCGCAGCCACCACTGGCAATGCCCGAGTTGCAAGGAGTGGGGCACCGTCAAGCCGCTGCTGAATTACGCGGTGGTTTGAGCCGATGCTCCTTTGGCTCTTCCTGCATTTCGCGATCGGCTTGGTCGGAACCTGGCTGGCGCGGAAGTACGCCATCGAGCGTGACCTGATCGACCACCCGGGCGAGCGCCGCAGCCACGAAGTGCCGACGCCGCGCGGCGGAGGCGTCGCCGTGGTCATCTCGCTGTTGATCGCCGGCTGCGTGATCGGTTGGCGAAACCCACAACAGATCGTCCTGGTCGTCGGATTCCTGACGGGGTTGTCGCTGATTGCGGGGATCGGAATGGCCGATGACCACCGGCCGCTGTCCCCGTGGTTGCGTTTGGCCGTACAGGCGCTCGCGGCAAGCCTGTTCGCGCTGGCCGTTGCGGGAACCTGGGGAAGCATTGGGATCGCCGTGCTGGCCTTCGCGGCAGTGATGGTGCTCACCAACGTCTGGAACTTCATGGACGGCATCAATGGCATCGCCGCGACCCAGGCGGTGCTGGTCGCGCTTGGGTTGGCGTTTGTGATCGGCAGTGGCTGGTCCTGGCTGGCGCTGGCGCTGGCTGCCGCCTGCCTGGGATTCCTGCCGTTCAATTTCCCGCGAGCTCGCATCTTCCTGGGCGACGTGGGCAGCGGGGCGCTTGGATTCGCCTTGGCGTGCCTGCTGGTCATCGCCATCGCCACCGGAACCTCGCGCGGCCTGCTGTTGCTGCTGCCCTTGTCGGCCTTCCTGATCGACAGCGGCCTGACCCTGGCGCGCCGGGTGTTTCGCGGCGAGCGTTGGTGGAGCGCCCACGCCCAGCATGCCTACCAGCGCTGGGCGACAGGTGCAGGAACTCACACAATCGTGACATTGGTGTACGCAGGCTGGACCGCTGGTGCCTGGTGGCTGGCTTGGCGGTTGGGGGCGGTGGACGAGAGGCAGATGGCGATCTGGTGCGCGGTCTGGCTGGGAACGACGGTCGCCCTCTGGGGTTGGCTGCAACACTCCTATTCAACAGGTCCGACAATCGAGCCGCAGGCAGCGGCGAAAGGGAAGGGCAGGAAATGAGTTCCTGGTTCGAACGATGGAAGAGCCTGCTGCCGCGCCAGGCCGTGGTGCTGCACGACCTGATGATGGTCTGGGTGGTCTGGCAGTGCCTGCACCGGCTGCGCTGGGGCATGGTCAGCAATCCACCTGAAACGTCGCTCTGGAGCACGGAAATCGCCTTGGTGCTGGCCGCGCAGGGCCTCGTGTTCTGGCAGATCGGGCTCTACCGCGGCCTTTGGCGATTCGCCAGCGTCCCCGACCTCTGGAATATCGTGAAGGCGAGCGTGCTCGGCCTCTTCGCGATCCTGCTGGGGCTGTTCCTGTACAACCGCCTCGACATGGTGCCCCGCACCGTGCTGGTGCTCTATCCGCTCGCGCTGATGGCCTTGCTCGGCGCGCCGCGACTGCTTTACCGCGCCTGGAAGGACAGCCGCGTCGAAGGTCGGGGACGCGAGGGCAACGTTCGCACCCTGATCCTCGGAGCAGGGCGCGCCGGCGAGGCACTGGTCCGCGACCTGAGGCGCGTCGGCAACTACCAACCCGTGGGCTTCCTTGACGACGCTTCCGTTCTGCGCGGCAGCAAGGTGCAGGGTGTACCCGTGCTCGGCACCGTCCAGGACGTCGCCGAGATTGCGCGGGAAACCGCAGCCAAGCTCCTCGTCATCGCCATGCCTTCGGCCGATGCAGTGGCAATGCAGCGTGTGCTGGCAGCTTGCGAGCGCACCGGACTGCCGTTCCGCATGGTCCCCCGGCTCCAGGACGTACTGGAAGGCCGTTCGCTTCCGGGCGAGCTCAAGGAAGTGGCGATCGAGGACCTGCTCGGGCGCAAGCCCGTATTGCCCGATTGGAAGTCGATCCGCGGGTGGCTGGGCGCGCGTACTGTGCTGGTGACAGGTGCTGGTGGCTCGATCGGTTCCGAGTTGTGCCGCCAATGTGCCCGGCATGGCGCGCGCAGGATCGTGCTGATCGAGATCGACGAAATCGCGTTGACGACGACCGAGGCCACGCTTCGTCGCGACTTCCCGGACATCGAATGCGTTCCTCTGTTGGGAGATTGCGGCGACGCCGCACTCATCGGCCACGCTCTGGCGACCACCGAGCCCGACGCGGTGTTCCATGCCGCGGCATACAAGCAGGTACCGCTGCTGGAAGCGCAACTGCGCGAAGCCGTGCGCAACAATGTGCTGGCGACGAGTACGGTCGCGCACGCATGCCGCGAGCATGGCGTGGGCACGTTCGTACTTATTTCCACCGACAAGGCGGTGGACCCGGTGAACGTGCTGGGCGCCACCAAGCGATTGGCGGAGATGACCTGCCAGTCGCTGGCCGACCACCGCTCCACCCGCTTCGTCACAGTCCGCTTCGGCAATGTGCTTGATTCCGCCGGGAGCGTCGTGCCGCTGTTCCGCGAGCAGATCCGCATGGGCGGCCCGGTCACCGTGACGGATCCGGAAGTGACTCGCTTCTTCATGACGATTCCCGAGGCCTGCCAACTGATCCTGCAGGCATCCGCGATCGGCACGCACGAAGCGATCTACACGCTGGACATGGGCGAGCCGGTACCGATCCGCATGCTGGCGGAACAGATGATCCGTCTCGCCGGGAAACAGCCCGGCCGTGATATCGCCATCGTTTACACCGGCCTGCGACCGGGCGAGAAACTGCACGAGACGCTGTTCCACGCGGACGAGCGCTATCGCCCGACCGCGCACCCGAAGATCCTCCAGGCTGAGCCGCGCCAAGTGGCTGCCCAGACCATTGAAAACGCGATCGCGCAACTGCGTGAAGCGAGTGGCCGTTACGACGTCGAAGCGTTGAAACTGCAATTGCGCGCCGCGGTGCCGGAATTCGAGCCGATTGGCGCGCATGGCGTGCAACAACCGGCCTCTACCGTGGTCGCATTTCCCACCCGTAGCGTCAGGAAGGTTTGATGTCTCCCGCTCCAAAGCAGACCCGCATTCGCACTGCAGTCTTTCCGGTTGCAGGGCTCGGTACCCGCTTCCTTCCCGCCACGAAGACGGTGCCGAAGGAGATGCTGCCAATCGTCGACAAGCCGCTGATCCAGTACGCCGTTGACGAAGCTGTCGAAGCGGGCTGCGACACCTTGGTCTTCATCACCAACCGGTACAAGCACGCAGTTGCCGACTATTTCGACAAGGCCTACGAGCTCGAGCAGAAGCTCGAGCGTTCGGGCAAGTCAGAGCAGTTGGGCCTGATCCGCAACGTGCTGCCGCCGCATGTGCGGGCGGTCTTCGTCACCCAGGCCGAAGCGCTCGGCTTGGGGCATGCGGTGCTGTGCGCGAAGGCAATCGTCGGCGACCAGCCATTCGCCGTGGTCCTGCCGGACGACCTGATCTGGAACCGCGGCGGCGCGGGTGCACTCAAGCAGATGGCGGACGCGGCCGAAGCCGCGGGGTCGAGCGTGATTGCGGTGCAGGATGTCCCGCGCGAGCAGACGGGCAGCTACGGGATCGTCGCGACCGAATCGTTCGCGAACCGGCAGGGCCGGATCACCGGGATTGTCGAGAAGCCCAAGCCCGAGGCGGCGCCCAGCACCCTCGCGGTGGTGGGGCGTTATGTGCTGAGCCCGCGCATCTTCGAGTTGCTGGAGTCCACGCGGCCTGGAGCAGGCGGCGAGATACAACTGACCGACGCCATCGCCACGCTGTTGACCGAGGAGGTGGTGAATGCCTACCGGTTCAAGGGCACCCGATTCGACTGCGGCACGCACATCGGCCTGATCGAGGCGACGATCCGCTACGCGCTGGACCACGAGAAGTTGAGCGACTCGGCGCGCCGCATGATGCAGAACGCGCTGGACGAGCTTGGGGTCGAAGACCTCCAGTAATCCACCCGCCAAGGCGGCGGGTGCTGCCTTCGCGAGAGTCAACCCGCGAACCGCCACCACGCCCAGATCGACCAGCCGATCAGCGAGCCCCCGAGCGCCAGGACCACCGTGCCCGCCGCTGCAACACGGCGCGCCCATGCCAGACCGGTCGCATCCCGCAATATGCGGACATCGCGCATGGTCTTCCACTGGGCAGGGGGAAACCGGCCCTCGATGCGCGACGCAAATGCCATCCGGCGCAGTGTCAGGCCAAGTCCAAACGCGGGCATTGCCAAGGCCACGCCGAGGCTGGACAGCAGCCAGCGCAACCAAGCACGCACCGTTTCCGGGCTGCTGTTGCCAAGCTCCACGGTGAGGTGTGCGAGCCACAGCTGCAGCTGCCATAGCAGCACGCCGCACATGAGCACGATGCCGGCAAGCAGCCATAGCGCCCGCTTGCGATAGGCTTTGTCTGCGTAATGGATTTCCATGGGGCCTCCTCGATGCCGCAATCACACCCGGGCCCGCGGCCCATGTCCAGACCTCCTGTCAGCCATTCCGCCGCAGCGGTCACAGATCGCAACGAGCGGGCCTGCCCGCGGCCGTGGAGGCAGGCGTGAGCCAGCGCGACGGGGTGGACATGATCGAGTGGAGCGACTTCGAGAAGGTGCTGCTGTGCGCCGGCACCGTCCTGAAGGTGGAGGAGTTTCCCGAGGCGCGAAAGCCCGCGTGGAAACTCTGGGTGGATTTCGGGGCGCACGGGGTGCGCAAGACGAGCGCGCAGGTGAAATCGTTGTATCGCGCCAACGACCTCGTGGGGCGCCAGATCATCGGTGTGATCAACTTTCCGCCCAAACAGGTGGGACCTTTCGTATCCGAGTTCCTGCTCACGGGCTTCCATACCGACGAAGGCGTGGTGATTGCCACCGTGGAGCGGCAGGTACCGAACGGTGCGCGACTGGCCTGAGGGCGGCGCCGAAAGCAAGACGGCGCCCGCAGGCGCCGCCGTGCCAGTTCCATCGTAAGGTTACAAGGACTCGAAAATGCCGGCAGCACCCATGCCGGTGCCGATGCACATCGTGACCATGCCGTATTTCTGCTGGCGGCGGCGCAAGCCATGGACGATGGTGGCAGTACGAACCGCGCCCGTTGCACCGAGGGGATGGCCCAGCGCGATCGCGCCGCCGAGCGGGTTGACCTTGGCCGGATCCAGTTGCGTATCGCGGATGACGGCCAGCGCCTGCGCGGCAAAGGCTTCGTTGAGTTCGATCCAGTCCAGCTGGTCCTTGGTCAGGCCGGCCTGCTTGAGCGCCTTCGGAATCGCCGCGATCGGACCGATGCCCATCACTTCCGGACGCACGCCGGCGACCGAGAAGCTGACGAAGCGGGCCAGCGGCGTCAGGCCATAGTCCTTCACCGCTTGCTCCGAGGCGAGCAACACGGCACCTGCGCCGTCCGACATCTGCGAGCTGTTGCCGGCCGTCACCGTGCCCCCGAACTGGCCGTTGCGGAACACCGGCTTCAGCTTGGACAAACCTTCAAGCGTCGTGTCCGGGCGCGGGCCTTCATCGAGTTCGACCAGGGTCTTCTTCAGGCGGATCGCATTGCCGGCCAGGTCGGGCAGGTGCGAAATCACTTCGAATGGCGTGATCTCGTTGGTGAATTCGCCGGACTGAATCGCCGCGATCGCCTTCTGGTGCGAAGCAAGGGCGAAGGCATCCTGGTCCTCGCGCGAGACCTTCCATTCCTCGGCGACCTTTTCGGCGGTGATGCCCATGCCGTACGCGATGGCGACGTTTTCGTTGTTGGCGAACACGCTCGGCGAAAGTGCGACCTTGTTGCCCATCATCGGCACCATCGACATCGACTCGGTGCCGCCCGCCAGCATCAGGTCGGCGTTGCCCAGGCGGATCTGGTCCGCGGCCAGCGCGACAGCCTGCAGGCCCGACGAGCAGAAGCGATTGATCGTCTGGGCGGCCACCGTGTTGGGCAGGCCGGCCAGCAGCGCGCCGATGCGCGCGACGTTCATGCCTTGCTCGCCTTCGGGCATGGCACAGCCGATGATGGCGTCGTCTATACGGTTGACGTCAATGCCCGGCGCCTGCGCGACCACGCTACGCAACACGTGCGCCAGCATGTCGTCGGGACGGGTGTTGCGGAACACGCCGCGCGGGGCCTTGCCGACCGGGGTGCGGGTGGCGGCGACGATGTAGGCTTCTTGGACTTGCTTGATCATGGTCGTGATTCCTGTGTCGTCGCTCAGTTGCGCAGCGGCTTGCCGGTCTTGAGCATATGGGCGATGCGTTCCTGCGTCTTTGGCATCTGCGCCAGGGCGACGAAGTGTTCGCGTTCCAGCTTGATCAGCCATTCCTCGTCGACGAGGGTGCCGCGGTCCACTTCGCCGCCGCAGATCACGGTAGCTATGCGGGTCGCGATCTCGTAGTCGTGCGGAGAGATGAAGCGCCCTTCCAGCATGTTCACCAGCATCATCTTGAAGGTGGCGATGCCGACGTTACCGGCGACCTGGATGCGGCGCCCCGGCAGGGGCGGGCGGTAGCCGGACTCGGCGAGCGCGCGCGCCTGCTGCCTGGCAACATGCAGCAGTTCGAAGGCGTTGAAGACGACCACGTCGGAGTCGCGCGCCACCTTCAGCGCCTTGGCTTCGAACGCCGAGGTCGAGACCTTGCCCATCGCGACGCTTTCGAATGCGGTCTTGAGCTGTGCGAACACGTCGCCGCCCGGGCCAGCGGCTTCCGATGCACGCACCGCGAATTCCTTCAGGCCGCCGCCGGCCGGAAGCAGGCCCACGCCGGCCTCCACCAGACCGATGTAACTTTCCAGCGCCAGCACTGTCTTCGCTGCGTGCATCTGGAATTCGCAGCCGCCGCCCAGCGCAAGGCCGCGCACCGCGGCGACAACAGGTACCTGGGCGTACTTGATGCGCTGGCTGGTGGCCTGGAAGTTGGCGACCATGGCTTCGAAGCCCTTCATGTCACCCGCTTGCAGCAGGCCGAGCGCGCCTTGCAGGTCCGCGCCGGCCGAGAAGGGCTCCTTCGGTTGCCAGATCACGAGGCCGCGGAAGTCCCGCTCCGCGATTGCGACCGCTTCCTGCAGGCCATTGAGCACGTGGTCGTTGACGGTGTGCAGCTTGGTCTTGAAGCCCACCACCGCGATGTCGTCACCCTCGTCGACCCACATGCGCACGCCGTCGTTCTCGTACACGGTCCGGCCCTGCGAGAACTTCTCCCCGATCAGTGCATCCGGGAAGCGCTGGCGCGCGTAAACGGGGTGGGACGAGCGCGGCACCATCGCCTTGTGCGCCGGGCTGTAGCTGCCCGCGGTGCCATGAACGCCGTCGCGGCCGTCGAACACCCAGTCCGGCAGCGGCGCGCTGCTCATCGCGGCTCCCTTCACGATGTCGTCCGCGATCCACTCCGCCACCTGTTTCCAACCCGCGGCCTGCCAGGTCTCGAACGGACCGAGCGACCAGCCGTAGCCCCAACGGATGGCGAAGTCGACGTCACGCGCGGTGTCCGCAATCGATTCCAGGTGGTAGGCGGTGTAATGGAAGGTGTCGCGGAAGCAGGCCCACAGGAACTGCGCCTGGGGATTCTCGCTGGCGCGCAGCGCGGCGAACTTCTTCGCCGGATCCTTTTCCTTCAGCAGGGCGGCGACATCGGCATCGATCTCGCCGGCGGAAGCGCGGTAGTCCTGCGCCTTCAGGTCAAGAACGAGGATGTCCTTCCCCTTCTTGGTATAGAAGCCCGCACCGGTCTTCTGTCCCAACGCGCCCTTATCGATCAGTCCGGTGAGCCACTTCGGTGCCTTGAAATACTGGTGCCAAGGATCGTCCGGCAGCGTATCGGCCATGGTCTTGATGACGTGGGCCATGGTGTCCAGGCCGACCACATCCGCCGTGCGGTAGGTCGCCGACTTCGGACGGCCGATGGCGGGGCCGGTGAGCGCGTCGACGGTGTCGAAGCCCAAGCCGGACTGCTCGGTGTGGTGCATGGCAGCCAGCATCGAGAACACGCCGATGCGGTTGCCGATGAAGTTCGGAGTGTCCTTGGCGTAGACCACGCCCTTGCCGAGCGTGGTGGTCAGGAACTCCTCGAGGCCCTCCAGCACCGGAGCATCGGTGGTGCGGGCCGGGATCAGTTCGGCCAGGTGCATGTAACGGGGCGGGTTGAAGAAGTGCACGCCGCAGAAGCGATGGCGCAGTTCCTCCGGGAGCACTTCGGCGAGGGCGTTGATGCCCAGGCCCGAGGTGTTGGATGCGAGCACGGTGTGCGGCGGCACGAACGGCGCGATCTTCCGATAGAGGTCCTGCTTCCAGTCCATCCGCTCGGCGATGGCCTCGATGATCAGGTCGCAGCCCGTCAGCAGTTCCAAGCCGGTTTCGTAATTTGCCGCGACGATGCGCTCGGCCAGCGCTTTGTCGGCAAGCGGGGCGGGGCTGAGCTTGGCGAGGTTGGCGACAGCCTTGGTGGCGATGCCGCTGGGGTCGCCTTCCTTTGCCGGCAGGTCGAACAGCACCGTGTCGACGCCGGCGTTGGTCAGGTGGGCCGCGATCTGTGCGCCCATCACGCCAGCGCCCAGCACGGCCGCACGCCGGACAAGTAGTTTCTTAGACATGGATTACAAGTCCTTGATTATGCGCGAGCAGATAGCCCGCTTTCGGTTCGGAGCGTTAAAGCGAAAAATGTTGTCCGCCCGCCTCAGGCGCTGCGGAAGCCGGCCGCAGCGAAGGCAATGAGCTCGCGAGCGGCGCGTTCGCGATGCGCCGCCTCGGTGACGCCGGCGGGGCGCTTGATCAGGCCAAAATCGGCCATCGCATAGGTCAGCGCCCCGACCACGATGTCCAGGCGCCAATACAGGGATTCCTTGCTCAGCGCGGGTAGGCAGGCGGTTATGGCCTTGGCGAATTCGCGCAGTACATGGCCGTAATGCTCGGACAGGAACCGGCGCAGGGCATCGTTCTTTTCCGCATATGCGCGGGCGATCATCCGAGCGAACGCGCCGTTGTGGCGATCCTGCGCCATCGCCAAGGCCGGTTCCACGAACGCGGCCAGGATGGGCTCGAGTTCCCCCGGATGGTCCTTTTGGGCCTCCTTCAGCGCGTTCAGCCGCTGCTGGCTCATCTCGTCCATGCGCCGACGGAAAACCTCGTTGACGAGGTTCTCCTTGCTACCGAAGTGGTAGTTCACGGCGGCGATGTTCACATCCGCCCGGCTCGTGACCTGGCGTAGCGACGTGCCAGCGAATCCGAATTGGGCAAAGAGCTCCTCGGCGGCGCCGAGAATGCGGTCCTTGGTGGAAAAGGGGTGGGGCGTGGCCATGGGACACCAGCAGTCGTTTCAAAGGACGATTCAAACAACTGTTTCAGGCTAGAACCATACGGCACCGCACGTCAACCGCCCGTTGGCGAAAAGTTCTCCAATCGGATCGCTACTTGGGCTAGAATTTGCCCCAGCCATATTGGCTAAACCCGCGATTCGACGCGGGTTTTTCTGTTATTCTCGGGCGCGAACACGGAGTGTTCCGCGGCCCGCCTATCCGGAGATATTTCCCATGGCGCTGGAGCGCACCCTTTCGATCATCAAGCCCGATGCCGTCGCCAAGAACGTCATCGGCGAAATCTATTCGCGCTTCGAGAAGGCCGGCCTGAAGGTCGTCGCCTCGAAGATGACGCAGCTCTCGCGTAATGAGGCCGAAGGCTTCTACGCCGTGCACCGCGAGCGTCCGTTCTTCAACGCGCTGGTCGAGTTCATGATCAGTGGCCCGGTCATGATCCAGGTCCTGCAGGGCGAAGGCGCCGTGCTGAAGAACCGCGACCTGATGGGCGCCACCAACCCCAAGGACGCCGCCCCGGGCACCATCCGCGCCGACTTTGCCGACAGCATCGACGCCAATGCGGTGCATGGCTCGGATTCGCTGGAAAACGCGGCGATCGAAGTTGCCTATTTCTTCCCGGCGACCGACGTCTACTCCCGCTGATTTGAAGTGACGCAATGAACCAGACCCGCGACATCGCCATCGACCTCGTTCCCGCCGGCGCCGCAGCCGACGATGCGACGTCGGCCGCCCTGCGCGGGTCTGTGGGCAAGGCCGCGCCGTCGGAGTCGAAGACCAACATCTTCGACTTCGACCGCGTATCGCTTGAGCGCTTCTTCGAGGAAGAACTCGGCGAGAAGAAATTCCGCGCGCACCAGGTGATGAAGTGGATCCACCACCGCTACGTCACCGAATTCGCCGAGATGACCGATCTGGGCAAGGTGCTGCGCGCCAAGCTTGAGGAGCGCGCCGTCGTGCACGCGCCGCAGCTCATCTTCGACAAGGAATCCACCGACGGCACGCACAAGTGGCTGCTCGGCATGGATCCCAAGAACGCGATCGAGACCGTTTATATCCCGGACAAGGGACGCGGCACGCTGTGCGTGTCGTCGCAGGTGGGCTGCGCGCTCAACTGCCAGTTCTGCTCGACCGCGACGCAGGGCTTCAACCGCAACCTGTCGACGGCGGAGATCATCGGCCAGGTCTGGATCGCCGCCCGCCACCTCGGCAACGTCCCGCACCAGCAGCGCAAGCTCACCAATGTGGTGATGATGGGCATGGGTGAGCCGCTGGCGAACTTCGACAACGTCGTGCGCGCGATGAGCATCATGCGCGACGATCTCGGCTACGGCCTGGCCAACAAGCGCGTGACGCTGTCGACTGCTGGCATGGTGCCCATGATCGACCGCCTTGCGGCCGAGAGCGACGTTTCGCTGGCTGTCTCGCTACATGCTCCGAACGACGAGCTGCGCAGCGAGTTGGTGCCGCTGAACAAGAAGTACCCGATCGCCGAGCTGATGGATTCCTGCGTACGCTACGCGTTGCGCAAGAAGGGCGAGTCGGTGACGTTCGAATACACCCTGATGAAGGGCGTCAACGACCAGCCGCAGCATGCGCGCGAGCTGATCCGCCTGATGCGCGAGTTCGACCGCCGCGTACAGATGAAGGATGCCGCAAAGGTCAACCTGATTCCGTTCAACCCATTCCCCGGTACGCGCTTCGAGCGCCCGGACGATGAAGCCATCCGGGGCTTCCAGAAACTGCTCAACAACGCCGGCATGATTGCCCCGGTGCGGCGCACCCGCGGCGATGACATCGATGCGGCGTGCGGTCAGCTCAAGGGTCAGGTGATGGACCGCACACGCCGGCAAGCCGAATTCCGCAAGCGCCTGGTGGCACAGGGAGCCGGTGATGCGGCTGCGTGACGCACTCGTTCCCGCCCTTTGCGTGGCCCTGCTTGCAGTAGGCGGATGCGGCGGCGGGAGCTACGTGCGCACGAGCCTGGGTAGGGACCACCACATTGAACCGGCGGTCAATCGCATAAGCGAAAAGAAGGACAAGGCGCGCGATGAAGCGGCGATCGAGCAGCGCGCGCTCGTGGAAGTGGCGCGGAATCTTGCAGAAGGCGACTTTCCCGCGGCAAAGCGTTCGGCCTCGGCCATCCTGAAGCGGCATCCTGGCTCGGTCGACGCGCATACCTATCTGGCTATCGCCTTGGACGAAACCGGCGACGCGGCGGGCGCGGCAGCGCACTACCTGCGCGCAACAGAACTCGCCCCCACCAATGGCGGGGTATTGGGCAATTACGGAATCTGGCTGTGCGAACAGGGTCGGGCCGTTGAATCCCTGTCCTGGTTCGATCGGGCGCTCGCACTGCCGAGCTACAAGGATTCGTCCCTGATCGTCGCCAATGCGGGGGTATGTGCCGGCAAGGCGGGACAACCGCAACGGGCCGAGCAGGCGCTGCGCCGCGCGGTCGAACTCGATCCGCAGAACTCACTGGCGCTTGGCGCGCTTGCCGAGCGCGAGTTCCGCGCCGGCGACGCGTTCGAAGCCCGTGCATTTTCGGAACGGCGTCTCGCTGTGGCACCAGCGGATGCCAAGGCGTTGTTGCTTGCGTCACAAATTGAACAAAAACTCGGCGACAGCTCTGCGGCTGAGCGCTACGTTTCGCGACTGAAGACGGAGTTCCCCGATGCACCGGAAGCACGGAACTCCGCTATAGGGGATGGTGGCAGGCAATGACGTATTCCGAGCAGGCAGTACCGGGCATCGGTGCGGGCTGTGGCGCTGCCCTCAGGCAGGCGCGAGAAGCCGCTGGGATGTCCATCGAACAGGCGGCTGCGCAGCTGCGCATGACGGTGCGCGCGGTGGCCAATCTTGAAGCCGACGACTGGGCTGCGCTTGGGGCGCCGGTATTCGTCAGGGGGCAGTTGCGCAGCTATGCACGCCTGCTTGGGGTAGACATCGAGCCCTACATCGAGCAGACACCCGTGGCCTCGGTGGCCCCTTCGACCCTCGTCAGCCACACGCACACTCCGGGCTATCAACGATTCGCCGAACAGGTCGGTCGGCGCGCCATCTATGTGGCGATCACGGCGGCGATCGCGGTGCCGGTATGGCTCGGAACGCGCTCGCACTTCGGCAGCAATGATCTGGCGGTGCAATCGCTCGACGTGCCCGCCACCACGGCCCAGGTCGAAGAGCGGGCTGCGCCCGAGCGGCCGGTTTCCCAGCAGCGTACGCCGCTGGTGGCCTCGATCGCGTCGCTCCCCGCGGCGCCGCAGGCGGCCGCCGCACTGACCATTACTTTCACGGGCGACAGCTGGGTCGAGATCCTTGGCCCGGATAACCAGCAGGTGCTCGAGCGCGGCTTGCTCACGGCGGGCCAGCAGCGCAGCTACAAGATCGGCGAAGTAGGTCGCATCAAGCTCGGCAACATCGATGCCGTGGAAGTGAAGCGCGGCGGCGCAGCAGTCGACCTGGAACCATTCAGCCGCGCGAATGTGGCGCGCTTTACGCTATCCTCTGACGGTTCCCTCGCGCCGGTCGCCAACTGACCCGCGTCGCGGGTCGGCCCTTCCCACCGGCGAGCAGCCGGTTTCCTGATGAACCCTGCCTGCGAAGGCGGGGCGAGACTCCATGGCGATCGACGAACTTCTAGACGAACACGAACAGAGCGAACGCGTCCGCGAATGGCTGCGTCGCAATGGCAGCGCACTTGTTTTCGGCATCGCGCTTGGACTTGCCGCCATCGGGGGCTGGCAGTGGTGGCAGCGCCACCAGGCCGCGAAACAATCCCAGGCCGCCAGCGACTACCAGGCCGCCATCGATGCCATCCAGGCCAACGACAAGGCTGCAGCCGGCAAGATCCAAGCCGTGCCCGAAGGCATCTTCCGCGCGTTGGCCCAGCTCGAACTGGCCAAGTCGCAGGTCGCCGCCAGGCAGGTCGATGCGGCGGTCGCCACGCTACGCGCCATCAAGGTCGACGATCCTGCGATCGCGGCGATCGTCAACCAGCGCCTTGCCCGCCTCCTGATCGAAAGCAAGCAGGCCGATGCCGCCTTGAAGTTGGTCTCCGATGGCGATTCCCAGGCCGCGCTCGAGATACGGGGCGACGCGCAGATGGCGCTCGGCCAGCGCGAGCAGGCCCGCGAGAGCTACAGCAAGTCCCTGCTCAAGGCGAAGGTCGGTACGCCGCAGCGCCGCGTGCTCGAACTGAAGCTGACCGAAGCCGGCGGTACGCCCCCCAAGACCGAGAGCCAGTCCTGATGACGTCCAACATGAGTTCGCCCGATCGCATGCCGGCCTCGACCGTCCTGCTGCGTTCTTCCGCCCTGTTGCTGTGCGTGCTTGCCATGGGCGGTTGCTCCACGGTCAAGGGCTGGTTTGGCAGCAAGAAGGAAAAGCCGAACGAGCCGGCCGCACTGACCGATTTCACGCCGTCGGTTTCCGTCGCCAAGATCTGGTCGGAAAGCGCGGGCAAGGGCGAGGGCCGGGTCGGTGTTCGCCAAGGGCCGGTCGTGGGCGACGGCCGGGTCTACGCGGCAGCCGTCGACGGCGGCGTACGGGCGCTCGACCTGCAGACCGGCAAGACGATCTGGCACTACCCCAGCAAGCTTCGCCTGTCCGGCGGCCCGGGTACGGGCGACGGATTGGTGGTCATCGGCGGTCTCGATGGACAGGTGATCGCGCTGGACGCGGCGACCGGTACGGAAAAGTGGCAGGCCAAGGTCCCGGCCGAGGTCATTGCCGCGCCGGCGATCGGGCTGGGCAGCGTCTTCGTCCGCTCCAACGACGGCCACGTCACTGCGTTCGATGCCTCGACCGGCGAACGTCGCTGGTTCTGGACTTACGACGTGCCCGTCCTGAGCCTGCGCGGCAACGACGCGGTGGTGCTGGGACCGGGCTACGTGTTCTCCGGCAATGACGACGGCACCGTGACCGCATTGTCGGCCGTGGATGGCCACACGCTTTGGACCCTGCCAGTAGGATCGCAGGAAGGCCGTAGCGAACTGGATCGCCTGGCCGACGTCGACGGTACGCCGGTGCTGGAAGGCAGCACCATCTATGCCACCAGCTTCAAGAAGCAGACCGTGGCGATCGATGCGCCGACCGGTCGCGGCATCTGGGCGAGTCAGTTCGGTGGCGTGGGCCGCCTGGGCGTCGCCAGCGACCGGCTGATCGTGGCCGATCCGGCGGGCAGCGTTTACGCGCTCGACAAGAGCAATGGTGCGTCCCTCTGGCAGCAGCCTGCGCTCGCGCGGCGCCTGCTCACCTCGCCGGTGGTGCAGGGTGACTACGCGGTAGTCGGTGACTATGACGGCTACCTGCACTGGATGAAGCTCGATACGGGTGAACTGGCGGCCCGCGCCCGCGTAAGCGGCGATGCGCTTCGCGGCAGTCCGGTCGTTGCGGATGGCATCCTCGTGGCCCAGGACGTCGACGGCAAGCTGGCCGCCTTCCGCCTCGGCCAATAACCGCCGTTTTGGCTTTTCCATGACCCCGGCCCGCGGCCGGGGTTATTGTTTGCGCGATTCGCAGGTTCATCCCTCGATCCGCTCTTGATTGGCAGGTTTGCATGCTTCCCCTCGTTGCCCTGGTGGGCCGCCCCAATGTCGGCAAGTCGACGCTCTTCAACGCCCTGACGCGTACCCGCGACGCGTTGGTGCACGACCAGCCCGGCGTGACCCGTGACCGCAACTACGGCGTATGCCGCCCTGAAGGGCAGCGTCCTTTCGCTGTGGTGGATACCGGCGGCATCGCGGGCGAGGAAGAGGGTTTGGCGGGCGCCACCGCGCGCCAGGCCCGCGCCGCTGCCGAGGAGGCCGATCTCGTGCTCTTCATCGTCGACGGCCGCGAAGGCCCGTCCGCCCTCGACGACGAGATCCTGCAATGGCTGCGCAAGGCCGACCGGCCGACCGTACTGGTGGTGAACAAGACCGACGGTCTCGATGCCGGCGCCGCCAAGGCCGAATTCGCCCGCTATGGCTTCAGCGACGTCATTCCGATCTCGTCCGCCCACCGCGTGGGCCTGGACGCGCTGCTCGCCGACATCCAGAAGCGTTTGCCGGAGGCCGGTAGCGCAGTCGAACTGGATAACGATCCCGACCGCATCCGGGTCGCCTTCATTGGCCGTCCCAATGTGGGCAAATCGACCCTGGTGAACCGCCTGCTGGGGGAGGAACGCATGATCGCCTCGGAGGTTCCCGGCACGACCCGCGATTCGGTCTCCATCGACATGGAGCGCGACGGCCGGCTGTACCGGCTGATCGACACCGCCGGCCTGCGCCGCAAGTCGAAGGTCGAGGAGGCGGTCGAGAAGTTCTCGATCGTCAAGACCCTGGCCGCGATCGAAGAGTGTCAGGTCGCCGTGGTGATGCTGGACGCCGGCGAAGGCGTGACCGACCAGGACGCCAGCGTGCTTGGTTATGCATTGGATGCCGGGCGCGCACTGGTCGTCGCCGTGAACAAGTGGGACAACCAGACCGACTACCAGCGCCAGCAGACCGAGAACCTGCTGACGCGCAAGCTGGCCTTCGTCGACTGGGCGGAAGCGGTGCGCATCAGCGCCAAGCACGGCTCCGGCCTGCGCGAGCTGTTCAAGGCGATCCATCGCGCGCACAAGTCCGCGACCACCGAGCTGGGCACCAGCGAAGTCACCAAGGCCATGGAAATCGCGTACGAAACCAATCCGCCGCCGGTGGTGCGCGGGCATGTGGCGAAGATGCGCTTTGCGCACCCCGGGGGCACCAACCCGCCGACCTTCATCATCCACGGTACGCGCCTGCGCACCCTCGCCGACAGCTACAAGCGCTACCTGGAGAATTTCTTCCGCAAGCGCTTCAAGCTCGTCGGTACGCCGGTGCGCTTCGTATTCAAGGAAGGCACCAATCCGTACGAAGGCAAGAAGAACGTGCTGACGGAACGGCAGGTGGCGCGCAAGCGGCGCATGATCCGCCACGTGAAGCGGAACAAGTAGCGGCAATCCGTGTGCCCGGCGTACGCAGGCCTCTCGCCGTGACATCGCCTATTACCCAAGGCGAACTCACCCTGGGCATCCTCGCGGGTGGCCGCGCCACGCGCTTGGGCGGTGTCGACAAGGCCTGGCTCGAGCGCGGCGGCGTTGCGCAGGTGATCCGGTGGCAGCGCCGCTTCGCCGACGAGACATGCGGCGCACTGGTCAGCGCCAACCGGGAACTCGCACGCTACGCGGACGCCGGCCTGCTGGCCGTTCCGGACCGGACCGCAGACGACCTCGGCCCCATTGCGGGCCTGGACGCACTCTTCGCGCGGTGCCGCACTCCCTGGATGCTGACGCTGCCGGTGGACCTGGTCGGCGTCAACGATTGCCTGTTGCCCAGTCTGGTGTCTGGAGCCGCCGGCACTGGCGCTTTCGCCATCGATGACGAGGGGCCGCAGCCGCTGGTGGCGCTGTGGAACGTGGCTGCCGCAGCGGTTGCCGCCACGGCGATGATCCGCAGCAACGAGACCGCCGTGCATATCCTGCAGGCACGCCTCGGCATGCCGGGGGTGCGTTTGGCGGGCGTACGCTTCGGCAACCTCAATACTCCCGAGGACCTGCGTGCGGCGGGGATGACAAATGGCTGAGTTCGCAACCGGGCTGCTGTTCGACGACGCCATGGCACTGCTGCGCGAGGTCGCCGGGCGGCACCGGCTCGCGATGGAAACGCTGGCCCTCCCGCGCTGCCACGGCCGCATCCTGGCGCAGCAGCTCGATGCGCCAATGGCCTTGCCGGCGTTCGACAACAGCGCGATGGATGGATTCGCATTCCGCCACGCCGACCTCCAGGGCGAGCAGACGCGCCTGCGGCTTGCCGGTGAGCAGTTCGCCGGTATCGCCGGCGATCTCGCCCCGGGCGAGGGCGAGTGTGTTCGTATCACCACGGGGGCGCCCATGCCACCCGGCACGGACACTGTCGCGATCAAGGAAAACTGCCGGCTCGAAGGCGCGACCGTGCTCGTCCCGCGCACGGCGCCGGGTGCGAATGTGCGCTTCGCGGGCGAGGACGTGCGGCCTGGCGACCGCGTCCTGGACGAGGGTGAACTCCTGACGCCAGCGCGCGTTTCGCTCGCGGCGTCCCTCGGGCTTGGTTCGTTGCAGGTATCGCGCAGGCCGACGGTGGCGGTGTTCACGACGGGCGATGAACTGGTCGAACCCGGCATGCCGTTGGCGCCCGGGCAGATCTACGACAGCAACCGCGACCTGCTGATGGGACTGTTGCGCGCCGATGGCCTGGAACCCACGGCCTGGCCACGATTGCCCGACGATCCGCGGCAGGTGGAGATCGCGCTGCGCGATGCCGGATGCGCCTTCGACCTGATCATCACCGCGGGTGGTGTCTCCGCGGGTGAGAAGGATCACCTGCCCGGCGTGCTGGCGCAGTTTGGCCGGATCAACTTCTGGAAAGTGAAAATGAAGCCGGGCATGCCGTTGCTCTTCGGCACGCTCGACCAGGCGCAGGTGCTGGGCCTTCCTGGAAATCCGGTTTCCGTGTTGGCGACCTACCTCACGTTCGGCCGTGCCCTCATCGATGGCCTCCAAGGCCGGAACGACCCGCGACCGGCGTGGCGCGCCCAATTGGTGGCGCCGCTCGACAAGCTACACCCACGCCGGGAATTCCTCCGCGCGCGCCTTTTCAGCGGCGCCAACGGTGCTCTCCACGTCGAAGCCAACGCCGCCACCGGCTCGCACCGGTTGCGTGCGGCAGCGGACTCCAATGCACTGGTGGTGGTGCCGGAAGGCCCGCGGAGCTACGCGGCGGGCGAGGTGGTTGAAGTAATCCCGCTGTACTGAGCGGCGCGATTGGCGTTGCCCGATCCGCGCGCGGATAATTCAGGCATGGCCATCGCAGTGATTTCTCCCGCCGATGCACTGCGCCGATTAGGCGCCGGTGCGGTCCTGGTCGACGTGCGCGAGGCGCACGAGCGTGCCGGCGGTTTCGCGACAGGTGCCCTCGGGATCGCGCGTGCGGAGCTGGAGGCCGACCCAGCGGCCAGCCTCCCCGCGATCGATGCGGAGATCCTGCTGATCTGCCAATCCGGCGGGCGTTCCATGAAAGCCGCGCAGGCATTGGAGGCGGCCGGATACACCAACCTGGCCTCGGTGGACGGGGGTACGACGCGCTGGATCGCGGAAGACCTGCCCCTGACCAGGCCCGCGGTGGATGGCGACTTTTACGATCGCTATTCGCGCCATCTCCGGCTTCCGGAAGTCGGCGAGGCGGGGCAGCGCAAACTCGAAGCCGCGCGCGTCGCGCTGGTGGGGGCGGGTGGACTGGGTTCGCCCGCCGCGTATTACCTGGCGGCTGCAGGCATCGGCACGCTCGTCCTCGCCGACGACGACGTGGTGGACCGCAGCAACCTGCAACGACAGATCCTGCACACCGACGCACGCATCGGCATGGCCAAGGTCGAATCCGCGGGGATCGCCTTGTCGGCGCTCAATCCCCGTGTGCAGGTAGAGCCCTTTCGAGAGCGCATCACGGCCGCGAACGTCGAGCGCCTGATCGCCGATGCCGATGTCGTGATCGACGGCGCCGACAACTTCCCCGTGCGCTACCTGCTCAACGATGCCTGCGTGAAACTCGGCAAGCCGCTGGTGTATGGTGCCGTGCACCGGTTCGAAGGGCAGGTCAGCGTGTACGACGCCGGACGCCGGCGCGGCGACGCTCCGTGCTACCGATGCCTGTTCCCCGAACCACCGTCGCCGGAAGCGGCTCCCAATTGCGCCGAGGCCGGCGTGCTGGGCGTGTTGCCCGGCGTCATCGGCCTGCTCCAGGCGACCGAGGCGGTCAAGCTGATCCTGGGCATCGGTACCCCACTCAGCGGGCGCCTGCTGAATTTCGATGCGCTGGCCATGCGCTTCCGAGAGACCCGCCTGCGTCCGGATCCCGATTGCGTGGTGTGTGCGCCGGGCCGTGAATTCCCCGGTTACATCGACTATGCGAGGTTCTGCGCGGGAACCTGACGGAGGTCGCCATGGGCAACGGACCGGGACGAAACTGGGCGCCAGGCATCGCGCGCTTCGCGTACCGCACCGTTCCCGTGCTTCTTGCCTGCATGGCGCTATGTCCCGCAGGTATGGCCGCAGGGCCGGTGTGCACCCAGATTCCCCAGTCGCCGCCCACCTACGCCGCGCGCATCGCGCAGGTGGCCTGCACCGAAAATGCCCTGTGGTACGGACCTTTCATCGACACACAGGGGCGACTGGCGAGCATCACCGTTTCCGAAAGCGAACGGCTCCGCCTCCAGGATGGAACCACGCCCGCGTGGCAGCGCGTCGCCGACTACTGGAAGGGCAGCGGCTTGCTGCCGCAAATGTCCAACTTTCCCGGCGCAGCGGATTGTGGGTATGCCGCGAGCAGCCATATACAGAGCGCCTCGTGCCGGGCGTTCCTGAGCGACACGCCGTGGTCGGCCGTGTTCGTCTCCTTCGTCATGAACCGCGCAGGGGTGCCGGGATTCAATCCCTCGGCCAGCCACATCGACTACATTCGCGATGCCTACCGATATCCGGAGGCATCGCCCTATCGCCTGGCTGATCCGGAGTCCGCGAATCCTGCGGCCGGGGACCTGCTGTGCTTCTCGCGCGGCCGTTTCGACCTGGGTGCGCAGGGGTTTCGCGAATTCCTCGCCAGCGGCTCGGGCGACGGCATCAACATGCATTGCGACATCGTCGTCGCCGCCAGTCCCGGGGGCGACGGCAAGCTTTACCTGGTGGGAGGCAACATCCTCCAGGGCGTGACCATGCGGGTGCTGCCACTCAACCGTACGGGCGCGATCTGGGCCCTGCCTCGTCGCGCCGCCAACACGGGCGCCTGTCAGCCGCGCAGCGAAGAACCGTGCAGTTTCAATCGTCAGGACTGGGTGGCGCTGATGAAGCTCAAGCCGTTGCCGGCACCCAGCGGCGCGTTGACTACTTTGGGCATCCAGCCACAGCGATGCTGCACGCAGTGTCCGTTGCCCATGCCCGCCAACTTGAAACGGTGTCCGGCACCGCTACGTCCGGCGGACGCGCAGCCGGTCAGGTAGGTCGGTCGTGGGAATTCTTCAGACAACGCGTTCGACAACGGCCGCCGCGCTCGCCGTCTTGCGCCGCGGCTTGGCGCGCGGATCGAGCTGCACGTTGAGCACCATGTTGCAGTGGATGCAGCTGTAGCTCAGGCAACGGATGTCGTCGTTGCCGTTGTTCTGCCCGAATACGCTCTCTATGCGGACATGCAGCAACCGCTTTCCGCACTTGGGGCATTCGCCTTGGTTGATCATGTCGACTTTCTCCGGGCCAGGGTTACGTTCGGGCGTTGGGTCTTGGAGGCGGGGGGACCCGGTGTGCGCGAAGGCACGGCGAAGAACGTCTTGAGCGTCTTCGCGAATCCCGGAGCCATGGCCACGTCGCCGTGCTCGGCATTGGGCAGCTCCAGCACCTGCGGTCGACGCGGCAAGGCTTCGATCAGGCGCTGGGTACTGGTGGCCGGGATCACCTTGTCCTTGCCGGCGCGCACCACCAGGGTCGGGCCGGTACGGCGGCTCAGGTTGGACGCCGAGTCATACCGGTCGCGCGCCAGCAGGCGTATGGGCAGCCAGCGGTAGCGCGCCTGGCCGACGTTGGTCAGGGTGTCGTAGGGGGTGATCAGCGCCAGGCGGCGAACCGGCCGGCGGGCGGCGACATGCGCGGCCACTCCCGAGCCCAGGCTGTAGCCGATCACGTCGATGCCGATGCGCGGGTGCGCCTGGCGGACATGGTCGAACAGCGCCAGGGCATCGCTGGCGAGGCTCTCTTCGTCGGGCTGGCCCTCGCTCGCCCCGAATCCCCGGTACGAGACCAGGTACACCGTGTGCGTCGGGAACCAGCGGGCGAAGCTCGAGCGATTGAGGTGGATCGGCTCGGAGTTGCCGCCGAAGTAGACCAGGGCGCGCCTGCGGCCGGGATTGACCACCCAGCCCCGCAAGGTGACGTCGCCATTGACCAGGGAGAAGTTGGTCTGGCCGGCTTCCACCCGGGTTTCGTCCGGGCAGTACACCAGGTCCCGCTGCCGCACGTACATGAAGCCGCAAAGCCCCAGGTACACCATCGAAATTGGCAGCGCGATCCAGAACATGGCCTGTCGCAGTACCTGTCGTGCAGGTTCCTCAAGCTCGGAGAAAGCCTACCGGCAGCGATGTGATCCGGGCGCATCCATGCCGGTCCCCTGCATCGAGGTCGGAGGTCTAGCCCTTATGCAAACGCTGCGCCGCCTCGAACGCGGCCAATTGTTCGGGGGAGGCCTCGCGCTGGTGCTTGGCCTTCCATTGCGGGAAGGGCTCGCCGTAAACGGTTTCGCGCGCCTCGTCCTTGGTCATGGTGATGCCGCGGTGCTCGGCGGCTTCGCGGTACCAGTCGGCCAGGCAGTTGCGGCAGAAGCCGGCAAGGATCATCAGGTCGATGTTCTGGACGTCCGGACGCTCCTGCAGCAGGTGGTCGCGCAGCCGGCGGAAGACGGCGGCTTCGATCTGGGTGGTTTCGAAATCGGTGGCGGGCATGGAAATCGGCCGGAGTGGGAAAGGGATGGGCGATAATGTGCGCCTTCATCGCTCCTCCACGCCACCGAATCGGCCGCCCCCACGCATGACCGCCCGCATCCTTGACGGCAAACGCATCGCCGAAGACCTGCTCGACAACCTCAAGGCGCAGGTGGATGCGCGGGTCAAGGCCGGCAAGGCCGCCCCGGGGCTGGCCGTCGTGCTGGTCGGCAACGACCCGGCTTCGGCGGTCTACGTCAAGAACAAGCGCCGCGCCGCGCAGAAGGTCGGCATCCGTGCCATCGACTACGACTTGCCGGCCGACACCAGCGACGAGCAGCTGCTCGCCCTGATCGACCAGCTCAACGCCGACCCGGACGTGCACGGGATCCTGGTCCAGTTGCCACTGCCCGGCCATCGCGATGCAACCCACCTGATCCACCGCATCGACCCGCGCAAGGACGTGGACGGCTTCCACCCGGAGAACGTCGGCCACCTCGCCCTGCGCCAGTTCGGCCTGCGGCCCTGCACCCCGCGGGGCATCACCACGCTGCTGGCCTACACCGACCGACCGGTGCGCGGCCAGAGCGCGACCATCGTGGGGGTCTCCAACCACGTCGGCCGCCCGATGGCGCTCGAGCTACTGATCGCAGGCTGCACCGTCACCAGTTGCCACAAGTTCACGCCGCCGCAGGTGCTGGAACAGGCGGTCCGGAACGCGGACATCCTGGTGGTCGCGGTTGGCCGGCCGCAGCTGATCCCCGGGGAATGGGTCAAGCCTGGCGCCGTGGTCATCGACGTGGGCATCAACCGGGTGGAGGACGGACGCCTGGTCGGCGATGTCGGATTCGAGGCCGCCTCGCAACGCGCCAGCTGGATCACGCCGGTACCCGGCGGGGTGGGGCCGATGACCGTGGCGACCCTGATGCAGAACACGCTGGAAGCCGCCGAGGCGGCGGATGCCTGATCCGGAACGACGAATCCCGCGAATGCGAGCGCCGCGGTAGCGAAACACGTTACAATTACTGGCTTCATCCATCCGGGACCGCCCATGCTGCGAATCCAGGCTGAAGCGCTGACCTACGACGACGTTTCGCTCGTTCCCGCGCATTCCACCGTCCTGCCCAAGGACGTCTCGCTCGCCACGCGCCTGACCCGCGACCTCACCATTCGACTGCCGATCGTCTCGGCGGCAATGGACACGGTTTCCGAAGCGCGCCTCGCGATCGCGATGGCCCAGCTTGGCGGTATCAGCATCGTCCACAAGAACATGACTCTCGAGGCGCAGGCGGCGCAGGTCGCCCACGTCAAGAAGTTCGAGGCGGGCGTGATCAAGGAGCCGTTTACCGTCGGCCCCGATACCACCATCGCCGAAGTCCTCAAGCTCACCCGCGCCCGCAACATCTCCGGCGTGCCAGTGGTGGAGAACGGCACGCTGGTGGGCATCGTGACCAGCCGCGACATGCGCTTCGAGAAGAAGCTCGACGATCCGGTCCGCCACATCATGACCAAGAAGGACCGCCTCATCACCGTGCGCGAAGGCGCGTCGGACGAAGAGGTCGTGCAGCTGCTGCACAAGCACCGCATCGAGAAGGTCCTGGTGGTCAACGATGGCTTCGAGTTGCGTGGCCTGATCACCGTCAAGGACATCCAGAAGAAGTCCGACAATCCCAACGCCGCCTACGACAGCAGCGAACGCCTGCTGGTGGGCGCCGCGGTGGGCGTGGGCGGCGACACCGAAGCCCGCGTCGCCGCGCTCGCGGCCGCCGGCGTGGACGTGGTGGTGGTCGACACCGCGCACGGCCATTCGCAGGGCGTGCTGGACCGCGTGAAGTGGGTGAAGAAGAACTTCCCGCAGCTGCAGGTCATCGGCGGCAATATCGTCACCGGCGACGCCGCACTCGCGCTGATGGACCATGGCGCGGACGCGGTGAAGGTCGGTGTCGGCCCGGGTTCCATCTGCACCACGCGCATCGTGGCCGGCGTCGGCGTACCGCAGATCACCGCGATCGACATGGTCGCCGAGGCGCTGCAGGACCGCATTCCGCTGATCGCCGACGGCGGCATCCGCTACTCGGGCGACATCGGCAAGGCACTGGTCGCCGGCGCTTCGTCGGTGATGATCGGCGGCCTGTTCGCCGGCACCGAGGAAGCCCCGGGCGAAGTCGAACTGTTCCAGGGCCGCAGCTACAAGAGCTACCGCGGCATGGGTTCGCTGGGCGCGATGGAGCTGGGTTCCAAGGACCGCTATTTCCAGGATGCATCCGACGCCGACAAGCTGGTGCCGGAAGGCATCGAAGGCCGCGTCCCGTACCGTGGCCCGCTGCGCGGCGTGGTCCACCAGCTCGCCGGCGGCCTGCGCGCCACGATGGGTTACGTCGGTTGCTCGAACATCGAGGAAATGCGCAAGAAGCCCTCCTTCGTGAAGGTCACCAGCGCCGGCACGCGCGAGAGCCATGTGCACGACGTGCAGATCACCAAGGAACCGCCGAACTATCGCGCGGGATGAATGTGAGCCGGAAGGGAGACGTCAGTTTCCCTTCTCTGCTTTTGAGACTTCGATTTTCAGTGCATCGCCGCCCCCATGACGACGAACATCCATAACGACAAGATCCTGATCCTCGACTTCGGCGCGCAGTACACGCAGCTGATCGCCCGTCGCATCCGCGAGATCGGCGTCTACTGCGAAATCTGGGCCTGGGACCACGATCCACAGGAGATCGCCAAGTTCGGCGCCAAGGGCATCATCCTCTCGGGCGGTCCGGAATCGACGACCCAGCACGGGGCGCCGAAAGCGCCGCAGGAGGTGTTCGACAGCGGCCTGCCGATCCTCGGCATCTGCTACGGCATGCAGACGCTGGCCGCGCAGTTGGGCGGCGCGACCGAAGCCGCCGATGCCCGGGAATTCGGTCACGCGGAAGTGGAGCTGGTCGCACGCGACGCGTTGCTGGGGGGCCTGAGCGACCACGATGGCGAGCCACGCATCGATGTGTGGATGAGCCACGGCGACCACGTCGCCAAGGCCCCGCCGGGCTGGACGATTACGGCCGTCACCGATCGCATCCCCGTTGCGGCGATGGCGCTGGAGGAAAAGCGCTGGTACGGCGTCCAGTTCCATCCGGAAGTGACCCATACCACGCAAGGTCAGACGCTGCTGCGTCGTTTCGTCGTCGACATCTGCGGCTGCCAGACCCTCTGGAACGCCGCAAACATCATCGAAGACCAGATCGAGCGCGTGCGCGAACTGGTGGGCGGCGACGAAGTGATCCTTGGGCTCTCGGGCGGGGTGGACTCGTCCGTCGTCGCCGCGCTGCTGCACAAGGCGATCGGCAAGCAACTGACCTGCGTCTTCGTCGATACGGGACTTCTGCGCTGGAACGAAGGCGACCAGGTGATGGCGATGTTCGCCGAGCACATGGGCGTGAAGGTCATCCGCGTCAACGCCGCCGACCGCTACTTCGAAAAGCTCAAGGGCGTCCACGACCCCGAAGCCAAGCGCAAGATCATCGGCAACCTCTTCATCGATATCTTCGATGAGGAGTCTGCCAAGCTCAGCAACGCCAAGTGGCTGGCGCAGGGCACGATCTATCCGGACGTGATCGAATCGGCCGGCAGCAAGACAGGCAAGGCGCACGTCATCAAGAGCCACCACAACGTCGGTGGCCTGCCCGAAGACATGAAGCTCAAGCTGGTGGAGCCGCTGCGCGAGCTGTTCAAGGACGAGGTGCGCCGCCTCGGCGTGGAACTCGGCTTGCCTCGCGCGATGGTGTATCGCCATCCGTTCCCGGGTCCCGGACTGGGCGTGCGCATCCTCGGCGAAGTGAAGCGCGAGCACGCCGAATTGCTGGCCAAGGCCGACCACATCTTCATCGATGAGCTGCGCAAGGCCGGCTGGTACGACAAGACCAGCCAGGCGTTCGCGGTGTTCCTGCCGGTCAAGTCGGTCGGCGTCGTCGGAGATGCGCGTGCCTACGAATGGGTGATCGCGCTGCGCGCGGTCGAGACGATCGACTTCATGACCGCGCACTGGGCGCACCTGCCGTACGACCTGCTCGGCACGGTGTCCAACCGGATCATCAACGAATTGCGCGGTGTTTCGCGCGTCGTGTACGACATCAGCGGCAAGCCGCCTGCAACGATCGAGTGGGAATGATGGACCCTGCTACGGGCGAGCAGGGGATTGAAGATCCCCGCACCCAGGACGAGCGCTGGATGCTCCATGCGCTCGAGCTGGCGCAGCGCGCGCAGCACGAGGACGACGAAATTCCGGTAGGCGCGGTGCTGGTCTCCGCCGACGGCCGGATCCTCGGCGAGGGCTGGAACCGCAACATCACCGACAGCGATCCCACCGCGCACGCCGAAGTGGTCGCCATGCGTGCGGCCGGCTCCAGGCTGGGCAACCATCGGCTGCTCGGCACGACGCTCTACGTGACGCTCGAACCCTGCGCAATGTGCGCGATGGCGATGGTCCATGCCCGGATCGCGCGTGTGGTGTTCGGCGCGAGCGACCCCAAGACCGGAGCCGCCGGGAGCGTTTTCGACCTGCTCGCCGACCCGCGGCATAACCATCGGGTTGAAGTCGCCGGAGGCGTATTGGCCGAAGAAGCCAGCCGGCGCCTCACCAACTACTTTCGCGTCAAGCGCGGCAAGGCCCCGCTGTAGGCTCAGCCGCGCCGGCGCGCGAGCTCATGGTCGAGTTCGTCGTCGAAGCTACGTACCGACAGGCTGACCTCACGCCACAGCGCGAAGCTGGCCGCCAGCAGGAACAGGACGCCGAAGACCGCCAGCATCGTGGGCAGCGCGCCCATGCGGAAGCCGAGCAGCGCGTCCATTGCCAGCGTGAGGCTGGTACCCACAAAGCTGGCGAGCGCGGCGTAGAGCATCTGGCAGGCGCGCAGCACAAGGTGCGCACGTTGCCGGTGCCGCAGGATCTGCGCGTCGCGTTCGGCACGGTCCGGGGCCTCTTCCTCCCACGCGACGATCAGCGAGCGCAACCGGTCGACGACCCGCGCCAGTCGGGCGTTGGCCGATGCCAGCAGCGCCGCCGTGGCGGTCAGGAAGAACGCCGGTGCCAGCATGGCCGTGAGGATCGCGTAGTGGACGTAGGTCGGGTTGGAAAGCATGGCGCATGGATTCGACGGAGGCTGGGCTATGATGCGGCGTCCCGGACGGTAGTGCGAGCGCATGGTTAACCCGCAGAAGGAACAGCGACTGATCTGGATCGACCTGGAGATGACCGGGCTCGATACCGACAACGATTCCATCCTCGAGATCGCTACCGTCGTCACCGATGCGCAACTCGAGATCCTTGCGGAAGGACCGGAACTGGCCATCGCGCATCCGCTCGAACGCCTGCAGGCGATGGACGAATGGAACCGCAACCAGCACGGAAAGTCCGGGCTTTGGCAGCGGGTGCTGGAGCAGGGCGTGACGATGGCGGAGGCCGAACAGCGGACGCTGGCCTTCCTGTCCCAATGGGTGCCGGCGAACTGCTCGCCGATCTGCGGCAATTCGATCTGCCAGGATCGCCGCTTCCTGCACCGTTGCATGCCGCGGCTGGAGCGGTACTTCCACTACCGCAACCTCGACGTAAGCACGATCAAGGAACTTGCCCGCCGCTGGGCGCCCGCCACGCTCAATGGCGTGCGCAAGGAGTCCAAGCACACCGCGCTCAGCGACATCCACGATTCCATTGCCGAGTTGAAGCATTACCGCGCGGCGATGGGCAGGCTCGGCGGCCTGGAGTGAGTTGACTCACCCTTTCGGCAGGTGCGATCCAAGTCCCTCGCCGATCGGACCGTTCAGCAGATCGGACAAGGCGCGGCCGTCGGCGCCGTGATGAAACACCCTGATATCACGGGTTCCGGCGGGAAGGCCGATGCCCAACTCGACCAGCCCGTTGCGGACAGCCTCGGTGAGGTCGCTGCGAAGCTGCTGGACGTCGCCCGTGCGCGCCCAAACGCGCAGCTCGATGCTGATGCGATTGTCCGCCGCCAGGCCGGTGGCGAAGACCAGGGGCGCGGGTTCCTGCAAGATCCGCGGCTCCTTCTTTGCGATCTCCACCAACCGCATGCGCGCGGCCTGCAGGTCGTCGCCGTGTGCGAGGGTGGCGGCGATGTCGATGCGGCGCTTCATCGTGGCGGTGAAATTGGTGATCGCCGCCGCGGTGATGAGGCCGTTGGGCAGGATCACCACGCGGTTGTCAGGCGTGCGCAGGCGAGTCTGGAACACGCGGACCTGCTCGACCGTGCCCTCGAGGCCGGCAGTCAGCACGTAGTCGCCGGCGCGGAACGGACGTTGTGCGATCAGCTGGAAACCGGCGACCAGGTTCGACAACGAATCCTTCAACGCCAAGCCGATGCCCAACCCCGCCGCACCCAGCACAGCGAACAGCGACGCAGTCGGGAAGCCAAGGAACTGCAACGCCGCCAGGATCACAACGACCACCATCGCGGCATAAGCGATGTTACGCAGGAAACCCCGCAGCGTGGTTTCGGTCTGCGTCCGTTCCAACACGCGATCGAGCGTGCGCGACAACCGCTTCGCCAGCCACAGGCCGATCAGCAGGATCAGTGCCGCACCCAGCAGGCGCAGGCCGTAGAGCTCGGCCAGCGCCCGCCAATGCTCCAGCGAGTGCAGTTCCTTCAGCGTGGTGGTCTCGATGGCCGGTTCCATGGCGCCGCGGTCAGGTCGCTGCCTTCACTTTCGCCAGGCGAAGCCAGGTATCCACGACCGTGTCGGGATTCAGCGACACCGACTCGATGCCCTGCTGCATCAGCCACTCGGCTAGATCCGGGTGGTCGCTGGGTCCCTGGCCGCAGATGCCGACGTACTTGCCCTTGGCACGGGCGGCCTGGATGGCCATCGACAGCAGTTTCTTCACCGCCGGATCGCGCTCGTCGAACAGGCCGGCAACGATGGCCGAGTCGCGGTCAAGGCCCAGGGTGAGCTGGGTGAGGTCGTTCGAACCGATGGAGAAGCCGTCGAAGATGTCGAGAAATTCGTCCGCCAGCAGTGCATTGGAGGGGACCTCGCACATCATGATGATCTTCAGCCCATCCTTGCCTTGCTCGAGGCCGTTGGCCTTGAGCACTTCGATTACCTTGCGGCCCTCATCCAGCGTGCGCACAAACGGAATCATGACCCAGCAGTTGGTCAGGCCCATTGTCTCGCGCACCTTCTTCACCGCCCGGCATTCGAGCGCGAACGCATCGGCGAAGCTCGGATCGACATAGCGGCTGGCGCCACGGAAGCCGATCATCGGATTCTCTTCATGCGGCTCGTAACGCGATCCGCCGATCAGGTTGGCGTATTCGTTGGACTTGAAGTCGGACAGGCGCACGATCACCGGGTTCGGGGCGACCGATGCGGTAATGGTTGCAATGCCTTCGGCCAGGCGGTCGACGTAGAAGTCGACCGGGTCGCCGTAGCCCGCGGTCCTGGCGTCGATCTTCTTCTTCGTCTCGGCGTCCTGCGAGGCGTACTCGAGCAGCGCCTTGGGATGGATGCCGATATGGCTGGCAATGATCATTTCCAGGCGCGCCAAGCCGATGCCGGCGTTGGGCAGCATTGCGAAATCGAAGGCGCGCTCCGGGTTGGCGACGTTCATCATCACCTTGAGCGGCGCCTCCGGCATCTTGTCGAGGTCGGCGACGTTGCGCTCGAAGGGCAGGGCGCCGGCATAGATGTATCCCGTGTCACCCTCGGCGCAGGAGATGGTGACTTCCTGGCCATCCTTGATCCTGTCCAGTGCATTGCCGGTGCCCACGACCGCGGGCACGCCGAGCTCGCGCGCGATGATCGCGGCATGGCAGGTGCGGCCGCCACGGTTGGTGACGATGGCCGAGGAACGCTTCATCACCGGTTCCCAGTCCGGGTCGGTCATGTCGGCAACCAGCACATCGCCAGGCTGCACCCGGCTCATGTCGTCGAGCGACCTCACGACGCGGGCGACGCCGCTGCCGATCTTGTTGCCGATGGCACGGCCTTCCGCGATCACCGCGCCGCGTCGCGTAAGCGCGTAGCGCTCGATCTGCGTCGCGTGCGCGCGCGACTTCACCGTTTCCGGGCGCGCCTGGACGATGAACAGTTTGCCGCTGACGCCGTCCTTCGCCCACTCGATGTCCATGGGGCGGCCGTAATGCTTTTCGATCACCAGCGCCTGCTTGGCGAGTTCGTGCACGTCGGCATCGTTGATCGAGAACGTGTTGCGCAGGTCGGCTGGCGTCTCTTCGATCCTGACCCGCTCGCCGGGCTTGTCCGAATAGACCATGCGCTGCTGCTTCGCGCCGATCGAGCGGCGCAGGATCGCCGGCTTGCCCTGCTGCAGGGTCGGCTTGTACACGTAGAACTCGTCCGGATTCACCGCGCCCTGCACGACCATCTCGCCCAGGCCGAAGCTCGAGGTGATGAAGACGACGTCGCGGAATCCGGACTCGGTGTCCAGCGTGAACAGAACGCCGGAGGAACCGACGTTGGAGCGCACCATCAGCTGCACCCCGGCCGAGAGGAAGACGTCCTCGTGCTTGAAGCCGTGGTGCACGCGGTAGGCGATCGCGCGGTCGTTGTAGAGCGAAGCGAACACTTCCTTGACCTTGTGCACGACATCGTCGGCGCCGGTCACGTTGAGGAAGGTTTCCTGCTGGCCGGCGAACGAGGCATCCGGCAGGTCTTCGGCGGTCGCGGACGAGCGCACCGCGACCGCGACGTCCGAACCGCCGTTCTCATCGCAGAGCTGCCTGTAGGCCTTGCGGATGTCCGCATCGAGGTCGGGCTGGAGCGGCGCGTCGATCACCCAGCCGCGGATTTCCTTGCCTGCCGCGGTGAGGGCCGGCACGTCTTCCACATCCAGCGTCGCCAGCTTGTCGTAGATGCGCTGGTGCAGGTCGTTGTGGGCGATGAACGCCTTGAATGCTTCCGCCGTTGTCGCGAAGCCGCCGGGAACCGATACGCCGAGGTTCGCAAGATTGCCGATCATCTCGCCGAGCGAGGAGTTCTTGCCGCCCACGCGGGCCAGGTCGGACAGGCGCAGCGCGTGCAGCCAGAGGATGTTCTCGTTCAAGACGGGGCTCCGTGGGGTAGGGGCCGGAGATGGCCTGGATGGCGAAACCGCTATTATCGCCGCTGCATCGGGCCCAGACAAACGCGGTTCCGGTGCTTTCTTCCGCTGCTACAGGTCCTCGCGAGGTGGGTGATGCCCGGAATCCGGCCGGTTTTCTACGTTTCCGACGGCACCGGCATCACGGCCGAGACGATCGGCCACAGCCTGCTGACGCAGTTCACCCAGACCCGCTTCGTCACTGATCGCTATTCCTTTATCGACAGCATCGAACGGGCGGCTGAAGTGGCTGCAAAGATCCGCGCAGCCGGCGAGCACCATGGCACGCGGCCGGTCATCGTCAATTCCTGCGTCGACGGCGCCGTGAGCGCAGCGCTGGCCGAAAGCGGTGCGCTGATGCTGGACGTGTTCGCGCCCTTCATCGAGCCGCTGGAGCGCGAATTGGGCGAGGCCCGCGAACGCCGCATCGGCCAGGCGCACGGCCTGGTCAACTTCGAGACCTATCACCGTCGCATCAACGCGATGAATTTCGCGTTGACCCATGACGACGGCGCCGCGACGGATTACGCCGGCGCCGACGTGATCCTCGTGGCCGTATCGCGCGCAGGCAAGACGCCGACCTGCGTGTACCTGGCGCTGCAGTACGGCATTCGCGCGGCAAACTACCCGCTTACCGAGGAAGACCTCGAACACGACCGCCTGCCGCAGCGGCTGCGGGCCTACCGCAACAAGCTGTTCGGGCTGACGATCGATCCGGTGCGGCTACAGCAGATCCGTCAGGAGCGCCGGCCCAACTCGCGTTACGCCCAATTCGAGACGTGCCGGCGGGAAGTCGCGGCGGCGGAAATGATGTTCCGGGGCGAGGGCATTCCAACCCTCAGCACCACGCATACCTCGATCGAGGAAATTGCCAGCAAGGTGCTCACGACCCTGGGCATTCACCGCGAGATGTTCTGAGCGGATGTCCGGCAGCTGAAACGCTGCATTTTCGAGGGGAAGAACTGTGACCATAGGCGCGTTCATCGGGCGCGTCAACGCTGCGCCGCGTGGCCTGCGCGTGTAGCATCGGTCCCATGCAGCAACTCGTTACCCGCACCACCCATGTCGATCTGCCGGGGCGCCTCCGGCTAGGAAAGTTCGGTTGGCTGATGGGGCTGTACGCGGAAAACCACACCCGCCTGCAGCGACTGTTCGAACCGGCCGACCTCGCGCCCGGCCGCTACCAGTCCGATATCGGCGACGGCCTGCCGCTGCTCCTGGACGTGATGGAGCAGCACCGTTACACCACGGAACTGCGCCTGACTTACGACATGGTCGATCCGGTCACGGGCGAGCCCGATCCATCGGCGTTCCTGCGCGTCTACCACGACGCCCGCCAGGTCGAAGCGACTCACTGCTACGTCGGACGGCGCTGGCAGGATGTGATCGGCATGTATCCGCCGCCGGCCGAAATCATCGGCCATCGCCTGCGGATGAACACTTTCCTCGGAAAGTGGCTGCAGTACCTGGCCGAGAGCGGCCACGGCGTCGCCACGCTGCGTCTCCGCGAAGATGCGGATGTGAAAAAAATCGAAAAGGTGGCTTGACGCTCCTGAATCAGCTCCCTAAGATAGCGGTCTTTCCAGCGCCGTGGGGCCATAGCTCAGCTGGGAGAGCGCCTGCATGGCATGCAGGAGGTCGCCGGTTCGATCCCGGCTGGCTCCACCACTCTGGTTACAAGTTTCAAAAACAGGCCGGCTTTCAGCGAAGCACTTCGGTGAAAGCAAAAGTTCTACAGCGTCCCCATCGTCTAGAGGCCTAGGACATTACCCTTTCACGGTAGCGACCGGGGTTCGAATCCCCGTGGGGACGCCAACTGACAAGCACTTAGGGCCCGGGAAACCGGGCCCTAAGTGTTTTTGGGTTCCGGGATTCCTCGCAGCAAAGCGCGTCAGTGCATGCGCTCTGGCCTGGTCCGCTCTTCCGCTTGGGCCAAGGGCGCGACGTCGCTTGGCGCGTTGCAGTGACTGCCGGAACGGATGCGCCTGAGAGCCGGCGCGATGCAGATTGCCGTGACCACTCGGCCATGGCGTTGAAGCCGAGGGTGCACGAGCCCGCTCCATGTCGATGGTGCGCGCGCCGCCCCATGTCCTGCTGAACCCGCCGGATAGGGGTACGATCGCCGCGAGCGACCGGAGCCGCCAGCGCCATGCAAGCTGCCACGCCGCACGAGGCCCAGCGGATTGGGCAACCCAGAGTCTTGGTGGTCGATGACGATCCCGAGATTTCCGCGATGTTGTCGCGCTACCTGCAGGGCCAAGGCCTGGGTGTGCGCGTGGCCCAGAACGGGGCCCAGGTCCGGGCCGCTTTGAGCGCGCCGGACTTCGACGTGGTGCTGCTCGATCTGGGGCTGCCCGATGCGGATGGGCTCGGCCTCATGCGTGAGCTCCGCGGCCGCTGGGCGGGCCCCGTCATCATCGTGAGTGGCCGCGGCGAATCCATCGAGCGCGTGGTCGGCCTGGAACTCGGCGCCGACGACTACGTCAGCAAGCCATTTGACCTGCGCGAACTGCTGGCGCGCATCCGTTCCGTCCTGCGTCGCGCGCAGCCCGCAGCCTCGACGGAGATCGCGCAGCAATTCACTTTCGACGGGTTGAGCCTGGACATGGCCACGCGCCAACTGTCTGGTCGGGGCGGCGAAGACATCAGCCTTACGTCCGGTGAACTGGACCTGCTGCTGGCCCTGGTGCAACGACCGCACCAGGTCCTCAGCCGGGACCAGCTGATGAATGCGATCCATGGCCGCGACGCGGGGCCCTATGACCGGGCCATCGACATGCAGATCGGGCGCCTGCGCCGCAAGGTGGAACTCGACCCCGGCAATCCGCGGCTCATCAAGTCGGTGCGAGGCGCTGGCTATCTGTTCGCCAGTGCGGTGCAGCGCGGTTGACCGTCGTGATCATGTTTCCGCAATTGTTCGAGTCGGTGCCGGATGCGCTGGTCATCGTCGATCGCGATGGCCGCATCCTCATGGCCAACCAGAACGCATCACGGCTGTTCGGTTACCCGGACAACGGCCTGGACGGACTTTCCGTCGAGGACCTGGTGCCGGAGGACGTCCGCGCCAGGCACCGCAACTATCGCCTCGGTTACACGCAGCAGCCGCGCGTGCGGCCGATGGGAAGCGGAGGCATGACGCTGGTCGGGCGGAGAAGGGATGGGCAGCAATTCCCGGTCGAAATCGCGCTGAGCCCGCTCGAGTCCGACCTGGGGGTCCATTACCTGGCATCGATCCGCGACATCTCGGAAACGCTGCGGGCGCAGCAGGCGATGGTGCGGGCCCGCTATGACGCCGTCGTGGGCCGGATCGGCCAGCTGGCGCTGGCATCCACCGCAACCCAGGACGTGATCGAAAGCGTTCCCGGACTGTTGCTGGAGGTGCTCGATGTATCGACCGTCGCCGTGGTGATCATGAGGGGGGAGGAGGCCACGGTGGGTGCTGCGGCGGGACCGATGGGCGACCACAGAGGCGGTCCGTGGTGGGCGAAGCTCGAGGGCCCGCTTGGCACGGCGCTGAAGTGCGACCGCCCGCTCGTCGTGCATGACGCAATTGCCGATGGCCCCGAGGGATGGCCCCAGGCAGTTGCCAGCGGCGTGATCGTTCCGCTGCTCGATCGCGATCGGCCGATGGCAGCGTTGCTGGCCCTGGCCGAGCATCCTCGCCGTTTCGATCACGATGCGGTGCAACTCCTGCAGACCGTTGGGAACCTGATCGCTTCCCTCGTGCAACGGCGTCGCACCGAGGAACAGCTGGCCCATGCGCAGCGCCTTGATGCCATCGGCCAGCTCACCGGCGGCGTTGCCCATGACTTCAACAACCTACTGACCGTGATTTCCGGCAGCCTGCAGTTGCTCGAAGGGGAGTGCGAAAACCAGCCCGGCGCCCTGGAAATCATCAACAGTGCGCTCCGTTCGGTCGAACGGGGTTCGGAACTCACCTCCAAGTTGCTGGCATTTGCGCGGCGCCAGCACCTGAGCCCGAGAGCCGTCGATCCCGCGTCACTGCTGAAGGATTTGCGCCTCATGCTGCGGGGTGCATTGGGAGAGTCCATCCTCCTGAAGGTCGAATGCGAACCCGACACGCCTGCAGTCTTTGCCGATCCCTCCCAGCTGGACAACGCCCTGGTCAATCTTGCGCTGAACGCCAGGGACGCGATGCCGGAAGGGGGATCGATCTCCATCAGCGCCGGTGAGCGCCGCCATCCCGAGGACCGCTTTCCTCCCGAACGGCGCTCCAATCGCTGTGTCGTGTTCACCGTTGCCGATGCCGGACGCGGCATGACCCCTGAAGTCCTGGGGCGCGCCTGCGAGCCGTTCTTCACCACCAAGGCGATCGGGCGCGGCAGTGGATTGGGGTTGAGCATGGTGTACGGCTTCGTCAAGCAGAGTGGCGGCGACCTGCACATCGAAAGCCAGCCGGGACAGGGCACCCGGGTCGAGCTGTGGTTGCCGGTCGCAGGGGCCGAAACGGGGGCGCAAGCCGCGAGCCCCACGGCGGATGTCCACGGCTCAGAACTGGTGCTGGTGGTCGAGGACGAAACCGAGGTGAGGAACATCGCCGCCGCATTCCTGCGATCACTCGGCTACCAGGTGGTCGCCGTTGGAAGCGCTGGCGAAGCACTCAAGGAATTGGCGGCCAACGACGGATTCGCGTTGCTCTTCAGCGACGTGATGCTGGGCGGAGGAATGGATGGGGTCGAACTCGCGCAGGCCGCCCGCCTGCTTCGCCCCCAACTGGGGATCCTGCTGACGTCGGGCTACGACGACTCGGCAGCGCAAGCGACGCATTCCACGCGCGAATCCTTCGAGCTGCTGCGCAAGCCTTATCGCCGCGAACAACTGGGCGCGGCCGCGCGGCGCAACCTGCCGGCGTAGGCATTACGCGGCGGAGAGGATGACCCGCAGGCCCCTCGCATCGTCGATGCGGATCTGACGGCCGTCCACCGCGATAAGGCCGGCCGAGGCCAGGCGGGACAGCACCCGCGTCACCGTTTCCAGCTGCAGCGCGAGAAAGTTCCCCAGTTCGGCCCGGGTCATTCGCAGCAGCAGATGGCTGGCGCTGAATCCCAACGCTTCCAGCCGCGAAGCGAGATCGAGCAGGAAGGCGACGACACGCTGCTCCGCATTGAGCGTTCCAAGGGCCAGCATCCAGCGCCAGTCACGCCGGATTTCGCTGGCGAGAGTAGCCGTCACGTGCGGCAACAGGTCGGGCGCGCGGGCGCGGATCTGGGCCAGCGGTATCTCCCAGACTTCGGCGGTGTCGAGCGCGACCGCATCGCAGCCGTACTGGGGCATGTCGAAGGAATCGATCCCAAGCAGGTCGCCACGCAGGTGGAAGCCGGTGATCTTTTCGCGACCGTCCTCGCTGAGCACGCAGGTCTTGAAGATGCCGGCATGCACCAGGAACAGGGAATGGCAAGGCTGCCCGGCCCGGAACAACGTCTGCTTGCGTTGCAGGCAACGGCGATGCACCGGCAGCGCCTGCAGGAGCGTCTCCAGCTCCGACAGCGGAGGCTGGCAGGTGTCGATCACGGAAGCGGAAAGGCACGGGAACGTGCTGGATTCGACCGGTGCGAACTGTGCGTCAAGCATGGCGGCGGCCTCACTCGGGTCTGTGTGCACACTACCCCTGCCTTGCGGTGGAACGATGTTGCAGCCGTAACCGACCGTAACAATTTGTAACGGGATGCTCCGCATTGCCGCTTTCGTTGATCCCGGTCAACGGGAGGCTGCCCGCGGGAGGCCACGCTGGATGCGATCGAACCAGCAGCCGGATCGCCGTCCGGGAGGCGGCGTCGCCATGAAGAACATTCTCATCGTCTATTTCTCCATGGGCGGCCATACACGGGCGCTCGCGGAGGAGCTCGCTGCGGCGACGGACGCGGATATCGAGGAGATCACGGAAGTCCACCCGCGACACGGCGCAGGCGGAATGTGGCGTGCGCTATGGGACGCCTCATGGCGCCGCCGCACCCGCATCCAGCCGATCCGGCACGATCCCGCCGACTACGACCTGCTGGTCCTGGGCGGTCCGATCTGGGCCAGGCGCCTGGCGGCGCCGGTGCGCACCTTCGCGCAGCAATACGGCCAGCGGGCGAGGGCGATCGCGTTCTTCTGCACGGAAGGCGGGCAGGGTGCGGACTCGGCGTTTGGCGACCTGCAGCGCCTGAGCCGGCAGCGCCCGGTCGTAACCTTGGCCGTGGACGCCAAGCACCTGAGCCCCCCGGAGCATCGATCCGACCTGGGACGCTTCGTCGCGTACCTGATGCGCGGAGCGGTCGGAGGGGGAACGGAGGCGGGCGGATTGCCCGCAGCGATCGGCGCCCACTGATGCTGCGCGGGCAGCGAGGCCGATGCACATAGGTCCGCGCATGCACGGACGCAGAGGTTGGCGTCACGCGATCGGCCGACAGCCATTGATCTGGATCAATGGTCGGGAGCGAGGCCCGTCCTAGTCTGGGACTGCCTTCTCCACGGAGTACCTTCATGAGCAGCACGCCACTGGTTCACCGTCCTTCCGCCGGTCCCGACTATCCGCGCTGGTCCGAAACGCTCCGCGACCACAGCCACGTGGTGATCCGGCCGATCACGCCGTTGGACAAGGACGCCGAACGCGCGTTCATCGAGGGACTGTCGCTGGAGGCGCGGCGGTACCGCTTCCTGGGCCAGGTCAGGACCCCCAGCGAGGCCCTCATCGAACAGTTCACCAACATCGACTACGTGCACGAGGTCGCCTTCGTGGCAGTGATTCCCGAAGACGGGCACGAGCGGATCGTCGGCGTAAGCCGCTACAGCACCGATGAGAGTGGGACGAACTGCGAATGCGCGGTGACGGTGGGTGACGAATGGCAGAACCGGGGTCTCGGCACGCTGCTGATGCGGCACCTGATCGAGGTAGCGCGTGCCCGCGGCATCCGCCGCATGGTCTCGATCGATTCGGCGGAGAACGTGCGGATGCAGGACTTGGCTGCTTACCTCGGCTTCGACACGCGGGTGGATCCGGACGACGCCGGCCAGGTGATCCACGAGCTGGCGCTGTAGGGTCGCGACGGCGCGAGCCGGGTCTCGTGTCACTGAAGAAGGCGGGACGACCTGTCCCGCCTTTTCTTCATTGGGTCCCGCCGTTCCTGCGCTGGCCGGGGGGAATTGCGGGCTGGTGGGTGGTGTCGCCCTCGTCCTGGATCAGGCGCGACCGTACGTCCCGTGCGGTCTCGAGATAGTCGTCGTAGCAGGCGAAGAACTTTTGCCAGCATGCCGGCACGTCCTCGTCCGGCGCCGCGATCATCGCGTGGTAGAGGCTGGTGAGCATTTCGTGCCGCCGGCCCAGGTCGAGCAATGCGCCGTCGATGAGCAGGCGATGCTGGCGCCCGAGCGAGGCGGCCGATGGCCCGTGCAATCGCCCCCTCATGTCCGCCAGCGAGCGCGCCGTGCGTTCCACCGCGGTTCCCGCGTGATTGAGCAGTTCGGACTTCGTGAGCACGGGTTTCAATGCGAGAACAGGATGGGAAGGTGGATGGCGCGCAGCAGTTCGCGCGTGGTGCCGCCAAGCGCCCATTCGCGCAGGCGCGAGTGGCCGTAGCCTCCAGCGACCAATAGCTGGGCTTCGGTCGCTGCGGCATGGCGCAGCAGCGTGGTGGCCACGGTCTGGCCCGAGCGCGGAAGGCTGACCACGTTGACCTGCAGGTCATGCCGGGCCAGGTGCGTGGCGATGTCCACGCCCGGGTCTTCGCCATGCTGCTCGTCGCTCACCTCGGGTTCGACCGTCACCACGTCGATCGAGGTCGCCCTGGCGAGCAGGGGCAGCGCGTCATGCAGTGCCCGGGTCGACTCGCGCGAAGGTTTCCACGCCACGACCACGTGGCGTATCGGCAGCTCGACCGGGTGGTGGGGTGGAATCACCAGCACCGGCCTGCCCGATTCGAACAACATGGAACTGAAGAAGGCGCGCGCGACGACGTGGTCGTCCGCTCCCTGCTTCGGGGCCGCCATGACACTCAGGTCGGCATAGCGCGCCTGTCGCGCCATCGCGCGGGGAGGTTCGACCAGGAGGGTCTCGTCGGTGCGGACTTCCCACGAGATGCCTTCCTTCTCCAGCCGCGTGCGCAACGTCGCCGCCTTGGCTGCGGCCGTGGCGCGGAATTCCGCGTACATCTCGCTCTGCATGAAGTCCGGGGTGATGCCCCACGGACCCGGCACTGGCAGCGGCAGGCTCACCGGCTGCACTACCGACAGGTGGGCGCCATAAGCCGCAGCGAGCGCGATCGCCGCCGATACCGCTTCGGGATCCCCCGACGTATCGGTGATTGGAAGCAGCAGATCCTGGATCATGGTCGTGCCCCGCGGGATGTATGGCGAACATCCCATTGCGCCGGCACGGCCCCATTGATCCACGTCAAACATGCCGCATGCGGCGCGATCGGCCCGGGCCATTGACCGGGATCAAAGGTCCGGCCCTGCGATCAGGCTTAACATGCGACCGTCCTCACATGGCGCATGAATCATGGGAGCCGATCAGCCAGACGACATGAGCAGCGTGGCGGCCGACGCGAGCAGCACGCGGCTGCCCGTGCGTCGCGCTGGGATCGACACTTACCGGCAACCGGTGCTCTTCCTCCACCAAGGCTGCCTGGTATGTCGCGCCGAAGGCTTTGCGGCGCTGGCGCGCGTGAAAGTGACGGTCGGGAAGCGCGAGATCGTGGCCACCCTCAACGTGGTCACCGGCGACTGGCTGGGCGAAGGCGAGGCGGCCCTGTCCGACGCGGCATGGCAGGCGCTCGCGCCGGAGCCGGGCGCGTTGGCCGAATTCGCGCATGCCGATCCGCCAGAGTCCGCGGGCATCCTGCGGGCGAAGGTATTCGGTGCCAGGCTCGACGAGAGCGACTTCGCGGCCGTACTGCGCGACGTGCTGGCATCGCGGATGTCGGACATAGAAATTGCGGCGTTCGTGACCGCGTGCGCCGGCGACCGGATGGACCTGGACGAATCGGTCGCGCTGACGCGCGCAATGGTTGCTGTCGGGGAACGGATCGATTGGGGCGCCGGGCCGGTGCTCGACAAGCACTGCGTTGGCGGGCTGCCAGGCAACCGCACCACGCCGATCGTCGTGTCGATCGTGGCCGCACTGGGGCACCGCATTCCCAAGACGTCCTCGCGCGCGATCACATCGCCGGCGGGCACGGCCGACGTCATGGCCACGATGACGACCGTGGACCTGGACCTGGCGACGCTGCGTCGCGTGGTGGAGAGCGAAGGCGGGTGCCTGGCCTCGGGGGGAACCATGCGCCTGAGTCCCGCCGATGACGTGCTGATCCAGGTCGAGCGCCCGCTGGATTTCGACAGCGATGGGCAGATGGTCGCCAGCATCCTGTCCAAGAAGGCGGCGGCCGGATCCACGCACGTGCTGATCGACATCCCGGTAGGCCCGACCGCCAAGGTGCGCACGCACACCGCGGCCGACGGAATCGCGCGCCGGCTGGGATTCGTCGGCGATGCGATCGGCCTGCGCATCGGCATCCATCTATCGGATGGGACCCAGCCCGTCGGTCGCGGCATCGGTCCCGCGCTGGAAGCACACGACGTGCTGGCCGTACTGCGTAACACGCCGGACGCTCCCATGGATCTGCGGGAGCGGGCGCTGGACGTTGCCGGCGCCGTCCTGGACCTGGTTCCGGGTGCCGAGCCGGGCAGGGGGCGAATCCAGGCCGAACAGGCGCTGCGCTCGGGGGAGGCACTGCGCAAGTTCGAGGCGATATGCGCGGCGCAGGGGGGATTCCGCGAGCCGGGTCGCGCCCGGTTCGCGACGCCCTACGTCGCGCCAGTCGATGGCCGCATCACCTGCATCAACAACCGGCACCTGGGCCGCGTCGCCAAGCTCGCGGGCGCTCCGCACGACGTGGATGCGGGCGTCGTCTGCGCATTGCGCGTGGGCGACCGCATCCGCCGCGGCGAGCCGCTGTTCCTGGTACATGCCCAGTCGCGCGGGGAGCTCGCCTATGCGCTGGACTTCGCCGACGCGCACCCGGACATCCTGTCGATCCAACCGGAGTAGGTATGTCACTCATCGTGCTGCCGTTCCCCGAAGATGTTGCGCTGGCAACGGCCGTGGCTTCGCGCCTGGGCGCGCGGCTGGGCCGGCTGGAGTGGCGCCACTTCCCCGATGGCGAGTCCCTGCTGGCGATCGGCGAGGAGGTCGCGGACGCGGACGTCGTGCTGTTCTGCAACCTCAAGCAACCGGACCAGAAGGCCATTCCCCTGCGATTCGCGGCGCAGACGGCGCGCGAACTCGGCGCCCGCAGCGTCGGGCTGATTGCGCCGTACCTGGCGTACATGCGCCAGGACAAGCGCTTCCACGCCGGTGAAGCCATCAGCGCGAACGTGTTCGCCCGGTTCCTGGACGAGACTGTCGACTGGCTGGTCACGGTGGATCCCCACCTGCACCGCATCCACTCGCTCGATAGCCTCTTCCGAATTCCGGCAACCCTGGTCTCGGCCGCGCCGGCGATCGCCGGCTGGATCCGGCGCGAAGTCCCGCGCCCGCTGCTCATAGGCCCCGACAGCGAGAGTTCGCAATGGGTCGCCGACGTGGCGCGCGACGTGCGAGCCCCTTACGAGGTGCTGCACAAGGTGCGGCGCGGCGATCGCGATGTCGAAGTCAGCCTGCCCAGGGCCGAGCATCTTCGCGGCTATACGCCGGTGCTGGTCGACGACATCGTTTCGTCGGGAAGGACCCTGGTGGCCACGCTCGGCCACCTGCACCGGCTGGGGCTGCCTCCCGCCGTGTGCGTGGCGATCCATCCCGTGTTTGCCGGCGATGCGTGGCAGGTGTTGCAGGACGCCGGCGCCGGGCGGGTCGTCAGTACCGACAGCATCGCGCACGCCAGCAACGCGATCAGCCTGGCGATTCCGATCGCCCAGGCCGTGGCCGAGCGGATGGCCACCGGCACGCGCGAGGTCGTGCAATGACCTTCGACCAAACCCCGGAAGAAAGACTGCTGGCATGCGGTACCTGCAACGAACTGGACCCGCCGCTGCGGCGCCACGTAGAAGCCGAGGCGGCGCGGTGCCGTGAGCACGATGCGTCGTTCGCGGCTTGGGCTGCCGGTTACGGCGTGATATCCCACGACGCGCTGACCCAGACCCGCATGCATGCGCTGATCCGCGCGTTGCAAGCCCAGGGCGCACTGCCTGACGTGGAGACGGGCTACCGTCGCCTGATGGCCGCCGACCGCCTGGCGAGCGCGGGCTTGTGGCTGGTCGTGCACATGACCTACGCGCAGCGCGTGAAGCTGGACGGAGCAGCGCTGGATGCGGCCGACTTCAAGCCGCATCCGGAAGGGCACACCGGCGGCTCCCTGAACATGGTTCCGGCTTACGTCGCCTACCTCGCTGCCAATGCGCTGACCGGGCATACGCGCAGCTGGTTGATGGGGCAGGGCCACTGCGTCGCCGCGGTCGACGCCGTCAATCTCCTTGCGGGCAACATGAGCCCGGCCCACGCCGAGCGCTATGGCCTCGACGATGCGCGCCTGTCGCGCTTCGTCGGCGACTTCTACGCCTACGACGTGGGCGCGGACGGGCATCCGGTCTCGCCGCTGGGATCGCATGTCAACGCGTACACGGCCGGCAGCCTGCAGGAAGGCGGCTATCTCGGCTTCGCCGAATTGCACTATGCGCACGCGCCGCTGCGTGGCGAGCGACTGGTGACGTTCCTCAGCGATGGCGCGTTCGAGGAGCAGCGCGGCAGCGATTGGGCCCCGCGCTGGTGGCGACCGGAGGACTGCGGCTACATCGTGCCGATCATGATCCTCAACGGCCGGCGCATCGAGCAGCGCACCCAGATCGCCCAGCAGGGCGGCGAGCGTTGGCTGCACGCGCACCTGAAACTCAACGGCTTCCAGCCCATCGGCCTGGATGGGCGCGATCCCGCGAGCATCCTGTGGGGCATCCATGCCATCGAGACGCGCCAACAGACGCGCATCGAGGCCTATGCCACGGCCGGCTTCGACACGGGTGCGCCGCTGCGCTACGGCATCGCCGACGCCCCGAAAGGCCACGGGTTTCCCGGCGCCGGCACCAACCGCGCGCACAACCTGCCGTTGAACGGCAATCCGGCGAAGGATGGCCGCGCACGCGACGAGTTCAACGCGGCATGCGCGCGCCTGCATGTGCCCGAGCGTGAGCTGCGCGAGGCGATCGCGGCCTTGTCGACGCACGAGTCGCAGCAGCGCCCGCGCGAACGCGACCACGCCCTGGCGACGCGCGACGTGGCACTGCCCGGATTGCCCGAACCGGCGTGGCGGACGGCGGGTGAGGTCGCCGCGCCCATGGCGGGGATCGACGAGTACTTCGTCGCCACCGTGACGGCGAATCCCGGACTGCGTCCGCGCGTCGGCAATCCCGACGAACTGCGAAGCAACCGGCTCGACCACACGCTGGACCGCCTCAAGCACCGCGTGCACGAGCCGGAACCGGGAATCGCCGAAGCCTGCGACGGCGCGGTCATCACCGCGCTCAACGAAGAAGCGGTGGTGTGCGCGGCGCTCGCGAACAAGGGCGGCATCAACCTCGTCGTGACCTACGAGGCGTTTGCCGTGAAGATGCTTGGCGCGATCCGCCAGGAGCTGATCTTCGCGCGCCAGTTGCGCCGCGCCGGACGCCCGCCGGGTTGGCTGTCGGTGCCGTTGGTGCTGACGTCGCACACGTGGGAGAACGCCAAGAACGAGCAGTCGCACCAGGACCCGACCTTGTCCGAGGCCTTGTTGGGCGAGATGCAGGACGTGGTGCGGGTGTCGTTCCCGCCGGACGCCAACAGCGCGCAGGCGACGCTGCGCGGGGTGTACGCCGAGCGCGGCCGCATCGCCGCGCTCATCGTGCCCAAGCGCGAGTTGCCGGTTCGCCTGGACGCCAGCCAGGCGCTGGCGCTGGCGCGCGACGGCGCGCTCCATCTGCAGGAGCACGAACGCGCGCGGATCGACCTGGTGGCGACCGGCGCCTGTCAGCTGGACGCCGCGGAGCGGGCATGGCGACGCCTCGCACGACATGGCGTGGCGGCGAACCTGATCTACCTGGCCGAGCCGGGCCGCTTCCGCACGCCGCGCGACGAGGACGAAGCCGGACAGCTGCACGACGACGAAGCCGTGCAGCGCTGGTTCGCACCCGGCCGCCCCAGGTTGTTCGTCACCCACATGCGTGCGGAACCGTACCTGGGTGCACTGCGCCGGCTGGATGGCGGGCCCGCGTTGTGCCAGGCATTGGGCTATCGCAATCGCGGCGGCACGCTGGACGTGGATGGCTTGATGTTCGCCAACCGTTGCACCTGGGCGCATGCGGTGGCGGCTGCGGCCGGATTGCTGGGGCATCCGCCCTCCGAGTGGCTCACTTCCGAGGAGTACGCGGCGGTGCTCGGTCGAGGCGCGCCGGCAGTGCTCTGGGAGTCCGGCGCGTGACGGTGGCGGGCGGGAAATCCCTGCTTGCGCTGAACCTGGGCTCGGCCACGCTCAAGGCGGCGCGCTTCGATGGTGAGGGTTTCGGGCAGGCGGCGGGCCGGGTCGAGATCGCCTTGCAGGAGCATCCCGCGAACGCGGATGCGTTGCTTGCGGATGTCGCCCAACGGCTTGGCTTCGAGAGCGCGCCGGGCGAGGTGGGCCATCGCATCGTGCACGGCGGCGACGCGGCCGCCGCACGCGTCCTGGACGCGCCCGAAGTCGTGCGCCTGCAGGACCTGGCGCGCCTGGCGCCGTTGCATCAGCCGGCCGCGCTCGCCGTGGTTGCCGATGCAGCGCGGCGGTGGCCCGGAGCCGTGCAACGGGGCGTCTTCGACACCGCCTGGCACAGCGGGTTGCCGGAGAACGCGCGCCGCCTGCCGGTGCCGCAGGCCTGGGAAGCACTGGGCATCCGTCGTTACGGGTTCCACGGCCTCGCGTTCGCGTCGGCGCTGCGGGCGTTGGCGGCCACCTGTCCCAACGGCGGGCAAGGGCGTGTCGTGCTCGCGCACCTGGGAGGCGGCGCGAGCCTGTGTGCCGTGTCCGACGGTCGCAGCGTCGATACCACCATGGCCATGACGCCGCTGGAAGGCCTGCCGATGGCGACGCGCAGCGGCAGCCTGGATCCGGGTGCGTTGCTGTTCCTGCTCCGCAGCGGCCGTTACACGGTCGATTCGCTCGAACAGGCGCTGTACCGCGAATGCGGATTGCGCGGCCTGTCCGGCCTGTCCGGGGACATGCGCGAGCTGCTCGCGTCGGACGCGCCGGCCGCACGGCTCGCAGTGGATGTCTTCGCCTTGCGCGTTGCACAAGGCATCGCGGCCATGGCCACGCATCTGGGCGGTATCGACGACCTGGTCTTTTCCGGCGGCATCGGCTCGCATGCCGCGCCGGTCAGGGCCCGTATCGCGGCATACCTGGCCTGGCTCGGGGTCGCGCTGGACGATGCAGCCAACGCGCAGGGTGCCGAGCTGCTCAGCCCTGCCGGCGCGCGCGTGCGCGCCTGGCGTTTCGTGGTCGACGAAGAGCGGGAGATCGCGGCGGCGTCTGCCGCCGCTAGCTTCGCAGCAGGAGCCGCCTGAGAGCGGCGTGCGCTGTCTCGACCAGCACGAGCGCCAGAAGCGGCGTGAGTACCGCCACCGCCATCAATCCAGCCGGAGGCGGAGCGAAACGGAACCAGCGGCCGGGGCCTTCGAACCAGGTCACGGTCGCCAGCATCGCCATGGCGGACAGCACGACGATCCAGAAGGCGGCATTGCGTTGCCGCCACCATCGTTGCCTGGCCGCGCCCGCCCGGTTGACCACGATCAATCCGAGGTTGCCCATGACCAGGGCGATGAAGGAAAGGGCCGCCAGCTGCGGGGCAGGCAGCTCCTGGGCCCGCCCCAGCAGGTAGATGAGCGCCACGATGGCAAACACGACGAGTCCCTGCGCGAGGCTGCCCAGCAAGGTGCGCAGGTCGAGCAGGCGATGCGAAGGCGAGCGTGGCGGCCTTCGCATCACGTCGTCCGCGGCCGGTTCGCGTTCGAACACGAGCGTCGAGGCCGGATCGATGATGAGCTCGAGGAACACGACGTGCAGCGGCAACAGGATCAGCGGACCACCCAGCAGCAGCGGCAACAGCGCGAGGCCGGTGATCGGCACATGCACGGCCAGGATGTAGCGGACGGCGCGAACGATGTTGTCGTAGATGGTGCGGCCGTGGCGGATGGCCTTCACTACGGTGACGAAGTTGTCGTCGAGCAGGACGATCGACGCCGACTCGCGGGCGACATCGGTGCCGCGTTCGCCCATCGCGACGCCCACGTGCGCAGCCACCAGGGCGGGCGCGTCGTTGACGCCGTCGCCGGTCATCGCCACTACCTGGCCGTCCTGCTTCAGCGCCTCCACCAGGCGCAGCTTGTGTTCGGGTTTCACGCGTGCGAACACATCCGTCGCGGCGGCCCGTGCGCGCAGCGCAGCGCCTTCGAGGTTCTCCAGTTCGCTTCCCAGGACGACATCCTGCGGTCGCGCGAGCCCGGCCTGGGTGGCGATGGCGCGGGCGGTTTCACGGTGGTCGCCGGTGAGCATGATCACCCGCACGCCGGCGGCCTGCGCTTCTGCCACCGCCTCGCGAACCCCATCCCGCAGCGGATCGGCCAGGCCGAGCAGGCCCCGCCACTCGAACGCGAAGCCACGCGCCGTCAGCGGCAGCGTGTCCGGGTCGTCGGGCCATTGCGCCTGCGCAGCGGCGATGACGCGCAGGCCGCGCCGCGCCATGGACTCGACTTCGTGCAGGATGGCCGTGCGCTGTTCCTGCGGCAGCGCGCACAGATCGGCCACCGCTTCGGGCGCGCCCTTGCAGCAGACGCGCAGGCTGCTGGAATCCGGCGGGCGCCATGCGTAGGTCGCCGCGAGCAGCTCGCTCGAAAGCGGGTATTCGTGCACGCGCGTGCCATGGCCGAGGGCTTGCGGCGCGGCGTTGGCCAGCGCCGTCCTGATCGCGATCTCCATCGGATCGAAGGACTGGTCCGGGCTGGCGGCGTCACCGCAGGACAGCAGGGCCTGCAATGGCGGCGTCAGGGAGGCGGAGGGCGTGCCACGCTCGCCGTCGGCCACCAGTTCGACCAGCGACATCCGGTTCTCCGTCAGTGTCCCGGTCTTGTCGGTGCACAGCACTGTCACCGAACCCAGTGCCTCGATCGCCGGCGGGCGGCGCACCAGCGCGCGATGCCGGGCCATGCGCCATGCCCCCAGCGCGAGGAATACCGCCAGCACCACCGGAAACTCTTCGGGAATGTTCGCCATTGCCAGGGTGATGCCGGCAAGCACGCTCTGCAGCCAGTCGCCGCGCAGGGCGGCGTACAGCAGCGTCACCAGCAGGCTCGTGCCCACGCCGAGGACCGCGAACAGGATGACCGCGCGCCGGATCTCGCGTTGCATCGGCGTCGGCGGCGAGCGCAGCGTGCGCAGCGCGGTGCCGATCCTGCCCACGGCGGTCCCGGCGCCGATCGCAACGACCTGCGCCGTGGCGTGGCCGCGGACGACCAGCGTGCTGGCCCGGATCACGTCGTCGTCGCGGGCGGCGCCCGAGCCGGTCGAACGGCGTACCGGCACCGATTCGCCGGTAAGCATCGATTCGTCCAGCATCAGGTCGTTGTCGTCGACCAGGCGCGCATCGGCGGGAACGCGATCGCCTTCGGCGACGAACACCGTGTCGCCCACGACCACCTCCCGCGCCGCCACCATCCGGGTTTCGCCTTCGCGGCGCACGCGCGCACGCGGACTGCTCAGGTCGCGCAGGGCCTGCAGGGCGCGCTCGGACTTGTACTCCTGGTAGACGGTCAGGCCGATCACCAGCAGTACCGATGCGCCCAGCACCGCGGCTTCCTGCGGATCGCCCAGTAGCAGGTAGACGCTGGTCGCCGCCAACAGGAGCAGCAGCATCGGCTCGCGCAGGACGCTTGCGACGATGCGCCACGCATTGCGCTGGTCGGACTGCGGCAGCAGGTTCGGACCATCGCGCCGGAGGCGCAGCGCGGCCTCGGCATCCGACAAGCCCGTGCATTGCTCCGCGGCGGTGGAACCTGGCGTCACCATGGGCTGGTCTTGATTCCGAACTGGTAGGCGAACCGGTTCACGACCAGATCGCCGGCGAACGAGATCGCCAGGATCAGGATCACGTCGCCGAAATCGAGCGCGGCGAACGGGCCCACGACGAGCAGGGCGCCGACGACGAAGTCCAACTGGTCGAACGGAATCCATGGCCGGCCCGGGGCGATCCTGCGCCGGCGCTTGCAGTAGCTCTTCAGGCAGTCGCCGGCCATGGCGCCGACGCCGAAACCCAGGCCCAGCCACGGCCAGTGCGAGTAATCGAGCAATGGGGATGGGATCCGGACCGCGGCCTGCACGCCGGTGGTCAGCACGGCGGCGGCCACGCCCGCCGCGAAGCCGAGCACGGTCTTGTGGCTGCCCAGTGCGGTGACGTGGATCGGCGGATTCCAGCCCGTCCAGAACCGCGTGAACGGTGGCGCCATGTTGGCGGCGTAGGCCGGCAGCATCAGGTACGCCAGTTGCAGCAGATGGGCGATGAACGCGGCCACGCGGGTTCCCCGGCAGGTCCTCTAACAGGATGGCGCGATTGGCGAGCGCGGTCGGTGCGGCCCAGCGTCGCTACGATGGCGTCCATGCGCCTTCACCGCGGCACCGGTGCCTTCGATGGCGACGGTCGCACCCGCATGCCGTCGTGCAGGCTGTCGTCGGGGTAGAGCACGACCTGCGCACCTTGTTCGAGGCCGCCACGGACCTCCGCGGCGGCATCGCCCATCTGGCCGATCCGTACCCGGCGCAAACGGGCGCGGCCTTGTTCGACGGCATAGGTCGCCCACTCGTCGCCATCGCGGAACAGCGCCGCCACCGGGATCGAGAGCACGTCTTCCGCATGCCACACCCGGAACTCGGCTTCGACCCGGAAGCCATCACCCAAGGTCGGATAGCGGCTGGCGTCCGGCAGCGCGACCACGATCAACACGCGCTGCTCCTCCACGCCCAGCGCCGAGATCTTGGTGAAACCGCCCGGCTCGATGGTCTGCACGGTGCCCTCCAGCGGAGCACTTCCACCCCAGCGCAACAGGCGCACGCCGGTGCCGGGAGCCACCCGCACCGCGTCGGACGTCAGCGCTTCGACGATGACTTCCAGTGCGCGCGGGTCGCCCAGCTCCAGCAACGACTGGCCGGCGCGCACGGGGCTTTCGCTTTCGATGAAGCGTCGGATGACGCGGCCGTCGATCGGCGACAGCAGTGGCAGGCGATTGCCCTGCGTCCGCGATGCGCTGCCCTGCAACGCAAGCACCGCCTTCGCGCTGTCGCGCCGGATCCGCGCGGCCTGCGCGCGCGCCTGCGCGCTGCGCACGTTGGCGGCGGCCGCGGTGGATTGCGCGCGCGCCTCGTCGAGCTGGTCGCTGGCGATCAGCTTTTGCCGCGCGAGCGATTCGGCGCGACGCCGCGCCGCGTCGAGTCGGTCGCGCAGGGCGACTGCCGCGGCGGTCGCGGCGACGGCCGCATCCAGATCGTCGTCGGCGGCGCGCCAGCGCGCTTCGGCCTCGGTGCGGCTGGAGGGATCGAACAGGGCGGCGTTCGCCGGTCGCAACAGCGCGACCTGCTTGCCGGCGGCGACGGCATCCCCGGGTTCCAGCGTGATCCGCTCCACCACGCCGTCCAGCGGCGCGCTGACCAGGTAGCGGTCGCGCAGGCGCGTGCGGCCTTCTTCGGTGAACGTGACGCTCAATGGCCCGCGCACGACCTGCGCCACTTCCACCGGTGCGGCGCGTGGCCAGAACCCCCACAGCGCAAGCGCCACCAGCGCGACCGCCAGCACCAGGTACAGCGGTCGGGTGGGTTTGGCCAGCCGCATCGCATCCCCTCAGTCGCGAGCCTTGAGCACGCCGATCAGGTCCAACCGGCTGATCCGGCGCCGGATCAGCGCCCCGCACACCAGCGCCGTCAGCAGGGTCGTCACTCCGGCGATGCCGTACGTGGAAGCGCTGACGTAGTGCGGAATCCGGAACAGGTCCGAGTCGTACCCTAGCACCAGCAAGGCAATGAAGCCGTGCCCCAGCAGGAAGCCCAGTGGGATTGCCAGCACGGTAAGCAGCGCCAGTTCGCCGAGCAGCAGGTAACCGACTTCCGACTCGGTGAAGCCCAGGATGCGCAGGCTCGCGAGGTCGCGCGCGCGTTCCGAGAGGGCCACACGGGCGCTGCTGTAGACCACGCCCGCCGTGATCACGATGCCGAACGCGGTCGCGATCAGGGTGAAGGTCAGGATCGTGTTGGCCATGCCTTCGTAGAAATTGCGGATGCCCGCGAGGCGTTCGTCGATGCCCGCGATCGCCGGCCTCCGCTGCAGTTCACGCAACAGTCCGGGCAGGGCGTTGGCATCCGCGGTAAGCACGGCGCCGGAGACGCGCTCGCCTTCGCCCATGACGCGATCCAGCGTCTCCTGCGGCAGGTACGCCTGCGCCCCGAAAGGCTCGCCCACCACGCCGGCCAGCGGCAGGCGCACCACGCGGCGGCGGCCATCGAGCGTCACCAGTTCGACGGGATCGCCCGGGCGTGCACCCAGCATCCGCGCCAGGTAATCGGTGAGCACCACGCCGCGCGGTGGCATGCGGATGAGCCGGCCTTCGCGGTCGAGCGTGCGCCGAAGGGTCGCGCCCGGCGTGAGCCCGCGCACCACGGTGCGGTAACTGGCGGCGCGGTGGCGGACCAGCACCGGCACGATGCGCTCGCTCTCCACGGTGTGCACGCCGGGCAGCGCCTCCAGTTCGTGCAGCGTGCGCGGCCCCAGCGCTTCGAAGAACGCGACTGTCACGTCGTGCCGTTCGGCCTGCCGGTACTGGCGGTTGACGATGTCGTCGATGGCATCGTTCTGGAACCGTCCCATCATCATGATCGCGGTGCCCAGCGCGAGGCCGACCCAGGTCATCAGCGTGCGCACGGGCCGGCGTTGCACGTTGCGCGCGATCAGGCGATGCGCCTGGCTCAGGCGCTCCAGCCGGAATGCTTTCACCAGGCGCGGGACCGCGCCTTTCCAGGGCACTTCCGGCCGCATGGCTTCCGCCGGGGCGAGCCGCACCGCCGCCAGCACGGGCAGGGTGGCACCGAGCAGCGCGCTGCCCAGGCTCACCGCCAGCGCCAGCGCCAGGGCCCCGAACGAAAGATGGAAGTCGAGGAAGGGCAGGCGGTAGAACTCGCGATACAGGTCGGCCATCGCGCTCCCCAGCCGGGCGCCCAGCGCCACGCCCAGCACGGCGCCGATCACGCCGACCAGCAGCGCAAAGCCGGCGTAGTGCCGCCAGATCTCGCCCTGGGTGAAACCGAACGCCTTCAGCGTCCCGATCTGTTCGCGCTGCCCCGTGACCAGCCGCCCCAGCACGACGTACAGCACGAACGCGGAGACGCTCAGGAACACCGCGGGGAACACCCGCGCCATGGTGCGCAACTGGCGGAATTCCTCGCTCAGGTAGCGATGCGACGGCTGGTCCTCGCGCCCGATCGCGCCGGTGCCTCCGTACCGGGCCAGCACCCGGTCGATGCCGGCGATCACCTGTTCCTGGCGGGCGCGCGGTTCGAGCGCGAAGGTCACGCTGTTGAACGCCCCGTCCATGTCGATGGCCGCGGCCAGGGCCGGGCGTGGAATCCACACCACGGCGAACCGGCGCGCATCCGGAAAGATCGTCGCGGGCGCCATCTGCGCGATGAACTCCGGCGTCGCGCCGATGCCAACGATCCGGAAGCGTTGCCGCCGCCCGTGCAGGACCAGGGTCAGGCCGTCGCCCGGATGCAGCCGGTGCGCCTGTGCAAACGCGTCGCTTACCGCAAGCGTATTGCGTTCGCCCGGCTCCGGCGCGCGGCCACTGCGCAGGTGCAGGCGGTTGAGGCGCAGGGCCTCGAATTCCGGCGTGCTCAGCGCCTGCACCCGGATCGGTTCGTCGTAGCCGGGCAACTCGGCCCGGCCGAAGGCGGTGATCCGGGTGTCGACCAACGCAATGCCGCGGATCGCGGCCAAGCGCAGCGCCACGCTTTCGGGCGCGCGCTTTACCCCGGCGAATACGTCGGCGAAGGCATATTCGCGGTAGTAGCGGTCGCGGCTGGCCTCCAGCGACTCCAGCGTCGCGCGCGACATCACCAGGTTGGCGACGCCGACCGCGGCGACGAGCACGACGGCCAGCACCTGGCCCCGCAGATGCCACAGGTCGCGCCAGCGCTTGCGCGCGAGCATGCTCACCACGACAGCTCCAGTGCGGGCACGCGCGTCGCGTTGACCGTTTCACGCGCGATGCGGCCGTCGCCCAGGTACAGCACCCGGTGCGCGAGCCGCGCGATGTCGGCGTTGTGGGTGATGACCAGGGTCGTCGTGCCCAGGGCGCGGTTCACCGTTTCGAGGGCGTCCAGGACCTGCACGCCCGTGGCGGCATCCAGCGCGCCGGTGGGCTCGTCGCAGAGCAGGACATCGGGGCGCTTGGCGATCGCACGCGCGATCGCGACGCGTTGCTGCTCGCCGCCCGACAACTGCGAGGGGAAATGACCCATGCGCTTGTCGAGGCCGACCCGCGCGAGCGCCTCGGACGCGGGCATGGGGTCGCTCGCGATCTCGGTGACCAGGGCCACGTTTTCCAGCGCGGTCAGGCTTGGGATCAGGTTGTAGAACTGGAAGACGAACCCCACGTGCTCGCGGCGGAAGCGCGTGAGTTCCTGCTCGTCCGCGCCATGCAGGCGGTGGTCGCGATACCAGAGTTCGCCGCCGGTGGGGACATCCAGGCCGCCAAGGATGTTGAGCAGCGTCGACTTGCCGCTGCCGGAAGGCCCCAGCAGAACCACGAACTCGCCCTCGCGCAGCACCAGGTCGATGCCGCGCAGCGCGTGTACCTCGACTTCGCCGTTGCGGTAGACCTTGGTCAGCTGGTGGACGCGGAACGCTTCCTGCGCCGGCGCGGCTTGGGGCGACAGGCGGGTGGTCACGTCGGGAATCCCTGCGCCGTGCGCCGCAACGCTCAGTGCGAGAACAGGACTGGAACGCGGGCGGTCTCGAGCAGCTCGCGCGTGGTGCCGCCCAGCATCCATTCGCGCAGGCGCGAATGTCCGTAGCCGCCGGCGACCAGCAGCTGTGCGTCGGTCTCGCTGGCGTGGCGCAACAGCGCGGCCGCGACCGTTTCGCCGGCGCTGGAAACGCTGGCGGCGTTGACCTGCAGGCCGTGCCGCGCCAGGTGGGTTCCGATCTCGATGTCCGCGCGTTCGCCCATTCCCGGCTCGTTGATGGTCACCGCGTCGAAACTGCTGCCGCTCCCGAGCAGGAACAGCGCGTCGTTCAGGGCGCGCACCGACTCACGCGTGGGCCGCCAGGCGAGCACGGTGCGCCGTATCGGCAATGTCGGCGGGGCCGCGGGAATCACCAGGACGGGCCGCCCGGACTCGAACAGCATGGCGCTGAAGAAGGCCCGGACCACGGCGCCATCGTTCGCACCCGGTTTGGTGGCGGCCATCACGCTCAGGTCGGCATAACGCGCATGCCGCGCCAGGACATGGGCGGGATCGGAAAAGCCGGCATTGGCGATCCGGACCTCCCAGGAGATGCTCTCGTTGCTTAGCCTGTTGCGCAGTTGCGTCGCCCTGGCTTCGGCCTCGCCGCTCACCAGGGTAAGCATTTCATCGAGGACCAGGTCCGATGCACCCCAGGGCCCGGCCACCGGCGGTGGCACGCTCAGCGGGACCACCAGCGACAGGTGTGCGTTGTATTCGGACGCGAGTGCGATTGCGCCGGCGATCGCGTTTTCCTCGCCGCTGGTTCCGGTCACCGGGAACAGGATGTCCCTGATCATGGCCTGCCTCTTCGTGCGTGGGATGCAGCGACCATCCCACCCGCGGGCATGGCGGCCATTGACCTGCGTCAAACTCGGCACCGGCACGCGGGCTGCGCGCAGCGGTCGCAACGCGGGCTGGCGACGACCAAGTCGTTGCACGGTTCCGGCGGCCGCCATCGCATCGTTGATCCAGGTCAAAGGGCCACGCGCGGGCAGCGGTAGCCTGCGCCGTACGCATTCAACGAAAGGTGCCCCATGAATCGCAGGTCATTCGCCGCCACGGCTGGCGGCGCCCGGCGCAGTGCCTTGGCCGCCGTGGCGTCGCTGCATCGATCCGGCATGGCCGTGCGTTTTCGCCATGCGCTCGCCGGCGTGGTCCTGGCCAGCGTGGCCGCATGCGCCAGCGTGCCGGCGGTGCGGGCCGAGTACGACCGCCAGGTCGATTTTTCGCGCTACCGCACGTTCGGCTTCTTCGACGTCGTCGGGACCGATCGCGCCGGTTACGAAACCCTGGTCACGCAGACCCTGAAGGCCGCGACGCGGAAGGAAATGGAGGCGCGCGGGTATGTCTATGCCGAAGACAATCCGCAGTTGAAGATCAACTTCAACGCCAACCTGACCGACCGCATCCATGTCAGCCGCACGCCGCTGCCGCCGTCGGAGTACTACGGGTATCGCAGCTACGCCACCTGGCGCGCGTACGACGTCGAAGTCGACCAGTTCAAGGAGGGCACCTTGAACATCGACGTCGTCGACGCGGCGCGGGCGCAACTCGTGTGGGAAGGGATCGCGACGGGCCCCGTCACGGCGAGGGTCTACAGGAACCGCGAGGCCGCCATCGAGCAGGCCGTGCAGCAGATCTTCCGCGAGTACCCGTTCTCAGCGCATCCCTGAGGGAATGGAGCTCTCGCGTTCCCGCCCGGCGCCCGGCGGGGCGCACCGCAGCAGCTGCGAACGCGCGAGCCAATCCGGATCCGGGTAGTACGCGAACACGAGCTGCCCATGCTTCAGGGAATCGATCAGCGGCCGCGCGATCGTCGGACGCACGGCGGGACAGCCGTGGCTGCGACCCAGTCGGCCCTGCCGCGCGGCCAGGCTGGAATCGACGTACCAGGCGCCGTGCATGACGATGGACCGATCGCGGGCGTGATCGTTGAAGCCCGGCTCGAGGCCGTCCATGCGCAGGGAATAGCCGTTCCCGCCGGTGTAACTCTCGGCCGTGCGGAACAGGCCCAGGCTCGACTGGTGGCTGCCGTCGTCGTTGGAAAAGCGGCTGGCCAGGTTGTCGCCGGTCCCGCGGCCGTGGGCGACGAGTTCGGCAAACAGCAGGCCGGGCTTGGCCAGGTCGAACACCCACAGTCGTGTCTCGACGGAGGGACGCGTGTAGTCGATCACCGCCAGGCGCTGCGCGTCGGAGGCCAGCAGGCCCTGCCGTGCGGCGCAATCGCGCGCCTCCAGCGCCATCGCGAGCACCCTGGAATCCAGCCCGGGCGCGGCCGCGCGCAGCGAGGGCAGCAGGACGGGGGCGGGTGCGGGGGCGGGGCCGGGCGGCGCTGCCGCCGAGGTCGCGGCAAGCGCGAACAGGAGGGTGCCGGCAAGGCGCCTGCGGACGGTTCGTGCTGGACTGCGGAGAGCGGACATGGGATGCGAATGCTGAGGTAGGGCGCATCCATGCCGCCGACGGGACTATAACCCCGCGGCCGGAGCCGCATCCGCGTCGGGAACCAGCACCGCGGCGCCCTCGATCCGGCCGCTGCGCAAGGCCTCCAGCGCGCGATTGGCGTCGGCCAGGCGGAAGCACGTCACGTGCGTGCGCACGCCCGCCTCAGCGGCTTGGGCGAAGAAGGAACGCGCGTCTTCGCGGGTGAGGTTGGCGACCGACAGCAGCTCGCGTTCCTCCCACAGCAGGCGGTAGGGAAATCGCGGGATATCGCTCATGTGGATGCCCGCGCACACCACGCGCCCGCGCTTGCGCACCGCCTGCAGGGCCAGCGGCACGAGTTCGCCCACCGGGGCGAAGAGGATGGCGGCATCCAGCCGCTGCGGCGGCGGCCGGTCAGAATCGCCGGCCCACGCCGCCCCCAGCGCCTGCGCGAACGCCTGCGTGGCCTGGTCGCCCGGGCGCGTGAACGCGAAGACCTGCTTTCCCTGCCGGCAGGCGAGCTGGGTGACGATGTGCGCGGCGGCGCCGAAGCCGTAAATGCCCAGGCGCCGGCAGGCGCCCGCGGCATTCAGGGCCCGCCAACCGATCAGGCCGGCGCACAGCAGGGGCGCCGCCGCGACCGGGTCGGGCCAGCGCGCATCCAGTTTCACGCAGTAGCCGGCCTTGGCGACCGCATGGGTCGCATAGCCGCCATCGCGGCTGCATCCGGTGAACTCGGCGAAGTCGCACAGGTTCTCGTGCTGCTCCAGGCAGTACTCGCATCGCCCGCACGTCGACGCGAGCCAGGGAATGCCGACGCGCTCCCCGGCCCGCAGCTCGCGGACTCCGGCGCCTGCGGCCTGCACGCGGCCGACGACTTCATGCCCGGGCACGATCGGGTAGCGCGCCTGCGGAAGTTCGCCATCGACGACATGCAGGTCGGTGCGGCAGACGCCGCAGGCCTCCACGCGCACCAGCACCTCGTCGGGCGCGGGCGCAGGGATGGCCCGCGCGGTCGCGACCAACGGCTGATGCGGTCCGTGCAACACCATCGCGTACGACATGGTTGCCGCCCAAGGGCCCGCGACTCAACTCGACAGCAGCACCGGCAGCCGGGCGTTGTCCAGCACGGTCCGCGTGGCGCCGCCGAAAACGAATTCGCTGATCCGCGAGCGGCCCATGGCGCCCATCACCAGCAGGTCGGCGTCGACGGCTTCGCCTTGCCGCAGCAGTGCCACGCCCGCATCCGCGTCCTCGTATTGGTCGACGATGACCGGCACGCCATGGCGCGCCAGGTGCGCGGCCATGTCTGCGCCCGGGTCTTCGCCGAACAGCGCCCGGGTGCGGGCATCCTGCACCACGACCAGGCGAACCGAATCGGCCGCGGCCAGGAAGGGCATCGCATCGGCGATCGCGCGGGTCGCTTCGCGCCCGCCGTTCCAGCCGACCACGACGCGCCGCGCCGGCTCGCCGGCCGGCCATCCGTCCGGCACCAGCAGGCTTGGCCGGCCCGACGCCAGGATCATGCTTTCCGCCAGCCCCAGCATCGTGGTGGAACGGCGTTGTCGCGCGGGCGGCCCGAGGATCGCCAGGCTTGCATGCCTGGCGTGCAGCATCATCGCGTCGACCGGTTCGTTGGCGGACACGCGCCATTCGGCGGTGAAGCTGCGCCGTTCGACCAGGGCATCGAAGTCCGCGCGGGCGCGCGCCAGCGCGGTTTCGGTCGAGGCGCGGTGCGTGGCCAGGAGCTCGGTCAATGCCGGTCCCACCGCGAAGTCCGCGTGCGGCTCGAGCACGAGCGGTTGCGTCACGAAGGTGGCGACCAGGTGCGCCGCCCACTGCCTGGCCAGTGCCGCCGCGAAGGCCAGGCGCGGGCCGCAGCCATCCTGGCTGGGCTCGAGGAATACGACCAGGTCCTTGGGGAACATGAGCGGTGATCCGTTGGATGGGACGCGGGCAGTGTTCGATCCAATGGCCGCAGCGCCGTTGATCTGCATCAACCTTCCGGCGGACGAGGCAGGGCGAAGCGTTGACCAGGATCAAATCGCGTCCCCGGCCGGGCGCATAGCCTGTTCAGCAGCCGCTCGCCTGCGCGCACGCGCCGCCGCGATGGCCACACGAGGACCGGTGCATGTGGGACACGCTGATCGCCGCACACGACGCAGGACGGTTGCAGGCACTTGCATCCGTTCTCATCCGTTACGGGTTCGGGGATTTCCTGCGCCGGCTGGGTTTGTCGCAGGCCCTGGTGCGGGCGGGAAAACTGGTGCCGCTGGGACACCTGCCCGAACTGGTCGAACTGCCGGCACACGTGCGCGTGCGTCGCGCGCTGGAGGAGATGGGGCCGTGCTTCGTCAAGCTGGGGCAGGTGATGGCGACGCGCGTGGACCTGTTCCCGCCGGAATGGATCGCCGAGTTCAGCCGCCTGCAGAATGCGGTGCCCTCCGTACCGTTCGAGGCGCTGCGCCAGGAGATGCTCGAGGCATTGGGCATCGCGCCGGAAGCCGCTTTCGAGTCCATCGACCCGCGACCGCTGGCGGCGGCCTCGATCGCGCAGGTGCATCGTGCCCGCTTGCGCGACGGACGCGAGGTGGTGGCCAAGGTGCGTCGCCCGGGCATCCGCCCGCTGATCGAAGCCGACCTGCGCCTGCTGCAGTACGCCGCGCGGAAGATCGAAGCCAGGTTTCCCGACCTGCGCCGTTTCCATCCGCTGGGCATGGTGCGGCAATTCCAGGCCTCGCTGACAAGGGAACTGGACCTGGCCGCGGAGTGCCGCCACGCCGAACGGATCGCCGCCAGCTTTGCCGGCGATCCGCGCGTGATGGTGCCGTCGGTGTACTGGCCGTATTCGAACGAACGCATGAACGTGCAGGACTACGTCGATGGCATCCCGGTCGCCGACCTGGCGGCGCTGGAAGCGGCCGGCGTCGACCGTCGCCAGGTGGCGCGGACTGGTGCGCAGCTGGTGTTGAAGATGATGCTGGAGGACGGCTTCTTCCACGCCGATCCCCATCCGGGCAACGTGTTCGTGCTGCGCGACGGGCGCATTGCCGTGATCGACTTCGGCATGGTCGGGCGCCTCTCCCAGGCCAGGCGCATGGAGGTGGTGAGCCTGCTGTTCGGCCTGGTCGAGCGCGACGCCGAGCGCGTCACCGAAATCCTGCTCGACTGGACGGGGCGTTCGGACGTCGACGAAGAACAACTGGCGATCGACATCGACGCCTTCATCGACCGCTACCACGGCTTGCCGCTGGCGGAACTCAACCTGGCCGGCATGCTGCTGGAGACCACCGCATTGCTGCGGATGCATCGCCTGGCGCTGCCTGCCGACCTGGCGTTGCTGATCAAGGTCTGCCTGACGCTGGATGGCCTCGGGCGCAGCCTCGATCCGGGCTTCGACATGGCGCGGCAGGCGCGGCCCTTCCTGCGCCGGGCGATGGCCAGCCAGTTCGCACCGGGTGCGCTGGCGCGGCGCGGTGCGCGGGCCATGACGGATACGGCGGTCCTGCTGGCGTCGATTCCGCGCGACCTGCGGCGCCTGTCGCGATCGCTGCGCGGTGGCGGGGCGCGCCTGCACATGCAGGTCGACGAGATCCACGAGTTCGGCCGCGACGTCAGCCATGCGGCAAACCGGCTCGCCGGCAGCATGGTGATCGCCGCGCTGATCGTGGGTTCGTCGATCGCGATGACCGTGGAAGGCGGGCCGACCTTGCTGGGGCTGTCGTTCTTCGGTCTGTTGGGTTTCATCGGCGCCTCGCTGGCCGGGATATGGCTGCTGTGGTCGATCTTCCGCAGTGGCGGGGGGCGTTGACGCCAAGCCGCGGCAACGTCGCCGCGCTAGTGGAAATCGCGCGAACTCGTGGCCAGGCCGGACAACAGCGGGGTCAGGTTTTCCAGGCGCGTGGCGATCAGGTGCTGCACGCCGTCGGCGTGCTCGATCCGGCCCTCGATGGCCATCAGCCTGGATTCGAGGAACTCGCGGCGCTGGCGTTCGGCCACGTGTTGCCAGACCACCGCATTGACCAGGCCATCCTCGTCCTCGAGGGTGATGAAGGTGACGCCGCTCGCGGTCTGCGGCCGCTGGCGCATGGTGACCAGGCCGGCGAAGCTGACGCGCTGGCCATGCTTCATCGTGCGCAGTTCGGAAGAGCGCTTGAAGCGACGGGCACGCAGCGTGGCGCGCAGGAAGCTCAACGGATGCTTGCCGAGGGTCAGGCCCGTCATCGCGTAATCGGCGCGGACATCCTCGGCCGCGCTCGGCAGCGGCAGGGAGATGGTCGTCTCCGCGATTGCGCCAAGCGGATCGAGCAGCGGCAGCTGTGCTTCCACGCCAGCGGCGGCCCAGCGTGCCCGGTGCCGATGACCGGCCAATCCGCGTAGCGCCGCGGCATCGGCGAGGATCCCGCGCAGGCGCTGGTCGAGGTCCGCGCGCAGGCACAGGTCGCTCACGTCGTCGAAAGCCCGCCGCGCCCGCGCGGACTCGATGCGCCGGGCCGCGTCCTCGCGGAAGCCGTTGGCCATGCGCAAGCCCAGGCGCAACGCCGGTTGCACGCGGCGATCCTGCGAATGGGATTCCAGCGTGCAATCCCAGTGGCTGTAGCGCACGTCGATCGGCCGGACTTCGATGCCGTGGCGCCGCGCGTCCTGCACGATCTGGCTGGGCGAATAGAACCCCATCGGCTGCGAATTGATCAGGGCGGCGGCGAATGCCACCGGCTCGTGCCGCTTCAGCCAGCTGCTGGCGTAGGCGAGCAGGGCAAAGCTCGCCGCGTGCGACTCCGGGAAGCCGTAACTGCCGAAGCCCTTGATCTGCTCGAAGATGCGCTCGGCGAAATCCAGCGCGTAACCGTTCTTCAGCATGCCGCTGACGATCCGCTCGCGATGGCCGTGCATGTCGCCGTAACGCTTCCAGGCGGCCATCGAACGACGCAACTGGTCGGCTTCGCCCGGGGTGTAGCCGGCGGCATCGACCGCGAGCTGCATCACCTGCTCCTGGAACAGCGGCACGCCGAGCGTGCGTTCGAAGATGTGCCGGAGCTTCTCCGACGGATAGGCCACCGCTTCCTCGCCATTGCGACGGCGCAGGTAGGGATGGACCATGTCGCCCTGGATCGGACCCGGACGCACGATCGCCACCTGGATGACCAGGTCGTAGAACCGCTTCGGCTTGATTCGCGGCAGCATCGCCATCTGTGCGCGCGATTCGATCTGGAACACGCCCACGGTGTCGGCGGCCTGGATCATGGCGTAGGTTTCCGCGTCGTCGCGCGGGATGCGATCCATGTCGAGTTCGCGGCGCCCGCCCTCGCGCAGCAGGTCGAAGGTCTTGCGGATGCAGGTCAGCATGCCCAAGGCCAAGCAGTCGACCTTCAGCAGCCCCAGCACGTCCAGGTCGTCCTTGTCCCACTGCAGGACGGTGCGGTCGTCCATCGCCGCGTTCTCGATCGGGCCGATCGCCGAGAGCGGCTGCTCGGAGATGACGAAGCCGCCCGGATGCTGCGACAGGTGCCGCGGGAAACCCAGCAACTGGTCGGTCAGCCCGATGACCCGCCGCATCACCGGCGCGTCCGGGTCGAAGCCGTGCTCGCGCAGGAACTCCGCCGGCGGCACTTCCTCGCCCCAGCGATCCATGGTCTTGGCCAGTTCCTCCACCTGGTCCGCGGACAGGCCCAGCGCCTTGGCCACGTCGCGTACCGCGCTGCGGCCGCGGTAGCGGGTGGCCACGGCGGTCAGCGCGGCGCGCTCGCGGCCGTAGCGGTTGAAGACGTACTGCATGACTTCTTCGCGGCGCTCGTGCTCGAAGTCGACGTCGATGTCGGGAGGTTCGTTGCGCTCATCGGAAACGAAACGCTCGAACAGCAATTCCATCTCGCCCGGCTGCAGCTCGGTGATGCCCAGCGCATAGCAGACCGCCGAATTGGCGGCCGAGCCGCGGCCCTGGCACAGGATCTCCTTGCTGCGGGCGAAGCGGACGATGTCGTGCACGGTGAGGAAATACGACTCGTAGCGCTTCCTGGCGATGATCCGCAGCTCCTTGCGGATCAGTTCGACGGCTTTGGCCTTCTGGCTGCGATCCGATCCTTTCCGGCGCCAGCGCTCGCGTATGCCCGCCACGGTGAGGCGGCGCAGCCAACTGCGGGCGGTATGCCCGGCAGGAACCAGTTCGTGCGGGTACTGGTACTTCAGGTCGCGCAGGCTGAAGCGGCAACGCTGCGCGATCCGCACCGATTCGGCCAGCAGTTCCCCGGGGTAGATCGCGGCCAGCGCCTGGCGGGTGCGCAGGTGGCGCTCGCCGTTGGGGAACAGGGCATGGCCGGCCTCCGCCAGCGTCGTGTGCAGGCGGATCGCCGTCATCGTGTCCTGCAGGGCGCGGCGGCCGCGGACATGCATGTGCACGTCGCCGCTGGCGACGGCGGGCATGTCCAGTTGCCGCGCCAGCCGCTGCAGGGCCTGCAGGCGGCCCGTGTCGTCGGGGCCGCGGTGCAGTTCGACCGCGAGCCAGGCACGTTGCGGGAATTTCGCCTTCACCCATCCGGCTTCGTCCGGGCAGGGCTCGGCCGCGGGGATCCACAACGCCAGCAGGCCTTCGAGGTTTCCTTCGAAATCCTCGCGCAGGCAGCGGTACGCGCCCTTTGCGGCACGCCTGCGTGCGCGGGTGATCAGCTGGCACAGGCGCTGGTACCCGGCGATGGATTCGGCCAGCAGCACCAGCTTGGGGCCGTCCTCGATCCGGATTTCGCTGCCGGCGATCAGCTTGAGGTCGCAGGCTTCGGATGCTTCCAACGCGCGCACGATGCCGGCCATGCTGCATTCGTCGGTGATGGCCAGCGCGGCGTAACCCTGCTGCCTGGCGCGTTCGAACAGTTCGCGCGCATCGGAGGCGCCGCGCTGGAAGCTGAAGTTCGACAGGCAATGCAGTTCGGCGTAGGCGGGCAGCGGCTTCATGCGAACCACCCATGCAGCATGAAGGGGCCCGCCTGTTCGCCGGCGATGCGGAACGCCCAGGCGCGTTGGCCCGCCGCGGTCTCGACGAGGTAGTAATCGCGCCGGATCTCGGCCTCGTCCCACCAGCCCGATTCGATGCGCTCGGGCCCGGCGAGCACGCGCTCGACGCGATCGCGCAGCGGCATGGCCTGCGGCAGCAGCCAGCCGGGACGGAGCAGGTCGGGCAGGACCGCGGTGCGGTGCGGCTGGGTGATGCCAGTCACCACGCGCTCGGCCCGGTGGTCGGGCTGCCAGCCCACGCCCTGCACCGCATCGTCGCCCACGCGGGCGCGCAGGCGTTCGCGCAATTGCGTCCATGGCACCGCCTGCTGTGGCCGCGGATCGAACAGGTCGCGCCCTGCCGGAACGAAGGCGGGCAATTCGCGGGCCACCAGCTGCATCCCGCGCACCGGGGCCGGCACCTGCGCCTGCTCGATGCGGCCGCGTGCGAGTTCGAACAGCATCGCCGGGTCGCGTTCGGCCGCCAGCAGGCCGACTTCGATTTCGCTGGTGGCCACGGGATGGACCATGCCGTCGTGTTCCAGCACCACGGTGAAGCGCTGCACGCCGCCGTCGCGCCCGGCGAGGAAGGCGGCCAGATCCGCCGTCAGTCGCCGCAGCGGGAACAGCAAGGCCTGGCTGGATTCGACTTCGTGGTCGAATTCGATGCGGCCCTCGAACACGTCCGGCGGCTGGTACCAGTTCAGCGGTGCATCTGCGCCGCGCAATCGATCCAGGTGCTGCAGCACTTCGCGCGGGAAGCGCCGGTTCAACGCATCCCGGGGCAGGGCGAACGCCTGCCGCAGCTTGCGCAATCCCATCCGCGCCAGGGCATGCGCCACTTCCGGCGCCAGGCCCGCGCGTTCGATCGGCAACTGTCCCAGCGCATTGAGCAAGGCGTGGTCGCCCACGGCCAGGCCGTCGTGCACATTGGCCAGCACGCGGGCCGCATGCGGATTGGGCGCGGCGACCAGGCGATGGCGGAAGCCGAGCGCCTGCAGTTCCTCGCGCATCTGCGCTTCCAGGCGCGGCCACGGACCGAACAGCTGCAGGCTGTGGCCGACTTCGAGCACGATCGCATGCGCAAGGTCGGTGCTGACCTGCGAACTGAAGCGATACGCCCATGCCGCCAGCAACTGTCGCCAGCGTTCGGCGTCGCGTGGATCGTGCTCGGCGATGGCGAAGCTCCCGCCCAGTGCCTGCGCCGCCGCCAGCGGCATGCCCGGGCGCAATCCCGCTGTGCGCGCGGCCGGGTTGACGGCATGCAGCACGCGCCGCTGCGCCGGTCCGCTGACCAGCACCAGCGGCGCCTGCGGATCCGGATGGCGGCGAAGGACGCCGTCGATCGCGAGTTGCGGCAGGAACAGGCAGGCCCAGCGCATGTCAGGCCTCGGAGCAATGGATCGCCTGCACGTCCTTGGACAGGGTCGGGAGGGGAAAGAGCGGAACCGTCGCGGCTTGCGGCGCGCCCCGTCCGATGACGGAGGAGGCGCGCAACGGCGGCGGAATGGGCTCGGGATGCCCCAGTTGCGGAAACGGGATCGCCCGCGCCGGTGGCGTGCCACCGCGGCACTTGAGCACGCGCAACTGCCGGGGCGACGCATCGATGGCGATGCGCAATGCCGCCGGCGACGGATTGATCGCTGCTTTCAGGGGCCGGAAGGCGAAGCCCAGGGCCTGGCCGGTCTCCGCCGCCACCTGCAATCGCCGCAAGGCGCGATCGTCCGCCTGCTGCGGCCAGCACAGCACGGCCTGGCAGGCGCCCGAACGCAGGCATTGCTCGGCGGCCCACAGCGCATCGCGCGGGGTCTTCGTGCGTATCACCTGCAAGGCTTCCAGGCGCACCCCGGCGGCATGCCAGGCCGGCGGATACGGATGGTACGGAGGCGCTACCAGCGCGATCACGCCGTCCCTGGGCCTGCTCAGGCGTGCGAGCGTGGGCCACAGCAACTGCAGTTCGCCGATGCCGTCGGCCTGCAGCAGCAACTCGCTCAATGCCGCGTCAGGCCAGCCGCGGGCGGGCAGGGCGGCGTCGAGCAGCGGCCATCCCGTGGGCTGTTCGAAGGCGGCAAGGGTCCCGCGCGATTGCCCGCGCCAGAGCCGACGCTGGGAAATCAGCCCATCGAGCAAGGGCGGATCGGCGGTTCCCGCCGTATTCCTGGCAAGCGCCGTCACCGTGCCCATGGCGTGCCTCGGAAACCGGATCGGGAAAGGCGCGACTGCATGTTAGCAATAATACTAACAATGCAGTCTCATGGATTAAGATTTGCGCTTTCAATGAGTTGCGCGACTTTTTTAAAGCAGTCTCCCGGATACGGCGGAAACTGACCGCTTCACCGACAGCACCTCGTTGCTTCCTAACACTGGCGACAGATGCGCCCACGCGGCGTCTATGGGCAGGGCGGATGCTGCGGGCTGACATCAATCAGGGCACGAGTTCGAAGATGCGGCACGTCGCCTTGCGCGACGCCTTCGAAAGCGCGATGCCCACGCCCGACTGGCACGCGGCAACCGGCGTGCATGTCGGACTGTTCGATCTCAACGACTGGTGGTCCTGGCTGCCCGACGCCTATGCGCTGCTGGATGCAGCCGAATTGCGGCGCGTGCAGAGCAGGCGGGTGCCCACCGACCGCGACCAGCTCGCCCTGGGTTATTCGCTGCATCGCCTGTTCCTGGCCAAGGCGCTGGGCCGCGATGCATCCGACGTGCCGATCGGCCGCGACGCCAAGGGCTGTCCGCGGCTGGCGGGAAGCCAACTGACCACCAGCCTGAGCCATGCCGACCACTGCGTGGCGCTGGCCACCGCCACCGAAGGTCCGGTCGGCGTGGACATCGAACTGACCGAGCGCGCCCCGGTAGTCCCCGAAATCGCCGAACGCGTATGCCACCCGCACGACATGGTCGGGCTGGCCGCGCTGCCCGGATTGGCGCGCGACGAGGCACTGCTCGCGCTGTGGGTGCGCAAGGAGGCCTACCTCAAGGCCGCCGGGATCGGCCTGCAACGCGAGATGCAGACCTTCGCGGCTCCGGATCGCGCATTACTCGCGCTGCCGCGCGGCGGCTCGGTCAAAGTGCAGATGCTGGACGCCGGTCCGCGCTGGATGGCGGCTGTCGCCAGCGCGCCGCACCTGCCCGTGGCCAGCGCCGTGATGCGTCCCTACGCCGGCACGGCCCGATACGGCCACTGAACACCGAATGCATCAGCGGCCGGGATGAGCCATCCACGCCGTTGTTCCTGAAGAGCCCATCTGTCCTGGTTCGATGCCATTGACTCCGCAATCCGCAAGGACGGGGCGGCATGCGAATTGATCGTCTGCTGCAGGAGAAGCCGTGAGTACAGCACTCGCCAGTCGCAAGAGCCGCGCGTTGTTCCTGTTATGGGTGGCCGAGTTCGGCCTGCTGATGCTGTCCGTCCTCGCGGCGACCCGGCTGCGCTTCCTGAGCGATCCAGAGGGTTTCGCCCTTTTCTTCGAATCGGCGCCGTCGCGGGCCGTGGTGTTCGCGGCCGTGATCACCGTGTCCATGGTCGCGTTCGGCCTGTACCAGGTGCATGTCCGGCACAACCGGATGGAATTCCTCATCCGGTTGCTGCTGTCGTTCGCGTTCGCCGGGGTCGCGTTGCTGGTGCTCTACTACCTGGTCCCGGTCACCTACATCGGCCGCGGCGTCCTGGCCCTGGCGCTGATGGTGGGCATGATCGCGATCACGGCGGTGCGCCTCGCAGTCGACCGGCTCTTCAAGACCGACGTCTTCCGCCGCCGGGTCCTCGTCCTGGGCGCAGGGACCAACGCGGATCTCATCAACAGCCGGCTGCGCCGGAACGCGGACCGGCGTTCGTTCGTGGTGGTCGGGTTCCTGCCGGTGCCGGGGCAACCGGTAAAGGTCCCGGAAAAGCTCCTGCTCAAGACCGACTTCACCCTTTCGGAAATCGCGGAGTGGTTGCAGGTCTATGAAATCGTGGTTGCCCCCGACGAGCGGCGCGGCGCGCTGCCGATGGAGGAAATGCTCAAGTGCGCGCAGCGCGGGATCACCGTCACCGACCTGTCCACGTTCTTCGAACGGGAGGCGGGAATGGTCAAGCTGAACATCGCCGACCCGTCCTGGCTCGCGTTCTCCGGCGGTTTCGACCACTCGGTGCCGCGGCGCCTCAACAAGCGCTTCTTCGACCTGGTCGCGGCCAGCGCGCTGCTGCTGGTGGCATGGCCCTTCATGGTGCTGGTGGCGGCCTGCATCGCGCTGGAGTCGCGCGGTCCGATCCTCTATCGCCAGGAACGCATTGGCGAGAACGGCAGGACGTTCGAACTGATCAAGTTCCGCAGCATGCGCGTGGACGCGGAAGCCGACGGCGTCGCCCGTTGGGCCAGCAACAACGACGATCGCACGACCCGGGTCGGAAGGATCATCCGGCTGTCTCGCCTGGACGAGCTGCCCCAGCTGTTCAACATCCTGCGCGGCGACATGAGCTTCGTCGGGCCGCGTCCGGAGCGCCCGCAGTTCGTCGACATGCTGCGCAACGAAGTGCGCTATTACAACGTGCGCCATTGCGTGAAGCCCGGCCTGACCGGCTGGGCGCAGTTGCGCTATCCGTACGGGGCCTCAGTGCAGGACGCGGAGGAGAAGCTGACCTTCGACCTGTTCTACGTGAAGAACCACGGCCTCGTGTTCGACCTGCTGATCCTGCTGCAGACGGTCGAAGTCGTGCTGTTCCACCGCGGCTCGCGCTGATGCGCTGACGGGATGGTCAGACCGTAGGTGTGTTCAATCCGCTGGTCGCCGAGTTGATGAGCGCCGGCGCGACCGCCACCTGCTCCGATGCCGAAACCGGGTCGACGGAATCCGCCGCGGTAGCGGCGTCGAAACCGATGCGGACCTCGTGGTAGCGCGACGACACGTAGGCGAGAAGGACGTGGATGAAGGCGATCACGCCGATCATCTCCATGCCTTCCTCGAGGCTGACCATCAGGTGGTAGGTGATGTTGCGGTGGCCGTGCCCCTCGCGCCACCAGCCTTCGACCAGTTCCACGCCGAGGGCGCCGGTGAGATAGACCGCGGCGGAGATCGCGATCCCCAGTCCGATCCTGCGCGGCAGGCGCAGCATGAAAGGAATGAAGAACGCGCCCAGTGCGATGACCAGTCCGAACGCGGGAATCACCCAGGCGAAATAGAAGATTCCCAGTTCGTGGCCGCCCAGCATCCGCCGCACCGGCTCGATCATGTGCTCGTGCAGGGACAGGGACTCGTCCATGCCCATGAGCAGGAATCCGATCGCAAGGATCGCCCATTTCGACGCGTCCGCCGAGCGGTTCGCGCGTTCGAGCACGGCGATGAAGGCAAGCAATGCCGACGCCATCAGCAGCAGTCCGGTCGAGAACAGCGCGGGGATGTTCTCCTCGCGGTCGAGGTTGAACATGGGCAGCCCGAACACGTGTTCGTGATGGCTGATCAGCCGGTACGACTGCATGCCGAGGTTGATGCAGACGAACAGGATCGCCGCCATCAGCAGGGGCCCGGTGAGGGTCCAGCGGCCGATCGAAATCTTGTTGATAGTCATGGTCCAGTCATGCCCCAGGCGTGCAGCCGTCCGGCTGCGATCGGTTGTCCATAACCGACAAACGGCGCGGTGCCCTGCGGTCGGTCACCGCGTGGCACGTGCCGGGCATGTGGCCGCGACGCCGTCCGGCCGGCGGCCTACCTCAACCACTCGCCCGAGGCCAGGGCGAGCAGGACGAACAGCAGGACCAGCAACAGGATGGTCAGCGCCAACGCGATCCTGGGGGAAGGCGATTCATGGCTGTCGGAAGGCGGAGCGTAGTCCGCGCGTGGCCTGTACACGACGGTGTGGGACGCATGGACTGCCTGGGCGCGGTTCGGGGCAGCCCCGGGCAGGCGCCCGTAACGGCGATGGAAGCGATTGGCGGTCGTGTACAGCCCGATGAGGTTGCGCAGCGCCGCAGTCGATTCGGGTGTCGACACGCGGTCCGCGGTGCGGGGCTGCAGTTCGGAAATGCGGCGCCGGTACGCAAGCTGCAGTTCGGCCAGGCTGCAGTTCGGCTTCAGCCCGAGCTCGGAATAAAGCAGTGTCAGGTCCGGTTTCATTGCGCTCCCTTCCATGAACCTATCGTAGCGCGCCTCAAGGCCTTGAAAAGGCGCAATCCAAAGCTTCACCGCGTGGCCGCATGACCACTCCAGCGACGTTTGTCACCACATGAGCGCGAGCTTCATGGCCGTCCTTCCGGCCTGGTGAATGCCGGAAGGGACGCGATCTGGTGGGGCATCACATCACACAGCCCGCTTCACGCCTCGGGGTGCAAGCGCGGGGAACGGGAAGGGGCATGAACCAGAAATCCGACAGTCGTTCGCCGCGCGCCCTCCAGACCGGGGCATGCATCACGCAATGGATCGAAGCGCAGGCGAGCAACCGCCCGGACGCCATCGCGGTCAGTTGTGAAGGCGCCAATCTGAGCTATCGCGAACTGAACGCACGCGCCAACCAGTTGGCCCATCGCCTGCGCGCGCTCGGCGTAGGCCCGGAAATCCTGGTCGCGATCGGCCTGGAACGCTCCCTGGAGATGGTGGTCGGGCTGCTTGGCATCCTCAAGGCCGGCGGTGCCTACCTGCCGGTCGACCTGGCCTATCCGCGCGACCGCGTGCAGTTCATGTTCGAGGACGCGCGCCCGGCGGTATTGCTCACCTCATCGTCACAGCGCGAGGCATTGCCGGCAGGCGAAATCCCGACGCTGCTGCTCGATGACTGGACATCACTGTCCAACGAAGCCACCAACGATCCCGAACCCGTGGCCGGGCTCGACAACCTCGCATACGTCATCTACACGTCCGGCTCGACCGGCAAGCCCAAGGGTTGCCAAGTCACCCACGCGAACGTGGCGCGCCTGTTCACCTCGACCGATCACTGGTATGGCTTCGGTCCCGACGACGTCTGGACGTTCTTCCATTCCCACGCCTTCGATTTCTCGGTCTGGGAGATCTGGGGTGCACTGATCTACGGCGGCCGGGTCGTGGTCGTCCCGTATCTGGTCAGCCGTTCCCCCGAGGCATTCCATGAACTGCTGGTGCGCGAAGGCGTGACGGTGCTCAACCAGACGCCATCGGCATTCCGCAACCTGATTCATGCGGACCTGGCGTCGGCTACGTCGCCGGCCGACCTGGCGCTGCGCCATGTGATCTTCGGCGGCGAAGCCCTCGAACTACAGATGCTGCGCCCGTGGTTCGAACGGCATGGCGACCAGCAGCCCCGGCTGGTCAACATGTACGGAATCACCGAGACCACCGTGCACGTCACCTACCGGCCGATCGGCATCGCCGAACTCGAGCGCAATGCCGGCAGCGTCATTGGCGAACCGATTCCCGACCTGCGCCTGTTCGTGCTCGATGCGGAACTGGTGCCGGTTGCCACCGGTGAGGTAGGGGAAATCTACGTCGCCGGCGCCGGCGTCTCCCGCGGTTACCTGAACCGGCCCGAGCTGACCGCGGAACGCTTTTTCCAATGGCAATCGCCCGAAGGCGAGACCGCGCGCCTGTACAAGACCGGCGACCTTGCGCGCCGGCTCGCGGATGGCGACCTCGAATATCTCGGGCGCAGCGACCACCAGGTCAAGATCCGCGGATTCCGCATCGAAACCGGCGAAATCGAAAGCGTGCTCGCGCGGCATGACTCAGTGCGTTCCTGCGCCGTCATTGCCCGCAGCGATCGCGGCGACGAAGCGCGCCTGGTCGCCTATGTCGTACCGCAGGATGGGGCGATCTCGCAGGCCGTCCTGCGTGCGCACCTGTCCGCGAGCCTGCCGGACTACATGATCCCCAGCGCATTCGTCGAACTGGACGCGCTCCCGCTGACCGAGAACGGCAAGCTTGACCGCCGCGCGCTGCCGGCGCCCGCGCGGCAGCGGCCGGAACTGGCGACTGCCTACGAGCCGCCGATCGGACCGACGGAGACCAGCCTGTGCGAGTCCTTTGGCGAGTTGCTGGCCATCGATGCGATCGGCCGGCATGACAACTTCTTCGAGCTGGGCGGCGATTCGATGCTTGCGACCCGCCTGCTGCAGCGCATTGCGCATGCGCGCGACGCCGGCAGCGTGATACCGACCGCCCAGCTCTTCCGCAACCCGACGCCGGCGACGCTCGCGACCTCGCTGGAAGGCCGCGAGGATGCGGCGATCCCGGCTTCCCGCTTCGCTGCGGCACATGGCGCGCATGCCGCGTCCGAACCGATCGCCATCATCGCGATGGCCGGGCGCTTCCCCGGCGCCGACGACGTCGAAGCGTTCTGGCGCAACCTGTGCGAGGGGCGCGACTCGATCACGTTCTTCGGACCCGACGAGCTGGATCCCGCCGTAAGCGCGCAGGACCGCAACGATCCCGCATACGTGCCGGCACGCGGCGTGATCGAGGGGGTCGAACAGTTCGACGCCGCGTTTTTCGGCATCAGCCCGCGCGAAGCCGAACTGATGGATCCGCAGCAGCGGGTGTTCCTGGAGCTAGCATGGGAATGCCTGGAGCGGGGCGGCCATGTGCCGGACGCATCCGGCCCGGTCGGCGTGTTCGCCGGCATGTTCAACGCCAGCTATTTCCAGCGCCATGTGGCCGCGCACCCCGAACTGATCGAGCGGGTGGGCGCCTTCCAGGTGATGCTGGACAACGAGAAGGACTTCATCGCCACGCGCGTGGCGCACAAGCTCAACCTCACCGGACCCGCGATCAGCGTGCATACCGCGTGCTCGACCTCGCTCGTGGCGATCTGCCAGGCCGTGGACAGCCTGCGCCTGGGCCAGTGCGACATGGCGCTGGCGGGCGGGATCACCGTCACGTGCCCACCTCGCAGCGGCTATTTCCACCAGGAAGGCGCGATGCTGTCGCCCGATGGCCACACCCGGCCTTTCGACGCCAACGCCGGTGGCACGGTGTTCTGCGATGGCGCAGCGGTGGTGCTGCTCAAGCGCCTGTCGGACGCGATCGCCGATGGCAACCAGGTGTTCGCGGTGGTTTGCGGCGGCGCCGTCAACAACGACGGCGGCGGCAAGGCGAGTTTCACGGCACCGAGCAGCGAAGGGCAGGCGGCCGTGATCGCGATGGCGCACGATCGCGCCGGCATCGATCCGCGCACCATCGGCTATGTCGAGACCCACGGCACCGCCACGCCGGTTGGTGATCCGATCGAAATCGAGGGGCTGACGCGCGCGTTCCGCCGCGGCACGCAGGATGTCGGCTTCTGCCGCATCGGCTCGGTGAAGAGCAACGTCGGCCACCTGGTCATCGCCGCCGGCGCGACCGGCGTGATCAAGACGGCGCTGTCGCTGCGAGAACAGCGGATCCCGGCGACCGCGCACTTCCAGACCCCCAATCCGGCGATCGACTTCGCGAACTCGCCGTTCGTCGTCAATGCGGCGCTCACTCCCTGGCCCGCCGGTGCCGAACCGCGCCGAGCCGGCGTCAGTTCGTTCGGCGTCGGCGGCACCAACGCGCACGTCGTGCTCGAGGAAGCGCCTGAGCTTCCGGTTTCGGATGCCGCGGCAGGACCGCAACTGCTGGTCCTGTCCGCCCGCACCCCGGCGGCGCTCACGCGCGCCGCGACCGGTCTGGCCGACCACCTGGAGGCGCATCCCGACGTCAACCTCGCGGATGTGGCGTGGACCCTCGGCGTCGGCCGCAAGGCTTTCGCCCATCGCGTGGCCCTGGCCGCCGAGAGCGTGGCCAGCGCCGCCTCCCAGCTGCGCAGCCCCGAGATCGCGGCGGCAATCGCGCGCTCGCGGCCCGCGCGCCAAAGCGACGTGGTGTTTCTCTTCCCGGGGCAGGGCGCGACGTATCCCGGCATGGGCCGCGAACTCTACGAATCCGAGCCCGCGTTCCGCATCGCCTTCGACGATTGCGCCGATGCGTTGCGCGCTGAGTTGGGCTTCGACCTGCGCGAGCGGGTGTTCTCGGACGACCCCGAGGCGATGTTGCCGACCGCGATCATGCAGCCGGCCACCTTCGCCATCGAATATTCGCTGGCCCGCTTCTGGATGAGCCATGGCATCGCGCCCGCCGCGATGATCGGACACAGCGTGGGCGAGTTCGTCGCCGCGACGCTCGCAGGGGCCTTCCCGCTGCCCGACGCCCTGCGGCTGGTAGCGCGCCGCGGCGCCCTGATGCAGGCGCAGCCGGGCGGCGCGATGCTGTCGGTGCGGATGCCGCTGGACTCGCTCATGGCGCGCCTGCCCGCGGACCTGTCGCTCGCCGCCGAGAACGCGCCCGGCAGCTGTGTCGTCTCCGGCGCGTTCGATGCGATCGCCGCCTTCCAGGCGCAACTCGAGGCCGACGGCATCGCCTGTCGCGCCCTGCGGACGTCGCACGCGTTCCACTCGCAGATGATGGAACCGGTGGTCGCGCCGTTCCGCGCCGAAGTCGCCGCGCTGGCGCTCGCGGCCCCAAGAATCCCGATTGTTTCCACCGCGACGGGTGACTGGCTCGACCCTGCGAGCGCGACCTCGCCCGACTACTGGGCAGCGCACCTGCGCGAGCCGGTGCGTTTCGCAACCGCGCTGGGCCGCGTGCTCGACGTGCCGGCGCGCGTACTGCTCGAAGTCGGGCCCCGTGCCACGTTGGCGGCATTGTCGCGGCAGCACCCGGGCATGCAGGCGAACCACCTGACTGCGGTAGCGACCCTGGCCGATACCCCGGCTGCGGAGCAAGCGAGCCTGCGCACGGCCGCGGGCCAGCTCTGGGCGAGGGGCGTCGCCATCGAACCGGACATGTTCGATCGTCGCCATGTGCGCGCCCGCCTGCGCCTGCCGACCTATCCATTCGAACGGCAGCGCTACTGGGTCGAAGCCGCCAGTACGCCGGCCTCCAATGTGGTGCCGCATCCTGCGCTTGCGGCCGCGCGCCGTGTCGAAACCGAAGCCAGCGCGCCCACGACCACCGCCGACGCGACTCCCGCGGACGGTCGCATGCCGCGGCTGGTCGCGAAGTTGAAGGAGGTGTTCCAGGACACCGCAGGCTTCGACCTGGCCGACGCCGACAGCGACGTCAATTTCATGGAACTCGGGCTGGACAGCCTGATGCTCACGCAGGTCTCGCTGCAGTTGCAGAAGGCCTTCGGCGTGAAGGTCACCTTCCGCCAGCTGATGGGCGAGTGCAGCAGCATCGACAGCCTGGCGCGGATGCTCGATGCGCAGCTTCCCGAAGAAGCCGGCGCAGCGCCCGTTGCATCGAAGCGCGGGCCGGACGCGGCCACCGCGCCGCGGGCCGAAGCAGCGGTGGACGAGGCCGAAGCCCTGGCGCATCGCACCTACGACGTGAAGAAGGCCTTCGGCGCCATTGCGCGCATCGACAACGCCGGCGGCCTCCAGCTCACCGACCACCAGCACGATCGACTCGACGCCTACATGCAGCGCTACGTGGCCAGGACGCGCAAGTCCAAGGCCTATACCGGCGCGCATCGCCAGCACCTGGCGGATCCGCGCGTGGTGAACGGCTTCCGGCCGCTGACCAAGGAAGTCACCTACCAGATCGTGGTGGAACGCTCGAAGGGTTCCCACCTGTGGGACGTGGACGGCAACGAGTATGTCGATGCGGTCAACGGCTTCGGCATGAGCCTGTTCGGCTGGCAGCCGGACTTCGTGCTGGAGGCGGTGAAGGCGCAGCTCGACCGGGGCTACGAGATCGGACCGCAGCACCCGCTGGCGGGCGAGGTGGCGCAGCTGATCTGCGAACTCACCGGACACGAGCGTGCGGCCCTGTGCAACACCGGTTCGGAAGCCGTGCTGGGCGCCTTGCGCATCGCCCGGACCATCACCGGTCGCGAAACCATCGTGCTGTTCACCGGCTCGTACCACGGCATCAACGATGAGGTGATCGTGCGTGGCACGCGCAAGCACGCCGCCGTGCCCGCGGCGCCGGGCATCCTGCGCAACACCGCCGAGCACGTGCTGGTGCTCGACTACGGCACGCCCGAATCGCTGCAGGTGATCCGCGAGCACGCGCACGAGATCGCCGCCGTGCTGGTCGAGCCGGTGCAGAGCCGGCGACCGGATTTCCAGCCGGTGGAGTTCCTGCGCGAGTTGCGCGAGGTGACGCAGGACGCCGGCGCGCTGCTGGTCTTCGACGAAGTGGTCACCGGGTTCCGCTCCCATCCGGGCGGCGTGCAGGCCCTGTTCGGCATCCGTGCGGACCTGTGCACCTACGGCAAGGTGGTGGGCGGCGGTTATCCGATCGGCGTCGTCGCCGGCAAACACGAGTACATGGACGCCCTCGACGGCGGCGACTGGCGTTTCGGGGACGATTCCCTGCCGACGGTGGGCGTGACCTATTTCGCCGGCACCTTCGTGCGCCATCCGTTGGCGCTCGCCGCGGCCAAGGCGGTCCTGGAGCATCTCAAGCGCAGCGGTCCACGCCTGCAGGAAGAGGTGAACGCTCGTGCCGCCGCGATGTGCACCGAGTTGAACGCGTTCTGCGCCGATGTCGGCGCACCCATCGAGGTCCGGCATTTCGCCTCGGTGTGGAAGACGTTCTTCCTCGAGGACCACCCGCTGCAGGACCTGCTGTTCGGAATGATGCGCAGCCGCGGCGTGCACATCCTCGAGAACTTCCCCTGCTTCCTGACGACGGCGCACGGCGACGCCGATGTCCAGGCGATCGTCGCGGCCTTCAAGGAATCGGTGCTGGAACTGCAGGAAGCCCAGTTGCTGCCGGGCAGCGCGGTGCCGGTATCCGAACCCGAACCGCGTCGCGTGGCGGCCGTCACCAGCCTGGCCGCGGTCATGGATGCGCGCCGCCCCGTCGTGCCGGGCGCGCGGTTGGGCCGCGATCCGCAAGGCCGTCCGGCCTGGTTCGTTCCGGATCCCGAGCGGGCCGGCAAGTTCCTCAAGGTGGGTACATGAATACTGCAGCGCCGATGCCTTCGCTCGCGTTCGAGCCGGTGGACTACGATCCGTTCGCCGGTGGCGAACTGGCCCGCGTCGTACCGACCACCGAGTCGCAACGGGAAATCTGGCTGGCCGACCAGCTCAGTCGCGACGCGTCGCTCGCGTTCAATCTCTCCGTTTCCCTGCGCTTTACCGGCGCCCTCGACGCCGATGCGCTGCGGCGCGCCCTGCAGGATCTCGTCGACCGGCACGATGCGCTGCGCGCCTGCATCAGCTCCGACGGACAGACCCTGTCCGTGCTGCAGCGGTTCGGCCTGCCGTTGCCGACCCGGGACCTGGCGACGCTGGATCCCAGCCAGCGCGAACATGCGATCGCCGAGCGCATCCGGGTGTCGGTGGAAACCCCGTTCCAGCTCGACGCGCCGATGTTCCGCGCCGAACTGCTGCGCCTGGCCGACGACGAACACCTGCTGCTGCTCTGTGCGCACCACATCGTCTGCGATGGCTGGTCGTGGTGGGTGGTCGTGCGCGAGCTGGGCGTGCTCTACGGAATGCACCGCGGTGCAGGGGGCGAAGCCCTGCCGGCCGCAGCCTCGTTCGCCGATTACGCGATCGCCGAACTCGAACAGTCCCAGGCCGATACGGACGCCGACGGTGCCTACTGGCTGTCGCGGTTTCCCGGCGAGCCGCCCGTGCTCGAACTGCCGACCGACCGGCCGCGGCCCGCCGTGCGCAGCTTCGCGTCCGCACGCGTGGACCACGTGCTGGACGCCGAGTTGTTCGCCGGCCTGCGCCGGCTGGGCGGACGGCATGGCGTGAGCCTGTTCGCGACCCTGCTCGCTGGATTTTCCGGGCTGGTCTCGCGGCTGGCGGGGCAGGCCGACGTGGTGATCGGGATTCCCGCGGCGGGACAGCTGGTTACGGGCAGCGACGACCTGGTCGGGCATTGCGTCAATACCTTGCCGCTGCGCTTCGAAATCGCGCCGGCGATGTCCTTCGCCGAACTCCTCGAATCGGCGCAGGCCACCCTGCTGGACGGGCTCGAGCACCAGCGGCATACCTTCGGCACGCTCCTGAAGAAGTTGCGGGTGCGGCGCGATCCCGCGCGGATGCCGCTGGTGAGCGCGTTGTTCAATCTCGACCAGGCGCTCGACCACCAGGGCACGGCATTCCCGGGCCTGGCGATGGAGTTCGACAGCAATCCGCGCAGCTTCGAAACCTTCGAATTGTTCGTGAACGCGGTGCAGACGAAGGGCCACCTGCGCCTGGAGTGCCAGTACAACAGCGACCTGTTCGATGCCGCCACCATGCGGCGCTGGCTCGCGGCCTTCGAAACGCTGTTGCGTGCGGCCGTTGAACGCGAAACCGCCGCATTCGCAAGCCTGCCGCTGGTCGATGCGATCGCGCGTGCGGAACTGGACGCCCTGCAGCCGCCGGCCTCGGCCTACGATCCGGCGTGCCGCATGCACCAGCACTTCGAGCGGCAATGCGATCGCACGCCGGCGCGCACGGCACTGCGCTGGGGCGAGCAGACCCTGAGCTATGCCGAGCTGGACGCACGCGCCAACCAGGTCGCCCACGTCCTGCGCGAGCACGGTGTGCGCCGGGGCGCACTGGTGGGGCTCGCGCTGGACCGTAGTGCGGACATGCTCGCGGCCTTGCTCGGGATCCTCAAGGCCGGCGCCGGGTACGTGCCGCTGGATCCGCAGTTCCCGTCCGAGCGCCTGGCCTACATGGCCGCGGATGCGGGCCTGGCCATGCTGGTGACGACCGGTGAATACACCGCGCGTTTCGACCTGCGCGGCCGCCCGATGCTGCTGTTCGACGAGCATGCGGCGCGACTGGCGGCGGCCCCCGCCACGCGTCTCGCATGCGATGCGGATGGCGCACAACCGGAAGATGCCGCCTACGTCATCTACACCTCCGGCTCCACCGGCCGGCCCAAGGGCGTGGTGGTGCCCCATCGCGCGGTGTCGAACTTCCTCACCAGCATGCAGCGCGAGCCGGGACTGACCGAGCACGACCGCCTGCTGGCGATCACCACGCTGTCGTTCGACATTGCCGTGCTGGAGCTGCTGCTGCCGTTGTCGGTCGGCGCGCAGGTCGTGCTGGCCGACCGCGAGACCGCGGGCGACGGTACCGCGCTGCTCGCGCTGCTGCAGCGCAGCCGCGCCACGGTCATGCAGGGCACCCCATCGAGCTGGCGCCTGCTCATCGATGCCGGCTGGCGCGGCACGGCAGACTTCAAGGCACTGTGCGGGGGCGAAGCGATGGCGCCCGACCTGGCTGCAGCGCTTCTTTCGCGGTGCGGATCGCTGTGGAACGTCTACGGTCCCACCGAAACCACGGTTTGGTCGACCTGCGCGCGCATCACGCCCTCGCGCGAAGCGCCCGACGTGCATATCGGCAAGCCCATCGCCAACACCACGGTGTGGGTGCTGGACGCGCAGGGCGAGCTGTGCCCGTTCGGCGTTCCGGGCGAAATCTGCATCGGTGGCGAGGGCGTCACCAAGGGTTACCTGGATCGCCCGGAGCTCACGGCGGATCGGTTCCTGCCGGATCGCCTGAGCACGAATCCGTCGCAGGGCAGGGAGCCGCTGCTGTACCGCACCGGCGATCGCGGCCGCTGGCGCAACGACGGCAACCTCGAGCACCAGGGCCGCCTCGACCACCAGGTCAAGGTGCGCGGCTACCGCATCGAACTGGGGGAGATCGAAGCCAATCTCGCCGTACGCACCGAAGTCGCGCGGGCGCTGGTGATCGTGCGCGAGGACCGCGCCAACGACCAGCGGCTGGTCGCCTACCTCGTCGCGAAGCCGGGCGCCACGATCGACGAGGCCGAACTGCGCGCGCACCTGCGCGAGGTGTTGCCGGCCTACATGGTGCCGCAGCATTTCGTGGTTCTCGGGGAGCTGCCGCTGCTGCCCAACGGCAAGATCGACCGGCATGCGCTGCCGCCGCCCGCCGCGATGCAGGAGGGCATGGCCGTCGTCGCGGAGGCAACCGGTGCGGCACTCGACCCGCGCGTGCGCTACCTCGCGGAGGTGTGGACCGAACTGCTCGGCCTGCCGGCGGGACCGGACGACAACTTCTTCGAACTCGGAGGGCATTCGATGCTGGCCGTGCAGATGGCCAGCCGGGTCGAACGCGACACCGGGCACCGCATCAAGCTGATCCGGCTGGGCGCCGAGACGCTGTCGCAGGTTGCCGCGGGACTTCCCGCGCCAACCGAAGCGGCCACGCGCGAAGCCGGCGTGGGCGGGCGCATCAGCAATGGCCTGCGCCGGCTGTTCGGCCTGGCGGCGGGATCGAATCAATGAGCTGCGCAAACTCCAGCGTGAGGCGATCGCGATGAGCATCGGCGACTGGGAGCCGTTCTGGCTCGGATCGGGAGCACGCCGCCTGTACGCGGCGCTGCACGAGGTGCCGGGCGCGCCCTCGACAGGCGTCGTGGTCGTCCCGCCGCTCCTGCATGAAGCCCCGCGCAGCCGGCGGTTCATCGCCGAAGTCTGCAATGAGCTCGCGGACATGGGATTGCCTGCGCTGCGTTTCGACTTCCACGGGACCGGCGACTCCACCGGCAGTGGTGACGAGGTGGACTTCGCCTCGATGCATCGCGACCTCGATCTTGCCGTGGCCGCGCTGCGGGAGCGCACCGGCGTGCGCCGGGTCGTGCTGCTGGCGTGGCGCGGCGGCGCGTTCGCGCTGCGCGGATGGCTCGATCGCGGCGGCGTCGCCGACCTGGCCGTGCTGTGGGAGCCGATCGAGGACGGTGCGTCCTGGCTGCAGGAACTGGTCGAATGCGATGCCGGCGAACGCGCTCAGCGTCCGCCGCCGCGCGCGGGTATTCCCCGCATCACCGATCCGGCCGATGGCCAGTTGATGGGTTTTCCGGCACCGCCGCAGTTGCGCGTGGACCTCGCGAAGGCGCGCCTGGATGGCGGCGCGGAGGACGGCGGCGTGCCCGTGTGGGCCGTCGTCCGCGAAGGCAGGGCACCCTCGATGGAGTTCGCCAAGGTGCTGCCACTGCCGGCCAACGCACCCAGTTTCAACGGCGGCGCCGCCATGGATGCGACGTTCTTCCTGACGCCTTCGACCCGCGAACTGGTGGGCGAACTTGCGCATGCGATGGGCCGGGGAGCGGGGGCATGAACGTGTTGCTCGCCCCGGGACTGGATGCAGGCATGGCCGATGACGTCCTCGTTCGCTTTGGGCCGGGAGGACGCTTGACCGGCGTGCTCAGTGGCCCTGCGAGCGCAGGGCCGACGCTTCTGTTGCCCAGCGCAGGCCTCCAGCCGCGCTCCGGACCGTTCCGCCTGCACACGCTGCTGGCGCAGCGCCTGGCCGCCCGCGGGATCCGCAGCTTCCGCTATGACATCCCAGGGGTCGGCGAAGCCCCGCGTCTCGCCGATTGCGATGCCACCCAGGCCACCCTGGCGGCGATGGACCTGCTCGAGTTCGAGCATCGCAGCCGAACCTTCGCGATCGGCGGCATCTGCAGCGCCGCCGACACCGGATGGGACGTGGCGACGGTCGATCCGCGCGTCGTCGCGCTCCTGTTGCTCGATGGCGTCTGCTTTGCCGGACCGTGGTACCGCTACGCGCGCGTCCTCGGGCTGCTGCGCCGGCTGCCCAAGGAATGGAGGCATTTCGCCCGCAAGGTGCCAGGGCGCCTGCGCGGCAACGCCAGCCTCGATTCGAACGCCTTCCGCACCTGGCCCGGCCACGCCGAGGCACGCGAGCAGTTCGCGCAGTTCGTGGCGCGCGACATGCGATTGCTGTGCATCTTCAGCGGCGGCTATGCCGACCGCTTCCTGCATCCACGCCAGTTCGAATGGTCGTTCGGACCGCCGGCACGCGATCCCCGTGTCGCCATGCATTACTGGCCCGATTGCGACCACACCTATTACGGCCGCGCCCAGCGCGACCGCCTGATCGCCCGGGTCGCCGATTGGATGGGTGCCTTGCCGGCGAGTGGGCCCGCATGAAGGACCCTGGCGCACCCGCGAGGACGCCGCTTTATCCGGCGCCGGAGGGCTGCAAGCGGCCTCTGCGCGTCGTGCTGGTTGGACCGGCGTCGATCCCGGGATGGGTACGCGCGTTTCTCGACCAGGCCGCCGGTTACGACTGGCTGGACCTGACCGTCCTGGCAGTGGCCGACGCCGTCCTTCCGCAGGTCGTGCGCGTGAGCGCCGACGTGCGCGCGGTCGTCGCATTCGAACATGCGCTGCTCGGCCGCAACCGCAGTCTCGCCCTCGTGCCCACCTCGCCTGGCGCGGAAGCGACGCGCTCCGAAACGCTCCCGGATGCGGTCAGTGCGGCCCGTCCCGATCTTGTGATCCTGCTTGGGCCGCACGAGTGGGCGACCATGCTGGCGACCAAGGCGCCGTGGGGTTGCTGGCACGTGGACGCGAGTCTGTCCGACCTGCGCCACGCCGGACTCTCGCTGCTCGCGCCGATGCTGCGCGGCGAGAACACCACCCAGATGGCGCTGATGCTGACGCAACGCGACGGTTCGCCGATCGACCTGGCGGTGAGTTGGGGGCGGACCCGGCCCAGCGCCTTCCTCAAGCAGCGCGAGGACGCATTCCTGAAGCTCCCCGGCTTGCTGCTGCGCGCACTGCATCGGCTCGCGGGCGGGTACGTCGCGCCGGCTTCCTATGCGGCCGCAAGCCTGCACCTGCAGTCGCAGTCGCCGATGGGACATGCGGTCGGGCTGCGCGCGATGCTGCTCGTGGCGCGTGCCGGCCTGCGCAAGCTCATGGGCAAGCGCCGGGACGGCAGCATCGGTTGGACCCTGGTGCTGCGCCTCGGTGGAACGCCGCTGGATCCGGAGTCGCCGTTGATCGGCTCGCACGCCCTGCTGCGCGCGGCCAAGGGCTGGTGGGCGGATCCGTGCGTGGTTTCGGGGCAGGGGCGCCGCCTGATATTCGTCGAGGAAATGGCGCACCCCAGGACCAACAACGCCAACATCGCCTGCGTGGAACTCACGGACGGCGGCGCACGCCGGCTTGGCGTCGCGCTGGATGAGCCGGGGCATCTCTCGTTCCCGCAGGTGTTCGCCTGGGAAGGCGAGTGGTACATGACGGTCGAATCCAGTTACGACCGGCGCGTGAGCCTGTACCGCGCCAGCGGTTTTCCGCTCGAATGGGTGCGCGTGCGCGACCTTGTCACCGGGCGGGTCTGCGTCGATCCGACGCTGCACCACCACGACGGACGCTGGTACCTGTTCACCAACATCGCCGAGAACTGCAATTCGACGAGCGACGAGTTGTTCCTGTTCGTCGCGGACAGCCTCGAGGGCGAGTTTTCGCCCCATCCCGCATCCCCGATCGTCTGCGACGTCCGGCGGGCACGCATGGCGGGCAAGTTGTTCAGCCGCGACGGACGCCTGATCCGCCCCGCGCAGGATTGTGGGCCCGGGTACGGCAATGCCGTGGTCTTCAACGAGGTGCTCGAACTCGGGCCGACGGTTTACCGGGAAAAGCAGCTTTCGCGGCTCGCCCCCTACCTGACCCGCCGGGTCGAGGGCTGCCACACCTACAACAGCGACGGGAACGTCGAAGTACTCGACGTGTTCGGACGGCCGCCGAGCGGGACGGCCTACCTCCACGTTTCCGAGGGCCCGGGTGATCGGGCCACACGAAAAAACGACAGCCGCACTGACAAGGTGGCTTCGCTGCCGTCCACGGTCGCGACCGCCGCAGGCGGGCACGTCCACACCGATACACAGCCACGGTGAATCACAAGGGCCCTCAATGGCGGATCGGATCAAACAGGATGAATAGTCAGGCCGAAATAGCCCAGGCAAGCGGCGACGACGCGCTCGAAGCGACGCAGCCGCGGCCGCGGCCGGACATCGCCACGCATTACCTGCGCTACTCGATTTCGAATGGCGTGGTGATGCTGCTCGGGTTCATCTCGTTCCCGATCCTGACGCGGTTCCTTGACAACACCCAGTTCGGCATCCTGCGCTACTACGAAACCCTGATGCTCCTCGGGGTCGCGCTGATCAAGTTCGGCGCGCCGCATTCGATCGTGCGGTTCTATCCCTACGACGACAACCAGCAGCGGCTGCGGGATTTCGGCACCAACCAGGTGCTGCTGCCACTCATGTTCTCGCTTTCGGTTTGGTCCCTGGGCGCGGCCGCGCTGGTGCTGTGGTCGTGGGCAACGGGCGGCAACTACCACCTGCTGTTCTGGTTCGCGCTGGTGATGGTGCCGATGCTGGCGGCGACCAACATCATCCAGATGGTGGTGCGCGCCAGCGAGCGCTCGGACATCCTCATGGCCACGCGCGTGATTGCCCGCGCCCTGGAGCTGGTGTTCGTACTGGGCGCGGTGATCCTCGTGCAGCACAGCGCGATGGCGGTGTATGGCGGCAAGCTGGTGGCGGCGGCGCTGCTGCTGGCATGGCTGGTGGGCTGGCTGCGCCGCAATGTGCACATCTCGCGCGAGTCGGTCGACTTCCAGGCCTTCCGCACCGGCATCGCCTACGGCGTGCCGTTGATGGCGAACGAACTGGCCTTCAGCGTCCTGGCCAACCTCGACCGCGTGCTGATCAAGCACCTGACCAATGACTTCGCGGTGGTCGGCATCTATGCGATCGGTTACTCGCTGGCCATGCAACTCAACGTATTCATCAGCGCGACCTTGTCGGAGGCGTTCACGCCGGTGGTCATGCGCGCGTACGAGACCGGCGGGAGCACGGCCGTGCGCGAGCTGAAGGAACGCGTCCTGCTGCCGATGACCTACGCCGTGGTGGCGGTGATCTCGATGCTGCTGGTGACGGGACAGGACCTGCTGGTCGCCCTCAGCGGCCAGGACAAGTCGGCCTCGGGCCCCGTCTTCATCATCGTCGGCATCACCGTGTCCACGTACGCGCTGTTCGCCATCGCCAATTACGGCCTGCAGCTGAAGAAACGAACCCTGCACGTGCTGACGATCACGTTGGCCGCCGCGCTCCTGAACGTGGCGATGAACTTCATCCTGATCCCACGCATGGGCTACATCGGCGCCGCCTGGGCGACGGCGATCGCCTACGGGGCCCTGGCGGTCGCGCAGTTCGCGATCTGTCCGAAGGGCCTCGCGCGCCTGCCCGACGCGCGGTCGATGATCGTGTCGTTGGCCAGTGGCGCCGTGCTGGTGGGCGTGGCCCGCGGCACCGGATTGTTCGGCGTGGAGGGAGTCTGGCTGCGGTTGCTGGTCGCAGGCGCGTTGTTCCTGGCGCTGTATGCCTTGCCGGTGCTGGCGCTGGATTCGAGGATGCGCACCATGGTGGCGGCGCTGCTGAAACGGGGTCCGGCAGGCGGATGAAATGGCTGCTGTCGCCGCTGGCATGGCTGCTCTTTTCGGCCGTGCTGGTTGCATGGACGTGGCACCGGCATCGCCATCTCGCGCTGGCGGCTTCGCTGGCGTTCGCGGCGCTCGCCCTCGCCGCGATGACGCCGCTTGGGGCCAATGCGCTGCTGAAGCCGCTGCAGCGGCCTTTCGCCGCCGCCAATGGATGTGCCGGCCAGTCGCCTTCGGTCGCGATCGTCCTAGGAGGGGGTGTCGACGGACGACCGCACGGCGACGCGGATTTCTCGGTGTTGAACCTGGCGAGCCGCCGCAGGATGGATCGTGCGGTCGCGTGGTGGCGCGAGGACCAGGGCAGGACACTGGTGGTGCAGGGAGGCTCGCCGTATCCGGGCGGTCCCTCGCTGGCGCGGCTGATGGCCGCCTACGCCGGGGCGTTGGGGGTGCCCGCCGGCGCGATGCGGCTGGAAACCCGTTCGATCGACACCTGGGATAACGCCGCCTCCGCGGCGGCGCTCGTGCCCCGGGTGCCGCGCCGCGTGGTCCTGGTCACGTCGCTGGTGCACATGCGGCGTGCGCGGGACGCGTTTGCCGGCAACGGCTTCGAGGTCTGCCCGCTGCCTGCGGACGCGCGCCGGCTGCCTTCGCGGATTCCGTGGGCGCTGGTTCCGCGCACCAGTGGACTGGCCAATGCCGAAGTCGCGCTGCACGAATGGGCCGGGCTGGCGTACTACCAGTGGCGCGACCGACGTCGACCGCGCTAGGACTTTTCAATGCGCAAAAAAAAGAGCCCCGAGTGATCGGGGCTCTTGGTGACTCACGTCTTTGTGCTTACAGGGCGACCGAGAACGAGGTGTTCGCGACCTTGGTCACGCCGCCGCTGGTGACGGTGGCGCTGGCCTGGTAGGTACCGATCGAGCTGGAACCCGAGCCCGACACGAAGGACACGCGGGCATAGCCGTTGCTGTCGCTCGTACCGCGCAGTTCGATCGTGTTGACACCGTTCGGCTTGACCGCGACGAAGCTCACGGCGGCACCGGACACGGCCGCACCATCCTTGGTGACGCGGGCGGTCAGGGTCACGGTCTCACCGGCCTTGTAGGCGGTCTTGCTCGGCGAGAGGGTTTCGCTGAGGCCCGTTGCGGCAGCAGCGGTGACCGCATACCACGCCGAGGTGTTGGCCGTATGGGCGCTGCCCACGCTGCTGCTGGCACCGGCACCGATCGCATACCAACCGGCAGCCGTGTTGGCCGGCGAGGTCACGTCGATCGTGACGCTACCGGTAGCGCCCGGAGCCAGAGCGATCGAGTTCGACGACAGCGTGCTGGTCCAGCCGGTGATGGGCGTGCTGCGGGCCAGGGCGAAGGTCGTGCTGGAGCAGGCGGAGCTGTCCTTGTTGGTGATGCGGAAGGAGTAGCTCAGCTTGGTGCCGGCGGCGACCTGGTAGTTCGCCGGAGCGACCAGCTGCAGCGCGGGAGCGGCGCGGGTGCAGCTCGGCGACGGGGTGGGGGTCGGCGTCGGGGTCGGAGTCGGCGAGGTGCCGGCACCGGCGCCGAACTCGTACGCACCGACGTCATTGGCGGCGCCGGTCGGACGCTTGCCCATCACGAAGTCGGTCGTCACGGCGCTGATCAGCGGCGCCTTGTCGATCACCGGGCTGCCCGACTTCGGCTCGGCGTCGAACGTCGCCAGCGTCATGTTGGTCAGGTTCGGGTTCTGCGTGCAGGTGCTGCCGGACGCGCACGAACGCACGTTCCAGCCCATGTTGCCGGAGAACGACTTCACCGCCGGGGCGCTGCCCGCGGCCATCGAGGTCTGGGTGCCGGTGTTGGCGTAGTACGGGAAGCCGACCACCAGGTTGTTCTGCACGTAGACCTTGTCGGTCGAGGTGCCTTCGCCATACGCAATCTGCGCATCGCCTTCGCCGGCAATGGTGTTGTGGCGCACCGTCGCGGTGTCGCCACCGGTCAGGATCAGCAGCAGCGAGCTGCCGTAGGCGCGGCACAGGTCGCCTTCAGTCATGTAGAACTTGCCGCGGAAGTAGGTGCACTGGCCGACCAGCACCGAGTTCTCGATCGTCGAGTTGCCCTTGATCTTGACCTGGTTGCCGGCGTTGGCGACCGAGTAGATGCGACGCAGCATCACCTTGGTGCCGTCGGCGCCGTCCATGTAACGCAGGTCGAGGCCGTCGGAGGTGTTGTGGTGGATGAAGGCGTCTTCGACCAGCCAGTCGCCACCGGTGTCGGTGGTGCCGAAGCCGTCGCCGTAACCGCCGGTCTGCTGCGCCCAGCACGCCCACGGCTCGCCCGTGGCGACCTTCTCGCCACAGCCGTTCCAGGCGATTTCCATGTTGCGCAGGATCATCTTCCCGGAGTTGGAGGCGCTGGTGCCGATGTTGCCGTCCCAGCCCGCCGCGCCGTTCTTGTTGAGCTTGACGCGGTCCATGGTCCAGTTGGTCAGGCCGCCGGCGTTCGCGCCGTTCTTGGCCATGCCATGGATGTTGAGGTCGTGCAGCCACACGTTGCTCGAGGCACGCGCGTACAGGCCGACGCGGGCCCACGGCATCGAGCTGGTGCACGCCACGCCGGCCTGCGAGTGGTTGTAGACACAGTCGCTGTTGTCGGTGACTTCGAGGTTGCCGACTTCGACGTTGGAGCTGCCGTCGAGGTTGAGCACGCGGTGGATGCCGCCGATGCCGACGAGCTTGGGCGCCGTGCTGCCGTTACCCAGGACGCGGGTGGGGGCCGAGGACGTGCCGCTCGGGATGGCCTGCATGTAGCCGCCGCTGCCGATCTGGTAGGTACCGGCGCCGATCAGCAGGGTGTCGCCACCTGCGATGCGCGCCGAGCCCGAGTTGGGCAGCGCGATGTTGGGGTTCTTCCACGCGCAGTTCTGCGCGGTGCCGCTGCCCGGATAGGCAGCGTCGGAACGGCCGTTGCACTGGGTGCCATCGCCACCGTCGGCGCGCACGTAGTACGTGGCGGCCTGGGCGGAACCGATGGCGGCAAGACCGAGGGAAAGAGAGAGGAAGAGCTTGGAAAGCTTCCGACCGTTGGTGATGGAAATAGACAAGGCGCACAACTCCGTAGGAACCAATGGGGGGTGGCCAGGAGCTCCCTCCCCAGACCGGGGGCGGACTCTACGGAGGGGGGGGAGGGGGGGTTGTGCGACCCGCCACACTTCGGGCCCGGGTGCCCGGGCCAGGACCTGACGAAGCGCGTCTCGGGCGCTTAAGCGCCCTGGAAATTCAGGTGTGATTCGGGGAGATGAAAACAGTGAACAGGGGATTCCCTATTCAGGACTTCTCGCGCGCGCGTGATGCGCGCGGATCATAGTCGTCGACCGCGCCAATTGCTGGTCAGGAAAGTGAGGCGTGCGTCACAACTCGAAAGTGCTGGCGGGAATCATGCCAACTGCTCGGACGACGGCGGATCCCCAGTCGAAGTTGAATGCGGCCTCGACCGTATTCAGTCGCACGACCCGTTGGCGTTGCCGCGTGCCGCATGCGACGGACTGACGCAAGCGACGCGGGATCACTTGCCGCAGGCCGTTGCCCCCGCCTTGCCTGCTGCGGGACTCCCAGCGAGTGGCCTGGGATCGAATGCCGCCAGGCTCATGCCGGCCAGCTTCGGATTGCTGCGGCAGTCGGTGCCTTCAGGGCAATGGGCGACTTTCCAGGCCACGTTGCCGGCGTAGCCGATGCGCGCCTTGCTCTTGCCGCCATCGAATGCGGATTGCTTCGCGGGCCGGGCATGCTCGGGAAAGCCGATGACCACGTTGTCGCGGATCTGGATCCGATCGGAGCCGTCGCCTTCGCTGTGGCCGATCTGGGTGGCGCCTTCGCCGGCGATGGTGTTGTCGCGGACGACGGCGGTGTCATTGCCGGTCATCACCAGCTGCAGCGTGCTGCCGTCGGCGCGGCACAGGTCCGCTTCGGTCATGAAGAAGCGGTTGCGGAAATAGCTGCAGTGGCCGACGAGCACCGAGTTCTCGACGAGCGAGTTGCCCTTGATCTTCACCTGGTTGCCCGCGTTGGCGACGGCGTAGACACGGCGCACGGTCACGTGCGTCGAGTCGGCCCCATCCATGTAGCGGAAATCAAGGCCATCGGAAGTGTTGTGGTGCACGTAGGCATCTTCCACCAGCCACGTCCCGCCGGTGTCCGTGGTGCCGAGTCCGTCGCCGTAACCGCCGGTCTTCTGCGCCCAGCAGGCCCACGGCTCGCCGGTGGCAACGCGTTCGCCGCAGCCGTTCCAGCCGATCTCGATATCACGCAGGACGAACCGGCCGGTGTTGGAACTGCCAGCGCCGACATTGGCGTCCCAGCCTGCGGTGCCGTTGCGGTTGAGCTTCACGCGTTCCAAGGTCCAGTTGGCGAGGCCACCGGCATTCATGCCACGCGCCGCCATGCCGTGGATGTTGAGGTCATGGATCCACACGTTCTTCGAGTCGCGCGCATACAGTCCGACACGCGCCCACGGCGTCGAGTCGTCGCAGGTCGCGCGGGCATTGGCGTGCTTGAACACGCAGTCACTGCCATCGGTGATTTCGAGGTTGCCTATCTCGACGTTGGAGCTGCCGTCCAGATTGAGGACGCGATGGATTCCGCGGGTTCCGACGAGTTTGGGGACCTTGCCCGTCGCGCCGAGAATCCGGGTGGGACGCGACGGAGCGGGGCCGCTCGGCACCGCGTGCAGGTAGCCGTCGTCGCCGATCGGATAGGTGCCGGCCCCAATGCGCAGAATGTCGCCACCGGAGATTCGCGGAGCGCCCGAAGGGGGCAGGGCAATGGCCGGGTGCTTCCATGCGCATGCCTGGCCGCTGCCGCGGCCGGAATACGCGGCGTTCGCACGCCCGGTGCATTGGCGCGCGTCGCCGCCATCGGTCCTGACGTAGTAGGTGGTTGCACTGCCTGGTGCCGTGGCGATCGGGATGTCCTGCGGGCCTGCCTTCGCCGAACGGCACACGGTCAGTTTGGGCGCGGCGGTGACGCCGGCCAGCGCAACGACGCATGCGGTCGCGATCGCCAGTGCGAGGCCAGCGCGCGGCGCCATGTCAGGGAAGCGCATCCTTCGGCCTCGCCAATCCGGGCACCGCCCGGGCTGCAAGGGGGAAGCGCTGGCCCATCGGAGGCGGCGGATGCAGCGCCTGCTGGGTCGCGACGACGTCGACTGCGTGCGCCTTGATCGAGCCATAGCGCTCCATCAGTCCGCACAGGATCCAGAAGTTCGCCATGATCACGCTGTCGAAGAACGGACTCCCGTACAGGTTGCCCAGCGCCATCGACACGACCGCGAGAGTGAAGCCCAGCTCGAAGGTCCGCAGCTCAGGCCGCGTGCCCGCGGACTTGCGCAGCCATCGCGTCAGCCGCCACAGGCGCCAGAACACCCACAACAAAGCGAGCAATCCCAGGGGCCCGCATTCGGCCAGCGTCAGCACGAAACCGTTGTGCGCGTCCTTGCCGGCGTATGTGGTGTAGTTGCCGATGTAGTCGCCAAAGCGCCCGAGGCCGACGCCGCCAGGATGGTCGCGCAGCATGTCCAGCGTGCCCTGCCAGATCGCGAAGCGGCTGGCGGTGCTGTCGTCGAACGATACCGCGCCGCTGACGTCGACCTGCTGCGTCTCCTGCACGCGGTCCACCACGCTCCTGGGCAGGAACATGGTCGCCGTCGCGACGAGCAGCACCGCCGCGAGCGTCGCCGCGGGGATGCTCCTCCACGCCAGCACGATCATCACCACGAACAATCCGATCAGGTAGGACTGGCGCGAGTAGGTAAAGAGGATCGCCATCGCGAGCACGCCACTGCCGCCGATCGCCAGCAGCCGCACCAACCGCCCCTGGTGTGGCTGGATGACCAGCGCCGCCAACATCGGCAGGAACATGGCGAAGAAGACGCCGGCGCGGTTGGCCATCTTGATCTGGCCGAACGGACCGGTTGCGCGTTGGGTTTCGGAGAACTGGCCTAGGTTGAACGACAGTCCCTGGAAGACGGCTTCCAGCCCGGCGCCGACCGCGACCAGCAGGACCAGTGCGAGCATCTGCCGGGTTCCCCTCAGGTCGAGGCCGCAGCGGCGGTAGGCCACGTAGAGGAACGGAAACAGTACGGCGACCTTGGCCTCGCGCAGGTCCGCCTCCGCACCGGTCAGGTCGTGCCAGTGCGCCGCGATGAAGCCGATCAGCATGGCGACGAACAGCGCGATCAGCGGCGGCACCATATAGCTCGAGCGCGTCAGGTAGGCGGGATCGCGCGGACCGAACAGCATCGCGACCACCAGCGCAGCCACCGAGATGGCGACGCTCATGTCCGAGGGCAGGTGGGCCGTGTTCGGCAGCAGGATGATCGGGATGGCGTAGAGCAGGCGCATCGGCATTACCGTCCCTGGTCCGCGTGCGCCAGGTCGTGCGCTTGCGACTCGTGAATGCCGAGCAGACAACGCTCGTACACCGCAGAGGTCGCCGCGGCGAGTGCCGCCGGGCTGTAGTGCTGTTCGACGTGCTGCCTTGCCGACTCGGCAAGCCGCGAGCGCAGCGCCGGCTCGGCCAGTCGCGCCATCGCGACGGCGAGGGCGGCGGCGTCGTCACTCGGGAACAGCAATCCGCTGCGCTCGTTCTCGATCAGTTCGACACTGCCACCGACCGCGGAGGCCACCACAGGGCAGCCGGCGGCCATCGCCTCGAGCAGTGCGTTGGACAGGCCTTCGAAATGGGAAGGCAGCACCAGGAAGTCGGAGGCCTGCATCAGTTGCGTGGCGTCCTTGCGCTCACCCAGGAAGCACACGCTGGAGGCCACGCCGCTCTCGGCCGCGAGGCGAGCGAGCGACTCACGCAACGGCCCGTCGCCGACGATGGCCATCCACGGCCGCTGCTCGGGATCCATCAGGGCCAATGCACGCACCAGGCAGGCCAGGTTCTTGACCGGCGCCAGGCGCCCGACGAACAGGCCCATGGGTCGGTCCCTGGGCGCGCCGACCGACGCGCGCAAGGCGCAACGCGCCGACTCGCCCAGCCGGTCGGGGAGCTTTACATCATTGGGGATGGCAGTGAACAACGTATCGGGCATGCCGGTGCGTTGCGCCGTCGCCTGCGCACCCGCGCGCGAGTTGGCGATCACCGCCGCACTGCGTCCGAGCACGAAGCGCTTGAGCCACCAGAACCACGCCGGCCGGTCGGTGCGCACCGAGCTGCGCTCGGACGCCACCAGCACCGGCCTGCGGCCGGAAACCATGCCGGCCAACAGCGTCCACAGTTCGGCGGTCAGCGAATACGCATGCACGAGCGCGTAGTCGCGTTCGCGCAGCAGGCGCGCATAGGCAGCGAGGAATCGGCGATCAAGACGCCCCTGCTTCGGGAGGTAGTGCACCACTACGCCACTGGCGCGTACCGCGTCCACCAGGAATGAGCCGGTCCGGAAATACGCGAGTTCCGGCAGCCATTGATCGCGGTCGAGGCTCTCGAGCAGGTGCTGGACCTGGCGTTGGCTGCCGCCAACTTCCATGCTGTCGATCACCACCAATACCCGCCGGCGCTCACGCATGGCAGGCCGCCTTGAAATGCTCGAGCAGGCGCCCGGCCTCGATGCGCACGTCGAAATCGCGTTCGACCTTGCGCCGGCCTGCTTCGGCCAGCGCATCGCACAGGCGTGGATCGTCCAGCAAGGCCTGCGCGGCGTCTGCCAGCGCCAATGCGTCGCCGGCCGGGACCAGCCGGCCACTCACGCCATCCTCGACCAGTTCGGGGATGCCGGAAATCCGGGTGCTGACCACCGGGAGGCCGCTGGCCATCGACTCCATCAGCACGTTCGGGATTCCGTCGGACTGGCCGTTGGGCGCGACCACGCAGGGCAGCACCATCAACGTGGCTTCGCTCATGTGGCGGACGACCTCGTCGTGCGCCATCGCGCCGGGAAATTCGACGACCGCGTCCAGGCCCAGCGTGGAGCGCAGCGCCTGCAGGCGCGCCCGCTCCGGACCTTCGCCGATCACGGTGCAGGTCACCTCGGTTCCGCGCGAACGCAATTCCGCGAGCGCGTGCAGCAACACGTCGAAGCCCTTCATCGGCACGAGCCGGCCGACCGAGAGAAGCCTGCGCGGCTGGCGCCCGCTGCGCAGGAACGGCAGTTCGGAAAGATTGAGCGAGGAGTGGATCACCTGCACCGGGAGGGCGCCGGGCGCCGGCATCCAGCGTTCCATGAAGCGGACGTTGTGCTCGGTGATCGTGACCGCAAGTGCGGCGCTCGCAAGCTTTCCGGCCATCATGTGGTCGTCGATGAATATGTCGTGCGCGCGGCTGGTGAAACTGAAGGGCCGCTCGAGCAAGCGAGACAGCAGCCAGGCCACGGTCGCCGGATACGTGGCCCACGGTGCGTGTACGAGCTGCGGCTCGAAGGTCCGGATCTCGTCCATTCGGCCCAGGGCGCGGCAGATCGCGACCAGGCTCTTGGCGAGCACGACCGGACGGCGCCAGAACTCGCGCGCCACCATCGCCAGGAACGCCAGGCTGACGGCGGGCTGCCTTATCACGACACCGCAGGCCGCCGCGAAGGTCCGCCGTGCCGTCGCCGGGCTGAATACGCGATCGAGCAGCGCGGCGGCTTGCGGCTGCACGATGCGTTCGCGAGAGGTCTTCAGCGACAGGATCCGCACGTCCACGCCACGTTCGATCAGGGCATGGATCTCGCGGACGATGAACGTTTCGGACAGGCTGGGGAACTGCGATACCACGTACAGGACGCGCTGCAGCGACGGCATCGGTGGCACGTGAGGATGCGGGCAGTACTCGCCCCGCGACGCCGGTGCGGGCGCGCCATTCACGTCGGGAAACAACACATCCGCGCCTGGTGGCATTGGTTCTGATCCGTATCTGGCCTTAAGAGAACGCAGCAGGCGAATCGTGACGGCCATGCGTTGCTCAGCGCCGCGGCGTCCATGTCACGACGCGTTCGCCGCGTACGAACCTGAAGAGACTCACCGCAGAGGCGAGATTGGTGAGCAGGAAGTAATACGGCTGGGCAAGCAGGCGCGATCCTGCCAGCGCGCGCAGCGGCGTGAAACCGAGCATTCCTGCCAGCAGCACCGCGAGCTGCATCGCCAGCAGCCACAGGTAGCGGCCCTGCATGGCGAGGGCGGCATTCGCGAGCAGGGCCACCATCCAGAACAACGGGGACAGATAGCGCAGGAGTTTGTGCGACCACAATTGCCAGGCGAACAGGCCGTACCGCGGCCCCAGGAACCGGCGCTGGCTGGCGAGCGCGGCCAGGCTTCGCAGCCCGACGCGGACGCGCATGGACAGCTCATGATCGGGGCGATCGAGGGTCTGCTCGTAACAGGTGGCGTCCGGTTCGAGCACGGTGCGCAGCCCCTGTTCGCGCACCACCATGGCGGTAACGAAGTCGCTGATCAGTTCCGGCGCAATCGCGCGATAGGCGCTCCGGCGCACGGCGTACAGGCAGCCGGAAACGCCGATCAGCGAGCCGAGCGCGCTCTCCGCCATGCGAAGCATGATTTCGTAGTTCCAGTACGACTTGCCGCCGTGCCCGGTTGCTTCCTCCCGCGCCGCCACGTATGACAGGCGGCCGGCCACGCAACCCACGGAGGGGTCGTGGAAATTGTCCGCGATTGCCTGCAGCGCCCCCGGCGCGATGTCGGTGGTCGCGTCGGTGAACAGCAGGACATCGCCGGTTGCGATCGCGGCCGCCGCGTTCTGGCATGCGGTCTTCCCGAGCCGGCCTTCCACCCGCAGCAGGCGCACATTGGGGGCACCGAACCCCGTCACGATGCTGTCGGTGGCGTCGCTCGACGCATCGGACGCGACGATGACGTCGAGGGTTCCCGTGTAGTCGAGGGCGAGGACGTTGCGCAGCTTCTGGCCGATGTGCGCTTCCTCGTTGTAGGCCGTGATGATCGCGGTCACGGATGGCGACATGTGCGCCTTGCGTACCGGGCGCGGCCATGCGCGCGCCAAAGCGATCGCGGCCACGGGATAGCCTGCGTAGATGTACGCCAGCAGGAAGATCGCCGCCCAGAGCAGTAGTTCCAGCATCCCCTGGCTCCGTCGTTCAGCGCTTCCACCAGGCCGTCAGCTGCACCGCGTTCTCCTTGTACACGGGGTCCGCAAGGTTCGAGTTGCGATGGTTGCGGAAGACTTCCGCCCGCCAGCCCCAGTGCCGGGTCCGCTGCTGCTCGATGCCCACACTCAGCACGTGGTCGATGTCGGTCTCGTCACGGCTCAGGAAATCACGCTTCCGGATCAGTCCGCTGACGAATGCGCTCGTCAGCGGGCGCAGCCGGTAGGCCACGCGATAGCTGAAACTGCGCTCGGTGCGGTTGGAATCGGCCCGGTCCAGGTATTCCAGGCGCCGGTCGACAGCGCGCGCGCGAAGGCTGAGCCGCTCGCCGTTGAGGCGGTAATCCGCTTCGTTGGCACGCAGCTTGTAGACGCCGCCGCTCACCAGCGAGTCCGACGAGGCCACCAGGTCCGGGATCAGCACTTCGTCGGGGTCGCTCAGCCTGACGATCAGGTCCTGTACTTCATCGGCGAACTGGCGGCGCGCCCGCAGGCGCAGCCGGTTCTGCTCGTTGATCTGCCATTGCAGGTCTGCGCGCAGGAGCGGGTTCGAGGCGTCGGCAGCCCCGCTGCGTTCCAGACGGGAGCGGCCGGCGTCCAACTGGTAGGTCACCCGGCGCAGGTTGCCTTCGTAGCGCACGAAGCCGTCCTTGCGGGTGTAGTCGACGGTCGTGGCGTCATCGAAATCCGCCCGGGTCGATGCCAGGTGCAACGAAACCTTCGAGGTCTCGGTCAGGTCGTGCTGTAGCACGCCCGCCGCGCTGTAGCGGCGGCTGTCGAAGCCTGGCGAGATCTCCGCATAGGTATCGGCACCGCGCAGGTCCAGCTGGAAGCGGGTAGTGTCGCTGAAGCGCGCGTAGAGCGTCGGTCCAGCGAGGAACACATTCACCTGCTGCAGGTTGCCGGGGTAGCGGCCGTCGCGGAAATTGATCGGCTCCTCGCTGAGGTAGTCCTCGACCACGAAGTTCAGGCGCTGCGGGAACAGCGACCAGTTGAGCTGGCCTGCGAACTCACTGCGCGTCTCGTCGTCGAATTCATTGCCCGAGTAGTGGCGGCGCTCGATCGCGCCGCGCGCCTGGATCTCGACCGAGGAGCCTTCCTCCCTGAAATCGAACTCGAGGCGAGGGATCAGGACTGTCTCCTTGGCCTGGTTGTTCTCGCTGAGGTTGATGTTGTCGCTGTGCAGGGCCGAGAGCTCGAACTGGTAGTTGAGCCGCGCTGCCTGCGCGCCACCTGCGCCCAGACCCGCGGCCAGCGCGAGCGGGAGGATCGCCAGGCGCAGCCGGCGGGAAGGGGCTGGATGCACGACCGTCTCAGGCGTTTTCATTGAACACAACGCCGGCAAACTTGCGCGGGTCGAAGTTGCCCGCCGCGATCGCGATGTCGGACGGCGTATTGCGGCCGTAGCCAGCGACCAGGATCACCACGTCGGCCAGCTCCGAGAGCATCCTCGCGTCCGGAGCGCCAAGGGCGGGAGGACTGTCGAGGAAGATGTAGCGATCCGAGTAGCTCGCGCGCAGCGAGTCGAGCAGAAGGCGCATGCGGAACGAGGCGAAATGCTCGGTCTCCAGCTCGCCATACGTCGATCGGCCGGCAGGGATCAGCTTGAGGCGCGGGATGCCGGTGCTGTACAGCATCGGGTCGACCTCGGCTTCGGGGTCTTCCAGGTAGTTGATCAAGCCGCCCCGCGCGGTGTCGATCTTCATCGCCACGTGCTGGGTCGGACGACGCAGGTTGCAGTCGATCAGCAAGGCCGTCTTCGACTGGTCGAAGGTCACCGACAGCGCGAGGTTGCGCGCCACGAAGCTACCCCCGCAGCCATCGCTGACCGGGACGACAAGCGTGATGAAGTTGTCGTTCGAGATCGCCAGCAAGCGCGTACGCAGGTCGCGGAAGGAGTCGACCAACTGACGGTTCGCGCCATCGAGGTACGGGATGATCGAACGCTCCGCCAGCTGCGCGGGCGTCAGCGACGTCGACTCGCTGCGCCGAACGATGCTGCGGTGTTCCGACGCAGCCATCCTCGCCAGCGCTTCCGCCGTGGTTTGGTTGAAGTCATTCATAGGACGTCCACCATCTTCAGCATCAGTACGACCGCATAGATCACGGGCACGGAAACCAGGAGGGCCGATCCGAGCTTGAACTGGCGCGCATGCTGTTCCGAGCGATCGCGCGACATGTGCATCGGGATCGTGGCCAGCACGGGCAGTCCGGCCTCGCGCTCGATCTGCAGCGGCATGCGCACGCGCGGATCGTGCTTGACCAGCAATGACAGCAACAGCAGCGGCACGAAGATGGCAACCGCCAGCCCAGCCATCGCGAAGTGCATCAGCCGCAGTCCGGTGGGGAGGAGCGGAACGGAGGCGGGCTCCTGGATCTGGAATCCCAAGCTGCGGCCGTCGGCGTCCAGGCTCATGGAGACACGCGCATTCTCGCGCCGCTTGAGCAGGTCTTCGTACATTTCCTTGTTGACGTCATGGGCGCGGGTCAGCGCCGACACGGTGCCTCCCGATGCCAGTATCCGGTTGCTCCGATCGAGTTCCTCGCGCAACAGCGCCTGCGCGGTCGCGACGCGCGACGCGGCGGCGGCGCCTTGGCGGCGCACATCGGCCAGCTGGTTCCGCAGTTGCTCGTACACCGGATTCATCGTTGCCGTACCGCCCGGCAGCACGGAACCGGTGACGCGGCCGCTGCGCATCTGGCCCCGCATGGCCTGGATCTGGTTGCGCACGCGCACGACGTCCGGGTGCTTGTCGGTGTAACTCAGCAACAGGCGGTCGTACTCGGCCTGCAGGCCGGCGAGCTGCGCATTGGCCTGGCTGGAGCGGGAGATCGTGCTGATCTGGCTCTCGCGCGACAACATGCCCATGACCTGGTGTTCCTGCGCGCCCACGTCGGCCAGGTCCATGCTGGCGTTGTCCACCGCCCGGCGCAGTTCGCCGATCCGGGCAGCGACGTCGGTGTCCACTCCCGGCACCGCATCGGGATTGCTCATGCGGTAGGCCTGCAGCTTGCGATCGGCCTCCGCCAGAGCCTTCTGGTACTGGTCCACCTGTGCATCGATGAACTGGTACGCGGACTTGCTGGCGCGTGCGCGCGTGTCGAGCACCTGCTCGATCAGCGCCTCGGAGTAGCGCTTGGTGACCGCGTACGCACGCTTGGGATCGGAGTCGGAGTAGGTGATCTTGACCAGGCTCAGCTTGGGATCGGACGAGCGCACCTGGGTGCGTTCCGTCACTTCCACCTCGGTGCGATCCATGATGCTGTTGATGGCCTTTTCCTTCTGCAGCGGACTGAGGTCCTTGTCGGTCCAGCCGCCGGCCCGCAACACGTCGTCCATGACGCGGTGGCCGAAGAGAACGTCACGGGAGATCACCGCACGCGAGGCATCGTTGGGAGCCGCGGCGCGTCCTTCCAGCAATGGCGTGATCGGCGCGTTGTCCTGCACCAGCAGCGTCGCCGATGACTGGTATGTCGGTGGCGTGACCAAGCCCCAGGCCAGGAAGAACAGCGCGATGGCCGCGAAGATCGTGGCGAGCGGCAACAGGTAGCGGCGAAGCTCCTTCCGCGCAACGGTGAGCAGGGACAGCGTCGGCAGTCGATCCGGCGCCGGCCCGGGCAGGCTCAGCTGCCTGTACGGACTGTTCACAGGATGCGCTCCGGAACCGTGATGACGTCGCCCGGCGCGACCTTGTAGTTGGTGCTCAGGTCGCCGTTCTCGAGAATGTCGCCCAGCTGCACTTCGTAGGCTCCCGCGCCTTCGCCGCTCTTGCGGTGCAGGCTGGACCGGTCCGGCGCCGCGAATTCGGTGACACCACCAGCGGCGAGCACCGCGTCGAGCACCGTCATGCCCTGGCGATAGGGAATCGACACTGGCGTGCGCACCGCGCCGGTGACGCGAACGCGCGACAGGTACTCGTGGCTGCGCAACTCGGTCAGGATGACCGTGACCTGCGCGTCGCGCACGTACGCGCCGAGCTTGTCCTGGACGTCCTTGGCGACGGCATCCGGCGTGCGTCCACCGGCGACCACGTCACCGACCAGCGGCACCGAGATCTTGCCGTCGGGGCGGACCGGGGCGGTGACGCTCAGCTCCGGATTGCGCCATACCGAGACCTGGACCAAGTCGTCGACACCGATCAGGTATTCGTCCGCGGGAGCGGGCGCGGGCGGGGCGCCCGAAGTGAGGCTCGCGGTGCTGGCGCAACCGGCAAGCAGGAGGGACAGGCCGAAAGCCCGAAGGGCAGCTGCGACACGCATGGCAATTCTCCGATAGACCCCTTTTGGACAACGCCGAGCGCCAGGGCGCCCGGCCAACTTGACAGCGAAAAACTCCTTCAGACCCGGTGGTAGCCGCGGTACCACTCCACGAAGCGTTCCACGCCTATTTCCACGGGCGTGGAAGGCGAGTAACCGACGTCCCGGCGCAGCGCTGCGACGTCCGCCCAGGTGTCCGGAACGTCGCCGGGCTGCAGCGGCATCAGCCGCCGTTCAGCCTTGCGGCCAAGGCATTTCTCGAGCACGTCGATGTAGTGCAGCAGTTCCACCGGCTGGTCGTTGCCGATGTTGTAAACGCGATACGGCGCAGTGGACGTGCCCGGCGACGGCGTGACGGCCACGTCAACAACGGGCACCCGGTCAAGCGTGCGGACGACGCCCTCGACGATGTCGTCGATGTAGGTGAAGTCACGGCTGTGGCGGCCGTTGTTGAAGATGTCGATCGGCTCGCCGGCGAGGATCTTGCGGGTGAAGAGGAACAGCGCCATGTCCGGCCGGCCCCAGGGGCCGTACACGGTGAAGAAGCGCAATCCGGTGGTCGGCAGCCCGAACAGATGGCTGTACGTGTGCGCCATCAACTCGTTGGCCTTCTTCGTCGCCGCGTACATGCTCACGGGATGGTCGACGTTGTCGTCGACCGAAAACGGCAGCTTCCGGTTGGCGCCGTATACAGAACTCGACGACGCGTAGACGAGGTGCTCGATGCCGCGATGGCGGCAGGCTTCCAGGATGTTGAGGAAGCCCACGATGTTGCTGTCGACGTACGACCGGGGATTTTCCAGGGAGTAGCGAACGCCGGCCTGCGCGGCCAGGTTCACCACTCGCTGCGGGCCGAAGGCTGCGAATGCCTCGGCCACGGCTGCGTCATCTTCGAGCGAGCCCCGCATGAAGCGGAAATTCGGGTGCGGCAGCAGCCGGTCCAGCCGGGCCTGCTTGAGCGCCGGGTCGTAGTACGCATTGAGATTGTCGAAGCCGAGCACTTCGTCGCCGCGTGCAAGCAGCACTTCGCTCAGCTTCGAGCCGATGAATCCCGCCGCTCCGGTTACCAGTACGCGCATGGGTCAGAGACAGCCGTCGACGCTGGCCCGCGGCAGCGCTCGCTTGACGTCGAAGAGGACCGCGCCCGGAGAACCGTAGGCGCGGATCCGATCCGGGCCCATCGACACGAATTCGCCATGGGCCACGGCGAGTACGACCGCGTTGTACTCGCCGGCCTTGGGTTCGGAAACCATCGTGACGCCGTATTCGTCGCGTGCATGTTCGGCGTTGACCCATGGATCGTGGACATCGACCCGCGCGTTGTAGCAGCGCAGTTCGCGCACGATGTCGATCACCTTGGTGTTGCGCAGGTCGGGGCAATTCTCCTTGAACGCCAGCCCCAGGATGAGCACGCGCGACTGGGTCATGTCCTGGTTGCGCTGGCGCATCAGTTTCACCACGCGCCGCGCGACGTGGCTGCCCATGCCGTCGTTGATCCGCCGGCCCGCGAGGATCATGTCCGGGTGGTAGCCGATCTGCTGTGCCTTGTGCGTGAGGTAGTACGGGTCGACGCCGATGCAGTGGCCTCCGACCAGGCCTGGACGGAACGGCAGGAAGTTCCACTTGGTTCCGGCTGCCTCCAGCACCTCGTGGGTGTCGATCTCGAGCCGGTGGAAGATCAGTGCGAGCTCGTTGATCAGGGCGATGTTGACGTCGCGCTGGATGTTCTCGATGACCTTGGCCGCTTCCGCGACGCGGATGCTCGACGCCTTGTGGGTGCCGGCCGTGATGATGCTTCCGTACAGCTGGTCGACGAACGCCGCGACTTCGGGCGTGGAGCCCGAGGTGACCTTCTTGATGGTCTCCAGGCGATGCTGCGGATCGCCGGGGTTGATGCGCTCGGGGCTGTAGCCCGCGTAGAAATCCTGGTTGAAGACAAGGCCCGATTCGCGCTCCACGATGGGAATGCAGATTTCTTCGGTGGCGCCGGGGTAGACCGTGGATTCATAGACGACGACGCCGCCACGCCCGATCGCGCGGCCCACCGTGCGGCTCGCCGACTCCAGCGGTCGCAGGTCCGGGCGCTTGTACTCGTCGATGGGGGTCGGCACGGTCACGATGAACACGTTGCAACCCGCGAGCGCGGCCGCGTCGCTGCTGAACTCCAGCAGGTTCGCCTCGCGCAGGTCGTCGCCGGTCACCTCGCGGGTATGGTCGTGGTGGTTCCGGAGTTCGGCCACGCGCGACGCATTGATGTCAAAGCCGACGGTCGGAAACCGCTTCCCGAATGTCACGGCGAGAGGCAGCCCGACATAACCCAGGCCGATGATGGCGATGCGCACTTCATCGAGCGCGGCCAACGGTGCATTGATTGCCAAGCAAACCTCCCCTGGATCGACTTCCGGGTCGAGACGCGCGCCCGATGGCGGCATCGGCTCACTGGGAAACGCCAATTGCGTGCCAACGCGGACAGACGGCATCAAACCGCCCTGAATGTGAAGGACGCATGCGCGCGCGCCGCGCAGGGCAGGGTGGACGGCGGCGCCGCTGTTTCGCGTTGTCTTGGAGACGGGAAGCAACCACGGCGGGCGCTCATGGCGGGCAAGGCACCAATGTCCATCCTTGTCTGCGGCGGCGCCGGCTACATCGGCAGCCACACCTGCGTCGCGCTGGCCGAGCAGGGCTTCCGCATCGTCATTGCCGACAACTTCGCCAACAGTTCGCCGCGCGTACTGTTGCGCCTGCAACGGATCATCGGCGCCCCGGTGGAATGCGAACGGGTGGACCTGCGCAGCAAGAGCGCGCTGAAACGGCTGTTTTCGCGCCACCGCTTCGACGCCGTCATGCACTTCGCCGCCCTCAAGGCCGTCGGCGAATCCTGCCAGCAACCCTTGACGTACTTCGACAACAACATCAGCGGCACGGTCAACCTGCTCCAGGCCATGCAGGGGGCGGGGGTCCATCGACTGGTATTCAGCTCGTCCGCCACCGTGTATGGCGAACCGCAGCGCGTGCCCGTCGACGAACACGCCTCACTCGGCGCGACCAACCCCTACGGCCGCACCAAACTGGTCATGGAACAGCTGATCGGCGACGTCTGCCGTGCCTCACCGACGTTCCACGCCGCCAACCTGCGTTACTTCAATCCCGTGGGCGCGCATTCCTCCGGCCTGATCGGCGAGGACCCCGCGGGCGTCCCCAATAACCTGATGCCGTATATCTGCCAGGTCGCGGCGGGCAGGCGCAGCAAGTTGAGCATCTTTGGGGGCGACTACCCGACCCCGGACGGCACCGGCGTCCGCGACTACATCCATGTCACCGACCTCGCCCAGGCGCACGTGGATGCCCTGGGCTTCGTGGTCCGCGAGCAGCAGAGCGTTACGGTCAACCTGGGCGCCGGCCGCGGCATCAGCGTGCTGGAACTGGTGCGGGCCTTCGAAAGGGCATCGGGCCGCCGCATCCCCTACGAGGTCGTCGACCGCCGTCCCGGCGACGTGGCGCAGGTTTACGCCGATACCTCGCTGGCCGAGCGCCTGCTTGGCTGGCGCGCCCGCCTGGATGTCGATGCCATGTGCCGCGACGCTTGGCATTGGCAGTCCGCGAATCCGCATGGCTACGAGCGGAGGAGGGGAGATGTGGGGGAGAGGGTGCGTCCGGGCCGAGCCGAGCGGCCGCGTCATCCCGACGGCTCGGATGGAGTCGGCGCGGTTACATGACGGCGCCCGCCGGGGTGCGCGGCCCACAGTTCTACAGCGGACCGCGACTCGAAACCGGCACCGCCCTCAACTGAAGCGTTGATCGAAGCCCAGAAGTTCCGCCGCGGCAGCCAGGTAAGGGTCGGCCGTGCGGCGCGCGGCACGCGTGTACTTCAGATCCCGGTCGATGAGGTGGTCGATGGCCTTCAGGGCGAAATCGACCGCGGCGCCTCGCGCGGCCGTTTCCTGCTCGAAAGGCCCCAGCTCGCTGCCGATCGGAGCCCTGAGCCCCGCAATGAGCACATGGGCCCGCCAGTGTCCGCCCTGATTTTGGTCCGTCGTGATGTGGAACCCGATACCTCTGTGTACGTAGCCTCTTGCACAGCCTTGCATGCTGTCCCCCATGTCTGCTTTCCCTCGGCGTGGTGCCTCGTAGCGACTATCCCGGCACCGGAGTCGGTTGTTCGTGAATTTGCCTGGTGCGCTGCGCGTCGTGCATCGCGCCGGCTTCGGCGCAGTCGCTCTCAGGACTGCGCCGCCCAGAAGTGACGCCGGCGCTTGGGCATGACATCCAGCGCCGGGGCGGGAGCGTTCTCCGCGTCCCAGAGCTGGTCTGTCGCACGCTGCGAGTACGGCGGCGGCGGGACAGTGCGGGCAGGCAGGCCCAACGGTTCCGCCTCCCAGGTGATCAGGATCTGCTCGTACTGATCCATGAGCGAGCTGTCGTAGAGGTGCAGGCCGGCCCGATGGCCTCGGCTCAGCGTCGCCACGCGATCCAATCGGGCAAGCAACTCCCGAAGTTGTGCGGCCTGCATTTCAGTCAACTTCATGATGATCTCCCTCGTTGTAGGGAGTGATCTATCACCGGCAGCGTCAACGCGAAATCAGCGATGCGATGCATGGCCCCGCAATCGAGGGGAATTGATGAATCGTCCATGAAGCCATGGTGTTTTGCGGCGTCGGCGGCAGTTCGGTTCGCGATTCCACGACGGCAGTCGCGAACTTTCGGAAGGGGTTTCACCCACTTTTGATGCTCCCGACTTTTACGCTTGCGGCCAACATTCGAGAGGCGACCGATGGCTGCTCTGACACTCGAGGAGCAGGGATTACTCCTGATCCTGGAGCGGATCAAAAACAAGACCTTCGTGCCGGGACCTGCTGTACGCGCCGCATTGCTCCAGCGCCAACTGGTTGCTCCGGGAAGCGTGCTCGTACTTACTGCCGAGGGCGAGCGCTGCCTGTTCGACTTGAGGCGTCGCGCCGCGACGCGTGCCCACGCATCGGCCCGATCGCCCGCGTGATGCGCCCCGAGTGAGTATTCACGGGTCTGAGGCTCATGACTTCGTGCTGGCGTCGCTGCAGAGGCTGCAGGAGGCCGAGCGTGGCGACGGACTGCAAAGCATGCTGGCGCCCGCGTCGCTACGCGTCTAGTTACATAATATACATTATGCGAAGTTGAGGGGCATCCGGGTCGGCACCTCGAGCCGCTTTCCAGCGCCCCAGCCAAGGCAAAGCCAGCCCTTCGAGCCAGTTGGAACGCAGACGCCGACGGTCCTTCCGATAAGCCCTGTCGGCGCCAATCTGCGCCCGGCCCGCTATCCCGACCGCACCGAAACTGAAAGCGCTCGGCGCTCGTGCTGGGTTGACGTTGCGGGCGCGCTGGCCGGTTCCTGCGATTGCGACTGCGAGCCCTGAAGCTGGCCCTGAAGCTGGTTCTCCCAAGCGATCAACGTCGCCAGGTACTTGTCGAAGAGTGCGCGGTCGTCCAGGTGGAGTCCCGCCCGATGACCGCGACTCACCGTCGCGACGCGGTCGAGCCTGGACAGCAACTCGCGCATGCGGGCCCTCTGCGATTCGCCCGATCCAAAATCCATAACGACCTCCCTCTTAATGGAGACCGGTCTACCAACGACACTGTCAACGCTGCGCGATAGCGTGATCGACCGCGTGTATCCCAACGCGATCTTCCTGGGCGTTTTTCCCTAAAGCCGTGGCAACGATGGCGCAGTAGGATCGGGCGTTCGTACGGAGGGAAACCGCCATGCATCCCATCACACCGGCCCAACGCGCCTATCTGGAACACCTGGGCGAACAGGCGCACAGGGAATTTTCCAGCAGTTCGTGGAACGATCTCAGCCAGATCCTCGCGGCACGATGGCGGCAGTTCAAGCTCGACAACGATCCGGCATGGGAGGACGTCAGTTCGATCGCCCATACGGCGTGGCTGGCAAAGACCTTTCCCGGGGAAGTCCGCAAGCCTTAGTCCGACCGCGTGCCCCCGAAACCAAGCGCTTCCGTATCAGCGGCATTCAGCCCGAAATGCGCGCAACGACGCAGCAACGACATCGTCAGCCGCAGAATCCCGAGCTGGAAGCTTGAGGGAGCGCCACATGGGCCCAGCGGTCGCTGGAAATCGCGTGCATGGCAACAACCTGCCCGGCAACACCGTGCTTATCGTCGAAGACGAAAAGCTTCTCGCCATGATGCTGGAGGATCTTCTGCTCGATGCCGGGCACCGCGTCGTGCATGCCACGTCGCTGGATGACGCGCTGGCGATCGTGGAAAGCCAGGCGTTCGACGCCGCGATCCTCGACATCAACATCGAGGGTCAGGAGGTGTTTCCGCTGGCAGCCCGCCTGCGCGAGTTGCAGACGCCATTCGTATTCGCCTCGGCCAGCGACGCGGTGCGTATCGGCCCGGAATTCCAGGCAGAACAGCTGATCGCCAAGCCCTACACCATCGAGCAACTGCAGCAGTCGCTGGATCGCATGCTCTCCCCTGCCCCGGCCGGACCACACGACTAGCACCCTGCAATCAGTCGTACTGGTTCGCGGATACGACATTTCCCGGTGAGTCCGGCGCGAGTTGCACGTGCGCGCGTGCGGAGCGGCCCACCGCGGCGGAGACGCGAATGCTGCTGTTGTTGGCTGAGAACCGGTTTGCTTCCACGCGGAAACCGTTGGTCCTGCCACGCAGCGCGACGCCCGCATGGCGGTTGCGCCGGATGAGGTTCTCCGCAACCAGGCCGTTCTCGGCCTGCACGGTGTAGATGCCAAAGCCGTTGCCGTCGATCGTGCAGCCGCGGATCTTCACGTTGGCGGCCCGGTGATAGACCTGTATCCCGCCGCCCCTGTTTCCGCGCAGGACGCAACGCTCGATGGCGATGTCGTCGGCGCGACCGGGGCGGTCCGGTTCGATGTCGATGCCGTATTCCGGCTTGGTTCCATGGGTGTCGCTGAACTCGGAATCCACCACGCGCACGCGGCGCGACCGGCCGATCGTCAACCCCTGCCTGCGATTGCCACGGCTGACGACATTGGCGATGAGAATGTCGGTGGATGGCCGCCCTTCCGCACCGACCCTGGCCAGGCCGCCGATGGAAATGCCATCGCCCCAGCAACGTGATACGCGCAGGTTGCTGACGGTCACGCGCGATGCGCCCCGGATCATGATGCCGTGCCCCCATTCGCCGGCGCTCCCCAGGTGAGCATCGCGTTCGCCGATGATCTCGCCGCCGGTGATCCGCACATCGCTGACGCCTTCCACCAGCAGTACATATCCGCGCGGCGCGGCGTTGGGCTTGGCCATGAGGACGGCTCCGCTGGCCATTCGCAGCGTGATATTGCTGCGCAATCGGATGCTGCGAACCGGATCGATCAGGTAGCGGCCCGGCGGCACGGTCACGACGCCCGCGGTCGTTGCCGCCCGATCTATGGCGTCCTGGAATGCGACGGTGTCGTCGTGGATGCCATCGCCGCGGGCGCCGGTGGCGCGCACACTAACGCCAGTGGCTGGCGTCGCGGTGGCAAGCGCGCACCAGGCCTGCATCGGCGCCAACGACCAACCGTACAGGGATGCACGCAGCAAGCGTCGCCGAAGCTCGTTCGTTGCACGCATGGACTCAGGCTCCGCCACCGTGGTGCTCCAGCCATGGAATGACCACCGCGAGCAGGTAGAACTTGGACGCGTGGTACTTGTTGTCGAGACGGTAGCGGTTGGCTTCCAGCCAGGTGCGTGCACCGGGCAGGATGTGGCGCACGCGCGTGGCGGCGTCGTGTACGTATTCGTAACGCGCGCGCGCCAGGCCGCACAGGTCGAACCGGAAGCTGCCCTTGCGCGAGACGTAAGGCAGCCTGTCGAAGCGGGTGGCGATGTGCTCGCGGACCAGCACCTTGTTGGCGCGGGTGATCGGATCGACCAACAGTTCACGTGGTACCTCCCGGTATACCCAGTCGCGCAGGTCGCCATCGCAGAACGGGTATGCAGCCCGGATGCCTGCGGCCGTGCTGCTCAGCAGCCCCTTGCCGAAGCCGCCCGCGGACCCCGCCACCGACATGGCGATGGCGAACCATTCGTCCACCGTATGCGCGGATGCCAATTCGTCGCGGTAGATCTCCAGGCGCTGGCGTGACCGCTGCGACACGGCGCCGCCGAACAGCTCATCGACCTCCTGGTCGCTGAAGCGGGAGCCCGGGAAGGTGCGCTCCACGCGTTCCATCTGCAGGGTCGCCAGCACGTAGCTCAACGCGAAATTGCGCTCGACGAACGGCAGCTTCGACAGGAATGCCGGCAGCCTCCAGCCCCGCGCCAGCGCCGACAGCATCCGGTGCGTGCGATCGACGGACAGGCCGAAGTAGGAGTCCGAGCCCATGCCATCGATGACCCCGTCGCCGGCATTCCTCGTGATCTCGGTGACGAGGTCCACGTACGACAGCAGGGCGAAGTCCGCGGTCAGCAACGACATGCGCGGAACGATCGCCAGGTAGCGGTCGTATGCCCGGGCCGGGTCGCAGACCAGGGTTTCATGGCGCAGACCCAGCTTGCGCGCAACGAAGCTGGCGGATGCGACTTCGTCCTCTTCGGTGCCGCCCAGGTAAGTGACGCAGGTCGTTTCCGGCCTGACCTCGGCGGCGGCGATGGCGAGCGGCGTGGAATCCTTTCCCCCGCTCTGCAGCAGCCATGGCGCGTGCATGTCGCTGCATGCGCGCCCCAATGCGCCACACAGCAGGCGATGGTACCGACCCACCCAGTCGAGGCCTCCTCGCCTGGACTCGCGGTTCTTTTCGATATCGCGGAACCGGTAGCGGAACTCGGGCCGCGCGTGCATGTCCTGCAGTGGGCTGAAGCCGAAGGTCACCACCTTTACATCCTCGTACACCGAGTGCGGTGGATAGACGAATCCGTTGCGCAGCAGGTCGGCGATCGAGACCTTGTCCAGCTGGCGCCGCGGCCCGCGCACCAGCGCCGAAAAGTCCGGCCGGCCGTAGTACGGCGACATGCTGATCTGCAACCTGGCATGCGACGCGCGTGGCGCATCGATGACGACCGCCGGGACGATGGGCGCCTCGCCTGGAAACGCGGCTGCCGCAGGGTCATGGAAGTTCGCGTGCATCGTCGCCCCTTGCGGTTATCCACGGTAGAACCACTGCGAGCAGGTAAAACTTGGATGCGTGGTACTTGTTGTCGAGCCGATGCCGGTTGCGCTCCAGCCAACGGGCCGCGCCAGGCAGCAGCGGTCTAGCCTGGCGCGCGAGATCGTGCACCTGGTCGAAACGCGCGCGTGCCAGGCCCCGCAGGTCGAAGCGGAAGCTGCCCTTGCGCGAGATGTACGGCAGGTCGCGGAAGCGCGTGGCGATGTGCTGGCGCACCAGCACCTTGTTGTCCTTGGTCGCCGGATCCTGCAGCAGCTTGCGCGGCACCTGGCGATGAACCCACTCCCGCAGGCGCCGGTTGCAGAACGGATAGGCCGGGCGCAGTGCCATCGCCTCCAGCGTGTACAGCCCCTTGGCAAAGGCTGCCGCCCCACCCGAGATAGAGGCCACCATCGCCCGCCATTCGTCGGGCGTTTCCGCCGTTTCCAGTTCGGACTCGAAGGTCGCCAGGCGCGCGCGCGAAAGGCTGGCCACTGGCCGACCAAACAACGCGTCGACCTCGGCATCGCTGAAGCGCGAGCCCGGGAACAGGCGCTCGACGCGCGTCATCTCCAGGGTCGACAGCATGAAGCACAGGGTGAAACTGCGATCGATCAGCGGCAGCTCCGACAGCGAAAACGGCAGCCGCCAGCCGCGCGCGAGGGCCGTGAGCAGGCGCTGCTGGCCCTGCATGGCCATGCCGAAATACCAGTCCGACCCGAGGCCATCGATGACGCCGTCCCCGCCGCCCGCCGCCACCTCCGTGGCCAGGTCGACGTACGAAAGCAACGCGAAGTCGGCGGTGAGCAAGGGCATCCGCGGCGCGATGGCGACGTAGCGGTCATAGGCCCGCCCGGGGTCGCAAACCAGCGATTCGTGGCGCAAGCCCAGCGTGCGGGCGATCGAGCGCGCGGAGGCGACTTCATCCTCCTCGCGTCCGCCCAGGTAGGTGATGCAGACCGTTTCCGGCCGCGCCTCGGCTGCGGCGATGGCGAGCGTGGTCGAGTCCTTGCCGCCACTCTGCAGCAGCCAGGGCGCGCGCATGCCGCCGCAGGCCTCGGTGACCGCTGCGCACAGCAACCGGTGGTATGTGGCGACCCAGTCGCCGGCACCGTCCTCGCCCGCGCCAGCGCGATCGCGCTCGCGGAACAGGAAACGGAACCGCGGCGCGCTGCCCATGTCGGTGCGCGCATCGAAACCGGGCATCACCAGCTTGACGTCCTCGAAGATCGAGTGCGGCGGATAGACGAAGCTGTTGCGCAGCAGGTCCCCCACGGAGACCGCATCGATCCGGCCACCGCGGCGCTGGGCGAGGGGCGACAGGTCGGGCGTGCCTGCATATGGCGACGTCTGGATCTGCGCGTGGCGGACGGCGTCGCCGCGATTCGCGGCCGCCTCCCCTGCCCTGCCCCACGGATGGCTGCGCGGCACTGCGGCGATGGCTTGGACGGTATGTCGTGGCATGCCGTGCTCCAGGGCTCCGGCTGCGCGCCTCAGGCGGCGCGCAGCGGTTCCTCGTAGCTGTACACGTAGTGCCCGGCGCTGCGGGCGCTGCCCTTCTGCACGCCATTGACGATGGCGCCCTTGAGCTCGACGCCGTTCTGCTCGAGCCGCTGCTTGGCCATCGCGATTTCGCGCGACTGGTTTTCGCCGTAGCGCACCACCAGCAGGCTCGTGCCGGCGTGCTGGCCGATCACGGCGGCATCGGTGACCGCCAGCACCGGCGGCGTATCGATGATCACCAGGTCGTAGCGCGATTCCAGCTGGCGCAGCAGGGAGGCGAAATTGGCGTGCATCAGCAGCTCCGAAGGGTTCGGCGGAATCCGTCCGCGCGAGATGAACGACAGGTTCTCGGTGCCGGCGACGCGGCGGATGGCCTCGTCCAGGGGAACCTGACCGGAGATGAGTTCGGAGAGTCCGTCCTCCGCGCGCACGCCGAGCACACGATGCAGCGTGCCGCGCCGCATGTCGGCATCGATCAGCAGGACGCGCTGGCCCGCCTGGGCGATGGTCACGGCAAGGTTGGAACAGACGAACGACTTGCCAACCCCGGGGCTCGGCCCCGCGATCATCAACAGGTTGTTGCGGGTTTCCATCCGCGCGAAATGCAGGCTCGTGCGCAGGCTGCGCAATGCCTCCATCGCCATGTCGGAGGGTGCGCGCAACGCCAGAAGGCGCGGGCGATTGCCCGTGCGCGCGCTCTGCAGGCGCGGCGCATCCACGCGCTGCTTCGGGCTGAGCATGATCGAGGCGTAGACCGGCAACCCCAGGCGCTCGACTTCGGCCGGATCCTGCACGCCGCGGTTGAACATCTGCCGCACGAACACCCACGCGATCATCAGCAGCGCGCCGGCCGCGGTGGCACCCAGCACGAGGGGAACCTGCTTCGGCCACACCGGATTGAGCCGATCGACCGCGGGCGCATCGATGACGAAGGCGTTGCCGATGGCGCTCGCACGGGCAATGTCGAGCTGCTGCGCCTCGTTCATCAGGTTGGTGTAGGTCTGGTTGGTGACCTCCACGTCGCGGGTCAGGCGGAACAGGCCACGCTGTACGTCGGGCATCGCGCCGAGCTGGCCGCGCAGCTTCGCCTTCTCGTGCTCGAGTTCACCGATCTGCTGCATCAGCGCCTGCGAGGCCGGATGCGCGGAAGTGAACTTGCTGTTGATGTCCGCCTGCTGGACCTTCAGCTGCGCGATGCTGCCGGACAACGCGGTGGTCTGGGCCAGGATCGCGCCGGTCTGCTGGCTGACATCGACGGCCTGGTTGCGCGTCTGGAATTCCTGCAACGCGGCCTGGGCACGCTCGAGGTCCGCGCGCACCTTGGGCAGTTGCCCGTTGACGAACTGCAGGCGGTTCTTCGCTTCCGCGGACGTGCGATCGACGTTCTGCTGCACGTACGCCTGGGTGATCTTTTCCAGCACCTTCTCGGCCAGGACCGGATCGGTGTTGTTGTAGCTGAGGGCGATGATTCCCGAGTCCTTGCCGCGTTCCACCGCCTCGAGCTGGTTGGACAGGCCGGTGACTGCGGTCAGAGGGCTGCTCTTCTGCACGTCGAAATAGGTGCCGGGATTCGCCGCCAGCTTCTGCAGGCGCATCGTGACGCCTTCGCCGCGCGCGGTCTCACCGACGCGGCCTTCCACCAGTCGGCGACCGTTGCCGTCGAACAGCGTGTAGCGCTGGTCGCGGCCGGCCACCAGCAGCAAGGGAACATCGAACAGCGCCTCAGGCACATCGAGTTGCGCGATCTTCAGCTGCTCGCCACCCCAGCCGTAACGGTTCAGGCCGAACCACGCCGGAGCGGCGTCCGTTCCGCGGTAGCTTCCCGCGATGGCCTTTCCAAGCACCGGCATGCGTCGCGGCTGGGCCTGGATGTCGAGGTGGAGATCCCTCACCGCCTCGCCCAGCACGCGCCGGGACGTCATCACCGGCACCTCGGTCGCGGCATGCGGAGAGCCGGCGGCGACCGGCTGCATCTGCTGCTCCTGGCCCGGCGCACCAGCCCCGGGTCCCTCGATCTGGATGACTGCCGTGGCCTGGTAGATCGGCGGGGTGACGAAAACGTACGCCAGGCTGGCCAGCGCGAACAGCACGGTGCCGATGAGGATCGACCACTTGTGGTCGGACAGGACTCCAAACAACGCCGGTACGTCCACGTCATCCGTGCTTCCCCGCGAGTCCATGCGAACCGGCGTGGGGCGATTGGATCCAAGCATGATGTCGTTCACGTACTACCTCCGTTCACTTGCCGCTGGCCCGCAACCGCGGGCCCGGGAAACTGGTTGGATCACGCCGCCAGCGCCGAGCTTCGCGACGGCACCGCCGCGAGCGCATCGACGATGCGGTAACTGGGTGCCTCTGCCTCGCCGTCGCGGAAGGCGGCGCGCAGGGCCTCGTAGATGCCCCTGTCACTGAGCAGGCTCATCACTCCCTTGGAGATCGCGGCCTCATCGACGGCGAGCTGGCGCGGATCGGCGGCGTCGACGCGATCGCCGGCATCGCGCAGCACCAGGATGGGTTTGCTCAGCAAGGCTGCTTCGCTCTCGACTTCCGCGGAACCCGTCAGCACCACGTAGGCGCGCTGCATGAGCCAGGCAAACGCCATGTAATCCAAAGGCTCGACCAGGTGCACGTTGGCCGGACGCCATCCGAGGCGCTGCGTGTCGCGCTGGGCATCGGGCGACATCGCGATCGGATAGACGATGTCCACGTCGGGACGCATGCGCGCAACCTTGCGCAGTGCCCGGCCGAGCTCGGCGAATCCATCGATCTGTTCGCGGTGCGTAACCAGCAGCAAGGGACTGGCGGGGCGCAGGAAGGCAAACCTGGCGCGTAGCGCCAGTTCCGTGTCGCGATCGGAGCGGATGCGCTCGATCGCCGTACGCAGCGTTTCCGCGGCCGTGTCGCCGGTGACCATGATGCGGTCGCGCGGGACCCCGGTCGCTTCGAGTTCATCCCCAGTAGACTCGCTCGGCAGGAAATGCAGGGATGCAAGCGCATTGGCCACGCGCCGATGGATCTGTTCGCCCGCCGGTCTCGCGGCCATGCCCATCACTTCACCGGCGGACTCCAGCCGCGCGACGGGAATCTGCTGATAACTGGCCGCAAGGGTCGCCGCCAGCGTGGTCGAGGTGTCGCCGTGTACGAGCACCACGTCGGGCTTGAGACGGGTGAGCAACTGCGCGATCCCGTCCAGCGTCGCGGAAGTGATTTCGCTCGCATCGGCGCCGGCCAGCGCGATCCCGAGGTCGACGTCAGGCTTCAGATCGAACAGTTCGAGGATGCGCTGCTGCTTTTCCGAGGCGAGGTCGGTGACGCAGACATGGGTGTCGAAGCGCTCGTCGTGGCAGAGCTGGCTTGCGACCGGGGCGATCCGGATCGCGTCCCGCGACTCTCCCAGTACGCACAGGGTCTTGAGTTGCGAGAGGTTGGGTTGCGTGGATTCGGGATGCGCGCGAGGCGGCAGCGATTCGATGGCATCGAGCGCGCGCGCGCCCTCGCCTTCCAGGGCTGCGGCCACGGCCGCGCCTACCTGCGGTTGCGCCTGTCCCGCCCGGCCCAGCCATGCGAGCGCAACGGGCAACCTGGCGATGTACAGACCGAGCAGCGCGAAAAAGCCCGCAACGCTCGCCAGTTCCGGCAAGTCGCGCAGCACGTAGCCCAGCATCGCCAGGACGCTTGCCGCACCAACGACCAGAACCAGCGCGGCGCGAGGTGAAAAGCCGGCGTCGAGCAGCAGGTGATGCAGATGCTGGCGATCCGGCCTGAAGGGCGAACCTCCGGCCCGCATGCGCCGCACCATCACTCCCAGCGTGTCCATCACTGGAATGGCGACACACCAGAGCACGTCGGCGGGCGCCATGCGGCCGATGTGGCGCTGGCTCAGATGGATGAGGCTCCACGCCAGCAGGAAGCCGATCAGGGTGCTCCCGGCATCGCCCATGAAGATCTTGCGCCCGTCGGGCCATCCCAGGTTGACGCCGAGATACGGCACCAGCGCCACCAGCAACACCTGCAGCAACAACAGCACGCCCAGCGCCTGCCAGCCGGTACCGGTGGTGAAGGCGAGCACGGCGAGGATGCTGACCATCGCCAGGCCGCCCGCAAGGCCGTCGATCCCATCGAGCATGTTGAAGGCATTCATCAGCCCGACCACGGCCAGCACGGTGAGCGGAATGCCGAGGGCATGCAGGCGAACGTCCTGCGTGCCAAACAAGTGTCCAGCGCTGTCGATGTACACGCCGGTCGCGGCAATCACCACCGCTGCTGCACCTGCCTGGATCGCGAGACGCGTTCCGACGCTGAGGTCGTAACGATCATCGAGCATGCCCGTGACGACGATGACGGCGCTGGTGACGAGCAGCGAGACGGTGAACCGATCAAGGACGCCCAGGTAGCTCAGCCCAGCAACCAGCCCGAGGAAGAAGCTGATCCCGCCAACCAGGGGCACCCTGCCCTTGTGGCGCTTGCGGTTTCCGGGGCGGTCGACGAGTCCCACCCTGGGCGCCAGCGGCCTGAGCGAAAAGATCGCCACCAACGTCACTGTCAATGCGACCGAACCGGCGGCCACCAGTCTTGCATCCGGCATGAAGTCTCCTGCCCATTTTCTGTCTGTGAAATCGAGTCGCAATCCATGCCATTGCAGCAACTACGGACACCAACCCAGTGTCTCTATCGATGTTTTTACGAATTCTTTGGGCGGACCAAACGTGCGCGCTAGGTTATGCACGACGAGTTGACGAGGAAATGAAATCGGACACGCGCGTACATCTGCGATACACGATTGTCGACACGTTCAAAGGCATGAACGCGAAACGTGTTGCGGTCGTCGCGTGGCCCGCTGCGCAACAGCGTTCAAACGCGCGCGGACCATTCCCGCGAGGCACGTTCGATTGTTCCGTACAGGCTTTCGAACGTTGCGATCGGCTGTCCGAATGGATCGGGCACATCGATGTCGTCCAGCCAGCGTCCAAGGCCGAAAGTCCGGCCGGCCGCGGAGGGAATCTGCCGTTGCATGAAGTGCATCTGCGCGCGCTCCATGACCAGCACCAGGTCGGCGTGGTGGATCATCCATTTCTCCAGCCGGCGCGCGGCATGTCCCCGTCCTTCCAGACCATGCGCCTCGAGCACCGCCAGTGCGGACGGGTCGATCGGAGCTCCGTCGATCGCACCGATGCCGGCAGATTCGACGAGAACGTCGCGCCCAGCCAGCTCCCTGCGCAGCACCAATTCGGCCATTGGGCTGCGGCAGACGTTGCCTAGACACACGACCAGGATCCGCCGGATCGAGAACCCGGGCCGGCGCTCGTGTTCGCAGGAAGTACGAGCGCGAAACGCCGGCGCGGCCGCGGCCTCAGTTGCTGACGTTGCCTTGAGCACTGGTCGCAGTGTTGAGGATTGCCGACAGCGGCAGCAACTGGCTGAAGAAGCGGTTCCAGCGGGTAATGCCTGCCGGGCCGACGAACACGACGTCGCCCGCTCGCAGCGGGAACGAACTCGCCACCGCGAACGCAGCCGGCGATTTCGCCCGCAGGTGGTATACCGTCGCCGTGGAGGGCGCTTCCTTGGACAGGTTTGCAGCGTCGACGCCGCGGATGACATAGACGGCGTCGCCGTTCGAGGTCACCTGGTTCAGTCCGCCGGTCCGGCCCAATGCCTGGGTTAGCGACATGTCGCTGGTCTTGAACGTCAGCGCCTGCGGACGCACGACCTCGCCCAGCACGTAGACCTGCTTGCGGTCGTTGAAAGGCAGGTACAGGCGATCGCCTGGCTTGAGGTAGATGTCGGCCACGCTACCCCCGCGATGGAGCGCGTCGAGGTCAATGTTGTAGCGGCGCCCTTCGCGAATCAGGGTCAAGCCCGACAGGTCGGCCTGCTCGACGTTGATGCCGGCCGCACCCACCGCCTTCGATACCGTCATCGGCACTGTGCCCAGGCCCTGCGGCGCGGTGTTGTTGAACGCACCTTCGAGCACTACCTGCCCGCCATTGCCGCTCACGCCGACATCCACCTGCGGCTTGCGCAGGTACTTCGCGAGCCTGCTCGTCAACGTGCTGCGTAGCTCCTCGATCGTCATGCCGGCCACCTTCAGCTGGCCGACATAGGGATAGAACAGCGTCCCGTCGGGATAGACCAGGCGACCATTGCTGGCAGCCGCCTGCTGCGCTCCCGCCGGCGTGGTCAGCTCCGGGTGGTCCCACACCGTGACCAGCAGCGTGTCGCCCGGCTGTATCTGGTAGCTCTGCGGGCGATACTGCGTCAGCTCCGGCGGCAACTCGACATTCGCGGCAGCGTTCTGGTTGCTGGCAACCAGCTGTGGGGTGATCTCGACCATTCGCATGTCGCTACCGTCCCCGCCCACGCTGCGCGACATCTGTTGGCCGGTCAGGCAACCGCTCAGCAGCATGCTCATGCCGACGACGAATCCGAACCCCTTTGCGCGCGCAGCGAGCGTCACCGCCTGCTTGCCAATGCGTGGGACCGGTGTCATGCACGCGCCGTAGTTTGCCTTCGCCTCGAGGGTGATCAACCGCATTTTCAGCTCCTGTCGCAACATCGCAGCGGCCGAGCCTAGGTTGCGAATTGATCACGCAACGTGAAGTCCGACTGCATGAACGGCTCGTTCAGCGCGCTATAAAGTTGCTGTTGCGCGTTCATGTCCAAGTGCAAGCACGGCAAGCGCCACGTATTCCTTCAAGGCGCGCCCGCTGCGCCACAACGCGCTGCGTGAGGGCATCCATTTGTCCAGCAACGTGGTGCGCACTGCCCGCTCCGGCACGGGGACAGGCACGACTTCCAGTCCGGTACGTTCGAAGAGTGTCATCGCCCGCGGCATGTGCAGTGAGGAGGTCACCAGCAGAATGCGCCGCGCGCCGATCCCGTGCGCAATGCGCGCAGTATTGAGTGCATTTTCTTCGGTGTTGAGGCTGCGTTCTTCGAGCACGATCGCGTCATCGCGCACGCCAAGCCGCACGATCGCGCCCCGCATTCGCGCCGCCTCGCTGCCATCCCGGCCAGCCCCGCCGCCGCTCAGGATGACGAACGGTGCGCGCTCCGACAGCCAGGCGCGCGCACCAGCGGCAAGGCGGCTGTTCCCCAGTTCCCAGGGATCCACGCGCGCACGCTGCATCCATCCGTACCGGGTGGCTCCGCCGAGCACGACGATCGCGTCGGCGCGCGGCAATTCACGCTCGTCGACGATGCGGTACCGGCTCTCGAGCGTCCCGCGCAGCCACTCCGATGCGACGGGAATCGACCACAGCAGCGACCACGCCAGGGCCAGCCCGATGAGCGCTGCGCCGATCCGTCGCCGGCGCAGGATGATGATCGCCGCCACGCCAACGGCGATGACCACGAGGGACGTGCTGGGCGGGTAGCTCAGTAGCGACGCCGCGTTGGACAACTGCTCGGACACGGGGAACGTCTACACGAACCGCACGATCTCATCCGTGCTGCGCCGTGGCGACGCGGCGACCGTCAGCCGCTCCGGCGCGTAACCCGCGCCCATCATGGTGATGATCGCGTAGTGATCGTCGATTCCCAGGCTACGCCGCAACGCACGATCGCGCCCGGGCTCCACGCTCCAGTTCAACATGCATGCCCCGACATGCAACGAATGCAGGGCGAGCGCCATAGACATCGCGAAGATGCCACCGTCCACCCAGCACTGGTTCCTCTCGCCCAGCGACGTGAATGCACGCATGTCCGCGGCGACAACGATGACGGCGCCCAGGCGGTCGCCGAAGCCACGGTTGCCATTCTGGAAGCCCAGCATCTCGTCCATCCGCGCGCGCTGGTTGCTGGCGAAGATGCGCGCGCTCTGGCGGTTGCATACAGAGGGCGCCTGCTGTGCGATGCGGGCCGCCTCGCGCAGTACCGCCTGGGGCACCGGCCGGCCGTCGAACTGCCTGACGCTGCGGCGGCTGCGCAGGAATCGCTGCGCGCTGTCGCTATCGAAGGGAAACAGGGTTTGCGAGGTCAGCGCATCGACGCCCGCGCGGCAGCTACCGGTTGCACTAGTGTCCAGGAATTCGCCGAGTTCCGCTTCCAGCTTCGTGTCGAGCTTTCCGAGGCTGAATTGGCGATAGCTTTCCAGCGCGCTCCGGGCGAACCCGGTCACGTCCGATCGGCCGTAGCGGTCTTCGTAGCGCCGCACACTGCGGACCAGGCGCAGCGCCACGTCGCGACCAAAGCCGTGGCGCGGATTGGGCAACGCCATCCCCTTTTCCAGGCGGTGGTAGTCCATGGTGATGTGCGCTGCGAGGCGTTCGGCGTCATCGGCGGAACGTCCGGCCGTCGACGCCACCAGGTAGCGGCGCGCGTCGTAGCCATAGCTGGAGAGCGCCTTGACCCGCGCGAGCATGCGCCGGATGGCAACCCGGCGCTCCGCCGGCACGATGGCCTTGATCCGTTCGCGCATCACCGACATCGATTGCTCCATCCGTGCGGTATTTGCGTCATACGACGATCCCATTGCTTACGTAGTAGTAGAGGGCCACGCAGGAACCCAGCAAGCCGGCCTGGATCAGCAGCGGGTTGCGAAGCACCGGCAGGCGGCTGCAGCAGAGGATGGCGGCGACGATCAGCGATGCGGCCAGCCATGCCGGCAGCAGGAAGCGGTTCGAGTACGAGCCCCATCCGACCGCGAAGAATGGCAGGACCATCACCAAGTACACCGCCGCGCCTTGCAAAATCCTTTCCCGCTGCGGCTCGCGGATCAGCGGCGCGAACATGTGCGGCAGCAGGTACCAGAAGATCGAGAACACGGCGAAATCCACGCGCACGCCCGAGCGGTAGTCCGGATTTGCCGCGTATTCCTGCACGAACGCATACAGCGCGGGGACGAACGCCTTCACCAGCTGCATCGACGCTCCCGAGACGTAGAGAACGAAGGCAACCGCAGCCAGCCAGCGCAGCGAGCGCGCGCCGAGCAGCAGCGCCGGCGCGCAGGCCAGGTACATCAGCGACGACAGGTGCAGGCTTGATGCGAGACCGCCGAAGAGCAGGAACTGCAACCATTGCCGGCGGTGGAAGGACAGCAACGCGGTGAACACAAGCAGTGCCGCCAAGCCCTGGCGTACGGCGTTGATGGCGCCGTTCATGAACATTGGCGACACGAAGAGCAGCATCAGTGAGGCGGTCAGGAAGACCATGAAACCGCGGCCACCGCCGATGTAGGCGAAATACTTCCGGCATGCCGTAACCACTATGAGGAGCAGCAGCGCGAACAACGCGACCTGGTAACCGACGACGCCAAACCCCAGCTTGCGCACCACCCAGCTGAAGAAGACGAATCCGGGCTCCAGCCGGGTTTGCAGGGCCGTGTGGCCCAAGGCTTCGTAGAAGCCCGCGTAGACACTGGTGTCCGTACCGGTGTCGAGCGGACGGGTGCCCACCACCCAGCAGCCGAAGACGCACGCCAGCACCACCAGCAGGAGGCTCAGCCCGGATGCGGCTGCATCCGCGCGACTGGGCGCTGCCACCGGGACCGCAGCGTATGCCGTCATGTCAGCCTCGACCCGTTCCGGCCGCGCCCGCGCGTACCCGCATCAGTACGTTCCGCCTGGCCCTGCGGAGGCTGCCGACGACGCGCGCTATGCGATGTTCCATCGGACTCACCAGGCCCTGGCGCAGCAACTCCCTGCGGACTTCCTTGCCTGCCTGGTGCATGGCCGCAAGATCCGCGCTCAGCCCGCCGGCGCCATAGGTCGGCTTGTGCCATGACGCGAGGGTCTGGTTGAGCTTGGCGCAGCGGTAGCCCGAGAACGCGATCTGGGCCCAGAGCAGGAAGTCCTCGACGCGGCGGAACTTCTCGTTGAAGCGGAAAGGCAGGTCGCGGCGCAGGACCACCGACGCCGTCGGAAACGGGTTGTTCAGCAACAACCGGCGCCGACCGACGATGCGCGCGCGGACCGGCGGCTTGAGCCGGGGCGGTCCGGCGGCCCGGTCACGCACGTCCATGCGATGGGCAATGAGCACGATCTCGGGATCGCTGCGCAACGCCTGCATCTGCAGTTCCAGCTTGGCCGGAGCCCAGGAGTCATCGGCATCGAGAAAGGCCACGAAGTCCTCGCTCGCATGCGCCCAGCCGATATTGCGCGCCTGCGAGGGCCCACCGTTGCGCGGCGAGGTCAGGACCTTGACCCACCCTTGCGGATACGTCGCGGCCAACTGGTGCAGCGTAGACAGGGTCGCGTCGCCGCTGCAGTCGTCCACCAGCAGCACCTCTTGTGGCGGCATCGTCTGTACGGCGATGGACGCCACGGAAGCGGCAATCGTGTCCGCACAGCGATAGCACGGAACGACCACGCTGACCGGGGCGCGCCACTTCACCTGCGGCTGCGCGGCAATCACTGAGCTCGAATCCCGCATGCGCGCCACCTCAGGCCAGCACGCCCGAGAGCCGCCGCGCCGCCGTCTTCGCCTGGTCCTGCAGCTGCGGAATCCTGTGCGCAAGCGTGTGCTGCAGCGAGCGCTCCTCGCGAAGCAGCCAGCCGAGGCTGCGTTGCAGCGTGTCGGCGCTCAACTCGGTCGTCGGCAGCACCGCATCTTCGTTGCCGAACAGGTCGCGGTTGATGCCACGCGCCTTGACGCTGTACGCGATGGAGACGGTGGGCACCCCGCTGGACAAGGCCGCGATGGTCGAGTGGGTGCGTGCGCCAATGAAGAAGCGGAGCTGGCTGATCACGTACTTGATCTGCGCCGCATTGAGCTCGTGCGGCATCATCGCCACGCTGTCGCCAAGATCGGCAAGGCGATCCATCAGGTCGCGCATGTAGGTGCCGTCGCCCGCGGCATGCTCGCCATGCAACGCGTGCACATGCGGGACGAGCAGGACGCCCAGGCCGTACTGCCGCACCGCGCGGCGGATGAACTCCGCGACTTCGGCGCGCAGGTCCTGGTCGGGCCGCTTGTAGCGCTCGATCAGCGCGCTGATGTTGACGCCGAGAACGCCGTTCGGGCACTGGGGCCAGAAGCGTGCGTAGTCGACGGTCTCGCGCCCCAGCATGAAGGCCGGGTCGGCCATCTTCACCACGTTGCCAAGGCCGAGCTTCTCGGTCAGGTAGCTGTAGCTTGCGGTTTCGCGCACGGCTATGAAATTCATGCGCGACAGGTGTCGCGTCACCGCGGGGACGAAACCCGGCTCGCGGTCGAAGGGGCCCACCGACGCGCCCCACAGGATCACGGGCTTGCCCATGTCCATGGCCCATCGATCCAGGCTCATGATCGGTGAGGGAATCCGGTAATCCAGGGAGTAGTTGTCGCCGCCGACCGCCAGCACCGCATCGACGCCTGCCAGCTGCTGGCGCAGCCAGGCCGGCATCGGGAACGGCCAGTTCGCCCGTTTCAGGAACGGCAGCGGCAGGCGCTGCAGGTTGACCCAGTAGCCTGCGGCTCGCGGCAGGTAGGCGCGGACGAAACGCACGCCCTGCTCGGCCGCATCGGGCCATTGCGCGCGGTCGCGCTCGATATCGACCGAAGGCACCAGCACCCGGACGTCGCCGAACTGCGCACGCAACAGCGCCACCGTGCTGCGCACGATCGCCTCGCAGCCGCGGTTGCCGAAAGTGCGCTGCCCTGAAAGATAGAATGTTCTCACTCCGGCTGATCGCTCCTGCACATCGCTTCCGCACATGATTTTGATCCAACGACACAAAGCGACATCATCGATTTCACGGGTGATGCATCCGTGAACTGAACGTGTCGCATGGACGTCGCGCTATCCGCGCACGCAGGAAAAGCGTGCGCATGGCGCAGCAACCTGTCCGCCAGTTCAACGGAATTCCGCACCGAATCGCCTCGCACCGACCCATGTTGTCGTGAACAGTGCGATCTCGCCGCCAACGATCGCGTAGGCAGCGCCCATCTCGCGATGCCCTGGGATCAGCAGCAGGTCCAGGATGATGGTGACCATCGTCGCCAGGGCCATCATCAACACGCGGTAATACATGTGCGTTCCGGTCAACAGGATCGACCCAACGGCGGTCGAAAGGAATCGGATGGGAGGACAGAGCGCCAACACCGAGAGCACGGGAACGACGCCGAGATAGGCCGGACCGAAGATCCGCGGAACTGCCACCGGCATGGCGAACAGCAGCAGAACGCCGATACTGCTGCCCAAGCCCAGCATCGCGATGATTCCGCGGCGGTAGACCATCCAGAAGCGGGAGCGGTCGTGCGCGGCCCACCGATGCAGCTTCGACAGCAGGAATTTCTGGTAGATCGTCGTGGGGATCAGATAGATGGCGGACATGACCGCCATCGCGATGCCGAAGCGACCGGCATGGATGTCGCCTCCTAGGTACTTGAGCATCACCGTGCTGACCTGGAAGAAGATCGGATACAGGGCGGCTGCCACGCCATACGGCCATGCCTGCGCCCACACCTCACGCGCCGATGGCACGGACATGGCTGGCCAGCGCTCCGGTCGCGGCCCATGGCCGTGCAATTCCATCTCGCCGCGGAGCATCGCGCGCACGTGCGGGATGGCCATGGTCGCGACGAGCGCCGCAACGACGCCATACCCGAGCGCGATGGGCAGAACCTGGGTGGCTGCAAGCAGCACGGCCAGCAGTGCCACCACGAGGCGGCCCGCAGGGAGCAGGAGCTGCCACCCCGCCAGCACCTGATAGCGCTCTTCGAGGCGCAACTTGCAGCCCACGAGTTCCACGGCAAGAAGAGCTGGAACCATCGGGATCAGGAGCAGCAATACCCGTCCCGTCGTCGGCGGAACCAGCGCCGCCCAGGCGATCACCGCGGTGCAGGCCAGCAGGCCCGTGAGCACGCTCAAACGCACGGAAGGAACGGTCCAACGATCGGCCGACCAGCCTTCGGCGCCATAGACCCGCAACCGGAACTGCGACAGCCCGAAGCCGGCGAACGGCGCAATCATGCTCACGGTCGCCAAGGAAGAGGCGAACAATCCGTAGGCGGCAGGTCCCAACTGGCGCGCCAACAGCGATTGCGTCGCCAGGACCAGTACCGCGCCGACTGCGGTCGCCAGCGACAGCAACGAGAGCGCTGCCAGTGCCCGCTTCACGCCGGCGAACCGCACGATGCCCACGGCTGCATCAGGGCGCGACACTCAGGCGGCCTGGCGCGCGGACCGGGTGGCTTCGCTTCCCGCGCGCCAGCCGGAGTGCGCGAGCAGTTCCTCGTACACCTCAACCGTGCGGCGGATCACCAGCTTCTCGTCGAAATCGCTGAGCGCGCGGTTCCGCGCCGATGCGCCGAGGCGATCCAGGAGTTCGCGATCGTCATCCAGGCGGACCAGCAACTCGGCCAGCGAGGCCGCGTCGCGCGGCTGCGCATGCAGCCCGTCGATGCCGTGGCGGGTAACCACCTCGCGGCAGCCCGGTAGATTGGTCGTGACCAGGGCCAGCCCGCACGCGGCGCCCTCGATCAGGCTCTTCGGCACGCCCTCGCGGTAGTAACTGGGCAGCGCCATCACATCCACGGAGCGCAACAGCGCCGGCATGTCCTCGACGTGGCCGAGCCATTTCACCAGCCCACTGCGCACCCATTCCTCGACCTGGGACACTTCCACCGAGCCGGGGTTTCCCGGATCGGGCGTTCCGGCCAGCAGGAACTCCATGTCGCCGCCGCGCGCGCGGACGAGCGCCGCTGCATCCACGTATTCCTGCACTCCCTTTTCCCATAGCAGGCGCGCCGCGAGCAGGACGCGCAGGGGCTTCCGCGCCTGCCCCACGCGCGGGGACGCATGCGGGGCGAAGCGGCTCGTGTCGACGCCCGAACTGCGGATCAGGCGTATGCGGTGCGCGGGCACCAGTCTGGAGCTGACGAACGCGTCCGCGTCGTCCGGGTTCTGCAATACGAGGCGCGAGTTCTCCTGCCCCAGCGTGCCGCGCATCAGGGCCTTGACGACCGGGCGCAGGGTCTTCGCCATCAGCGACTCGCTGGTGAAGACATAGCCCATGCCAGCCACTGCATTGACCACCGCAGGCACCCTGGATATGCGCGCGGCCAGCGCACCGTACACCGCGCACTTGACGGTGAAGTTGTGCAACAGATCCGGACGTTCCTCGGAAAGCACTCGCACCATGTGCCGCAGCGTCGATACTTCGCGGGCAGGATTCAGGCTGGCGCGCTGCATGGGCAGCGTCAGCCAGCGGATTCCATGTTCAGCGAAGCGCCCGCCGAATGGACCCGGCGGCGACAGCATGACCACTTCGGCGCCCTGTTCCTGCAGGTGCAATGCGGTGGGGAGGCGGAAATTGTAGAGATACCAATCGGTGTTGGCGAAGAACATGAACTTCATGTCGGTCCTGCGTCATCCTTCCGTATCGATTGGACGGGCGCATTATCCGAAGCAGGAGTGAAGGTCACTTCATGTTTTCGCCATCGTCGCGCAAAGAGCGACACACATCGAGCGATCACCGTTCAAGCAAGGCTCAGTCTTCATGCGTGCGATTCGGAACGCCGCGCCTTGAGTGATGCGCCGGGATGGCGTCGTGCAATGCCCTGTTGCAGGCTGTTTCTTGCGACCTGGATTGACGCAAAAAAAAAGATGGCCGGGCGAAACTCCTCCGCCCGGCCATCGACCCCCGCTTCTTCCATGAAATCACAACGCGTAGTAGTTGGTCCCGACGTTCATGCTGTAGCAGTCCGCAGTCACTTCCAGCTGCCAGGAGCTCTTCATCGTTCCGGATGAGCCGGTCCCGACGATGCTGGTCAGCGCGCCGATGGATTCCTTGACGCCGTAATACAGCGTCTTGTTGTTGCGGAACGTATTGGAGCTGATCTGGTATCCATGCGCGGCGCTACGGGCCGACACGCCGTACAGTCGGTTGTGCATGATCTTGTTGTTGACCACGTAACCGCTGTCCGCGTTGAGCAGCAGGACGCCGTAGCCTTCGTTGTATTCGATGGTGCAGGCCTTGATCACCACGTTCAGCACGGTCTTGTAGACCTGGATGCCGTTGCCGGCATTGTGGTGGATCCAGCAGTTCTCCACGCGCACGCCGCTGGTGCTGGCACCCGCATCGGGATCGGGCTCGATGTCGATGCCGCAGCCGGGCTTGATGCCGCTGGTGAAACTCAATTCGGAGTCGTACACCTTGACCCCGCGGGAACGCCCGATCGTCACCGCCTGGCGCCGGTTGCCGGTGGAGACGATGTTGGCGACCGCGACATCGTCGCTCGGTATGGTTCCCGTGGTTGCGGCGGCGCCGCCGATCGACAGGCCATCACCCCAGCAGCGGGACAGCCGGATGTCGCGCACGGTGACGCGCTTGGAACCGCGCACCATTATCGCGTGGCCCCACTCGCCCGTCGTGCCCATGTGCTGGTCGCGCTCGCCGATGATCTGGCCGCCGGAGATTTCCACGTCGCTGACCTTGTAGACGTTCAGCACGTAGTAGCGGTCGACCGCGTTCGGGATCGCCACCAGCTTGGCGTCGGGCGCGAGCTGCAGGTGCATCTGGCTGCGCAGGCGCAGGTTGCGCACCGCGTCGATCATGTAGGTTCCGGCGGGCACGTACACGGTGCCACCGTCGGTCGGCAGCGCATTGATGGCAGCCTGGATCGCTGCGGTGTCGTCATGCACTCCGTCGCCGAATGCGCCGTAGTTGCGCACGTCCAGCACGGCGGCGCCACGCGTACGGGAGGGAGCGATGTAAGCGGCAAGCGCCGGCAATGCCGTGGTGGCCAGTCCCAGCGACACGGCGACGGCGGAGGACTTCTTCAGGAAATCGCGGCGCGCCATTCCCGGCGCGTGCGCGACGCGCACGTATTCTTCGACGTTCATGGAAACCCCCCTTCTGGCGCCGGCCGCCACGGCTCCGGTACAAGCGGCTGATCGGCCTGGGTAGCAATGCCAGGCTCAGGGGGAATGTATAGATATCGTGAAAAAAATCCGTGGCGCGATCTCGGTTCTGTGAGGCGATTCAATCAAAGCGCCATGAATCATTCATGGGTGTGATGATGAATACGAGAGCACAGTGCGCGATCGATTCAGTGCTTCATTCACTCGCGTAAAGAAACGCGACGCGCTATCAGTTGTGAAGGTGTCCCGCCTCGGCTTGACCAAGCAAGCCCCGATGGATGCTGCCACTCGGGACAGCATCCATCTTCACGCCCATCAATGCGACGTCGTGTCGCCGCTGGTGCCGGAGGTTGGCGTCGACGAGCTGCTACGGGACGACGTGCCGGTCCGAGTATCGGTGGTGGACTGTCCCTGGCCAAGGCTGCTGGCCATCGAACTCACCTGGATGCGGTTGTCGACCTCCTTCACGCCGATGCAGGAGTCCGCAATGTCTTCGGCGCGGTGCTTCATCCAGCGCTGGTCGACGGCGCCTTCCAGGGTGACCTTGCCGGCCGCGACCCGGACCGTGATGTCGCTGGCGTCCAGATCGTCGTCGTCGGTCAGGCGCTCGTTGATGTCTTCGGCGAGACGTTCGTCGGAACGGCGATAGTTCTTCGGTCCGACTCCCCGATAGCTGGTGGCGCCGTAACCGCCATAGCCATACTGGCCGGGGGCAGTGCCGTAACGCCCCGAACTGCTGCTGCCGTATTGCTGCGAGCTCAGTTCGCGGCCGCCGTAACCGGACATTTCGCCCTCATCCATGTAGCCCTGGCCTGCGTGCTGCGAGGCGCGGCTGCCGGATGCGCTGCTCGCGCCACCAAGGCGGCTGCCCTGCGTGCGCGAGGACTGCTGGGTGTAGCCGGAACCCTCGCCATAGCCTTGGTTGCGGCCATAGGTGTTGTAGTCGCTGCCGAACGAGCCTTGCGCGCCATAGCCCTGGCGGCTGCGGTAGTAGTCGCTGCTGCCCGCCTGCGCGCCGTATTGCGCGCCCTGCTGGCGTCCAGCTCCGCCCTGCCCTTGCGACCGTTCGGCGTAACCCGAGGCGCCGTAACGCTCCGGTCCGCCCTCGTAATCCCAGTTGCCCCGATCGTCGTCCCAGCCGACGCCTTGCGCGCGATCCGAGAACTGGCCGCCGTAGTATTCGCCCCGGCTCCGATTCGCCTGGGTAAAGGACTGCTGCGTCCGGTTGCGTTCGGCCTGCCCCCGCTCGGCTTGCTCGCCATAGCCGTACTGGCTCCGTGCCTGGCGCGCGGAGCCGCGGACGTTTCCTTGCTCCTCGCCGTAGTTCCGGCCGGACAGGTGATCGCGACGGTCGTCGTCGTCCCGATGATTCATGTCTTCTCTCCTCTCGTTAAGCCAATCGCGACCCGCTTGTACGCATCGCTCGCCAAAGCGCACGACTTCCTGCGCCATTTCTTTCAGTTCATGACCGATATTGGAGTCACGCATTCGGACCCTCCTCTGGCTTGAATTGATTGCAACCGTTAGCGGAAAGCCAGCACCCGCAAGCCAGCCGATTCCACGGGAAGCATGGGACCGTGCGCGTTATGCGCGCGTGCTGTGGCCGCGATGACAACGAAAAATGCGGGCACCGGAATCGTCACCGTCCGTGCGCGCTTTCCGCCCTACTCTCGCGGGCAAAACGCGGAGCCAGGACGTGGCCCAGGAGCGCACTCGCAAGCGACAGTCCAACGCCGCGCCCGCCGTGGGCGAGTTGGCGACCGATGCCGCGATCACCGCCTTGGCGGAGCCCGCTTCCGACCCCTCAACAATTCCGGTGTTCCGGGTGGTCACGCGGGATGTGGCCAGCAGCGCGTTTTCCAGCGAGGCGAACCGCTCCGGCGGGCGCTGGACCAGCCCGGGGGTGGCGGCCGTGTACGCGTCGACCGCGCCCGCGGGCGCGATCCTGGAATTCCTGGCGCATCTGGATGGCGAGAAGCCCATCGATCTCGCGCTGGTCTCCGCACGCTTGCCTAGCCGGCATGTCGTTCGCGCCCGCGACCTCCCGCGTGGTTGGCGGGAGACGCCGCATCGCGATGATGTTCGTGAATACGGAAATCGATGGGTCGAGTCAGGCAGATCCCTGGCGCTTGCTGTGCCGAGCGTGCTGTGCGAGCGATCGACGAACCTCCTCATCAATCCCGGGCATGAGGACGCCAGTCAACTCATCATCGAGAACGTCGAACCCTTCGTCCTGGATCCGCGCCTGCTGCGCGAGTGAGGACGGCTGCGGCGACTGCCGCGGTGGGTGTGCATGGGGCTGTGCGATCGGAGGCGCGTCCGCACTTTCTACTTGGGCTTGGCGACCGGCAGGACCGGGGCGCCGGCAATCAGCTGGGCGACGTCCTCGGGAATGTCGCGCTTGGCGGCATTGGCGATGCTGAAGCCATCCGGGCGGCGAATGCGCGTCAGTTCGTCCCAGGTCAGCAGCATCGCGGCGGGGGCGCCCGGACGCGCGCGCAACGACCAGGCGGCGACGCTCGTGGCGCCGCGACCGTTGCGCAGCCAATCGATGAAGATGCGTCCTTCGCGCTTGGCCTTGCTCATGGTGGCCACGTAACGATCCGGTGCTGCGCGCGCGAGGTCGCCGGCAAGGGCTTCGCAGTAGTTCCGGACCTGGTCCCAGCCGGCATGCGGGCGCAACGGTACGACGACATGCACTCCCTTGCCGCCGGTCAACCGCGGGTATGACGGCAGGCCCGCGTTCGCCAGCCGGTCGCGAATTTCCACCGCCGCCCTCCTGACGTCCTTCCAGGCCAGGGCGGGATCGGGATCGAGGTCGAACACCATGCGATCGGGCCGCTCGAGGTCGGCGACGTGTGAACCCCACGGGTGGAACTCGATGGCATTCATCTGCACCAGGTTCATCAGGCCGGAAACGTCGTCGACGTGGAAGTACTCCGCCGTGCCGCCATCGGCCTCCTTGATCCGGACCCGCTTGACCGAATCGCCGAAGCCCTTGCCGGCGTGCTTCTGGAAGAACCGCTGCCCCTCGATGCCATCCGGACAGCGGACCACGGACAACAACCGTCCGGATATTTCCGCCAACAAGGGCTCGGCCGCCGCCAGATAGTAGTCGTAGACCTGTTGCTTCGTGGCCTTGATATCGGGGTAGACGATGCGCGTGGGACTGGTGAGCGTCGGCAGTGGCTCGGGCTGCTCCAGGTCCGCCGCTGGCTTGCGGTCCGCGCGCAGGCGGGAGAACGACGCCTGGCGCAACAGCCCTTCCTTGCCCCAGCCGCGGAAGATCACCTCGACGACGAGCTGCGGCTTGACCCAGTGCACCCTGCCGGGCGGGAGCGGCGTATGCGCGGGCAGCGCCACCACTGGCTCGCTGGTTTCAAGCGTCTGCAGCTTGCGCGGCAACTCCTGCAGCATCGCGTCACTGAGGCCTGAGCCCACACGCCCCGCGTACACGAGCTTGCCCTTCTGGAGCTGCGCGAGCAGCAGCGCGCCGATGCCCTTGCGGCTGCCTTTGGGCTGCGTGTAGCCAACGGCGACGAACTCGCGCGTTTCCTGCGTCTTCACCTTCAGCCAGTCGCTGCTCCTGCCGCTGCGATAGGCCGCATCGGCGCGTTTGCTGATGATTCCTTCCATGCCGCGCTGGCTCGCCGCGGCGAACACCTCGGGGCCATGCCCCACCACGTGGTCGCTGTAGAACAGGCGTGGATCGCTGCCCTTCAACAGCTCGCGCAGCAGGATCTTGCGCCACTGCAGTTCGACGCCGCTCAGGTCGATGTCGCCAAGGCGCGGCAGGTCGAACACCGCGAGGCGCAGCTGGTCGGTCTTTCCGCTCTTCAAGGCGGCCTGCAGCGCGTTGAAATCGCTGTAGCCCTTGGCGTCCACCGCAATCAGTTCCCCGTCGAACACCGCGCGGAAGTCCAGTTCCGCCAGCGCGGCCTCCAGTTCCGGCACGCGGCCGTTCCAATCCAGACCGTTGCGCGACCACAGGCGGACGGCGCCGCCCGGATCCGTCGCCGCGATCAGGCGATAGCCGTCCCATTTCCATTCGTGCAGCCAGCCATCGCCTTCCGGTGCGAGCTTGGCTGCGGTGGTCAGCATCGGCGCAATGAAGCCGGTCTTGCCGGCGCGCCGGGCGCCTGGCAGCGAGCGGGCGCCATCGAGCAGGCGCTGGTGCATCGCGGAAGTGCTTGCCGCCTTCTTCGTGCCATTGGCGGTGCCGCGCGCACGTGTCGACTCGCGCTTCGCAGTCACGCCTTCGAGCAGGTCGTCGGCTTCGAAGTCGCCGGCATGGCTGTCATTGCGCTTGAACAGCAGCCATTGCGGCTTCACGCCGCGCTTGCCGGTACGCACGAGCTTCCAGCTTCCCTTCAAACGGGATCCCTTCAGTTCGAAGTCGAGACTGCCGCGCTCCAGCGCCTGCGCCGGATCGTCCTCCGTCGTCCAGGTTCCGCGGTCGAACACCGCGACATGGCCCGCACCGTAGTGCCCCTCGGGTATGGTTCCTTCGAAGGACGCGTACGAAAGCGGATGGTCCTCCACTTCCACTGCGAGCCGCTTCTCGCCTGCACGGAACGACGGGCCCTTCGGCACCGCCCAGCTGCGCAGGACGCCGTCGACCTCGAGGCGGAAATCGTAATGGCGCGCCCGCGCGTGGTGCAGTTGGACGACGAAGCTGCGCGCCTTCGCCTTGCGCGGGGCCAGGCGTCCCCGTGGTTCCGGGGTCTCGCGGAAGTGACGCTTGCGCTGGTATTCCTGAAGGCTCATCGCAGTAAGCACCGACGGTTCGCTGCACCTTCGCGCAAGGCCTGTAGCCCCGCGGTGAAGCTCAATCGGCCGTGCCGCGCAACCACGCCACCATGAGGATCGACGCCAGCAGGGCGCAGCCCGCACCGAAGGCGAAGGCCGCGAAGACGGAGAACTTCTCCCAGAGCTCGCCGAACAGCAGCGAGGCCGGCAGCAGCGCGACGCCCAGGGTCAGGTAATACCACCCGAATGCCGTACCCAACTGCTCGCGCGGCACCAGATCCGCCACGAGCGCCTTCTCCGCCCCTTCCGTGGCGGCGATGAAGATGCCGTAAGCGATGAAAAGCGCCCACACGCCCCAGGGTTTTATGCCGCTCCAGCCCAGCAGCAGGTAGATGGCCGCATAGGCGAGCCAGCCACCGATGATCAGGCGCCGGCGTCCGAAGCGATCCGAGAGCGCGGACAGCGGTGTCAGGAATACGGCTGCCACGCCCGACATCGTCGCCCACAGCAACGGAATCTGCGCCTGCGGGACGCCCAGTTCGCGTGCGCGCATCAGCAGGAACAGATTCGACGAGTTGCCGAGCATGAAAAGCGCCAGCACAACCAGATAGCGGCGAAACGCCGGCGGAAAATCGCGCAGGTGCCAGTTGAATCCCGGTGCCGGCGCGTGTGCGCTCGCGCCGGCTTCCGGTTCGCGCAGCCGCAACGTGGCGATCAACACCACCACGGCGGGGATGGCCGCGCACCAGAAGACCGTCCGCAACTGGAACCCCATCCCGAGCAAGGCCGCGGCGATCAGCGGACCGAGCACCGCGCCTGCATTGTCCATCGCCCGGTGGAAGCCGAAGGCCAACCCGCGCTGGCCGGCATCTACGCTGCGCCCCAGCAGGGCATCACGCGGCGAACTGCGCAAGCCCTTGCCGATGCGATCGGCGAGCCGGCACAGCAGGACGAACCACCATCCCGTCGCCGCGGCGATCAGCGTGCGCGCCAGGCCCGCCACTCCGTAGCCGCCGACGACGAACGGTTTCGCGCGCCGCATGCGATCGGACCACACGCCCGAGGCAAGCTTGAGCAGGCTGCTCACGGCTTCGGCGAGCCCCTCTATCAGCCCCAGCACGCGCGGGCCGGCGCCGAGCATGCCGGCGAGGAACAGGGGCAGCAGCGGGTACACCATCTCGCTGGCCGCATCGTTCATCAGGCTGATGAATCCCAGCAGCCAGACGCTGCGGGGCAACGACCTCAGGCTTGCAGTCAGGGCCGCCACAGGTGTGCGATCCGCGCGCCGCCCCAGACCAGCAGCAGGCCGAGCAGCAAGGTCAGCAACAGGTAGAGGAAGGCCAGCTCGGTCCGCGACGAACGCGAATACAGCAGGCACTCGATCATCAATGCCGAGTACGTGGTGAATCCGCCAAGCAGGCCGACGACGAGGAACGCGCGCCAGTACAGCGCCGAGGCACCGCGGCCCTCGAGCCAGACCGCGAGGAAGCCGCCCGCGAACGCACCCAGCAGGTTGGCCGCGAAGGTACCCCAGGGGAATCCGTCGCCCACTTGCCGCAGCATCACGCCGCCGAGCCAGTAGCGCCCAGCGGCACCGAGCGCGCCACCGAGCATCACCAGCCACAGTTGCTGGAACCACAAATTCATGCGCTTGCAGTCCTTATCGCCTGTGGCGCCGTCGGTCGCGGCGCCGCCGCAGGCAGGGCCATCGACATGCCGGTCACTCCCCTGCCCCGTTGCGCGCCGCCTCACGGGCCGCCCGCAGCGCGTCGAGCTTTTCCTTCAGGCGGATTTCCAGGCCGCGATCGACCGGGCGGTAGTACACGCGTTCGCCCATTGCATCGGGAAATCCGGTCTGGTCCAGCGCGATCCCGCCTTCGACGTCGTGGTCGTACTGGTAGCCCCTGCCATAACCCAGTTGCTTCATCAGCCGGGTCGGCGCATTGCGGATGTGCAGCGGAACGGGCTGCGTGCCGTATTCGCGCACGTCGTCGCGGGCCGCGTTGAAAGCTGCGTAGCCCGCGTTGGATTTCGCCGTCGTCGCGAGATAGATGGTCAACTGCGCCAGCGCGAGCTCACCTTCGGGGCTGCCGAGACGGTCGTAGGTTTCCCAGGCATCGATCGCCATCTCCTGGGCCCGGGGATCGGCCAGGCCGATGTCCTCGATGGCCATGCGCACCAGCCTGCGCGCGAGGTAGCTCGGATCCGCGCCGCCGTCGAACATGCGCGCGAGCCAGTACAGCGCGGCATCCGGGTTGGAGCTGCGCACGCACTTGTGCAACGCGGATATCTGGTCGTAGAACTGCTCGCCACCCTTGTCGAAGCGGCGCGTGCGGTCCGCGAGCACCTGTTCGAGCGTCGCTTCGGTGATCGCGCCGCCCTCGCCGGCCAGGTCGGCGGCGATCTCGAGGAAGGTCAGGCCGCGGCGCACGTCACCGTCCGCCGCCGTCGCGATCAGGTGCAGAAGGTCATCGGCGATCCGCAGCTTGCGGTCGCCCAGTCCGCGCTCCCCGTCGTCCAGCGCACGCTTGAGCGCAACCGCGATGTCGTCGGCCGATACCGACTCCATGACATGGACGCGGCAGCGCGACAGCAGCGCGGAATTGAGTTCGAACGAAGGGTTCTCGGTGGTTGCGCCGACGAAGATGATCGTGCCGCGCTCGATGTGCGGCAGGAACGCGTCCTGCTGCACCTTGTTGAAGCGGTGGACCTCGTCGACGAAGAGCACGGTGCGGCGCCCGGCGGCGAAGCGCTGTGCCGCCTCGGCCAGGACTTCACGCACCTGCGGCAACCCCGACAGCACGGCGGAAATCGCCTGGAACTCGGCATCGGCGTAATGCGCCAGGAGCAGCGCCAATGTCGTCTTGCCGCAGCCGGGCGGCCCCCACAGGACCATGGAATGCACGTGACCGGATTCAATGCCCTTGCGCAGCGCGGTGTTGGGGGCGAGCAGCCGCCGCTGGCCGACCATTTCATCGAGCGTGCGCGGACGCATGCGCTCCGCGAGCGGGCGCAGGTGGTCCTGGTCGGAATCCAGCAGGTCGGCGGCGCGTTTGTCCGAAGGGCTGCGGCGTGGCATGCAGCCATTGTAGGGCTTGCCCCTGCGGGGATCTTTGCCTGGCCGTCACCGGGTGCCGGGGGCCAGGCAATGCCTCAGCCTTCGCCGATCACATCCACGCCCTTCGGCGGTGCGTAGCGGAACGTGCTGGCAGGGAATGCGGGATTGCGCTTCCAGCTGCTGAAACTGATCTCTGTCCGCTGTCCCAGGGCATCGATGACCTGCATCTTGACGAGGCCAGCCTTGCCGAAACCGAGGCGTGCGGAGCGGAAGCTGGCGTCGGCGGCGTTGCCCTTGGGCGTCAGCACCAGCCAGTCGAGGCCACTGGCCGAACCGCCTTCCTTGACCACGAACTGCGCCTCCAGCTTGCCAGGATCGATCAGCGCGGAAAGCGGGCTGTTCTGTTCTTCCGCGCCCTGGGGACGCTTGGTCACCTGCTGCAGGTCCGGATCGTAGACCCAGACAGTCTTGCCATCGGCAACGATCAGCTGCGGATACGGCTTGACGTATTCCCAGCGGAACAGGCGCGGCGCCGAGAGCGCGACCTTGCCGCTGGAGCTCTCCTTGAGCTTGCCCTTGGCATCGAACACCTGCTGCGAGAACGTGCCATCGAGACCCTTCAGCCCTTTGCTGAAGGCCGCGAGGCCATCGCGCGCGCCGGCGAACGCGACGCCGGGAATCAGCGAGATGGCGACGGTCGTGGCGAGGGCGAACTTGAACAAACGATTCATGGGCGACTCCAGAAAACGCATGGGGAGAGTCTGGCGAAACGAAACTGAACAAGGTGGGATGAAAGCCGGGGGTCCGCGCCCACCCCGGGGCGCTCGATTCAGCTGTCGCCCCGCATCGAACGGCGAATGCGACGCTATTTCGGAGGGGGCGGTGCGAGCACGCTGCGATCGCCGTTGTGCTCCGGCGGCGTGACCACGCCGGCGGCTTCCATGGCCTCGATCAGCCGGGCCGCACGGTTGTAGCCGATCTTGAGCCGGCGCTGCACGCCGGAAATCGAAGCGCGGCGGGTTTCGGTGACGATCCGTACGGCCTCGTCGTACAGCGGGTCGGACTCGTCCCCCGCCCCGCCGCCGCTTTCCGGCAGGCCGGTGGCGCCGACCACCACGCCATCCCCGAGGGTCTGCACTTCGTCAAGCACGCCTTCGATGTAGTCCGGCGAGCCGCCGATCTGCTTGAGGTGCTCGACCACGCGATGCACTTCCTCGTCGCTGACGAAAGCGCCATGCACGCGCTCCGGCAGTGCCGTACCGGGCGGCAGGTAGAGCATGTCGCCGTGGCCCAGCAGGGTCTCCGCGCCGGACTGGTCGAGGATGGTGCGCGAATCGATCTTGCTGGAAACCTGGAACGCGATGCGCGTTGGGATGTTGGCCTTGATCAGGCCGGTGATGACGTCCACCGACGGGCGCTGGGTCGCCAGGATCAGATGGATGCCGGCCGCCCGCGCCTTCTGCGCCAGGCGCGCGATGAGTTCCTCGACCTTCTTGCCGACGATCATCATCATGTCGGCGAATTCGTCGATGAACACGACGATGAAGGGCAGCGTCTCCAGCGGACGCGGCGCCTCGCCCAGTTCCGCGTTGGGCTTGAACAGCGGGTCCATCATCGGCTGGCCCGCGTCGATCGCGTCCTTCACCTTCTTGTTGAAGCCGGCCAGGTTGCGCACGCCGACGGCCGACATCAGCTTGTAGCGCCGCTCCATTTCGGCCACGCACCAGCGCAGGCCGTTGGCGGCCTCCTTCATGTCGGTCACGACCGGCGCCAGCAGGTGCGGGATGCCCTGGTAGACGCTGAGCTCCAGCATCTTCGGGTCGATCATAAGCATGCGCACGTCCTTGGCGGACGCCTTGTACAGCAGCGACAGCACCATCGCGTTGACGGCGACGGACTTGCCGGAACCGGTCGTACCCGCGACCAGCAGGTGCGGCATGCGCGCCAGGTCCGCCACCGTCGGGCGGCCGGCGATGTCCTTGCCCAGCGCCAGCGTCAGGGGGCTGGGCGACTTGTCGTACTCCTTGGAGCGCAGCAGCTCGGAGAGGAAGATCATCTCGCGCGACGTGTTCGGCGTTTCCAGGCCGACCACCGACTTGCCAGGGATGACGTCGACCACGCGCACCGACTTGACCGACAGGCCGCGCGCGATGTCCTTGTCGAGCGAGCTGATCTGGCTGACCTTGACTCCGGGCGCGGGCTCGAGCTCGAAGCGCGTGATCACCGGCCCGGGATAGGCGCCGACCACCTGCGCGTCGATGCGGAAGTCCTTGAGCTTGAATTCGATCTGGCGCGAAAGCGTCTCGAGCGTCTCCTCGCTGTAGCCCTTGGGCTGGGGCTTGGGATCGTCCAGCAGCGCCAGCGGCGGAATGCCGGTGCCGTCGCCGACATGGAACAGCGGGATCTGCTGCTCGCGCTTGGCGCGGTCGCTCTTCTCGACCACGGGCGCCGGCGGCGGTTCGATCTTCACCGGCGTCCGCTTCGCACGCAGTTCGATGTCGACCTTGCGAGCCTCTTCGCGCTCCTCGCGGTAGGCGCGCGTCTGCTGCCATTCGGTCGCCTGCTGGCTGCCGCGACGGAACAGGTTGCTCAATAGTGGCGGAACCGCGAGCGTCCACTGCCCCAGCTTGTCCATGACCGTCAGCCAGGACAATCCAGTCGCGAGCGTTACCGAAACGAGCAGCAAGGCGAAGGTGAAAAGATTCGCGCCCATCGGGCCAAAACCCTTATGCAGGGAATTGCCCACCAGCCGCCCCAGGATGCCGCCGGATCCCGCCGGGAAGTAATCCGGAGACGCGACACGCAGGTACAGCAGGCCGGTAGTGGAAACGAGGAAGCCCACGATGCCGATCAGTCGCAGCGCTGGCCCCAGGTCGGCGTCGCCGTCGCCATCCGTGTCCATGCCGAACAACGCGATCCAGGCAATGAAGCCGAGCATGATCGGCAGCAGGAACGCGACATACCCGGTGAGCAACAGCAGTCCGTCGGCGATCATGGCTCCGACGCGGCCGCCCACGTTGTGGAGCGGTACGGTCACGCTGCCCGAATGCGTGAACCCCGGATCGGTGGAGGAATACGTAAACAGGCTCGCCATCAGGTACAGCAGCAAGGGCGCGATCAGGATCAGCGCGATATCGCGCATGAGCCTTTGGCGGCGCGGCGATGGCGGTGCGCGCTCTCTGCCGGCCTGTTCCGCCTTGGCCTTCTTACGGGTAGCTGCCTGGGCTTGCGCCACTGTGAGGTTCTGCCTGAGCTAGGTACTGTTAGTTGTTGAAGATACGGGAAAAAGCCTTGCCTTGGAATAACTCACCCGCCGCGGCCATCCCTGGGACGCGATTCGAGCATAGCGGGGAATCCGACGACCGAAACCCGATCCTGGCCTAGCGGACGCGGTCTTGGAGCCGACGCCCCTCGCGGTGACCGGCTCGGCTCCTTCACCGCGCCGTTTCGTGCGATGCGTCGGACGCGTAGCCGATCGAGATCGCAACACTGCAGATCGCGGCGCTTGCCTTGTAATGCCGCGACGCGGCCGCCACTCTATTGCCCACCCGGCGCATCGACGATGCGACCGCCCCGATCCCGATGCATCCATTGCGCCGCACAGGGCGCCCAACAGCTGCGATTACACCCATGACCCCATCGAAGCACTCCAGCCTGATCATCCTCGGTTCCGGTCCTGCAGGCTGGACAGCTGCCGTGTACGCGGCGCGCGCCAACCTCAAGCCTGTGGTGATCACCGGCTTGCAGATGGGCGGCCAGCTGATGACGACGACGGAGGTCGACAACTGGCCCGGCGATGCCCATGGCCTCATGGGGCCCGACCTGATGACCCGCATGCAGGCCCATGCCGAACGCTTCGATACCGAAGTCGTATTCGACCACATCCACACCGCGGACCTGTCGCGTCGCCCGTTCCGGCTCAAGGGGGACAGCGGCGAGTACACCTGCGACGCCCTGATCATCGCCACGGGCGCCACCGCCAAGTACCTCGGCCTGCCTTCCGAAGAGGCGTTCAAGGGCCGCGGCGTTTCCGCCTGCGCGACCTGCGATGGCTTTTTCTACAAGGAACAGGATGTCGCCGTCATTGGCGGCGGCAATACGGCGGTGGAAGAAGCCCTGTACCTGTCCAACATCGCCCGCAAGGTCTACCTCGTGCACCGCCGGGACACGCTGCGCGCGGAGAAGATCATGCAGGACAAGCTCCAGGCCAAGATCCAGGCCGGCAAGATCGAGCCGGTTTGGCACCACGTCGTCGACGAGGTCCTCGGCAACGACGCGGGCGTGACCGGCGTGAGGGTGAAGTCGGTGCAGGATGGCTCCACGCGCGACCTGGCGATCCACGGCCTGTTCGTCGCGATCGGCCATACGCCGAACACGACGCTGTTCGAAGGCCAGCTGGACATGAAGAACGGCTACATCACCATCCGCACCGGCCTTGCCGGCGAAGCCACGGCCACCAACGTGCCGGGCGTCTTCGCCGCGGGTGACGTGGCCGACCAGGTCTATCGCCAGGCAATCACCTCCGCGGGCTTCGGCTGCATGGCGGCGCTGGACGCAGAGAAGTTCCTGGACAAGGAAGGCTGATGGCCCAAGCGCGCATCGCCAGCGCGCTTTCCACGATCCACGCGGCGCAGTGGGACGCGCTGCACGATGGTTCCAATCCTTTCGTTTCCCACGCATTCCTCGCGGGCCTGGAGGAGAACGGCTGCCTGCGCTCGGAATGGGGATGGACGCCCCACCACCTTGCCTTATGGGAGGGCGACCGCCTCGTTGCTGCCGCCCCCGGGTACGCCAAGACGAACTCGCATGGTGAGTTCGTATTCGACCATGCCTGGGCCCATGCATTCGCACGGCACGGCCTGGACTACTACCCCAAGTGGCTCTGCGCCGTGCCGTATTCGCCGGTCCCCGGACCGCGGCTGCTGGCGGCGGACGACACGCATCGCCGCGAGTTGCTGCAGGCCATGGTCGGGCTATGCCGGGAGGACTTCTCCTCGGCGCACATCAACTTCCTCGCCGAACCGGATACGACGTTCGACGCCGACTGGATCGCCCGCACCGACGTCCAGTACCACTGGCGCAACATCGAAGGCTGGCGGAATTTCGACGAATTCCTCGCGACCTTCGACCACAAGCACCGCAAGAACATCCGCCAGGAGCGCGCCAGGGTGTTGCGGGCCGGCGTCCGGTTCCGTCGCGTCCACGGCGACGAGGCGAGCGAGGCCGACCTGACCACGATGCATGGCTTCTACCGCCGCACTTTCGCCGAATACGGCAACCATCCGGCCCTGACCCTGCCCTTCCTGCAGCACCTGGCGCGGTCGATGCCGCGCGCCCTGCTCCTGATCCTGGCCGAGCGCGACGACGAACCGATTGGGGGCGCGCTTTGCCTGCGTGGCGGCGACACCTTGTATGGCCGCTACTGGGGGGCGACGGAGCAGGTGCCGGGACTGCATTTCGAGGCGTGCTACTACCAGGGGATCGACTACTGCCTGCAGGAAGGCCTCGCGCGTTTCGAACCCGGCGCCCAAGGGGAGCACAAGCTGGCGCGAGGATTCCTGCCCGCATTCGTGCACAGCCGGCACTGGATCGCCCATGAGGGCTTTCGCGAGGCGCTGCGCCAGTGGTGCCTCCAGGAAACCGCGTCGATCAGGCGTTACGCCGACACGCTGGCGATGCATTCGCCATTCCGGCAGCACTGACCCGGGCTCCACCTCCGGCGCCGGTTGAGCGATGATCCCGACGAATGTCGATACGCCTGCCCGCCCTGTCGCCGGACCCGGAGGCCCCATTTCCGCCTGGGCAGTCCGCCCTGCGCCATCCGGAAGGGCTGCTGGCGATCGGCGGCGACCTGACGCCGCAGCGCCTGCTCAACGCGTATCGAGCCGGGATCTTCCCCTGGTACTCCGAGGACCAACCGATCCTCTGGTGGTGCCCCGATCCGCGCACGGTGTTTCGTAGCGACGGTGTCTACCTCTCATCGCGCTTGCGGCGCTGGCTGCGGCACAGCCGCTGGACAGTGCGTGCCGACACCGCCTTCGAGCAGGTCATCCGCGCCTGCGCCTCCGTGCCGCGCCGCGCGCAGCAGGGAACCTGGATTACCGACGAGATGATCGAGGCGTATCGGGAACTGCATCGCCGGGGCCACGCGCATTCGATCGAAGTCTTTGCCGCCGAGCGGCTGGTGGGCGGGCTTTACGGCGTTGCCGTGGGCAGGATGTTCTTCGGGGAAAGCATGTACAGCGCCGAATCGGGCGGGTCCAAGGTGGCGCTCGCGGCGCTGGCCCACCGCATGCGGGAATGGGGATGGCCCCTGCTCGACGCCCAGGTCGAGAACGACCACCTCCGCTCGCTTGGCGCGGAGCCATGGCCGCGAGATGCCTTCCTGGCCGCGGTCGCCGAGCTGACGGCCGCGCCGGAGCCTGCCGGATCGTGGGTGGAGCGTTTCGGCGAACTGGGCGCCGCTGAACTGGTGCCGGCCGCGCGCAGCTGAACCCGGCGCTCCCTGCGCCACCGAGTCGGCTTTTGTGGCAGAATGCGCGGCTTCGCGGGCGCTCGCGCCCGTCTACCCAACGCGCAACCGGAAACTTCATGGCAAAAGACGATGTGATCGAATTCGAGGGCACGGTGGCGGAAACCCTTCCGAACACCATGTTCCGCGTGCGCCTCGAGAACGGCCACGAGATCATCGCCCACATCTCCGGACGCATGCGCAAGAACTACATCCGCATCCTGACCGGCGACAAGGTGAAGGTCGAAATGACCCCGTACGACCTGACCAAGGGTCGTATCACCTACCGCATGAAGTGATCGCGGACAGCGCATGAAAAAAGGCGGCCATCGGCCGCCTTTTTCTTTGCCCGGATATCTGCCGCATCACACCGTGACCGGCAGCAGCTTCTCCGGCTCGGCTTGCGCTTCGACCACCAGTTCCTCGTCCTTGACGTCGATGGTGACGCGCCCGCCGCCCACCAGCTTTCCGAACAGGAGCTCGTCGGCCAGCGGCCGCTTGATCTTGTCCTGGATGACGCGCGCCATCGGCCGGGCGCCCATCAGCGGATCGAACCCGTGCTGGGCCAGCCAGTCGCGGGCCGACGGGGTTGCCGTCAGCGAGACATTCTTCTCGTGCAGCTGGGCCTCCAGTTCGATCAGGAACTTGTCCACCACCCGCAGGATGTGATCGAAGCCGAGCGCCTGGAACTGCACCACCGCGTCCAGCCGGTTGCGGAACTCGGGGCTGAAGGCGCGGCGGATCACTTCCATGGCGTCGGTAGAGTGGTCCTGCTTGGTGAAGCCGATCGAACGCCGGGAAGCCTGGGCCGCGCCGGCGTTGGTCGTCATCACCAGCACCACGTTCTTGAAGTTGGCTTCGCGGCCGTTGGTGTCGGTGAGGATGCCGCGATCCATGACCTGCAACAGGATGTTGAAGATGTCCGGGTGCGCCTTCTCCACCTCGTCCAGCAGCAGCACGCAGTGCGGCGTCTTGACGATCTTCTCGGTCAACAGGCCACCCTGGTCGAATCCGACGTAGCCCGGGGGCGCGCCGATCAGGCGGCTCACCGAGTGCGGCTCCATGTACTCGGACATGTCGAAGCGCACCAGCTCGATGCCGAGCTGTAGCGCGAGCTGCTTGGTCACCTCGGTCTTGCCAACGCCGGTCGGGCCGGCGAACAGGAAGTTGCCGATCGGCTTGTCCGGATTGGCCAGGCCCGAGCGCGCGAGCTTGATCGCCGAGGTGAGCGTCTCGATCGCAGCGTCCTGACCGAAGATCACCATCTTCAGGTTGCGCTCGAGGTTCTTGAGCACGTCCTTGTCGGATGCCGACACCTGCTTGGTCGGAATGCGCGCCATCTTGGCGACGATCGTTTCGATTTCCTCGGTGTCGATCAGGGTCTTGCGCTGGTCATCTGGCAGCAGGCGCTGGCGCGCGCCGGCCTCGTCGATCACGTCGATGGCCTTGTCCGGTAGCAGGCGGTCGCCCAGGTGCTTGACCGACAGGTCGACCGCCGCCTGCAGCGCCTCGTCCGCGTAGGTCACGCCGTGGTGCTGCTCGTACCTGGGCTTGAGTCCCTGCAGGATCTCCACGGTCTCGCCCACCGTCGGCTCGACGATGTCGATCTTCTGGAAGCGGCGTGCCAGCGCCCGATCCTTCTCGAAGATGCCGCGGTACTCCTGGAAGGTGGTCGAACCGATGCAACGAAGCTCACCCGACGCCAAGGCCGGCTTGATCAGGTTGCTGGCGTCCATGGTGCCGCCCGAGGCGGAACCCGCGCCAATGATCGTGTGGATCTCGTCGATGAAAAGGATCGTGTCGGGCAGCTTCTTCAACTGCGCCAGCACGGCCTTGAGGCGCTTCTCGAAGTCACCGCGGTACTTGGTGCCGGCAACCAGCGCGCCCAGGTCGAGCGAATAGATCGTGGCGTCCGCCAGGACCTCCGGCACGTCCCCATCGACGATGCGCTTGGCCAGCCCTTCGGCGATTGCGGTCTTGCCCACGCCGGCCTCGCCGACGTAAAGCGGATTGTTCTTGCGGCGGCGGCACAGGACCTGGATGGTGCGTTCGACCTCGTTGACTCGTCCCACCAGTGGGTCAATCCGACCTTCGCGTGCCAGCTGGTTGAGGTTGATGGCGAACTCGGCGAGCGCGTCGCCCTTCATTTCGCCTTCCCCGCCCTCCCCCTGGCGCGAGTCGCCTTCGTCCTGGTGCTGGGATGACTCGTCCCCGCCGTGCTTGGCGATGCCGTGCGACAGGTAATTGACGACATCGAGGCGCGCGATGTCCTGCTGGTTCAGGAAATAGACGGCGTGGGAATCCTTTTCGCCAAAGATCGCCACCAGCACGTTCGCGCCGGTGACCTCCTTTTTGCCCGAGGATTGCACGTGGTAGACCGCGCGCTGGAGCACACGCTGGAAACCAAGCGTGGGCTGCGTGTCGCGGCCGTCGTCGTCGGCCAGCTTGGCCACCGAGGTGGAAATGGCCTGCTCGAGATCGCTGCGCAGGCGGCCGAAATCCGCGTGGCAGGCTTTGAGGACGGCTTCGGCCGACGGGTTATCGAGCAGCGCCAACAACAGGTGCTCGACCGTCATGAACTCATGGCGCGCCTCACGGGCGCGCTTGTAGCACTGGCCGATGCTGTATTCGAGATCCTTGCTGAACATGGGGCGATAGCCTCCGGAAACACTGCGACCCTATCTGGGGACAGCAACCGGCGTTTTCCATGCCAGCCCCCTCCGGCGTTCGGAACGCTGCGTGGCACTCTCAGCACAATCCATACAACGCCCTTTGCGATGCTTTTAGGCCTTTTCCATCGTGCAGAGCAAGGGGTGCTGGTTGAGCCTTGAATATTCGTTCACCTGCGCCACTTTGGATTCGGCTACTTCGCGGGTGAAGACGCCGCAAACGCCGCGTCCGCGGGTATGGACGTGCAACATGATCTGGGTCGCCTTTTCCGCGTTGAAGGAGAAAAAGCGCATCAAGACCTCCACCACGAAGTCCATCGGGGTGTAGTCGTCGTTCAGCAGCAGCACGGAATACAGCGGCGGCCTGGCGACTTCCGGCTTGCCGGTTTCCACCATGACGCCGTGGCTGTGTTCCTGGTCGGTCCTTTTTGTCATGGTCGAATTATAGGAAATGGCGCCACGCCGCGGCTCGATGGACGCCTCGTGTGCCGCCCCGCACAATGACGACACTCCATTGCCCCAGGGGGCCTGATGCGCGCGTTCGTTGCTGCCATGCTGCTGTGCTTCTCCGCTTCCTCCGCCGTAAATGCGGCCGAGCCGGCCAGCCCGGCCAAGGCGGCCGGGGACCCGGCGGTCAAGCAATTGCTGGACAAGCTGAAATACAAGTACGAAGTGGACGAGGAAGGGGATTATCGGCTGACGTTCAGTCTCGACGAGACGAAGGACGGCCGCAGCCAGCTGGTGTTCGTGCGCTCCCCGGTGGAGAGCTTCGGCTCGCACCGGGTGCGCGAGATATGGTCGCCGGCCTACGTGTCGGCAACCGATGAATTTCCCGTCAAGGTCGCCAACCGCCTGCTCGAAGCCACCCAGGTCAGCAAACTGGGGGCGTGGGCCAAGCAGGGCCGCTACGCGGTGTTCGTGGTGAAGCTGGCGGCGGACGCCGATGCCACGCAGCTCGACGATGCGGTCGAGGCCGCCCTGCGGTCCGCCGACGAGATGGAAGCGGAGCTGACGCCGGGCAAGGACGAATTCTGATCCCCCAAGCGAGTGAACCGGCCCGAATGAGCAAGTCCCGATGAGTTACCGCGAAGGGCGTTTCTGGCAACCGGACGTGACCGTGGCAACGGTCGTCGTCAGCGATGGCCGCCTGCTCGTGGTCGAGGAGAGCGCAGGCGGCCGACTGGTCCTGAACCAACCCGCCGGGCACCTCGAGCCCGACGAGAGCCTGCTCGACGCCGCCCTGCGCGAGACGCTGGAGGAAACAGGCTGGGAGGTTCGCCTTACCTCCTTCATCGGCGCCTACCAGTGGAAAGCCCCGGAAACAGGGCGTCACTACCTGCGCTTCGCCTTCGCGGCGGAGCCGTCCAGGCACCACGCCGACCGCGCCCTGGACGAAGGCATCGTTCGTGCCCTCTGGCTGACGCCGGCGGAACTCAAGGCGGAAGCCGCGCGCCACCGCAGTCCGCTGGTCTGGCGCGTGACGTCCGATTTCCTCGCCGGCCGTCGCCAGCCCCTGGAACTGTTGCAGCACCTGGAATGAGCAAGGCACGCACCATCGTGGGCATGTCCGGCGGCGTGGACTCCTCAGTCGCCGCGCTGCGGCTGCGCGACGCCGGGGAGGCGATCGCCGGACTCTTCATGCAGAACTGGGCCGATGACGGCAGCGGCGACTGCCGCGCGGAGGACGACCGCCGCGACGCGGTGGCCGTCTGCGGCCGCCTGGGCATCCCGATCCACTTCCGGGATTTCTCCTCGGAGTACTGGAACGGCGTGTTCGCGCATTTCCTCGCCGAATACGCTGCCGGCCGGACACCCAATCCCGACGTGCTGTGCAACCGGGAAATCAAGTTCAAGTACTTCCTCGACGCGGCGCACGAGCTGGGGGCGGACTCCATCGCCACCGGCCACTACGCCCGGGTCGCGCAGGTCGACGGCCACTGGCGATTGCTGAAGGCGGTCGACCGCAGCAAGGACCAGAGCTATTTCCTGCACCAACTGGGGCAGAAGCAACTGGCCGCGACGCGCTTTCCGCTGGGCGACCTGCTCAAGAGCGATGTCCGTGACATCGCGCGCAGCGCTGGCCTTCCCACCCATGCGAAGAAGGATTCCACCGGCATCTGCTTCATCGGCGAGCGCGATTTCCGCGAATTCCTCGCCCGCTACCTCCCAGCGCGCAGCGGCGAGATGCGCACGCCCGAAGGACGCGTGCTGGGCGAGCACGCCGGGGTCTTCTACTTCACCCTGGGCCAACGCGAGGGGCTCAACATCGGAGGCGTGCGTGGCTTCGAGCCCGCGCCGTGGTACGTCGTGGGCAAGGACGTCGCCAGCAACGTGCTGTACGTCGACCAGGGCACCGATAGTCCGTATCTCTACTCCCAGCGGCTGTGGTCGGAAGCGGCGCACTGGATCTCCGGCAACCCGCCCTCCGCGCGCTTCCAGTGCATGGCGCAGACGCGCTACCGCCAGCCCGACCAGGCATGCGAAGTTGCCGTCCGCGACGACGGCACGCTGGAAGTGCGGTTCTCCGAACCGCAGCGCGCAGTCACGCCGGGGCAATCCCTGGTGCTGTACGACGGCGATGCCTGCCTGGGCGGCGCCGTCATCGCCTCCACCGACGCCGCGCTGGAGCAGCGCCTCCGGGATCACGCCGCATGACCGACCACGACCCGTTGTCCGATCCATTGTCCGACCGCATGCTCGCCCTCGCCGGCCTGTTGCAGGCCCTTGCGCAGGTGCGGCGCATCGCCGATACGGGACAGGCGCACGCGGACGTGCTGGCGACCTCGCTGGACTCCGTCTTCCGCATCGATGCGGGCAGCACCGCCGAGGTCTACGGTGGCGCCCAGTCGCTGCGCACCGGACTGATGCTGCTGCGCGACTACTTCGGCGGCGCCATGCCGGATGACCAGTTGCCGCGCCTCGCGCTTGCAGTAATCCAGCTCGAGCGCAGGTTCGTGCGCGACGAGGACATGGTGCTGCGCGTGCTCACCGGCATCCGCGCCCTGGACGAACCCGCGCAACGGCTCGGCAGCTCGCATCCCGACGTGCTCAATGCCCTGGGCGCACTGTACGCCGACACCCTTAGCCATCTGCGCCCGCGCGTGCTGGTGCAGGGCAACCCGCATTACCTGGGCCAGGCCGCCGTGGTCGCCGAGGTGCGCGCGGTTCTGCTGTCGGCCGTGCGCTCGGCCGTGCTGTGGCGGCAACTGGGCGGCAGCCTGTGGGACTTCCTGCTGCGCAAGCGGGCGATGGGCGACGCGGTGCAGGAATTGCTGGCGTAGCAGGCTTCGATCTCACGGCGCGCCACGCGCGCAACATGAAAAAGCCCCGGCGAACCGGGGCTTTTTGTTTCGCTGGGACGACCGGCGCTTACGCCGCGACGACCTTCTCCGCCACGTCGCGGTATTCCTCGATCTGGTCGAAGTTCATGTAGCGGTAGATCTCGGCGCCCTGGGTATTGATGACGCCGATGTCCGCCATGTACTCCTCGCGGGTCGGGATGCGGCCCAGGCGCGAGCAGATTGCCGCCAGTTCCGCGGAGCCCAGGTACACGTTCGTGTTGCGGCCCAGGCGGTTCGGGAAGTTGCGGGTGCTGGTCGAGAACACCGTCGCACCCTCGCGCGCCTGTGCCTGGTTGCCCATGCACAGCGAGCAGCCCGGCATTTCCATGCGTGCGCCGGCGGTGCCGAAGGTGCCGTAGTGGCCTTCCTTGGTCAGCTCGGAAGCGTCCATCTTGGTCGGCGGCGCGACCCACAGGCGGGTCGGGATGTCGCGCTTGCCTTCCAGCAGCTTCGCGGCGGCGCGGAAGTGGCCGATGTTGGTCATGCACGAGCCGATGAAGACCTCATCGATCTTGGCGCCGGCCACGTCGGACAAGGTCTTCACGTCATCCGGATCGTTCGGGCAGGCCACGATCGGCTCGACGATCTGGTTGAGGTCGATCTCGATGACCGCGGCGTACTCGGCATCGGCGTCGCCTTCCAGCAGCTGCGGGTTGGCCAGCCAGCCTTCCATCGCCTTGATCCGGCGCTGCAGCGAACGCGCGTCGGCGTAGCCCTCGGCGATCATCCACTTCAGCAGCGTGATGTTGCTGGTGAGGTATTCGATGATCGGTTCCTTGTCGAGCTTGACCGTGCAGCCGGCGGCCGAGCGTTCGGCCGAGGCGTCGGACAGCTCGAACGCCTGCTCGACCTTGAGCTGCGGCAGGCCTTCGATCTCGAGGATGCGGCCGGAGAAGATGTTCTTCTTGCCCTGCTTGGCGACGGTCAGCAGGCCCTGCTTGATCGCGGCCAGCGGGATCGCGTTGACGAGGTCGCGCAGGGTCACGCCCGGCTGCATCTCGCCCTTGAAGCGGACGAGCACGGATTCGGGCATGTCCAGCGGCATCACGCCGGTGGCGGCGGCGAACGCGACCAGACCCGAGCCGGCTGGGAACGAGATGCCCACCGGGAAGCGGGTGTGCGAGTCGCCGCCGGTGCCGACGGTGTCGGGCAGCAGCATGCGGTTGAGCCAGCTGTGGATCACGCCGTCGCCCGGACGCAGGGCGATGCCGCCGCGGTTGCTGATGAAGGCCGGCAGCTCGTGGTGGGTCTTGACGTCGACCGGCTTCGGATAGGCCGCGGTATGGCAGAACGACTGCATCACCAGGTCGGCGGAGAAGCCCAGGCACGCCAGGTCCTTGAGTTCGTCGCGGGTCATCGGGCCGGTGGTGTCCTGCGAACCCACCGAGGTCATCTTCGGCTCGCAGTACGTGCCCGGGCGGATGCCCTGCCCTTCGGCCAGGCCGCAGGCGCGGCCGACCATCTTCTGCGCCAGCGAGTAACCCTTGCCGGTGTCGGCCGGGTTCTGCGGCAGGCGGAACAGCGTCGACGGCGCTAGGCCCAGCGCTTCGCGCGCCTTGGCGGTGAGGCCACGGCCGACGATCAGCGGGATGCGGCCGCCGGCGCGGACTTCGTCGAACAGCACCTCGGACTTGACCGAGAACTCGGCGATGACCTGGCCGTTCTTCAGCGCCTTGCCTTCGTAAGGACGCAGCTCGACCACGTCACCCATGTGCATCTGCGAGACGTCGAGTTCGATCGGCAGCGCGCCGGCGTCTTCCATGGTGTTGTAGAAGATCGGCGCGATCTTCGAACCCAGGCACACGCCACCGAAGCGCTTGTTCGGGATGAAGGGAATGTCCTCGCCGGTGAACCACAGCACCGAGTTGGTGGCGGACTTGCGGCTCGAGCCGGTGCCGACGACGTCGCCGACATAGGCGACCAGGTGTCCCTTGTCCTTCAGCGATTCGATGAACTTCACCGGGCCGCGCTTGCCGTCTTCTTCGGGCACGATGCCGTCACGGGCGTTCTTCAGCATCGCCAGCGCGTGCAGCGGGATGTCCGGACGCGTGGTGGCATCGGGCGCCGGCGACAGGTCGTCGGTGTTGGTCTCGCCGGTGACCTTGAACACGGTGATGGTCATCGAGGCCGGGACTTCCGGCTTGCTGGTGAACCATTCGGCATCGGCCCAGCTCTGCAGCACGGCCTTGGCGTTGGCGTTGCCCTGCTGCGCCCTCTCCTGCACGTCATGGAAGGCGTCGAACATCAGCAGGGTGTGCTTGAGCGCGTTGGCGGCCACTTCGCCGACCTGCGCGTCGTCGAGCAGCTCGACCAGCGGGTGGATGTTGTAACCGCCGAGCATGGTGCCAAGCAGCTCGGTCGCGCGCTCGCGCGAAATCAGCGCGTTCTGCTCGGTGCCGAAGGCAACGGCGGCCAGGTACGACGCCTTGACCTTGGCGGCATCGTCCACGCCGGCCGGGACGCGATGGGTCAGCAGGTCCAGCAGGAACTGCCCTTCGCCCGCCGGCGGATTCTTCAGGAGTTCGATGACGTCGGCGGTCTGCTGCGCGGTCAGCGGCAGGGGCGGAATGCCCAGCGCGGCGCGTTCGGCGACGTGTTGGCGGTAAGCAGCAAGCATCAGGAACTCCATGTGTGGCGGGTGTTGAAAGGACTGGCGCTCAAGCAGCAGGAACGATCAGCTTGAGGCCCTTGAAGTACTGTCGATAGAAGGCGTCGTCGCGGGTGATCAGGCCATCGCATTGCAGCAGCGCATGCGCGCCGACCAGGAAATCGGGGAGCGCGCGCGTTTGGGTACCGCCCCGCTGGCGATGACGGCGCTGCATCTCGCCGGCGCGCAATGCCGACTTGGATTCGATCGGGCTGAAGCGGATGCTCATCTCCTCGAGCACCGTCAGCGCTTCCGCGCCATCGTGCAAGGCGCTGCATACCTGCGCGAGCGCCACGTCGCTGATCACCACGGGCCCGTTGCTGAGCGACTGGCGCAGGCAGGCCTCGGCGGCGTCGGCCTGCGGTCCATTGGCGAGCAGGTCGACCAGGACCGAGGCATCGATGGCGATGGTCGCGCTCACGCGTCCCCGCCCTCAGGGCCCTTGTCCGCGGCGCGTATGGCTTGCAGGGCGTCGTCGGTGGATTCGAAACCGTCGAGCCGGAAACGGCCGCGGGCGCGGGACACGGCGTCGTCCACGCTCTTGCGCAGGACGATCCGGTTGCCCTCCAGTTCGACCTTGAGCAGGGTGCCCTTGGTCAGCCCGAGGGCATCCCGCACGGCCTTTGGCAGTGTGATCTGGCCTCGCTCGGCGACGGTGGCTTCCATGGGCGGCTCCCATTCGGTATGTATGAATTATACATACCTGAGAAGCCATACCCCAGCACCGAGTCCGCAGGACAGGCCATCCGGAGCAATGGTGCTTAGAAGCCCACGGCTCGCAGGTCCAACGTGCGAGCTCACAAGTCCGTCGTTGGAGCTTGGAAGCCCGTTACTCGAGGCCCGCAAGCCGTTGCCCGAGCTCAGAAGCCCATCGCCTGGGCTCGGAGGCCCGGCGCTGAACTTCGAAGGCCTGTCGTTGGCACTCGCAAGCCTGTCGTTGGACCACGGACTCCCGTCGGCGGGTACTCGGAAGTGCGGCATCCGACTTGGGAAGCCTCCCGTTGGACTTTTTCTGGCCTCCGACGGAGTTGAAGCGTCGCCGTGCCTGCCGAACCTCCCTGGATCGGCGGCAGCGCGCCCCGGGGGCGAGCACAGACCCGGACGAGCGGCGCCTGCGCGTGGAAAGTCCTCCCATGGCCCCGCTGCTTCCCATCCGCGTAACACTCGAATCGCCAGCCTTCGACGCTGACGCATTCATAATCGACCTGTCATGCCGCGTGGCTGGACCTGCGGCAAGGCGAGCCCTCCGAGGCCCCCTCCTCGCCCGCCGCACCAGAACAAGGAGCCCCACCATGTCGTCCGACTCCTTCGCCACCCGCGCACAACTCGCGGTCAACGGCCAGTCCTACACCTACTTCAGCCTGCCCGAGCTGGGCAAACGCTTCGACCTGTCGAAGCTGCCGTACTCGATGAAGATCCTGCTCGAAAACCTGCTGCGCCACGAAGACGGCGGCATGACGGTCGGCAAGGAGCACATCGAAGCTGTCGCGCAGTGGGATGCCAAACAGGAGCCTGACACCGAAATCGCCTTCATGCCCGCGCGCGTTGTGCTGCAGGACTTCACCGGCGTGCCCTGCGTGGTGGACCTGGCGGCGATGCGCGATGCGGTGACGAAGCTGGGCGGCAGTCCGAAGCAGATCAACCCGCTGATTCCCTCGGAACTGGTCATCGACCATTCGGTCCAGGTCGACGTCTTCGGCCGACCCGATGCGCTCGACCTCAACGGCAAGATCGAATTCGAACGCAACATGGAGCGCTACAGCTTCCTGCGCTGGGGCCAGAAGGCGTTCGGCAACTTCAAGGTGGTGCCACCGAACACCGGCATCGTGCACCAGGTCAACCTGGAAAACCTGGCGCGCGTGGTGATGGCGCGCGAGGTCGACGGCGAGCTGCAGGCATTCCCGGACACCGTATTCGGCACCGACTCGCACACCACGATGATCAATGGCATTGGCGTGCTTGGCTGGGGCGTCGGCGGCATCGAGGCGGAAGCGGCGATGCTCGGCCAGCCCTCGTCGATGCTGATTCCGCAGGTGGTCGGCTTCAAGCTGACCGGCAGGCTGCCCGAAGGCACCACTGCCACGGACCTGGTGCTGACGGTGACGCAGATGCTTCGGGCGCTGGGAGTCGTCGGCAAGTTCGTGGAGTTCTACGGCGACGGGCTGCGGCACCTTCCGCTGGCCGACCGCGCGACCATCGCCAACATGGCGCCCGAGTACGGCGCGACTTGCGGCATCTTCCCGATCGATGCCGAAGCGCTGACCTACCTGCACCTGTCCGGGCGCAGCCAGGAGCAGATCGCGCTGGTCGAGGCCTATGCCAAGGCGCAGGGCTTGTGGCACGAGCCCGATGCGCCGCATGCCACCTACTCGGCCACGCTGGAACTCGACCTGGGCGACGTGAAGCCGTCGCTGGCCGGTCCCAAGCGGCCGCAGGACCGGGTGCTGCTGGAGGCGGTGAAGGACAATTTCCGCCAGAACCTCGAAGGCCTGACCGTCAACCGCAAGCCCAAGCCCAAGGAAGCACTGGCGCGGCTGGCCGGCGAAGGTGGTGCGCAACCCCAGGCAGAGCACCTGGCCGCGAAACCGAAATCGAAGATCCGCATCCATGACATGGACTGCGACCTCACGGATGGCTCGGTGGTCATCGCCGCGATCACCTCCTGCACCAACACGTCGAATCCCGCCGTGATGCTGGGCGCAGGCCTGCTGGCCCGCAACGCGGTCAAGCTGGGCCTGAAGGCCAAGCCGTGGGTGAAAACCTCGCTCGGCCCGGGCTCGCTGGTGGTCACTGATTACCTGAAGAAGGCCGGCGTGCTCACCGACCTGGAGAAGCTCGGCTTCTATGTCGTCGGCTACGGGTGCACTACCTGCATCGGCAATTCGGGTCCGCTGCCGGACGAAGTGTCCAAGGGCATCGCTGAGAACGAACTCGTCGTCGCATCGGTGCTGTCGGGCAACCGCAACTTCGAGGGCCGCGTGCATCCAGAAGTGAAGATGAACTACCTGGCCTCGCCGCCGCTGGTGGTGGCGTATGCCCTGGCAGGGACCGTCGACATCGACCTGAGCAAGGAGCCGCTCGGCCATACGCCGGACGGCAAGGACGTGTTCCTGCGCGACATCTGGCCGACCAACAAGGAGATCGGCGACGTCATCTCCGCCACGGTCGGGCCGGAGCTGTTCGCACAGAATTACGCCGACGTATTCAAGGGCGATTCGCGCTGGAACCAGATCGCCTCACCCGAAGGCGAATCGTTCCACTGGGACGCGTCCTCCACCTACATCAAGAACCCGCCCTACTTCGATGGCATGACGATGCACGTCGGAACCATCGAGGACGTGCAACGCGCGCGCGTGATGGGCATCTTCGGCGATTCCATCACCACGGACCACATCTCGCCCGCGGGCAACATCAAGAAGGATTCGCCCGCGGGCCGCTTCCTGGTCGAACGCGGGGTGCAACCGGCGGACTTCAACAGCTATGGATCCCGCCGCGGCAACGACGACGTGATGGTGCGCGGCACCTTCGCCAACATCCGGATCAAGAACCTGATGCTCGGGGGCGAGGAAGGCGGCAACACGATCTACCACGGCGAGCACGGCGCGACCGAGAAGATGTCCATCTACGACGCAGCCATGCGCTACAAGGCCGAAGGCGTGCCGCTGGTGGTGTTCGCGGGCAAGGAATACGGCACCGGTTCGTCGCGCGACTGGGCGGCCAAGGGCACCAACCTGCTTGGTGTGAAGGCGGTTGTCGCCGAGACCTTCGAACGCATCCACCGCTCGAACCTGGTCGGCATGGGCGTGCTGCCACTGGCCTTCTGCGAGGGACAGAACGCGCAGAAGCTCGGCCTGGACGGCTCGGAAACCGTCGACATCACGGGCCTGGAGGACGGCACCTCGAAGACAGCGACGGTGACTGCGCGCAAGCCGGACGGCCGCGAGATCAGGTTCGAGGTAAAGGTGCTGCTACTGACGCCGAAGGAAGTCGAGTATTTCCGCCATGGCGGCATCCTGCACTACGTGCTGCGCCAGCTCGCCGCCAGGAAGGGCGCGTAGCGAGGCGCGGAATCCGGGCGGGCGGTGCAACCGCCCTGCCCCTTTCCGCCTCAGAGCCGGGATGTCCAACGGGCATTGACCAGGCGCCACTCGCCATCTTCGAGTCGCCAACCGGTTTCGACGTCGTAGACCTGCCGCTGTCGGGCAGCGCGCCCTCCGCGCCAGACAGCGCGGCCGTGAAACGGACGGTCGCATGCTGCGACTGCAGGGCGATATCCATCGGGCCCACGCTCACTTCCACATCGCGATAGCGCAGGAACATCGCTTGCGCCAAGCGCTGCGCGCCTGCGCGATCCAGCCCGTCCGGCCCGATGAAGTCATCCGCCAGTGCATCGCGAACCGCCGAGGCATCGTGCCGTTCGATGGCACCCTGGAGGGCCGCCATGGTGGAGCGGAGTGCTTCCTCCGGCGCTGACTTCGCACACGCAGCAAGCGCAACGACCAGCAGCACAAGCCGCCAGAACGCGGCCCCGGCCACAGCCCGATTTTTCCTTTCCATCCGCTTCACCCCATCGCTCTTCCGCCCAAGCCTACGCCGGGCCACTACCTGCGCGCGCCTGCCTTGCCAGCCCATAGGCCCTATGCTCCAATCGACCGGAACGACCGTACGGCGGCGCATTTCAAGCCGCTCGACGATCACAACGATACGAATCGCCGATTAAAGAGGGGATCGCGATGAGCAATGAACGTCCGTGGCTGGCCGAGTACCCGGCAGGCGTGCCGGCGGAAATCGACATGAGCGAGTTTCCGTCAGTCGTTTCCGTGCTCGAGAAGGCCATCGACGCCTACCGCGACCGTCCGGCATTCGCCAATCTCGGCAAGGTGCTGAGCTACGGTGAGGTCGACCGCCTCAGCAAGCAGTTCGCCGCCTATCTGCTTGGCGAACTGGGGCTGAAGAAGGGCGATCGCGTCGCCATCATGATGCCCAACTGCCTGCAGTACCCGATCGCCATCTTCGGCACCCTGCGCGCGGGCCTGACGGTGGTCAACGTCAATCCGATGTACACGGCGCGCGAGCTCAAGCACCAGCTCGTCGACGCAGGGGCGAGCGTCCTGGTAGTGCTGGACAACTTCGGCCACACCGTCCAGGAAGTCATCGCGGACACTTCGGTCAAGCAGGTGATCACCACGGGTCTGGGCGACATGCTCGGATTCCCGAAGGGATCGATCGTCAATTTCGTCCTGCGCCACGTGAAGAAGATGGTGCCGGACTACGACATTCCGGGCATGGTCCGCTTCCGCGATGCACTGGTCATCGGCCAGCTCAAGACGCTCCCGGCGGTACAGATCGATCCGGAAGACATCGCCTTCCTGCAGTACACCGGCGGCACCACCGGCGTGTCCAAGGGCGCGATGCTCACCCATCGCAACCTGGTCGCCAACATGCAGCAGGCGGCGGCGTGGGTCGGCACCAACGTGAAGCCAGGCGAGGAAATCATCATCACCGCGCTGCCGCTGTACCACATCTTCGCGTTGACGGCGAACTGCCTGGTATTCATGAAGTTCGGCGGATTGAACTACATGATCACCAACCCGCGCGACATGCAGGGTTTCGTCAAGGAGCTGAAGAAGGTTCCGTTCACCGCGATCACCGGGGTCAACACCCTGTTCAATGGCTTGTTGAACACTCCCGGTTTCGACCAGGTCGATTTCTCCAAGTTGCACCTGACGCTGGGCGGCGGCATGGCCGTGCAGCGCGCCGTGGCCGATCGCTGGAAGCAGGTGACCGGCGTCACCCTGATCGAAGCCTACGGCCTCACCGAAACCTCGCCGGCGGCCTGCATCAACCCGATGGACCTCAAGGCCTACAACGGCGCGATCGGCCTGCCGATTCCATCCACCGATGCCTGCGTCAAGGACGAAGAGAGCCGCCAGCTAGCCGTCGGCGAAGTCGGCGAGCTTTGCATCAAGGGCCCGCAGGTGATGCGCGGCTATTGGAACCGCGCGGAGGAAACCAGCAAGGTCATCGACGACCAGGGCTGGCTGCACACCGGCGATATGGCGAAGATGGACGAGAAGGGGTTCTTCTACATCGTCGACCGCAAGAAGGACATGATCCTGGTCTCCGGCTTCAACGTTTATCCGAACGAAGTCGAGGATGTGATCGCGATGATGCCGGGCGTGCTCGAAGTCGCGGCGGTGGGCGTGCCAGACGACAAATCCGGCGAGGCCGTGAAGGTCGTCATCGTGAAGAAGGACCCCACCCTCTCGGCCGACCAGGTGAAGGCGCATGCGCGCGAAAACCTGACGGGATACAAGCAGCCCAAGTACGTCGAGTTCCGCAGCGAGCTGCCAAAAACCAATGTCGGCAAAATCCTCCGCCGCGAGCTGCGCGACGCACCCGCGAAGGCCTGAAGCCCCGAATCTCCGCTTTCAGGCGCCCGCAAGGCCTTGCCCTTGCGGGCGCTTCGTTTTAGGGGCATAGAATCCCCCCGTCGGACGCAATTCACCTGACCCCATTGCCGTCCAAAAAACGCGCGACCGGCCGGGCGGCACCCCTTCGGAGGATTTGCTATGTCAGCCGTTCACCCGTTCCCACGTCCAGATACCGGTCACACCCTGCGCGTGATCGAAGAACCCGGGCGCGATGTTTACTGGTGCCACATGCATGCGGACGCTGTTCCTGGACAGCGGGCGTGCTTCTCGAGCCAGCTCGTGAACGACATCCTGGATTACCAGCGCAGCCTGGGCGGCCGGCTCAGGGCCCGAGGCCCCTCGACCGAAGCCGTCCCGCACATCGTGCTGGCGTCCGACGGCGACGCGTTCAACCTTGGTGGCGACCTGGAGCTCTTCTGCCGCCTGATCCGGGCCGGCGACCGCCAGGGCCTGCTCGATTACGCACGCCAGTGCGTGCGCGGGGTGCACGCCTTCCACGATGGGCTCGGTGCGGGCGCCCACAGCATTGCACTCGTCCAGGGCGATGCCTTGGGAGGCGGGTTCGAGGCTGCATTGAGCTGTCACACGATCATTGCCGAGGAAGGCGCGCTGATGGGCCTTCCCGAAGTGCTCTTCGACCTATTCCCGGGAATGGGCGCCTACTCGTTCCTGTGCAAGCGGATACCGCCGCACCAGGCCGAAAAGCTGATGCTCGAAGGCAACGTGTATTCCAGCGAAGAGATGTACAAGATGGGCCTCGTCGACATCCTCGCCCCGCGCGGCGGCGGTGCGCAGGCCGTCGAAGATGTCATCCGTGCGAACCGTCGCACCCCGCATGCTCGTGCCGCGATGCACAAGGTTCGCTCCTTCGCGCAATCGGTAACGCTCGAGGAGATGATGCGGATCACTGAAATCTGGGTGGATACCGCGCTGCAGCTCGGTGACAAGTCTCTCAGGACGATGGATCGGCTGGTCCGCGCGCAGACACGCCGCAGCAGTGCCGCAATGGCCTGATCGGCCAGGTAAGGTCGGAGGGGAATCGGGCCCGGCCTCGCGCGCCGGGCTTGGGCCTGCCAGTCGGCAGGCTTGATGGGGAAGGCGGTTATTCCGCCTGGCCGCTGTCACGCTGTCTGCGTTCGCGCTGACGGTCATCGAGTGCGGCACGCCCTTGCTGCAGCATGCCCTCGATATCGTCTCGCCGTTTGCGCCACTCGTTACCGAGCTGCCAGTCCGGCAGCCGCATCATTTCGCCGCCCGCCGCCGCCAGCTTGATCAGGCCGAGGTTGCTGGCGACGCCCTTGAGCGCGTGCGCCTGTTCGCGTTGGCGCTCCCAGTCCTTGGCTTCGCCTGCGCTGGTCAGCCCGGCCAGGCAACCGTCGGCGTCCCGCAGGCACTGGGCGATGAATTCGCGTTCGAACCCCTCGCCCATGCCCAGGGCATCGAGTTCGTCCAGCACCGAACTGTCGAAGATGCCGTCGGGGTTCGGCGCATCTTCGCGCACCGCGATAACCGGCGTGGTGATGCGGCCGTTGGCGGCGATCTCGGCCAGGACGTCCAGCAGCCTGGCGGTGGCCACGGGCTTGGAGAGGAACGCACGCGCCCCGGCCTGCTGGCAGGCCTGGATGGACTCCGGCGTGACGTCCGCGCTGAGAATCAGGACCGGCGTGCGCGTCGGACTTCCGGCCTGCATCACGCGCAACTGGCGCAGCAGGTCCAGGCCGCTCACGTCCGGCATGTGCAGATCCGCGATCACCGCGTCGTAGTCGAACGCCGCAACCGCTTCCAGCACCGCTTCGCCGCCATCGACACTGGTGACCCGATGGCCGGCCTTTTCCAGCAAGCGTTGCAGCACGGTGCGGTTGGCGGCGTGGTCATCCGCGATGATGACCGAGAGGCTGCGCACGCGCGCCCTGTGGCGCAGGAAGGGATCGCCGAAGGAGATGATGTTCTTGGGCGACGCAACCGGCGGCTCGATCGCCCCGCGCTCCGCTTCGGCGGCCGGTGCAGAAGCGACCCGCACTGCGAACGGCAACTCGACCCAGAAGCGCGTGCCGCGCTGCTCCACGCTTTCGAATCCAATGCTGCCCCCCATCGCCTCGGTCAGACCCTTGGCGATGGTCGTTCCCAGCCCGGTGCCGCCGTAGCGGCGAGCCAATCCGGCATCGGCCTGTTCGAACGCCTCGAACAAGCGCTGCCGCATCGACTCGGGTATGCCGATCCCGGTGTCGCTGACCGTAAACCGCAACCGGACCTGTTCGGCCGTGCGCGCGATGACCACGGCCTCCAGGCGCACGGAGCCCTGGTCGGTGAACTTGACCGCATTGCCAGCGAGGTTCAGCAGCACCTGGCGCAGATGCCCTGCATCCCCCAGCACCGGGTCCGGAACGTCGTCGGCGACTTCCGCCAGATACGCCAGTTGCTTCGCCCGCGCCTGCGGCAGGAGGATCAGCCCGATGTTGCCGACCACTTCGCGCACCGAGAACTCGGTGATGTCGAGCTTGAGCTTGCCAGCTTCGATCGCCGAGATGTCGAGCACATCCTCTACCAGGGCCAGCAGGCTGCGCGTCGAGGCCTGGATGGTGTTCACGCACTCGCGCTGTTCGGTATCGAGCCGCGTGGTCGCCAGGACCTCCGACATGCCGGCCAGCCCATTGAGCGGCGTCCGGAACTCATGGCTCATGTTCGCAAGGAAGCGGCTCTTGGCCTCGTTGGCCTTGCGCGCGTCGTCGACCGCGCTGGTCAATGCCCGCAACAGCGAATCGAAGTACAGCGGAACTGCCGTCAGCCCCAGCAGCAGGCCCCAGGAGAGGTACGGATTGCCCCGCCAATACGGCGAGATCTGGATGACGAGGAAGAACGACACCGTGGCGAGCGCCGTGGCGGCTCGCAGGTAGCGATGGCCGTAACGCATGCCGTTGCCGATGGTGACCCAAAGGTACACCGCGTACAGAGGCGAAGCCGGCTCGCCCTGGATGCACATGATCCAGCCCATCGCCGTGTAGTCGGTGAGCATGCCGATCCAGCGCCGCGGATCGGAACTGGCAGGCTGCATCACGATCGCGACGAGCAGCCCCAGCGCCACCGCCAGTTCGCCAACCAGGATCAGCCAGGTCTGGAGCAGCGTGTCATCGCTGTCCAGGAACAGGTAGCGCCAGCCCAGGTAGGTGATGAACAGCGCGGTGATGACTATGCGGATGATGTCCTGCGCATGCTCGCTGTCCGGGCGGCCGGACAGGCGTGCCTTCAGCAATTGCAGGAGGTGCGACATCGCCTACTCCGTGCCAGGACGCCGGGATACCCGCGAATAACGTTGGCAAATGTCTTCCAGCCGCTCGCGGCTGCGCATGAGGGCATCCACGCAGCGCGGATCGAACAGCCGACCGCGCTGCGAGTACAGGTATCCCAGGGCCGCGTCCATTTCCCAAGCGTGTTTGTAGGGACGCGGTGAAACCAGCGCATCGAAAACGTCGGCAACCGCAACGATCCGGGCCTCCAGCGGAATCTCCTCGCCGATCAGGCCGTCGGGATAGCCGCTGCCGTCGTAACGCTCGTGATGGCGCAGTGCGATCACCGCACCGGCTTGGATGAAGCGGTTCTGGCTGCCACTGAGCAGTTCGTGGCCGATACGCGGGTGCTGGCGCATCACCGCGATCTCGTCCTCGGTCAGCGGACCGGGCTTGAGCAGCACGGAATCCGGAATCGCAATCTTGCCGACGTCGTGGAGGGGCGCGGCCATTTCGACCAGGCGCGCTTCGTCCTCCGACATGCCGAGCTGTTCGGCGATCAGGCCAGCGACATGCGACATGCGCTCGAGCCATGCGCTCGTGCCCGCATCGCGGTATTCGATCGCACGGGCCAGGCGGTGGAGTGTTTCCCTCTCGCGCTCTTCGACCTCGTGCATGCTCGCTAGCAGGCGCTGCTCCAGCGACATCGCGCGCTGCTTGACGTTTTCGGACTGCTGCCGCAGCTGCAGCAGGTTGCGGCAACGCGCGCGCAGCTCACGCGGCCGGACCGGCTTGACGAGGAAGTCGATGACGCCCGCATCGAGCGCGGCCTGGCGGATGGGCTCGTCGCCGACGACGGTGACCAGGATGATCGGGATGTCGCGGTGCAGCGGCGCTCGGCGGAACCGGCGCGCGAACTCCAGCCCGTCGATGCCCGGCATGCGGTAGTCGAGCAACAGCAGGTCGGGCTGGTTGGATTCGCACCAGTCCAGGGCCGCTGCGGGCTCGCCGAAGTCGTGCACCCGCAGCTCGGAAGCAATGTCCTCGATGATGTGGCGCAACATCGTGCGCGCCGACGTCTGGTCATCGACTATTACGACATCCACGCAACTTCCCCCTTGTGGCCTGCGCCATTCATCCTTGGCTGTTGCGGGGAGCATAGCGCGGCATCACGGGCCGTGCGCAATGATCCGCTGTTGGCCGGATTCATGCCCGATTACGTGTGAACGCTCCGCCGGGCCTCAGGCCTCGGGGCGCATGTAAGGGAACAGCAGTACGTCGCGGATGGATGCCGAACCCGTCATCAGCATCACCAGGCGATCGATGCCGATGCCAAGCCCACCGGTTGGGGGCAGGCCGACCTCGAGGGCACGGATGTAGTCCGCGTCGTAATGCATGGCCTCGTCGTCCCCGCCTTCCTTCGCCTCGACCTGCGCCTGGAAGCGCGCGGCCTGGTCCTCGGGGTCGTTCAGCTCGGAGAAGCCATTGGCGAGCTCCTTGCCGTTGATGAACAGCTCGAAGCGGTCGGTAATGCCCTTCTCGTTGTCGCTCTCGCGGGCCAGCGGCGACACTTCCACCGGGTAGTGGGTGATGAACGTGGGCTGCTCCAGCTTGCCCTCGACGGTCTTCTCGAAAATCTCCAGGAGCAGCTTGCCCCAGCCGTAGCCGGACTTCACCGGGATGCGCAGGCGCTCGCAATGCCGGGCCAATGCCTCCCGGTCGCGGCATTCGGCGACGCTGATCTCGGGGTTCTTCTCGCGCACGGCCTCGTCCAGGCGCCAGCGGCGGAAGGCCGGGCCGACGTCGATGGTGGCGCCGTCCCACTCCATGACCGTCGTGCCCAATACTTCGCGGGCCACGTCGCGGATGAGGTTCTCCGTCAAGTCCATGACCTCGTTGTACGTGGCGTAGGCCTCGTACAGTTCGAGCATGGTGAATTCCGGATTGTGGCGCGTGGACACGCCCTCGTTGCGGAAGTTGCGGTTGATCTCGTAGACGCGCTCCAGGCCGCCGACGGTGAGTCGCTTGAGATACAGCTCGGGCGCCACGCGCAGGAACAATTGCAGGTCGAGCGCATTGTGGTGCGTGACGAATGGCTTGGCCGCGGCGCCACCCGGGATGTAATGCATCATCGGGGTTTCGACCTCGAGGAAGCGGCGCGCATCCAGCCAGGCGCGCATGGCGCGGATGATCTTGGAGCGCTTCACGAACACGTCGCGCGACTCGGGCGAAACGATCAGGTCGACGTAGCGCTGCCGGTAACGCTGTTCCACGTCGGCCAGGCCATGGAACTTGTCCGGCAACGGACGCAGCGACTTGGTGAGCAGGCGCAGGCGGTCGGCGCGGACCGACAACTCGCCGGTTTTGGTACGCGTAAGCACGCCCTCGGCGCCGACGATGTCCCCGGCGTCCCAGCCCTTGAACGCCTCGTAGGCGTCGCCGAGGTTGTTGGCCTGCAGGAACAGCTGGATGCGCCCCGATTCGTCCTGGATCTGCACGAAGCTGGCCTTGCCCATCACGCGCTTGAGCAGGATGCGGCCGGCGACGACAACGCGCGGCGCGCCGGATTCCAGTGCTTCCGCGGTCCACTTCCCGGCGTCGGCGTACTGCTGCTGCAGGTCGCCCGCATAGTCCGCACGACGGAAGTCGTTGGGGAAGGCCACGCCCTGCTCGCGCAGCGCCTTGAGCTTGGCGCGGCGCTCGGCGATCAGGTGGTTCTCATCGGGCGGCAGGGTCGTGTCGTCGGTCATCGTCGTGTCGTCAGGAATGTCGCAGGGCGCGATTGCTGGAGGAAGGGCTGGTCCGTGAACGCCGCTCGCGCGGCCAATGCGGCTTAGGCCGCGTCACTGCGTTTGGAACCGGCCTCGAGGCCCGCCTTCAAGCTCGCTTCGACGAACTCATCCAGGTCGCCGTCGAGCACCTTCTGCGTGTCGCTGCGCTCGATGCCGGTACGCAGGTCCTTGATGCGGCTCTGGTCGAGCACGTAGTTGCGGATCTGGCTGCCCCAGCCGATGTCGGACTTGGTCGCTTCCACCGCATCACGCTCGGCGTTGCGCTTCTGGATCTCCAGCTCGTACAGCTTCGCGGCGAGCATCTTCATCGCGTTGTCGCGGTTCTGGTGCTGGCTGCGGCCGGTCTGGCACGCCACGACGATGCCGGTCGGGACGTGGGTGATGCGCACCGCGGATTCGGTCTTGTTCACGTGCTGGCCACCGGCACCCGAGGAGCGGTACACGTCGGTCTTCAAATCCGCCGGATTGATGTCGATGTCGATGTTGTCGTCGACTTCGGGCGACACGAACACCGAAGTGAAGCTCGTGTGCCGCCGGTTGTCGGAGTCGAACGGCGACTTGCGCACCAGGCGGTGCACGCCGGTCTCGGTCTTGAGCCAGCCGTAGGCGAAGTCGCCCTCCACGCGCAGCGTGGCCGACTTGATGCCGGCGACGTCGCCGCCGCTGGCTTCCATCAGTTCGGTCTTCCAACCGCGCGATTCGCACCAGCGCAGGTACATGCGCAGCAGGATCTCGGCCCAGTCCTGGGCTTCGGTCCCGCCGGCGCCGGCCTGGATGTCGACGAAGGCGTTGGACGCATCCATCTTCCCGGAGAACATGCGCTGGAACTCCAGCTTCTCCACGTCTTTCGCGTAGCGTTCGACGTCGTCGACGACGGCGAGCGCCGTGCTCTCGTCGTCCTCCATTTCGGCCAGTTCCAGCAGTTCGCCCGCGCCCACCAGGCCCTCGGTGAGGCTGCGGATGCCGTTGACCACTTTCTCAAGTTGCGAGCGTTCGCGGCCCAGGGTCTGGGCGTACTCGGCGTTGTTCCAGATATCGGGGCTTTCCAGCTCCCGGTTCACTTCTTCGAGACGTTCGACCTTCTGGTCGTAGTCAAAGATACCCCCTCAGCGCATCCAGCCGGCCACGGAGGTCGGCGATGCGCTGGCGGACGGGATTGAGCTCGATCATCGATGGATGCTGTTGCGGTGAAGACCGCGAATTCTAGCAAGCGGGCCGAGCCTTGCGGGCTCAGGCCGGCTCGCGGTGCACGATCACCAGCTGGACGGCATCGCCGCCCCGGTAGTCATCGGGCTCCAGGCGATAGGCGACGCGCACGCGCCCGGTCGGCGCCACGCCCTCCCAGCCGCCGAAATGGATCGCATTGAGGCGCCTGCCGGCATGCCCGAGCTCCAGCTTGAGGTGGCGCTCGCCCACGACCCGGGTCGCGAGCACGTCGAACTCGCCATCGAACTGGGGCTCGGGAAATCCCTGCCCCCACGGGCCCGCGTCGCGCAGCAGCTCGGCGTGGCGGCGGTCGAATTCGCCGGACGCGAGTTCGCCATCGCTGAGGATCTCCGCCTGCAACAGTTCGGGTGTCAGTCCGCGCGCCGCGCACTGTGCGAACGCCCGCTCGAAGTCCGGCAAGCACGCCAGCGGCAGCGACAGACCCGCCGCCATCGCATGGCCGCCGAACCGCTCGATCAGCCCGGGATGACGGGCTGCGACCTCGGCGAGCGCGTCGCGCATGTGGAAGCCGGCAATCGAGCGGGCGGAACCGCGCAGGCGGTCGCTTCCGGGCTCGGCCGGTGCGAATGCGATGACCGGCCGGTGCAGCCGCTCCTTCATCTTGGACGCGACCAGCCCGACTACGCCGGGATGCCATTCGGCGTCGAAAAAGCAGAATGCAACGCGGTCGCTGCCGCCGGCGTCCGCCGGCAGCGCACCGAGGGCGCGCTCGGCTTCCTCGGTCATCTGCTGTTGCACGGCGCGACGCTCGCCGTTGATTTCGTTGAGCATGGCGGCGATGTCGCGCGCCCGCGCCCGATCGTCGGTAAGCAGGCATTCGATCCCGAGCGCCATGTCTTCCAGGCGCCCCGCGGCGTTGATGCGCGGCCCGATGGCGTAACCGATGTCGGCTGCAGTCAGGCGCGCGGCGTCGCGTTGCGAGACCTCGATCAGCGCTTGCAGACCCGCGCAACCCTGCCCGGCCCGCAGCCGGCGCAGTCCCGCCCCGACCAGGGCCCGATTGTTGGCGTCCAACGGCACCAGATCGGCGACGGTACCGACGGCGACGAGGTCGAGCAGTTGCGACAGGTCCGGCGCGCCATCGGGATAGTGCCCGGCCTCCCGCAGCTGCTTCCGCAACGCCAGCAGCACGTAGAACATCACGCCCACGCCCGCCAGCGCCTTGCTGGGAAAGCGGTCGCCGCGCAGGTTCGGATCCACGATTGCATCTGCGGCCGGCAGCGAATCGCCTGGCAGGTGGTGGTCGGTGACGAGCACTTTCCAGCCACGCTGCTTCGCCGCATCGATCCCGGCATGGCAGGCGATGCCATGATCGACGGTGACCACGAGGTCGGGCCGCAGGGCCGCGAGCTCGTCCACAAGCGATGGCGACAGGCCATACCCGTGCACCATCCGGTTGGGCACGGCATAGGACACATGTTTCGCGCCGAGCATGCGCAGGCCGCGCACGCCGACGGCACAAGCCGTGGCGCCGTCGCAGTCGAAATCGCCGACCACGACGATGTGCTGGTCGCCGGCCATGGCCTCGGACAGCAGGGCCAGTGCGGCATCCATCCCGTCGAGGAGGTCCGGTGGAAGCAGGTTGGCCAGCTTCGGCTGCGCCTGCTCGATTCCCGAGGCGCCACGCGCGGCATACAGCCGCGCGAGCAGTGCCGGGAAGCTCTCCGGCCAGCCGTCGACGTCGGCGACCGCGCGACGGACAAGTCGGGGCATCGCCTTCATGCCGCGATCGAATGCAGCGGCCGGCGCCAGAAGCGCCAGCGTTGGCGGGCACGCAGCGCGAACCGGGCGCCGTCGGCGAAATCCAGCCACGCCGCGCCGAGCGCGCCGGCCTGCAGGTCGCGCAGCATCGGCTCCACCCACTGCGACTGCAGCAGCGCCAGGTCACGCATATGGCGCAGGTCGAACACGCGATCGCCTCCGCCAGCGCCCCAGCGCGGCGGCAAGGGCATTGCCGTCGCCTTGGCCAGTGTGGCAAAGGCTTGCACGGCGTCGTCGTCGCTGAAGATCGCCGAAAAGGACGCGGTGACGTGGTCCGGCAGCGCGCCTGCGCCCCAGAACCACAGCGAATTCACCGGAGCCTTGCCGGTAGAAATGCGCTTCTGGTTCACCGGATGGTTGTGCAGGACCACTTGCGCTTCGCTGAGCAACGCGCGCCAGCGCCGGCCTTCGGGCCCTTCCGGCAGGTGTTCGAAGAGATCCGCGCCCAGTGCTTCGTCCGGGCCGTTGAATGCAGGCAGCCGGGCCTGTTGCGGCAACCGCAGGTACCAGCGCGACGGCGTCGGAGCATCGATCGGGAAACCCGCATCACCGAACAGGGGTCGCAGCGGGCGCAACAGTTCGTCCACCTCCTCCCGCGACAGCGCGAGCGCCTCCCCGTAGGCGAGCAGGCGCGCGCCATTGATGTCCGGGCGGACGTACGCCGGATCGGCGCGGAGCCATGCGGCAAGGGCAGCGTCGCCGGCATCGCGCTGTCGCGTCACGGCAGCTGCGGGCCAGCCGCGCGGAAGGATGTCGAAGATGCGGGCACGCTGCGCGCCGTCCACCGCCTCGCGGTCGCCACGCCCAAGCGCCCTGGCGACCCCGGGCGCCAGGCGCTGGCCGCCAAAACTGTCGCGGCTTGGCAGCAACAACATCGCCGAGGCCATCGTGGCGATCTCAGCCCTGATAGCTGACGCTGACGATCTCGTACTCGCGGGTGCCGCCCGGGGCATCGATCGTGATCGTGTCGCCTTCATGCTTGCCGATCAGTGCGCGCGCCACCGGCGAAGAGATCGCGATCAGGCCCATCTTGATGTCGGCCTCGAGGTCGCCAACGATCTGGTACTTCTTCTCCTCGTCTGTATCCGCATCGGCCAGCTCGACGGTTGCGCCAAAAACGACGCGCGAGCCGGCATTCAGCGAGGACACGTCGATGACCTGCGCGTGGGACAGCTCGGCCTCGAGCTGCTTGATGCGGCCTTCGATGAAGCCCTGCTGCTCGCGGGCGGCGTGGTACTCGGCGTTTTCCTTGAGGTCGCCGTGCGCACGCGCTTCGGCGATCGCATTGATCACGGCCGGGCGCTTGACCGACTTGAGTTCTTCCAGTTCGGCGCGCAGGCGTTGCGCGCCTTTCATGGTGATGGGAGCTCGCATTTCTTCTTGTCCGATTCAGGCCACGCGTATGGCGGCCTTTCTGGGGCCGATTCTGTCTCAGATCGCGCGAATCGTCATCCCGGCGCGCCGGGGGATGACGGCGGGATCTCAGGCAGCGCCGTTCACTTCCGCATGCAGTTCCTGCAACGACCAGACCGGGCCGGTGCCGCGATAGTCCAGCGAGTTCACCAGCGCACGCGCACCCGACACGGTCGTCGAGTAGGTCACGCGCTGCTGCAGCGCCTCGCGACGGATCGAGAACGAATCGTTGATCGCCTGGCGTCCTTCCGTGGTGTTGATGATGTAGACCACCTCGCCGTTCTTGATCAGGTCGACGATGTGCGGGCGGCCTTCCAGCACCTTGTTGATGCGCTCGCATTCCAGGCCATTGGCAACCAGGAAGGCATGCGTGCCGGACGTGGCCACCAGCGAATAGCCGCGCTTGACCAGGTCCTGCGCCACCTGCAACACGCGCTGCTTGTCCGGATCGCGCACCGAGATGAAGACCTTGCCTCTCGCCGGCAGTGCCCTGATGCCACCCGCCTCCTGCGCGCGCGCCATCGCCGCGCCGAAATTGCGGCCCACGCCCATCACCTCGCCGGTGGAGCGCATCTCCGGCCCGAGAATCGGATCGACGCCCTGGAACTTGGCGAACGGGAAGATCGCTTCCTTGACCGAGTAGTACTCCGGGATGATCTCCTTGACCGCGCCCTGCTCCGCCAGCGTCTGGCCGACCATGCAACGCGCCGCGATCTTGGCCAGCGGCATGCCGGTGGCCTTGGACACGAACGGGACGGTGCGCGAGGCGCGCGGGTTCACCTCGATCAGGTAGACGGTGTCCCGGCCCTGTTCGTCGAAGGTGACAGCGAACTGGGTGTTCATCAGGCCGACGACGTTCAGCGCCTTTGCCAGTGCCACCACTTGAGCTCGCAGCTTGTCCTGCACTTCGGCGGAGAGCGAATACGGCGGCAGCGAGCACGACGAGTCGCCCGAATGCACGCCCGCCTCTTCGATGTGCTCCATGACGCCGCCGACCAGCACGTTGCCGTCCTTGTCGGCGATGACGTCGACGTCGCATTCCACGGCATTGTCCAGGAAGCGGTCGAGCAGCACCGGTGAATCGTTCGAAACCTTCACCGCGTCGCGGATGTAGCGGGTCAGGTCGGCATCGGTGTGCACGATTTCCATCGCGCGGCCGCCGAGCACGTAACTGGGCCGCACCACCAGGGGATAGCCGATCTGCGACGCGAGCAGCAGGGCCTCCTCGGGATTACGCGCGGTGCGGTTGAGCGGCTGGGCCAGTCCCAGGTCCTGCACCAGCTTCTGGAAGCGCTCGCGGTCCTCGGCCAGGTCGATCGAATCCGGCGAGGTGCCGATGACCGGCACGCCGTTGGCTTCGAGCGCGCGCGCCAGCTTCAGAGGGGTCTGCCCGCCGTACTGCACGATCACGCCCTCGGGCTTCTCGAGATCGCAGATCTCCAGCACGTCTTCCAGCGTCAGCGGCTCGAAGTAAAGGCGGTCGGAGGTGTCGTAGTCGGTCGACACGGTCTCCGGGTTGCAATTGACCATGATCGTTTCATAGCCGTCCTCGCGCAGGGCAAGCGCGGCATGCACGCAGCAGTAGTCGAACTCGATGCCCTGGCCGATGCGGTTGGGGCCGCCGCCGAGCACGACGATCTTCCTGCGGTCGGTCGGCTGCGCCTCGCACTCGTCCTCGTAGGTCGAGTACAGATAGGCGGTGCTGGTGGCGAACTCCGCGGCACACGAGTCCACCCGCTTGTACACCGGGCGCACCTTGAGCGCGCGGCGCAGCGTGCGCACGGCGGTCTCGTCGGTTCCGGTCAACTGGGCCAGGCGCGCATCGGAGAAGCCCATGCGCTTGAGGGCGCGCATGCGCTTGGCATCGAGCGAACCCAGGCCGCCGCTGGCAACTTCCTTCTCGGTGGCGATGATCTCCTCGATCTGGTCGAGGAACCACGGATCGACGAAGGACAACGCGTGCACGTCCTCCACGCTCATGCCGGCACGGAAGGCGTCGCCGATATGGAACATGCGTTCCGGACCCGGCTCCTTCAGTTCGCGCCTGAGGATGGTGAGGCCTTCCTCGCTGGCGAGGTTCAAGCCAGTCGGGTCGAGACCCACCTTGCCGGTTTCCAGGCCACGCAGCGCCTTCTGCAGCGATTCCTGGAAGGTGCGGCCCATCGCCATCACCTCGCCCACCGACTTCATCTGGGTGGTCAGTCGGGCATCGGCCTGCGGGAACTTCTCGAACGCGAAGCGCGGGATCTTGGTGACGACGTAGTCGATCGTCGGTTCGAACGACGCCGGGGTCTTGCCGCCGGTGATCTCGTTCTTCAACTCGTCCAGGGTGTAGCCCACGGCGAGCTTGGCGGCGACCTTCGCGATCGGGAAGCCCGTCGCCTTGGAAGCCAGCGCCGAGGAGCGCGACACGCGCGGGTTCATCTCGATGACCACCACGCGGCCATTGGTCGCATTGATGCCGAACTGGACGTTGGAGCCGCCGGTATCGACGCCGATCTTGCGCAACACCGCGATCGAGGCGTCGCGCAGGCGCTGGTACTCCTTGTCGGTCAGGGTCTGCGCCGGGGCGACGGTGATCGAGTCGCCGGTGTGCACGCCCATCGCGTCGAAGTTCTCGATCGAGCAGACGATGATGCAGTTGTCCGCCCGGTCGCGGACCACTTCCATCTCGAACTCCTTCCAGCCCAGCACCGATTCCTCCACCAGGATCTCGTGCACCGGCGAAAGCTCGAGGCCGCGCTTGGCGATCTCCTCGAACTCCTCCTTGTTGTAGGCGATGCCGCCGCCGGTGCCGCCGAGGGTGAAGCTCGGACGGATGATGGTCGGATAGCCGACCTTCGCCTGGATCTCGACGGCCTGCTCGAAGGTCCTGGCGACTTCGGCCTTGGGGCATTCCAGGCCGATGTCCTTCATTGCGATGCGGAACAGTTCGCGATCCTCGGCCATGCGGATGGCTTCACGCGACGCGCCGATCAGCTCGACGTTGTACTTTTCCAGCACCCCGTTGTCGGCGAGGTCCAGCGCGCAGTTCAGCGCGGTCTGGCCGCCCATCGTCGGCAGCAACGCATCGGGCTTTTCCTTGGCGATGATCTTCTCGACCGTCTGCCAGTTGATCGGCTCGATGTACACGGCGTCGGCCATGTTCGGGTCGGTCATGATCGTCGCGGGATTGCTGTTGACCAGCACCACGCGGTAACCCTCGTCGCGCAGGGCCTTGCATGCCTGGGCGCCGGAGTAGTCGAACTCGCAGGCCTGGCCGATCACGATCGGACCGGCGCCGATGATCATTACGGTCTTGATGTCGGTGCGCTTGGGCATGGCTTCCTCAGTAAAGTCGGTCCTGCCATGCGCTTGGCGCACGCCAGGTAATCTGGTCGGGCGATCGGGCATCGATCGCGCCGCTCTTCACCGCAGCAAGCACCGCTCGCTGCATTGCGTCCCAGCTCGGGGCATTCGCGCCGATGCGCGCGCCGAGCCGGTTGTTATGCGCGTCCATCGCTCGGGCCGGGGGGCCTCTCCCGTCGTGCTCCATCACGACCGTCACCCAATCCACGCAACGAGGCGACAGGGTGTAGGCGACGATGGCGCTCGCCAGGGTGTGGCGGTAGGCGTCGGCCGGGCCATTGCGCCCGCCCGGCAGGTCGGCCTTGAACCACTGCGAATACGTGGCGCCCAGAACGAAAGCCGGATACGCGCCCAGCAGAGCCGCAGCAACGAACAAGCGGCGCCACAGGCGCTTGCGGGTCGAACTGGCAGTTCCCTGCCTCACTTCGCCTGTTGCATCGAAGCGACGAAGCGATCGAACAGCGGCCCCACGTCGTGGGGTCCCGGGCTCGCTTCGGGATGTCCCTGGAAGCTGAAGGCCGGCGCATCGGTGAGCTCGATGCCCTGGTTGCTGCCGTCGAACAGCGAACGATGGGTCACCCGCACGTTTGCCGGCAGCGTCGATTCGTCAACTGCGAAACCGTGGTTCTGCGAGGTGATCATCACGCGTCCGCCGTCCAGGTCCTGCACCGGGTGATTCGCGCCGTGGTGGCCGAACTTCATCTTCACCGTCTTCGCGCCGGTGGCCAGTCCGAGCAACTGGTGGCCAAGGCAGATGCCGAAGGTCGGGATCTTGCGGTCGACGAATTCCCGGATCGCCGCGATGGCGTAGTCGCAAGGCTCGGGATCGCCGGGACCGTTGGAGAGGAACACGCCATCGGGGTTCATCGCCAGCACGTCGGCGGCGGGCGTCTGCGCGGGCACGACGCTCACCTGGCAGCCGCGCTCGGCGAGCATGCGCAGGATGTTGTGCTTGACGCCAAAATCGTAGGCGACCACGTGGAACTTCGGATCCGCGTGGACGAACACGTTGTTGTCGAGGTCGAGCTGGCCGTCGCTCCATTCGTAGGCGGTCGGCGTGGTCACGACCTTCGCCAGGTCCATGCCCTTCAGGCCGGGGAACTTGCGCGCTGCATCCAGCGCTTTCTCCACATCGATCTCGCCGGCCATCACCGCGCCGTTCTGCGCACCGGTGTCGCGCAGCAGGCGCGTGAGCTTGCGGGTGTCGATGTCGGAAATCGCGACGATGCCGCGCGTGGCCAGCCACTCCGGCATCGACACCTGGCTGCGCCAGTTGCTCGGGCGACGCGGCACGTTGCGGACGATCAGGCCGGACGCCCACACCTGGCGTGCTTCGTCGTCCTGGTCGGTCATGCCGGTGTTGCCCACGTGCGGATACGTGAGCGTGACGATCTGGCGGGCGTAGGAAGGATCCGTGAGGATTTCCTGGTAGCCGGTGATGGCGGTGTTGAACACCACCTCGCCGACCGAAAGGCCGGGCGCGCCTGCGGAAATGCCCTCGAAGATCGTTCCGTCTTCGAGTGCAAGGATTGCGGGTTGGGTCACGGGGATCGCCTTGGCAGCTTGGGGGACTGATCCCGCGGCTGACAGCCCTGGCTGAGCGGATCGCGTTGGCGAAATCGCAAAACTCAGGTTGCAGCAAACCGCGGACTCGGGTCAGGACCGGTCCGACGGGCAGGGTTCAGGCGAGCGGGAATTGTAGCGGCGCGGACATGATTACGCCAGCGCGAATTTCGCGCTGCGACGCCACGTGAACCGGGTTCAGGCCGTGGCGCTTTCGGACGCCGGTCCGGCCGCTGCGGCGCTGCCGTCCGGCACGACAGTCGCCTTGAGCTTGCCCATCACGTGGTGCATGGCGTCATCGAAGGCGGTATCGGCCTCGCGCAGCTGCACTCGACCAAGCCGTGCCATCGCCGCCAGTTCCTCCGCGGATGCCACCAGTACGCGGATGCCGCGCCGGTTCACGAACAGCAGGCGCGCCGAGATGGGACTGACCCAGGACACCTTGGCCGGTTCGACCCGCCCGCTTTCGCTGGTCAGCTGAACCCAGGTGCCTACCTCGAGCGCCCGCATGCGCTCGGCCTCGGCGGGGTCGAAATCGAGGCCATCTTTCCCGGCAACGAGCTGGATGGCGTCCGCGGCCGGCGGCTCGGGCGCGACCGGAACCGGCGAGGCCGGAAGCTGTTCGGCGATCTCGACCACGCTCTCGCCAGCGGAAACGCGCCGGAGCGTACGCACGAGCGCGGCGAGCACCTCGTCCGCGGCCTGGCCGTGAATGCCGGAGCTTTCAAGTATCGAACCGAGCACCGGGCGCGGCAGTTCCGGCAAGCGGTCGTACGGGACACCCAGTTCGGCGTGGTCGAAGCTGACCAGGAGCGAGGTCACCGCATTGATTGCGTCGTTGTAGCGGGGTGAATCCTTGCCTTCGCGCAGCACCACCTGGGTGAGGTGGTGCGCCGTGTACTGGTTGATGAAGACGTCCAGCGCCGGCGGCAGCTCGCGCGTGTCGCGGCTTATGGCCAAATCCACGGATACGCCTTCGCGCGCCTGTTCGAGCCGCTCCTTGCCGCGCTGGGCTTCCGCGGTGCGTCGCTCCGTCACCTCGACGCGCTTGCGATGCTGCTCCAGGAACGATCGCAGTTCCTGTTCCAGCGTCTCGAAGATCGCGATGTCTTCGTTGAACTCGGCAACTAGGCGGTTGATCGTGCCGTCGACCCGCGCCATGAGCTCGCGCTCCTGCGGGCTCTCGCCGCGGTTGCCCTCGCTGGCTTCCGCCACGACATTGAGCAGGCGACGCGCGGGGTGCGCCTTGTACAGGAACAGGCGGCGATCCTTGACCGCGACCTTGATGTACGGGACCAGCAAACGGTTGATCTTGCCGCGGACGTCCGCTTCGAAATGACGCTCATCGAGCAACACGTCGAACAGCATCCCGACCAGGTCGACCGCATCCTCGTCCACGTTCGAAAGCGTCAGGTTGTCACCGCCCATACCCAGGCGCTTGGCACTGGACAGCACATCGCGGCGCAACTGTTCGGCGAGCGGGATGCGCGAATCGCCCGAACCGCCGTCCTGGAGCCTGGGTGGCTCGCGCTGCAGCAGCGAGAGCACCGTCATCATGTCGTTGGTGCTCATGCTCGGGCCGGCTTCGGTTACCCGTGTCGGATGCATGGCCTGTCGCCAGCTCTGCAGCAGGCCCAGCAGGCTGGAAAACATCGCCTGATCGCCGGGACCGGTCATCCCGAACTGCGTGGCGACGGCGTTCGCGACGGCGACCGTGGCCGGGTCGGCAGCCGGCGCATCGGCGGGCTGGTTCGGATGCGGCAACGGCTCGGCCCGCTTGGTCGGCTTGATGTGCGGCAGGATTCCCGCGGCCACCATTCCCGAATTCAACCGGTCGTACAGCGGCGCCAGCGCCGTGGAAAGTTCGCGTTCGAAGAACTTGTAGAGGACGATCCGCACACTCGTGCTGACGTCCAGCGCGATCAGCGCGTTGCCGAGGGACTCGGCCAGGAACTTGGGACCGATAGGATTCTCGCGCGCCGTGAGCATCGGCCGTTCGGTCAGCGCGGCCAGGCGCTTGTCCAGCAGCTCCAACGCCGGGGCGTGGTAGCGGGTAAGGCCGTCGACCACCTGCTCGGTGGCCAATTGCTCCTCGAGGGCCTCGTCCGTCACGAGGCTCAGGGATGCGGCATCGACCGCGCGCAACGCCATGGGCGCTTCCTGCAGTTTGCGGAAGCCGCCGGCGATGGACTGATCGAAACGCTGCGCGATCTGGGTACGCGCCCGGCGGAGGTCGCGCAGCGCGGTGAGTTCGGCGCCCGCGCCGTTGCTGCTGCTATCGAACAGGTAGTCGTCGGCGCGGCGCAGGATGCGTTCGAGCGCCTGGCCCAATTGTTCTTGGCTGATGCGCTGCATTGCGGCCAACAGCAGCTGTGGATCTCGGCTTCCTGCCGGGAATGAATCTCCCTGCATCGTCATGCATTTTCCCCCGGTTCAGCCGACATCCTATCGACCCAGTTAGACGGCATGGTGACGCAGTTCAAGAAGCTCTCTTCCGCCGCCTGTCGGCGGACAGGCGCAAGATCCGGAATGTGCCATCGGTCACACTCCGCCTGCTGCCACCGTCAGTCCAGCAGGTCTCGCAGCCGGTACTCGCCGGGGGTCCGCCCGGCCAGCCGCGAAGCCGCGTGCAGTGCGCCCCGCGCGAAGATATCGCGGTTGGTGGCGCGATGGACCAACTCGATCCGCTCGCCCAGCGAGGTGAACTGGACCAGGTGCTCGCCGACGATGTCGCCAGCGCGCAGCGAGGCGTAGCGCGGCCGTGCCCCGCCCCGCTCGGCTGACGCGCCCAGCGCGAGCGCGGTCCCGGACGGCGCGTCCTGCTTGTGGACGTGGTGCGATTCGACGATGTCGCAGTCCCAGCCCGCCAATGCCGCCGCGGCCCGCTCGACCAGGTCATTCAACACGGCAACGCCCAGGCTGAAATTCGCGGACCACAGGATCGCAATGCTGGACGCAGCCGAATGCAGGGCTTCCTGTTGCCCCGGCGAGAGGCCGGTCGTTCCCGACACCAGTGCGGCGCCGCGGGAACGGCAGGCATCCAGAATGCCGTCGAAGCCTTCGGGCAGGCTGAAGTCGATGGCGACGTCGAAGGCCGGCACGCCGCCCAGTTCACCCGAGGCGAACCGCGGCACGCCGTCGATCACGCGGGATTCGACCCGGCGGGACACGGCGGCCACGACCTGGAGATCCGGGCGTTCGCCGGCGAGCCGGAGCAGCGCCTGGCCCATTCGACCCGAGGCGCCATGGATGAGGATGCGGAGAGGTCCATTCATGCGCGCAGGCTAGCGCGTCGCGCGTTTCCTGCCCAGCCGACATCGGCAGGCGCCGGCCGAATCCCGCCGCCACTGACGGTCGGTGCTTCAGCGGAAGGCGGCGGTCAGGAAGTCATCCGATCCCAGAAGCCTTTCACGCCATCGATGAAGGTCGACGAGCGCGGCGAGTGCTTGCGCGCGCCGTCACCGACGAAGGTCGCCTCGAACTTCTCCAGCAGCTCGCGCTGCTCGAGGGTCAGGTTTACCGGTGTCTCCACTACCACCCGGCAGTACAGGTCACCGGGCGCGCGACTGCGCACCGATTTCACGCCGCGGTCGCGCAGGCGGAACTGCTTGCCGGTCTGGGTTTCGGCGGGAATGCGCAGCTCCACCTCGCCGTCGAGGGTGGGCACGCGCACGATGTCGCCGAGGGCCGCTTGCGAGATACGGATCGGCACGTCGCAATGCAGGTCGTCGCCATCGCGCTCGAAGATCTCGTGCGGACGGACGCGAACCTCGACGTAGAGATCGCCTGGAGGCGCGCCCGCCGGTCCGGCCTCGCCCTCGCCCGCCAGGCGGATGCGGTCGCCACTGTCCACACCCGCGGGAATCTTGACCTGCAGGCGCTTGGTGCGCTCGATGCGGCCCTGCCCGTGGCAGTCGCCGCAGGGGCTTGTGATGATCTTGCCGCGACCGCCGCAATGCGGGCAGGTCTGCTGCATCGAGAAGATGCCGCGCTGGAACCTCACCTGGCCGCGACCGTGGCACGTACCGCAGTTCTCCAGCTTGCCGTCGGACGAACCCGTGCCCTTGCACGTATCGCATTCGTCCAGCGTGGGAATCTCGATTTCCTTGTCGACGCCGCCGACCGCCTCTTCCAGCGACAGCTCCATCACGTAGCCAATGTCGGCACCGCGGCGCGGACCGCGCGCGCCAGCGCCTCCGCCGAAGATGTTGCCGAAGATGTCACCGAAGATGTCGCCCATGTCGGCGTACGCACCCGCGCCCGCGCCACCGCCACCGCCCATGCCGTGTTCGAATGCGGCATGGCCATGCTGGTCGTACATGCGGCGCTTGGAGGCATCGGACAGCACCTCGTAGGCCTCCTTGCACTCCTTGAACGAAGCCTCGGCGGCGTGGTCGCCCGGATTCCGGTCCGGGTGGTATTTCATCGCGCAGCGCCGATAGGCCTTCTTCAGGTCTTCTTCGCTGGCGTCGCGGGCCACGCCCAGTACTTCGTAGTAGTCGCGCTTGCTCATCGGTGCTGCCGTCGTTCCCCAGTGCTTCCAAACATCGACGGGCAGGCCCCGGCCTGCCCGTCGCTTTGATCATCGCCTACCGCATCGGCCTCAGGACTTCTTGTCGTCCTTGACCTCGGTGAACTCGGCGTCGACAACATCGTCCGACGACGAACCACCCGGGGCGCCGGCGCCCATGTCCGGGCCGGCCTGGCCGGCGGAAGCGGCCGCGAACAGCGACTGCGCGGCTTCTTCCAGCACCTTCGACTTGGCGTCGATCTGGCCCTTGTCGTCGCCGCGCATGGCGGTTTCGAGTTCGGCGATCGCGCCCTCGGCGCGCCCGATCACGTCGCCCGGCACCTTTTCGCCGTGCTCCTTGATCGCGCTGCGCGCGGCGTGGATGAGGCCATCGGCGTGGTTGCGGGCCTGCACCAGCTCGTGGAACTTCTTGTCCTCTTCGCGATGCGCTTCGGCGTCCTGCACCATCTTCGCGATTTCGTCCTCGGACAGGCCCGAGCCGGCCTTGATCTCGACCTTCTGCTCCTTGCCGGTCTTCTTGTCCTTGGCGGTCACGTGCACGATGCCGTTGGCGTCGATGTCGAACGACACCTCGACCTGCGGCATGCCGCGCGGGGCCGGCTCGATGCCGGAGAGGTCGAAGCGGGCCAGCGACTTGTTGTAGCGGGCCTGCTCGCGCTCACCCTGGAGCACGTGCACGGTCACGGCGGACTGGTTGTCCTCGGCAGTGGAGAACACCTGCGAGGCCTTGGTCGGCACCGTGGTGTTCTTCTCGATGATCTTGGTGAACACGCCACCCAGGGTCTCGATGCCCAGCGACAGCGGCGTCACGTCCAGCAGCAGCACGTCCTTGACGTCGCCTTGCAGCACGCCGCCCTGGATCGCCGCGCCGACAGCGACGGCCTCGTCCGGGTTGACGTCCTTGCGCGGTTCCTTGCCGAAGAAATCGGTGACGGCCTGCTGCACCTTCGGCATGCGGGTCTGGCCGCCGACCAGGATCACTTCGCTGATCTCGCTGGCGCGCAGGCCGGCGTCGTTCAGCGCGATGCGGCACGGCTCGATGGTCTTCTTGACCAGGTCGTCGACGAGGGCTTCCAGCTTGGCGCGGGTCAGCTTGATGTTCAGGTGCTTGGGACCGGAGGCATCCGCGGTGACGTAGGGCAGGTTCACTTCCGTCTGCTGGGCCGAGGACAGCTCGATCTTGGCGCGCTCGGCCGCGTCCTTCAGGCGCTGCAGGGCCAGCGGGTCCTTGCGCAGGTCGATGCCCTGGTCCTTGTTGAATTCGTCGACGAGGTAGTCGATGACGCGCTTGTCGAAGTCTTCGCCGCCAAGGAAGGTGTCACCGTTGGTCGAAAGCACTTCGACCTGCATTTCCCCGTCGACCGAGGCGATCTCGATGATCGACACGTCGAAGGTGCCGCCGCCGAGGTCGTACACGGCCACCTTGCGGTCGCCGCCCTTCTTGTCCATGCCGTAGGCTAGCGCGGCCGCGGTCGGTTCGTTGATGATGCGCTTGACGTCGAGGCCCGCGATCTTGCCCGCGTCCTTGGTCGCCTGGCGCTGGCTGTCGTTGAAGTACGCCGGGACGGTGATGACGGCTTCGGTGACGGTTTCGCCCAGGTAGGCTTCGGCCGTCTTCTTCATCTTGGCCAGCACCTCGGCCGAGATCTGCTGCGGCGCCATCTTCTTGCCGTCGGCGGTTTCCACCCACGCGTCGCCGTTTTCATGCTGGGTGATCTTGTACGGGACGAGGCCGATGTCCTTCTGCACCTCGGCGTCGGTGAACTTGCGGCCGATCAGGCGCTTCACCGCGTAGAAGGTGTTCTTCGGATTGGTCACGGCCTGGCGCTTGGCCGAAGCGCCTACCAGGACTTCGCCGTCCTTGGTGAACGCCACGATCGACGGCGTGGTGCGGTCGCCTTCGGCGTTCTCGATGACGCGGGCCTTGCCGCCTTCCATGACCGCAACGCACGAGTTAGTCGTGCCCAGGTCGATGCCGATGATCTTTGCCATTGGTGTTTCCTCGCGGATCTGACTTTTGTGGTGTTGGCGGCATGGGCCGCCCGATGTGCGCTATCTGGGGCTGCAGGGCTACCAGTTCAAGCGCTGGAAACAGCTCGTGTCTCGATGCCATGGCGGGCTGCGGCCCTGTCGCAGACTGGCCGTCCCCGCGGCGCCGCTCAGTCGTGCTTGCTGACGGTCACCAGCGCCGGACGCAGCAGGCGCTCGTTCAGCAGCCATCCCTTCTGGTAGACCTGCACCACGTGGCCGGGCGCGTGGCCGTCACCCTCGACCATGCTCATGGCCTGGTGGTGTTCCGGATTGAAGGGCTGACCGGCCGGGTCCACCGCGACCAGGCCGTTGTCCGTGGCGACCTTGAGCAGCTGCCGCAGCGTGAGCTCCATGCCGTCGCGCAGGTGCTGCGCCGTATCGGCCTTCACCGCCAGGCCCGCCTCGAGGCTGTCGATCACCGGCAGCAGGTCGCCGAGCAGGCGCTCGTTGGCGAACTTGCGCGCCATCTCGATGTCCCGCGCCAGCCGCTTGCGCTGGTTGTCGAGTTCGGCGCGTTCGCGCAGCGCGTCCTCGCGCAGCCGCGCCACCTCGGTCCTCAACGCCTCCAGTTCCGCCGCCTGGGGGTTGGGGTCGTTGAGGTTCTTGTCGGTGCTGTCGTTGGCGGTCTCTTGCATTGGTTCGGTCGTCATCGTGGCCGTGGCTCTGCCTTGCGCGAAGTGCGCACTGGGCTGCAATGGGGCCACGGCCGCGCCGATTCAAGCGCGCCTTCACGCGGGAGGGACGGGATCAGGCGTGGCGGTCGGGCTGGATTGCCGCACCCAGCGCCTCGGCGGCGGCCTGGACGACGGGGATCACGCGGTCGTAGGCCATGCGGCTGGGGCCGATCACGCCGAGCACGCCCAGGACCTGGCCCCCGGCCGCGTACGGGGCGGTGACGAGCGACATGCCCTCCAGGGGGGCCAGGCCGGTTTCCTCGCCGATGAAGATGCGCACTCCCGGTGCGCGCACGGTGCGCTCGAGCAACTGCAGGATCTCGCGCTTGCGGGCAAAGGCTTCGAACAGCTCGCGCAGGCGGTCCAGGTCGGAGAGTTCCTGCACGCCCATCAAGCGGGTCTGCCCCGCAAGCACCATGTCGTCATTGCTGGGCGCGAGGGCCTGCTCGGCCAACTCCACCGACTGCGCCAGCAGCATCTCCATCTCGTCGCGCGCGTTGTGCAGTTCGCGCAGCAGGTGGGCGCGGATGTCCGTGAGGGTGCGTCCGGCGAAATGCGCGTTGAGGTAGTTGGCAACCCGTTCGAGCTCGCCAGAGTCGTAGGGGCGCCGGGTCTGGATGATCCGGTTCTGCACCTCGTTGTCGGCAAATATCAGGATCGCAAGCACGCGCTGCGCATCCAACGGGACGAACTCGATGCGGCGGAAGGCGAACTGCTCGCGCCGCGGCACGCTCACGACGCCGACGAAGTGGGTCATCGCCGACAGCAGCTCCGATGCGCTGCCCAGCAATGCCTGGGTGCCGGAGCCGGCCGGCAGTTCGCTGCGCAGCCGGGCCATCTCGCCTTCCGGCAAGGGCCGGACCTGCAGCAGCGAATCCACGAACAGGCGATAGCCCTGCGCGGTCGGAATGCGTCCGGCCGAGGTATGCGGCGCGCTCAGCAGGCCGATCTCTTCCAGGTCGGCAAGGATGTTGCGGATCGTCGCGGCGCTGACGTCGAGGCCGGCATGCCGGGCCAGGGTCTGCGAGCCCACCGGTTCCCCGCTCTGGATGTAGCGCCCGATCAGCGTTCGCAGCAGGTGCCGCGCGCGCGGGTCGAGGCTGGCGAGGTCGGCGGGGTGTCGGCTCATGCCCGGGATATAAAGCCGCACCGGGGCCGGCGCAAGCCGCCGGAGCCACCAGTTTCGGTTTGTGAGACGCAGCGCGGCTAGAAGGAGCGACCGGCCGCCCCCTGCGAATTCCGCAATCACCCCCGCTTACAATCCGCCCATGCTCTCCCAACTCGTCATCAAGGATTTCGCCGTCGTCCGCAGCGCCGAGCTGGATTTCGGCCGCGGGCTCACCGTCATTTCAGGCGAGACCGGCGCGGGCAAGTCGCTGCTGGTCGACGCGCTCGGACTCTTGTCCGGCCTGCGCGCCGACAGCGGCGTGGTCCGGCACGGCGCCGAACGGGCGGAGCTCACCGCCGTGTTCGCCCTCGACGACGCATCGCCGGCCCTCGCCTGGCTGCACGAGAACGACCTCGACGAGGGCAGTGGCGACCGCAGTTGCCAGATCCGCCGCGTGATCCGCGCCGATGGCGGGTCGCGCGCCTGGATCAATGGGCGACCGGCGACCGTCACCCAGCTCACCGAGCTGGCCGGATTGCTGGTTGAGATCCATGGGCAGCACGAGCACCAGGCGCTGCTCGCCCGCTCCAGCCAGCTGGCCCTGCTCGACGCGTACGGGCGCAACGATCGCGAGCTGTCCGAGGTCGCGGCTGCCGCCAGGCGCTGGAGCGAGCTGCTGCGCGAGCGCGACATCCTGCTTGCCCAGGGCGACGTCTCCGATCGCATCGGCTGGCTGGAGCACCAGTTCGCCGAACTCGACCGCGAGACTCTCGACGCCGATTCGTTGGCGAAACTGCAGGTCGACCACCGTCGCCATGCCCACGCCGCGGGCCTGATCGCCGCCTGCGACGGCGCGGTCGCGCAGCTGGGCGGGGACGAGGGACCGTCGCTGACCCGGGCCCTGCACCATGTGCGCGGCGAGCTGCAGCGGGTAGCCGAGCACGAGCCGCGCCTCAACGACGTCGACGCCATGCTCGACAACGCCGCGATCCAGGTCGACGAGGCGCTGGCCCTGCTGGACCGGGTGCGCAGCGACCTCGACGTCGATCCCGATGCGTTCGCCCAGCTGGAACGCCGGCTCGGCCGCATCCACGAACTTTCGCGCAAGCATCGCGTCCCGGCCGAGCAGCTCGCCGCCCAGCGCGATGCGATCGCCGAGGAACTTGATCGCCTGCGCGGCGCCGACGAACGCCTGCAGCGCCTCGACGACGAGATCGCCCAAGCACGAGCCCTGTGGCGCAAGGCAGCCGATGCCCTGGGCGCCAGGCGCCGCGATGCCGCCGGTGCGCTGTCGCGGGACACGACCGCGCTGATCGACGAACTGGGCATGGGCGGCGGCCGCTTCGAAGTCGCGCTCGAGCCGCTCGAGGCCGAACGTCCGGACCCGCAGGGCAACGAGCGGGCCGAATTCCTGGTCGCCGCGAACCTCGGCCAGCCGGCCAGGCCCCTGCGCAAGGTCGCGTCCGGCGGCGAACTGTCGCGCATCTCGTTGGCGATCGAGGTCGCGGCGCTGGGCCTGGACGCCGTGCCGACGATGGTGTTCGACGAAGTCGATTCGGGCATCGGCGGCGGCGTGGCCGAGATCGTCGGCCAGAAGCTGCGGGCGCTGGGCGCGTCCCGGCAGGTCCTCTGCGTCACCCACCTGCCCCAGGTGGCGGCCCAAGGCCACGCGCATTACCGGGTCAGCAAGGCGGCGAGCGAAGGCGTCACCCAGAGCGCCGTGCAGTCGCTGGACGCGAAGCAGCGCGAGGAAGAACTCGCACGCATGCTGGGTGGCGTGGAGATGACGCGCGAAGCCCGCGCGGCGGCGAAGCGCCTGTTGGCCGACGTCGAATAGATCCAAGGGACGACGGGCGCCGAAGCTGCCCCGTCCGCACTGACTCCATGCCCACGCACCCACCTGCTTCCGCCGCTGCCGTCGACGTCCTCATCATCGGCGGCGGTGCGGCAGGCCTCATGTGCGCGCTCACCGCCGGCCGACTCGGCAAGCGGGTGCTCCTGGTCGAGCACGCCAAGCGCGTGGGCAAGAAGATCCTGATGTCCGGCGGCGGGCGCTGCAATTTCACCAATACCGGCGCCTCGCCCGCGAACTACCTGTCGGCGAATCCGCACTTCTGCAAGTCGGCCCTCGCCCGCTACACACCCGCGCACTTCGTCGAGATGGTCGAGCGCCACGGCATCGCCTACCACGAGAAGGAACTCGGGCAGCTGTTCTGCGACGAATCGTCCAAGCTGATCGTGAAGATGCTGCTGGACGAATGCGCGGACGCCGGCGTGCGCATCGAAATCTCCTGCAGCATCGAGCGCGTGGTCCATGGTGACAGCGGCAGTTTCCACCTGCACAGCACGCGCGGCGTGTTCACCGCCCCGGCGCTGGTGGTGGCCAGTGGCGGGCTGTCGATCCCGAGCATGGGCGCGACCGGTTTCGGCTACGAGCTGGCACGCCAGTTCGGACACGACGTGATGCCCACGCGCGCCGGCCTGGTGCCGCTCACCCTCAGCGGCAAGCACCAGGAACGGCTGCAGGACCTGAGCGGCGTGGCGTTCCCGGTGGAGGCGCGTTGCAACCGCAAGTCGTTCTCCAATTACCTGCTCGTCACCCATCGCGGCGTGAGCGGGCCCGCGATCCTGCAGATCTCCTCGTTCTGGCAACCGGGCGACGACCTGCGCCTGGACCTGCTGCCGGGCATGGATGCGTTCGACACGCTGCAGCGCCTGCGCCACGAACGCGCATCGGCCGAACTCAAGACCGTGCTGGGCGACCTGCTGCCCAAGCGCTTCGCCCAGCGCCTGTGCGAACACTGGTTGCCGAACCGGCCGATGAAGCAGTTCAACGAACCGCAGCTGCGGGAAATGGCCAGCGTGCTCGCATCGTTCCCGCTGGTCGCCAGCGGCACCGAGGGCTACCGCACCGCGGAGGTCACGCTCGGCGGCGTCGACACCGACGGATTGTCCTCGTCCACGATGCAGTCCAAGCACGTACCGGGCCTGTACTTCATCGGCGAGGTGGTCGACGTGACCGGCTGGCTGGGCGGCTACAACTTCCAGTGGGCGTGGGCCTCGGCGCATGCGGCGGCAGAGGCGGCGTGACTACCGGGCCGGCGACCGCGCGGGCACCCGCGTAACCAGGGACCTGCACGCCGGCGCATCGCAATCGAGGTATTTCACTTGATTGCCGCGCTTCAACACCACCTGGCCGGCGGCGTTGATGGTGAACTGCCACGTTCGCCCCTCCCTGCGCACAAGTCCACCGACCCTGCAGGGCGAGGTGCCGCGCTGGCGCTGCCGATAGGCCCGTGCATCGACCTCGCGACTCAGGGCGATCAAGGCTTCCGCCTGCGGACCTGTCCATGTCCACTGCCGGCAGGTGGCGGCGTCACCCTCTTGGGCGGAGGCCGCTGGATCGACTTCCGCACTGGACAGGGCGGTCACGATGACGCCCTCTACCATCGGCGCGCGCGGGGCCTCGGCCGTGGGCGGCGAGGACTCGGCGGCGGGGCGGCACGACGGGAGGAGGATCAGGAACGCGAGGGAAACCCATGCCCCCACGCGCAGCCTTCCAACCAGGATCGAGGCGCCCATCAGCGCTTCTCCGTCACTGCTCGCCGCAAGTTGATCCGCGCCTGCGCATCCAGGCGCTGGTGGAACCAGTCGCTGAGGAAGATCCGCTCCTTGCCCAGCAGGGCCTTGAGGAAGCGGCGCCGGTTGAGCTTGAACAACCAGCCCGGTACCTGCCCGCGGTATTCGGCGGCGATGCCGCGGTCGTAGGCGGCGAAGGCCGCGGGATCGGCGGCGAGGATCGCCATGTCGCAATCCAGGAACAGCGATGCGTCGCGATCCACGTCCTGCGGCGCGAGCGCACCGTGGCGTGCCGTGAGGTTGATCAGCTCGGCCACGCGTGCGGCATCGATGCCGCGATCGGGCAGCCAGCGCGCGATGTGCTCGATCGCGAGCTGCGCCGAACGCGCCTCGTTGTCCTTGCGCCCCGCCTCGTAGATCGCGTCGTGGTAGAGCACGGCCAGGCGCACTTCCTCGGGCTGGTTCCAGCCCGGGCCGTGCGCGACTTCCTGGTAATGGCGCAGCACTTCCTGCACGTGCGCATAGTTGTGGTACGCGCGCGGCGGCTCGGCGTACGCCGCCTGCACGGCATCCAACAGGTCCTGGGGAAGCGGCAGCGGCGTCATCCGGTTCGAGGGTAGCGACGATGCCGCGAGGATACGGGAGCTAGCGCTTCTGGTAGGTGCCAACCAGCTCCGCCTGCGCGACCACGTGGCCTTCCATCGCCTTGAGCAGCGCGGCCTTGTCGGGCTGGTGCAGGTCCGGCAGCGCGATGTCCAGGGCGTAGAGCTTGTGGAAGTAGCGATGGCGCCCCTTCGGCGGACAGGGACCGCCGTAGCCTGTGCGCTGCCAGTCGTTCCTGCCTTCGCGCGTGCCCGCCGGCAACTGCGCGGTGTTCGTGCCTTCCGGCAAGCCGGTGGCCGTCGCCGGCAGGTTGTAGAGCACCCAATGCACCCAGGTACGCTGCGGCGCGGCCGGATCCGGCGCGTCCGGATCGTCGACGATCAGCGCCAGGCTGCGTGCCTGTTCCGGGACGCCGGTCCATTGCAGGGCCGGTGACACATCGCCGCCCTGGCAGGTGTGGCGCGCGGGCATGGCCGCGTTGGCGGCAAACGCCGGTGAGCTCAGCTGCATCGACATGGCATGCGTCCTCGTCTGGCTGCAGGCCGAACTGGCGCCCGCAAGCGCCAGGCCCAGGATCAGGGCGCGGCCGACGGTGGCAGGGAATACCGCGTTCATTGCGATGTCCCGGATGCGACGCGCGCAGTCTAGGACCGCGCAAAGAAAGGCCGCGCGAAGCCCGGGCGGCGCGGGTGCGTATCATGGCGCATGACTGAATTTACCGACTTGCCGCTCAATCCCGCCCTGTTCCAGGGCCTGGACGCGCTCGGCCACGTGCAGATGACCCCGGTGCAGGCGCAGAGCCTGCCGGCACTGATCGAAGGCCGCGACCTCATCGCCCAGGCCCCTACGGGCAGCGGCAAGACCGCCGCGTTCGGCCTCGCCCTGCTCCATCGCATCGACGTCGCCCAGGTGCGGTTGCAGGCGCTGGTGCTCTGCCCGACGCGTGAGCTCGCCGACCAGGTGAGCAAGCACATCCGCAAGCTGGCCACCGGCATTCCCAACGTCAAGCTCCTGACGCTGACCGGTGGCGTCGCCCTGGGGCCGCAACTGGCGTCGCTCGCCCAGCATGCGCCGCACGTCGTGGTCGGCACGCCGGGGCGGGTGCAGGAACTGCTGCGCAAGCGCGCACTGGACCTGCGCGATGTCAGCGTGCTCGTGCTCGACGAGGCCGACCGCATGCTCGACATGGGCTTCGAGGAGCCGATCCGCGAAATCGTCGGCAAGACGCCCTCGTCCCGGCAGACGTTGTTGTTCTCGGCGACCTACCCGGACGCGATCCGCGCGATCGCCGGGAACATCATGCGCGACCCCCTCGAGGTCACCGTCGAGGGCGCGCAGCAGCAGGCGGCGATCGACCAGCGCTTCTTCGACGTCGACCCCGCGCAGAAGCCCGCGGCCCTGGCCGGCCTGCTGATGCAGTACGGCTCGGAATCGGCCGTGGTGTTCTGCAACATGAAACGGGACATCGATGAAGTGGCGGCGTCTCTTGCCCACCTGGGGTATTCCGCGCTGGCCCTGCACGGCGACATGGAACAGCGCGACCGCGACGAAGTGCTGGTGCGCTTCGCCAACCGCAGCTGCAACGTGCTGGTGGCCAGCGATGTCGCCGCGCGCGGCCTGGACATCCACGACCTAGGCGCGGTGATCAACTACGACGTACCCAACGATGCCGATACCTACGTGCACCGTATCGGCCGCACGGGCCGCGCGGGCCGCACGGGCATTGCCCTGACGCTGTGCACGCCGCGCGAGTTGCCGCGTTCGACCGCGCTGGCGCAGCAACTGGGCATCACCATCCGCTGGGAGCGCCCGACGCTGGCGACCCTGCGCCCGCGTTCGGCCCCGGCGGCCTCGAGCGTGACCCTGCGCATCGATGCCGGCCGCACCGACAAGCTGCGCCCGGGCGACATCGTCGGCGCGATCACCGGCGACGCCGGGCTGCCGGTCGACGCAATCGGCAAGATCGATGTCTTCGCCACCCGCAGTTACGTCGCGATCAAGCGCAACCAGGCCGACAAGGCGCTGGCGCGCTTGCAGGCGGGAAAGATCAAGGGACGCAAGTTCCGCGTCAGCCGGATCTAACGCGTGGCGAGCGCAGCGCGCACGGTGGCGAACACCGGCGCCAGGTCGCGCTGCGCCAGCGCCGAGAGCGCGGCATCCCCATTGCCCCAGCCCCGGCCGGTCCATGCGAACGCCACGCGATTGCTCTGCCGTGGCTCCTCGATCACCAACACGTTCGATGCGCCGAATGCGCGCTGCAGGCGCTGCACGTGCGCCACGGCATCGTGGGAGTAGAGGTTGGCGGCCATGGCGCCGCCCTCGCCCAAGGCCGCCCGGCAATCGTCGTAGAAGCCCTGGGTCGACAAGGCTGCGGGGATGCCGGTCTCGTCGTAGCCGTCGACCAGCAGCAGGTCATAGCGGCCGCGGCGCTCGTGCAGGAACCGGGCTCCGTCGTCGAGGAACACCTGGAAGCGCGCATCGTCGTCGGGCACGTGGAAGCGGCGGCGCAGGGCCAGAACGTGCGGGTTGTTCTCGACCACCTCGATCCGCGCCTCGGGCAGATGGCGATAGCAATACTTGGCCTGCGATCCGCCGCCGAGACCGACCATGCCGATGCGGCGCGGCCGCGGCGTGAACACCAGCGCGCCAAGCATGGTGCGGGTGTAGTCGATCAGCAGCCGGTCGGGGTCGCGCGTGACCATCTGGCTCTGCGAAACGCCGCGCACGAACTGCAGTTCCGTGGTCTTGCCGCGTTTGCGGACCAGCGGCTTGCGCAGGTGCGGCGGGACATCGGTACGCCGCGCACCGAGCAAGGCCGCCAGCCATGCACGCCAGCCGGTCGGGCCCGATTCCATCGATGGCATCCCTAGCGCAGCTGGCTGTCCTTGCTGCCGCGGCGGTTGTAGCCGCTGAATCCGGCCTCCTCGTCGCGTGCCTGCTGGCACGGGACGCACAGGCGCACGCCGGGCACGGCCTTGCGGCGCGCCTCGGGGATTTCGGTGTCGCATTCCTCGCAATGCGTCAGGCCAGGCCCGCTGGGCAACTGGCTGCGCGCGCGCTTGATCGCGTCCTTGATGGTCGCGTCGATCTGGTCCTGCACGGCGCCATCGCCTGCCCAGCCGGTTGCCATGGAAATTTCTCCACGAGTCGCTCGCCGGCAAGGATAAGCGCTGGGGCGTGAATCATCGCGAAAAAGCCCGTCAGAGCAGGCCGCCGCCGGCCTCGTACCAGCGCCACGCGGAAGGCGGCAAGTGCTCTTCCAGTGGGATGCCCAGCGCGGGGTATGCGTCGAGCACATCGCGCACGATCCGTTGGGCCGGCGTCGTACCCGCACGCAGTTCCAGTTCGTCCACCGACAGTGCGGACTCCGTCCACGCGTACAGCAGGTCGCTCCGCGCCTGCAGGGCGTCGCGCAACCAAGCCAGCGCCGGCACGTGGACCCGATGGCCCTGCCGCTCCAGGTCGCTGACGGCGCGCTCCAGCTGCGCGCTGGCACCGCGATACCACTCGCCGTGGCCACCGGCCTCCCTGGCCACCGTCAGCGGCACCGGCGCATTCCAGTCCGCCAGCTGGTGCTTGAGCGCCAGTTCGATCGCGCGCGCCTCGCGCACCGTGTCCGCCTCCACCAGCGCAATCCGCTCGGGTGCGAAGAACTCGAACCAGCGTCGATGCAGCGACTGGAAACGCCGCAGCGGGTCGCGCGAATGGCCGAGCTTGAGCAGATCCTCATGCGCGCATGGCGCGACGTACACGAAGCAGCGGGCGCGGCTGAGCGTGCGAACGGAAGCGGGATCGCGCGGATCGACGGGCACGCCCCAGCGTACGCGATGCGAACTGGCCCGATTGACCCGGCCATAACATGGATAGAGGTACCTTCGCCCCGCTGGAACGGCGTTACGGACCGAGGACCGTCGCATCGATCCGGCACGGAAGGCTCAGCCGCGGGAATTCATCTCTCGTCGCCGCTGGGCCTTCTTGTTTGCGCGGGGCCGGGTTTGCTGTTGCGCGAGGGTGAAAGGCGCGTCAACGCATTCCTCACGGCGGCCGGTTTCCACTGGGCCATCGCGATCGCGGAGCCCCGCATGCCAGCCGCCCTGCACGTCCGCGCCGGCGCCCTGGTCGCGCACCGCCTGCTGGACGTCGCCAACGAGATCGACCTTGCCCGCGCGGAGGCGCTGTGGCTCGCCCATCAGGGGCGCGAAAGCCGCCGCACGCGCCTGGCGACCGTGGCCGCGAACGAGCTCACCTTCGGCGTTCCGCCGAGCCTGCTGACGATGCCACCGGTCGAAGTGGAACTGGATGGCGCCATGGTCGAGGCGCAGCTGAGCGTACGCGTCTACGACTTCGGCGCGATCGTGATCGCCCTGCAGATCCCGGTCGCCGACATGACCTGGTCGGAATTCTCGTTGCGCTTCAACGCGCTCGACCGTGCCACCGGCGACGGCGCCGGGGTCTGGCGCGACGCACTGCGCACGGTGCTGGGCATCATCGGCCCGGCGCTGCATCGACCCGCCACCCAGCATCTTGAGGAGGATTACCTCTTCGCGATCGTGCATGACTTCGCCGCGCCGATGAGCGGCACCGAGATCCGCGCGCAGGCCAACCTCGCCGCCCTGCTGTCGGGCGAGACCCGGGCGTTGTCCACGCAGGAGGCCGCGGCGATCACCGAGCAGGCGTATTCGTATTTCGAGGACGACCTGGTGGTGCTCACCTGGGACCGCGCTTTCCTGTACGAGCCGCGCCGCGGCTCGGACGTCGTGGACATCATCGAGATCGCCAATGCGCAGCTGCTGGAGATGCGCTACTACGACGAACTGCTCGACGCCGAGCTGGTCACCATGTACGACCTGGTCGCCAATGCCCGCGGCGGCCTCTCGCTGCTGGCGTCGCGGCGCGCTGCCCGCCTCGCGCGCAGCCTGTACGGGCTGGTCGCGGAGGTTACCGAGCTCACCGAGCGTGTGGAGAATTCGCTGCAGGTGACCGAGGACGTCTACCTCGCCCGGATCTACGGCGCCGCTCTGGACCTGTTCCGCGTGCCCCGGCTGAGCGATGCGGTCGACCGCAAGCTTTCGATCATCCGCGACACCTACACCGCGCTGTACGACGAGGCGTCCAGCCGGCGCGCGGAGCTGCTGGAACTGGCGATCGTGGTGCTGATCGTGTTCGAGATCGTGCTGGCCCTGGCCCGTCCCTGAGGGCGCGCGCAGCCGCCAACAAAAGGAAAAGCGCCCGCGCACACCGGCGTGCAACCCCGGGTTTACACTGCCTGCGAGCCGACTTGCCCGCCCTTTGCGCAGGAGGAAGGTCCGCCATGTACGCCCTGTTTCTCGCGGCAACGCTTGCGTTCGCGAATCCGGGCAGCGGGACGGGCGCCGTGGTCCCCGAAACGGCTCCATCGGAAATCATGGCCATGCCGCCGGAGATGCGGCAGCGCCTGCATGCGGACGTTCTCTCCAGGCCCGCGACCCAGCAGCAGCGGCTGGAGCAGCTGTTGCATTTCATGCTCGACGAGGACGCGCTCGGCATCGTGTACGAGGAGTCGGCGACTTATTCGGTCGCGCAGACGTACGCGAAACGCCGCGCCAATTGCCTGTCCCTGACCCTCCTGTTCCTCGCGATCGCGCGCGAAGCCGGGCTGGAGGCGCAGCCCCAGGAGATCCAGGACACCCTCGCCTGGCGTCGGGACGAGACCACGATCTACCGCAACAGCCACGTCAACGCCCGCGTGCACGTGAACAACCGGCACCTTACGGTCGACGCTTCGGGCGACACGCTGATCAGCATGGATCAACCGACCGTCATCAGCGAACGACGGTTGCTCGCGCACTACTTCAACAACCTGTCCATGGACCGGCTCGCGCACGGCGATCCGGTCGCGGGGCTCGAGCTGATGGATGCCGCGCTGGCGCAGGATTCCACTTACGCGCCGCTATGGAGCAACGCCGGGGTGCTGCACGTGCACCTTGGCGACACCGAGGGCGCCAGACACGCTTACCAGAAGGCACTGGAGATCGACCCAGACGAGGACAGCGCACTGTTCAACATGATCAGCCTGAGCCATCGGGTCGGCGACGCGAGGAGCGAAAGTGCTTACCGGGCGCGGCTGTACAAGGTGCAGAACCGCGATCCACTGCACCAGTTCATGCTGGCGATCGATGCGGAAGCACGTGGCGATTACGCGCAGGCGATAGCGCGTTACCAACGGGCGATACGACTGCATCCGGGCGAGCACCGGATGTATTCGGCGCTGGCCGGCGCTTATCTCAAGGCCGGCGACACCAGGCGCGCCACGCGCGCGCTGATGCGTGCGCAGGCGCTCAGCGACGGCGCGGTGCGCGCCGCGTATCGCGCCCAGTTGAAGGAACTGAAGCGCACCTCGAATTGAGTGGGTACAGCGGGATCAGCCGCGCTGGCGCGCGACGCGCAGGCTGCGCACGACCCCGGCAACAATGACGCCGGCAAACAGGGGCAGCGGTTCGAAGTGTCCGGTCGCAGCCGCGGTAACAGCACCGCACACGCCGGCAAGAACAAGGACGAGAAGGAGATCAAGGCGCAACACAGGAATTTCCGTAGCGAACTGGCGGGGCAAAAACCGGTCGCAGGAGGCCATGCGCGGGAGGCGATTTCGATCGCCCGGGCGCATTCGATGTCCGTTGCGGACCCCTGCTTGCCGGCGAGTCTAGGGATGATCGCCGCGTGAAGCATGAACGCACGGCCCGGTTTGCTACGTTCGTCTCGGCAAGGCGTCAATTCCCGTATTCAGGGGACGATGCCGGGCGCGTCCGGGAGGAATTTCGGCACGCCCAGCCGCAGGCCTTTTCCCGGCAGCGCCATCAGGGTCGACGTCCCGTGCGCGACCAGTTCGCCGGCGGCATCGAGCACGCTGGCCTCGGTGTAGCTCAGCTGCTTGCCCGCGCGCAGGCAGCGGCCCTCGGCGCGCAGGCGGCCACTCGTCACCGCCTTGAGGTAGTTGAGCTTGAGGTCGACGTTCACCAGCCCCGCGTCTTCGGGCAGGCGCAGGAACCCCGCCCAGAACGTGGCCGTGTCGATCAGCGTCGCCAACACGCCGCCGTGCACGATCCCGAAGGGCTGCAGGTGGCGTTCGCCGAGCTCAAGTCCGATGCGGCAGCTGTCGAATTCCAGCGCGTCGATGGTCATGCCGATCAGGTGCGGATATGGCGCGGTGCGCACGCTGTCGCGGATGGCCTGCAGGTAGGCGGGATTGGGTGTCATGGCCAGCAACGGAACCGGGAGGTGGGCAGCCTAGCAGCCCACCCCGGCCGGTCCCGGTAGCGCCGCTGCGGCTCACGCCGCGGGCTTGAGGCAGTTGACCATCCAGCCCTTGCCGTAGCGGTCGGTCAGCAGGCCGAAGCGTTGCGCCCAGAACGCTCTTGCAGCGGCATCTGCACGCTGCCGCCCTCGCCCGGTGCGGCGTAAATGCGCTCGGCCTCGGCCGGCCTTATCCAGCGCGATGTTCACGAGCCGCGGTTGGACGCACTGCGCGGCGGCCCATCGGCGCCCATCAGCACCGCGCCCTGGCTCTCCAGCTGCGAATGCATGATCCGCCCGTGGGTCTCGGGCGGCATGCCCGCGGCCATGGGCGATTCGCCGTGTCATGCGCCTGGTGACCTGGCCGTCGAAGACGCGGGCGTAGAAGTCGAATGCATCGCGGCAGTCGCCGTCGAAATCGAGGTAGGGAAAGAACTGCATGGCGGCTCCTGGATCGGTGGAGCATCACGCGGTGGCGCAGCGCAGGTTCTCGAAATCGGGTTCCTCGAGCTGGCGGACCTCGCATTCCAGGTCCCACTCGGTTCCGTGCACGTGCAGGAAACGCCGGGTCAGCTCGATCGCCTCTTCCAGCGAATCGGCCTTGAGGATGGCGTAGCCGCCGACCACTTCCTTGCTTTCGGCGAACGGGCCGTCGACGACGCTGGTCTTGCCGTTGCGCAGCTTGACCCGGACGCTTTCGGACGTCGGACGCAGCCCGGCGGTATCGAGCAGCACGCCGGCCCTGGTCATTTCCTCGATCAGGCGGCCCATGTCCGCCATCAGTTGCTCGCTGGGCTGCCGGCCGCTGTTCTCGTTGACGCGGACCATGGAAAGAAAGCGCATGAGGGTGCTCCTTGTGGTGGATTGGGACGGGCCGGTTGGCCCGCTCTCACCCATGGCGACGAACGGGGGCGTCGCCAATCGACAGCGCGACGAAAGAAATCTGCCCGCGCCCGGACGACCGGGCCTGCGGCCGTGCCGTGCTGCTAGCGGCGCCCGCGCAACGTGCGATAGACGCGCAGGATGGCGTCCGCGCTGCGCGCGGCATCCGCCTCGGTGGTAGCCCAGTTCGACACCGAGATGCGCATCGCCCCCAGGCCGTGCCAGGTCGTGCCGCTGAGCCAGCACGTGCCCTCGTCCTGCACGCCAGCCACGACGGCCCGGGTCAGGTCGTCGTTGTCGCCAAAGCGCACCAGGACCTGATTCAGCACCACGTCGTTGAGGACTCGTACGCCCTCCTCCAGGGCCAGCACCGCGGCCATCTGCCGCGCATGCGAGCAGCAGCGCTGCACCAGCGCGGCGACGCCTTCGCGACCGAGCGTGCGCAGGGTCGCGTACACGGGTACGCCGCGGGCACGGCGCGAGAACTCGGGCACCCAGTCGACGGCATCGCGTTCGAGTCCGCCGGTCTGGATCAGGTACGCCGCCACGGACGTCATCGCGGTGCGGTGGTCCTCGGCGCTGCGCACGATGGCGACGCCGCAGTCGTAGGGCACGTTGAGCCACTTGTGCGCGTCGGTGGCCCACGAATCGGCCAGGTCGATGCCATCGGCGACCGCGCGTAGCGACTCGCTGGCACGTGCCCACAGGCCGAAGGCGCCGTCGACGTGCAACCAGCCGCCGCGTGCGTGCACGATCCCGGCGATCTCGCGCATGGGATCGAATGCGCCGGTATTGACGTTGCCGGCCTGCGCGCAAACGATCACCGGGCCTTCCAGCCGCGCCAAGGTCTCGCGCAGCCGCCCGGGCAGCATGCGCCCCTGCGCATCGGACTCGACGCGCAGCAGCGAACGCGTGCCGAAGCCCAGGTAGCGCATCGCCACGTCGATGGTGATGTGCGATTCGGCCGACGTGACCACGTGGACGCGCGGCGCGCCATACAGGCCGTCCGCTTCGACGTCCCAGCCCGCCCGGCGCAACACGCCATGGCGCGCGGCGGCGAGGCAGGTGAAGTTCGCCATCTGGCAGCCGGTGACGAAACCGACGCCGGATTCGCGCGGCAGGTCGAACAGCTCCAGCAGCCACTGCGCGGCCACCTCTTCGGTCGCCGCCGCCAGCGGCGAGATCACATGGATGCCCGCGTTCTGGTCCCATGCCGACACCATCCAGTCCGCGGCCAGCGCCACCGGATACGAGCCGCCGATCACGAAGCCGAAATAGCGGGGCGACGCGCAGGCCGAGGTCCCCTGCGCCGCCTGCGCCGCCAGCAGGTCGAGCACGGCGCAGCCGTCCTCGCCACGTACGGGAAGTGGCACGCCCAGGCGCGCCATCAGGGCATCGCGTCCGAGCCGCGCGCCGACATGGCGCTCCGGCAATTCGCCCAGGTAGGCGGTGGCGTGCGCGCGCGCGCGTTCGAGGCAACGCGCGAATTCGTCGGTATCGAAGCGGTCCTGGCTCATGTCGTTCTCAGTGCGGGAGTGGATCGGAACGGCGTGCCCCGCGCCCGCGGCGCAGCGCCACCACCGAGACTATGCGCCGCCGTTGCCGTGCCAGCACCTTCCTGGCGAACCTGCGCAGCAACGGCCGGTCGGGCATGCTGAAGCAGGAGTCGCGGCCGCAGCACCGTCGCAACAGGTCCAGTTCTCCGGCAATGCCCAGTTGTACGGCCAGGCAGTGCTCGAAGCGGAGGTCGTGCGGCATGGCCAGTCCGGACATGCTGCAGGCGCGACCTTCGTGCACCAGGCGGCGGACGCGGCGGCGCCAGCGATGCCAGCACGCGTCGCTGTCGGACTTGCATGCGCGCTGCCCGGCCGCGTCCGCACGCGATCGGGCGCGCGCCAGCGCGCGTTCGCAATCCGGGCGCGTGACCGCTTCCCACGGCAGGCTGCGCAACGCGGCGCGGAGTACGGCGAGCGTCTCTCCCGCGGCTGCCAGGTCACCCGCGCAACGTCCCCTCACCTTGCCCGCCTCGACGCGCGCAGCGCGCCGGGCGCGCCGCAGCATTCGCCGGTCTGCCTCGCCGTGCGAGCGCATCGCAAGCCGCTCCAGCACTTCCACCAGCGCATGCGCATCACGCAGTGCGGACAGGCCACGGTTGAGCCGGCGCAACTCGCGATCCACCAGGCGCGCGCCGGCGCCCAGCGCTCCCCGGCCCAACGCCACGGCCGCGCGTGCGCGACGGATGGATTTGCGCGCCTCGTGGACTCCTGCGTGCGCGCGGCCGCCTTGCGCTTCCAGCCACGCCGCGGCGATGCCGAGCTCATGATCGGCGTAGGCACGCAGCGCAGCACCGGGCGACGCGATTGGCAGGAAGGCAGGCGGGATCACGCCGTAGTTAACGCGGCCGCCGGCAGGCAGCAGGCCATCGCTTCGTCAGTGCGCTCCAGGCAAAAGGCCCGCCATCGCTGGCGGGCCTTTGCGGTAGTGCTCGCGGAGATCAACCGCCCGGCGGCATGGTGCCGCGCTGCTGGTCGATCTCGGATTGCGACAGCATGCCGTTGCCATCCTTGTCGGCCGTGGAGAAGTCCTGCAGGAGCGGACTGGTGGCAGGCAACTCGTCGCGGGACAGGCCGCCGTCCTTGTTCTTGTCCAGGTCGTCGAACGGTGTCGTGGCGTCGGCCGTGGTCATCGGCGCAGGCGGCGCGGTCGTGGTGGGCGCCGGCGGCGTGGTCGCCGGTTGCGCGCCGGTGGTGTCGGTCGCCGCGGTGTTGGTGCCCGCGGCATTGCCGGCGGGTGCTGGCGCCGTCGCAGGCTCGCTGGGCGTCGGCTGGGCCGGTTCGGTGCCATAAGCGGTATCGGCGGTGCGCTCCGTCCGGCTGCATCCGCCAGTGAATGCCGCGGCGGCCAGCGCCACGGCGAGCAGGGAAAGTTTGCGCGTATCCATGGGTGTTCCTATTCGTGTGCGGCGTCGTTTGCCACGCGCGCAAGCTCGCAACCGTCGCGTAAACGAGCAGTGAGCCTTCCGGACCAAATCCGTGAGCCGGCGCTTTCACGTTCGTGACCCCGCGCGACCGCTCGTCGGCGACGTGCCTGTATTGGCCTTTGGTGCAATACCCAGGTGCGACAGGCGCACCCAGCATCCGCCGCGATCGGCTTTTCGTCGTCGTCGAACTGCACCCTGGGGAGGGCTTATGTTCCGCAACACGCTGAAGTGCGCTGCCGTTCCACTGTCTGCCGGCCTTTCGGGCCTGCTCCTGGCCATCCTGCTTCCCGCCCTGGGGACCGTGGCGCTGCTGGTGCCGGCGAGCGCGCAGGCGCTCGATTGCGGCGGCAACAACGGTTACACCTGCCAAGGCGCGGCCGCGCAATACGCGGGCGGGTTCGCTCCCGGCGTGGGCAACGGCGGCTTTGGCGGCGGCAACTGCACCGCCACGCGCACGCCGGTAGTGTTCATTCCCGGCAATGGCGACAGCGCCATCAGCTTCGACATGCCGCCCGGCGTGGTGAGTGGTTACACGACGCCGGCGAACTCGATGTACGACGAACTCAAGGCACGCGGGTACAACGACTGCGAACTGTTCGGCATCACCTACCTCGACGCCGACGAGCGCGCCACCCCGCAGTTCAACTACCACGAGCCCGCGAAGTACCAGATTCTCAAGACCTTCATCGACAGGGTGAAGGCCTACACCGGCCGCAGCCAGGTGGACATCGTCGCGCACTCGCTGGGTTCGTCGATGGCGCTGGCGACGCTGAAGTACTACGGCTACCAGGGCAGCGTGCGCCGCTTCGTCAACATCGGCGGCGGCCTGCGCGGGTTGCAGACCTGCCTGTACACGGGCTACCAGTCGCCGTATGCGCCGACGTGCAACGCGGAAGCCTACGTCTACCCGTACGACTACTACACCTTCGGCCTGTATCCCAGCAGCGGCGTGGTGTATTACGGCTACAACCGCTGGACCGGTAGCGGCTCCAACAGCCTGCGCGCGATGCCCGCGCTCTTCAGCACCATCTCCTTCTACACCGTCACCGCCGGCCTGTACGACCAGGTGCACTGCTTCACCACCAGCTACTCGACCGGTTGCAGCAGCGGCGCGCTGTTCAACGCGGCGGCCAACGTCAAGGCGCAGGTGGACATCGGCTTCGGCAGCAGCGCGTACGGCTACGACTGGGACTGGGCGGACGGCAGCCCGTACAACGCCGGCGGCGGCGACACCAGCAGCGGCGTCGGCCATTTCCGCTCCAAGAGCAATGCCGGCCGCATCGTCTACAACATGCTGGCCACTACCTGCTCCACCGGCTGCGCAAACGGATATGCGGGCGTGAACGGACCGGCGGTAAACCGATAAGAGAGTCGGGGCGACGCGGAGGCCTGACGGGGTCGTTCCCGTCAAGCCGGCCTTGCGGCGGGCCCGTTTCCAGTTCGGGAAACGGACCATCGAGCCGGGCCTCAAGCCACCCGCACGAGCCTTCGCAGCTGCTGCACATACTCGCGACGACGCGGGCTGTACCACCTTCCTGCTCCAATCCGGAACTCGCCTGCCAGCAAGGAAATCCACGATGAAGAAGTTCGTAGCCGTCTATACCGGCTCGGAATCCTCCCTCGCCGAGTGGAAGGACCTGGACCCCGCGCAGCGCGCCGCGAAGGAGCAGGCCGGCGTGGACGCCTGGCAACGATGGGCGACCACTCACGCGGATGCCATCGTCGACAACGGCACGCCACTGGGCAGGACCAAGCGGGTCACCGCCAAGGGCATCGCCGACGTGCGGAACAACATGGCGGCCTACACGATCGTGCAGGCCGAATCCCACGAAGAGGCCGCGTCGCTGTTCGTCGACCACCCGCACTTCTCGATTTTTCCGGGCGACGGCGTGGAAGTGATGGAGTGCCTGCCGCTGCCGGGGCAGTAAGAGCGTGGCACGCTGGCCAGGAAGGCGCGCGTACGCGCGAGCGCGGTGCGCGACTCCGGCAGGGACAGGTCGAACTGGTATTCGTGTCCCAGGGCCGGCGCGTGCGATGGCGGGTAGAACAGCGCGTCAACCCGCACGCCCTCGCGTCGCAGGGCGTCCGCCAGCGCGAGCGACTGCGGCGCCAGTGGATCGCCATTGCCAGCGCTGATGAAGGCCGGCGGAAAATCCGGCGTGACGTTCGGCACGACCGCGAAGGATTGCAGCGTGGCCCGTGGTAGCTGCGGTGAACCCAGGTAGGACCACATCACGGTCTTCAGGAACCACGACGACGATGCGCGCGCCGCCATCAGCCGGCCATCGTGCGGCCCGCAGAACAGCACGACGCCACGCAGCTGCGCCCGCGTGATGCCCGGATGCAGGCCACTCCTTGCGGCGTAGTCCGGCGAGGAGATCAGCGCTGCCGTCTGCGCGGCCAGCTGCGCGCCGGCGGAGTCGCCACCGAGAATGAAGCGGCTGCCATCCAGGCCGAGCGTCTGCGCGTTGGCGGACAGGAACGCCAGCGCCCGGTTCACTTCCCGCACCGGTTCGGGGTAACGCGCACCCGGCGCCAGCGAATAGTCGATCGCCGCGACCGCGTATCCGTCCCCCGCCAGGATGCGCGCGTAGTTGGCGACCTCCCCGCGATGACCAGCGACGAAGCCGCCGCCGTGGATCCACACGATCACCGGCAACGGGCGACCATCGCGGCCAGCGGGACGATGGATGTCCATCAGCGCGTCCGGTCGCGCCGGGTCGTAGCGGATTGCCGTATCGGTGCGGATGCCAGGCGGCACGTGCGCGGCCAGCGCAGCATTGGTGGCGGCCCCGCCACGTTCGAAGACCCAGCGGATCGCCAGCGCCGATGGCCAGGGGCTGGCCTTGAACGCGACGACCGCCACGATCGCCAGGATCGCGACGATTCCAAGGGTGGCCTTCAGCATGCGCCGCCCGCGACGCGGTTGCGAAGTGGTCATGGCCTGCACCAGTGGGATGCTTGCGCGATGCTACCGCGCACCCCGAACTCGCGCCCGCGGCGCGCCTGGTCCTCCAGCCGCGTCCATTCGACCGCGGGCGCATGGATGAACTTGAATGCGGTTCATCGCCCTGGCGGCCCGAGCATCCGACGTCGTGCGCTGCACGCTTTTGGCGTATAAGGCACCCGTCACCCCGGAGCCGCCCATGAAATCGATCAAGTTTGCCGTTCTCGGCGCCATCGTCGCCGCCGCATTCGCCGCACCGTCGCTCGCCGCGCTGAAGACCGGGGCCAAGGCGCCCGATTTCAGCGCGCCGGCCTACCTCGCCGGCAAGCCATTCACCTTCAAGCTCGCCGATGCCCTTAAGAAGGGTCCCGTCGTCGTCTACTTCTTCCCGGCCGCGCACACGCCCGGCTGCAACATCGAGGCCCGCCAGTTCTCCCAGGCCATCGACCGGTTCAAGGCCAGCGGCGCGACGGTGATCGGTGTCACCGCCGGCAACGTCGCCGAGCTTGCCGACTTCTCGAAGGAAACCGAACACTGCGGCGGCAAGTTCCCGGTCGCCGCCGATCCGGGCGCGAAGATCGCCAGGCAGTACGACGCGATCCTCGACAAGAAGCCGGAGTGGTCCAGTCGCACGTCCTACGTCATCGCGCGCAACGGAACGATCGCGCACGTGTACTCCGACCTGAACCCGAACAGGCACGTGCAGGAGACCCTGGACGCGGTCAAGGCGTTGAAGAAGTAACCGGGACCACGCGTCTTCATCGCTGCGATCGCCAGGGCGGCCGATCGGTGTCGATCGGCCGCCTTTTCGTTCGTCGTCCCAGCAAGCCCATCGCCTGACCTCCCCATGCCCTCGACCCGTCCCCGCCTGTACGCCCACCCGTTCTCGTCCTACAGCCAGAAGGTTCTGGTCGCGCTGTACGAGAACGCCATTGAATTCGAGTACCGCAATCTCGACGACGGGGCGGCCATGGCCGAGCTGGCCGCGCTGTGGCCGATGCGCCGGTTCCCGGTGCTCGTCGACGGCGACCGCACCGTGATCGAGGCGAGCTGCGTGATCGAGTACCTCCAGGTGCACCATCCCGGCCCAGTCAGGCTGATCCCCGACGATGCGGATGCGGCACTGGAAGCGCGCATGCTCGACCGCTTCTTCGACAACTATGTCTCCACGCCACAGCAGAAGTTCGTGGCGGACCGGCTGCGCCCGGAGGCGAGGCGCGATCCCCATGGCGTCGAGGAAGCCCGGGCGATGCTCGAAACCGCCTACGCCTGGCTGGAGCCACGCATGGCGACGCGCGAATGGGCCGCGGGAGCGGCATTCACCCTCGCCGACTGCGCGGCCGCGCCGTTCCTGTTCTATGCCGACTGGACGCACCCGATCGATCCGCGGTACGTGCACGTGCGCGGCTATCGCGAACGCCTGCTCGCACGCCCCTCGTTCAAGCGCGCCGTGGATGAGGCGCGGCCGTACCGGCACTATTTCCCGCTGGGCGCGCCGGACCGCGATTGAGCCGTCCCAAGTTGCGCAGCGCCTGAAAACAACAAGGCCCGCGTGATGCGGGCCTTGTCGTGTAGCGGGTTGCGGCTTACCAGATCCGCACGCGCTGCTCCGGCGGCAGGTACATCGCGTCGCCGGGCTTGACGTCGAACGCCGTGTACCAGGGATCGAAGTTGCGCAGCGGCCCATTGGCGCGGTACTGCGACGGCGAGTGCGGGTTGGTCTTGATCAGGTTGACCAGCGCCTCGTCGCGGTACTTGCCCTTCCAGATCTGGCCCCAGGACAGGAAGAAGCGCTGGTCGCCCGTCAGGCCGTCGATCACCGGCGCCGGCTTGCCGCCCAGGCTCAGCTGGTAGGCGGTGTACGCCATCGAGATGCCGCCCAGGTCGCCGATGTTCTCGCCCATCGTCAGCGAACCGTTGACGCAGGTGCCTTCCAGCGGGCAGAAGCCGTCGTATTGGGCGCCCAGCGCCTTGGTCTTCGCCTCGAAGCCGCTGCGATCCGCATCCGTCCACCAGTTGCGCTGGATGCCGGCGAAGTCCGACTTGCTGCCCTGGTCGTCGAAGCCGTGGCCCATTTCGTGCCCGATCACCGCGCCGATGCCGCCGTAGTTCACCGCCGGATCCGCGTTGAGGTCGAAGAACGGCGCCTGCAGGATGGCCGCCGGGAACACGATCTCGTTGAAGGTCGAGTTGTAGTACGCATTGACCGTCTGCGGCGTCATGCCCCACTCGTCGCGGTCGGTCCTGGTGCCGATGCGGCGGTTCTCGTCGTTGCGGCCGTAGCGGCGCATCTGCATCACGTTGGCCATCAGGTCGCCGGGGACGATGACGACGCTGGAGTAGTCGCGCCACTTGTCCGGATAGCCGACCTTGGGACGGAACGACGCGAGCTTGCGGTAGGCCTCGGCCTTGGTCGCATCACCCATCCACTGGATCTTCTCGATGTTGGCGCGCAGCGCCTTGCGCAGGTTCTCGACCAGCTGCTGCATCGCGGCCTTGGCTTCGGGCGAGAAGTGGCGTTCGACGTAGAGCTTGCCGAGCGCATCGCCGAGCCCATCCATGCCGCCGACCATGGCGACGCCGCGCTTCCAGTCGTCGCGTTGCGCCTTCTGTCCGTTCAGCACGGTGCCGTTGAACGCGAACGCCGCTTCGTCGATTTCGCGGCTCAGGAGCGGCGCGTTGTTGCGGACGGCGTGGAACGCCAGGTAATCGCGCCACACCGACAGCGGCGTCTTGGCGATCACGTCGAGCACCGGCTGCACCGCGCTCGGGGTGACGACGTTGACGCGGTCCAGGGCGGGCATGCCCTGCGCCTTCACCAGCGCCGCCCAGTCGAAGCCGGGGTATTGCTTCTGCAGTTCGGCGAACGTCACCACGTTGTAGGTCTTGTCGCGGTTGCGCAGCTGGGCGCGCTCCCACATGGGCTTGGCCAGCTCGGTTTCGAGCGCGAGGATGGCTTCGGCGCGCGGCTTGGCGTCCTTCACCCCGGCGAAGCCGAGCATGCGTGCGATGTGTTCGACGTACTGGGCGCGGATGCCGGCGAAGCGGGCCTCCTGGTTGAGGTAGTAGTCGCGGTCCGGCAGGCCGAGGCCGCCGACGCCAAGGCCGACGAGGTAGTGGTCGGGATCCTTGCGATCGAGGCTGACGCCCAACCCCACCGGGGCGCTGGTGCCGTCCAGGTCGGTGTTGCCGAAGGCGGCGATCAGCGCGTCCTTCGACTTGATCTTCGCGATGCGGTCGAGCACCGGCTTCAGCGGCTTGATGCCGGCGGCATCGCGCGCGGCGCGGTCCATGTAGCTGGCGTAGTAGTCGCGCACCTTCTGCGCTTCGCTGCCGGCGGCGAGGTCCTTGCGCTGCTGCAGTTCCTCGATGATCGCGTGCACCTGCTCCTCGGAGCGGTCGCGCAGCTCGTTGAAGGAGCCGTAGGAGGTCTCATAGTCCTTCAGCTGGTAGGTATCGAGCCAATGGCCGTTGACGTACCGGTTGAAATCGTTGCCCGGCTTCACCGACGTATCGCGTGAAGTCAGGTCCACGCCGAAGGCGCCCAGCTGGGGCTTGGTATCCAGATCGGCGGCCCGGACCAGCGGGACGGCGGTTAGCGCGACGGCAAGCGCCACGCCGAGGGTGAGCGGTGAGCGTTTCATGCAGGTTCCCCGTGAAAAGTCCGGGCAGCCTATCCAATCGCAAGCCCGCGGTCGTAGGCCGATGGTTGGGGCTGGCGTGGTGTGCCGGCCGTGGATCCTTGCCCGATCGGGCCGATCCTGACGCATTCAGCCACGACGCCCGCCGCGTCGTTGCACCCGCCGGGTGAAAGGCGTAGTGATGTGATCCCAGTCGAGGGGACACGCCATGAACGCGTATCAGATCCCGCACGTGGACCATATCCTGCTGAACGCCGTGCTGAGGGTCGCGCACGAGGAATGCGCGCACGGCGATTGGGACGAGATCGAACCGGCGCTGGCGGCCACGTGGGAGAGGATGCGCAGTCCGGCCGCGCCGGCCTGGGAAGACGTCGCCGATCGTGTGCGTAGCTGCTGCCAGAAGGACGGCATGCTGCAATAGGCGCCCGCGCGCGCCAAAAGAGAACGACGGGTTGCCCCGCCGTTCCTGTCCCGGGATCCCTCAGCGGCGCGAAGGCGCGGGCTCGGCCAATCCCCTGGCTACGGCGTCGTCGATCAGTTGCAGTGTTTCGCGCTCGGCCCGCTCGCTGAGCCGGTCCATCTGCTCGCCCAATGCCTCCATCTGCTTGCCCAGCGCTTCCATCGGCTTGCTGGCTTCCTCCATCTGCCGACCGAGTTCCTCCATCGGCTTCATCTGCTGTTCCATGCGCTCGCTTTGAGCCTCCAGCACGGCCGATTGCGCATCCATCTGCCTGGAGAGCGCGTCCTGCTGGTCGGAGAGCGCGTCCATCTCCTGCGACAGCCGTTGCTGCTCTTGCTCGCCGGCATGGACCATCGCCGCGGCCAGCTTGGCCTGTTTGGCACCCAGCGCGGCCTGCTGCTGGGCGAGCGCTTCCATGCGCTTGCTCGCCGCCTCCATGGCGGGGTCGGTCCCGCGGTCCGACACCTGATCCATCCTCGCGTCGAGCGCTTCCATCTTGCGGTCGTGCACTTCCATCTGCGCATCCAGCGCTTCCATGCGCTCGTCGAGCTTGTCCGTGTCCGCCCATGCCTGCGCGGCGCGGTCCACGATGGCCGGATCCACCACTACGTAGGCCTGGTTGCCCTTGCGGAACCAGACGAAATCGCGGTCCAGGCCTTGTCGCACAGCCTTGATGTCGTCGATCTCATCGGTGGATCCGGACATGATGAAGCCCTCGCGCCCCTTGCGAACGATGGCGAAAGGCCTGTCGCTGCCGTGCCCGACCTTCGCGCGGTTGCCGTGCTTGGTGCTGGTGGCCGGGGCGGCGTTCGTCGCGACCGTCGCCGCTTCCGGACGGATCTGCGCCTGGGCATAAAACGCCAGGCAAGCAGCGGCCAGGCCGACGAGCGGAAACGCGATGCGCCCGCCGCTCCGGCGGAGCCCCGGACGGACGAGTTGTTCGATGCGGATCATGAGGTGACCTCCAAGGGCGGAAAGGGCCGGCGCCGGCAGGTCGTCGTGCGCGGAGTCCTGCGTGGAGCCGGCGGAAGCGAGGCATTCGGAAAGTTCGGAGAGCGCGACCGCCAGGCGGCGCGGCGCCTTGATGGCTTGTGCAGCGAGCTGGTCGGCGATAAGTTCGCGCTCGTGGCGGATCCGGCCCGACAGCCACCATGTCACCGGGTGGTAGAACAACATTGCTTCGACCGCGCCCTGCAACAGGTTGACCAGGTAGTCGTGGCGGCGGACGTGCGCGAGCTCGTGGGCAAGCAGGGCTTCCACCAGTTCGACCGGCATCCGCATGAGCAACGCGGTGGGCAAGAGGACGACCGGGCGCCACCACCCCACCGACGCCGGTGAGACGCCAGAGTCGACCAGGCGCAGGACTACCGGTTGACGCAGGCCGAAGTTCGCGGCGATTGCATCGAGTCGCACTTGCCACAAGGGCTGCCGTAGGTCCTGCGGCAAGGCGCACGAACGCCGGATCCACCAGACGCCCATGGCCATGCGCAGCGACAAGGCGCACGCGCCGGCTGCCCAGACCGACACGATCCACGGCAGGGCTTGATCGATGCGCAATGCCGCCAATCCGGCGTACGCCGAAGGCACCAGCGGAGCTAGGGAAAGCGTGCCGGCCAAGGCGTTCCGCTTGAACCCGCCGGGCATTGCCGGCGTGGCGACGGACTGCACGGAAAGTTGCCAGGCGATGTCGGCGAACGGCGCAAGCGCGCAGGCCAGCAACGCCAGGCAGCCCACGGCGTAGCGCACCTGCGGGCGCGCGTCGCGCAGCAGTTGCAGCAACAGGGCCGCCACCAGTGCGATCACGACGCCCTGCCACAGGAAATGCAACAGGGCGCGGCCGATCAACGGAACGAGCGAAGCCACGAACTCATTCATCGCCGGTCTCCTTGAGGAAGCGTCGGATTTCCTCGCGCTCCTTGGCCGTTACGTGCTCGCTCAGCGCGGCCAGCACCAGGTCCTTGCCCGAACCGGAGAACGCCTTCTGGATGAGGTCGCGCAGCAGGTTGGTCTGCAACGCGTCCTGCGCGTGCGCGGCTGTGTAGACGTGCGAGCGCTGGCTCTCATCGCGGACCAGCAACCCCTTGCCGTGCATCACCTGCATCAGGCGCAGCACGGTCGCGTACGCCAGGTCGGGTTTCTCGCGCAGGCGGGCCTGGTGCACGTCGCGCACCGTGGACGGTCCCAGGCGCCATATCACGCGCAGCAGGTCGAGTTCTGTGGCCGTGGGCTTGGGTGGCCTGCGGGTCTTGGCGGCTGAGGGGGCCATGGCGCGATCCTTAGCGGGACGGCGCCACCCTAGCCCATGTAGACCGTCCTGTCTAGACCGTCTTGTCTATGACGAAAGTCATGGCGGCTTGCGCTGCGCAACGGCAATGCGAAGCCGGACAGTCGGGCTGCAACACTCCGCTCATTCCTGCGTAACGGCAGGGCTTCCAGCATGTGCGCGGTCCACAGCAGGAGCACGGCGATGAGCGTCAAACCGATTCCTTCCGGCTATCACAGCATCACGCCGTCCGCGGTGGTCGACGACGCGAAGAAGGCCCTTGAGTTCTACGCGAAGGCTTTCGACGCCAAGGAGACCTACCGCCTGCCGATGGGCGACAAGATCGGCCACGCCGAAATCCAGATCGGGGATTCCCGGCTGATGCTCTCGGATGAATTCAAGGAATGGGGCGCGCTCGGACCGAAGTCGCGAGGCGGCGCCACTGGCAGCTTCCTGATCTACGTGCCGGACGTCGACGCGGCCATCGACAAGGCGGTCCAGGCCGGGGCAAAGGTCGTGCAGCCCGCGGAAGACCAGTTCTGGGGCGACCGCATGGGCACCGTGGAAGACCCGTTTGGCCACAAGTGGATGCTCGGCACCCACATCGAGGACGTCAGCGAGGAAGAAATGCGGCGGCGCGGCGAGGAATGGGCCAAGAGGCAAACCAGGCAATAACGCGCCGACCAGAACGCACGCACCCGGCCCCGCTCGAGGCGAATGCGAGTGGAGTGGCCATCCGCCCACTCGCAGCACCCTGCCCAGTTCGCGACCAAGACGCGAAGGTCGTCTGGGCGCCATCGCTCCACGTCGCGGCATCGGTCACCCGATGCCACTGCTTGCCCACCGAAGGGTGATGTCCACCTGCCCGAGCGTCGTGGCCCGTTTTAGCGGTAGCTGCCGTTGCTCCCCTATACCCCACGCAAGGTCACCGCCTGATGGACACCGAGCGACGCCGCCATCCGCGCCAGAACACGCTGATGGCCATCATGTTCACTCCCAATGGCGACCGCCACAGCGCGTCGGTCCTCGACGTGTCGGAGGGAGGCGCGCGCATCCGGCTGCCGGAAGATGACTGGACGCCACATGACGGGGCCAACCTGCGCCTGTTCTTCGAAATCGACCCCATCCAGACGGTGGCGGTGGACGGACGGGTGGTGCGGGTTTGCATCGATCACCTCGGCGTGCAGTTCGCCCCGCGACAGGAGCGGCAGATCCACGAACTGCTCACGAGCATCAGGTAATTCCTTAGGGCGCAGCCCTCGGCGCCCGACCGGACCACGTCCACGCAGTTCACGCGCCACGCCTGCCCGCATGCCATCCTCCGCGCGAACCATCCGCGCAACCGACGCATGCTGGCTACTTCCCCATCGATTGCAGACGCGGCGGCCGCCTTGCGCCGATGGCTCGATGCGCACCGTTCGATCTTCGTCCTCACCGGCGCCGGCATCAGCACCAACTCGGGCATCCCCGACTACCGCGGCGCCGATGGCGAGTGGAAGCGGCGCGCACCGGTCACGTACCAGGCGTTCCTGCATGAGCCGGCGATGCGCGCGCGTTACTGGGCGCGCAGCTTCGTCGGCTGGCCGATCGTTGCCCGCGCCCGCCCCAACCTGGCCCACGCCGCACTCACCGCGCTCGAGGCGCTGGGACGGATGCCCCTGCTGGTCACCCAGAATGTTGACGGACTCCACGACCGCGCCGGCCACCGCGCGGTCATCGACCTGCATGGGCGCATCGACCGGGTCTTGTGCCTGGAATGCGGCCTGCGCATTCCACGCGGCGACGTGCAGGCGATGCTGGCGGACGCCCATCCGCAATGGACCGCAATTACCGCCGCGACCGCCGTCGCCACGGCGCCCGATGGCGACGCGGACCTCGAGCCGGCGGACCTCGGCGAATTCCGTCCGCCGCAGTGCCCGCGATGCAGCGGCCTGCTCAAGCCGGACGTGGTGTTTTTCGGCGAGAACGTGCCGCGGGAGCGCGTGGCAACCGCCGCGGAGGCACTGCGGAACGCCGATGCGATGCTCGTGGTCGGTTCCTCGCTGATGGTCTATTCCGGCTTCCGCTTCGCACGCATGGCGCGCGAGGCCGGGCTGCCGCTCGCGATCCTGACGCGCGGCGTGACCCGCGCGGACGACCTGGCCACGCTCAAGCTGCATGCGGATTGCGAGGACACGCTGGCGCTGGCGCTCGAACGGCTGTCCTGACCGGCGACCGCAGCGTGCCGGAGCGCCGCCTGCGAGGTCGCGGCGCCGCAGGGACTGGTGTAGCTTCCAATGCCGCACAGGCAACGGAATGAAGGAGCGATCCATGCGCGTCCATTTCCACGGCGCCGCCGGCGAGGTCACGGGCTCGCTGCACGAAGTCGAAGCCGCCGGCCACCGCCTGCTGCTCGATTGCGGAATGATCCAGGGCAGTTCCGAGGCGGAACGGCGCAATACGGACGCCTTCCCTTTCGAGCCTTCGCGCCTGGACGCGCTGGTGGTCAGCCACGCGCATATCGATCACATCGGCCGCATCCCCTTGCTGGTCAAGCGCGGCTTCCAGGGCCCGATCTTCGCGCAGGCGGCCACGGCCGAACTGATGCCGATCATGCTGCTCGACGCGGCGTCGATCGCCGAGAACGAGGCCGAACGCGCCAACCGGCGCCGCCATCGCGGCGAAGCGCCTGCGCAGCCCCTGTACACGCGCGCGGATGCCGAAGCGGCGATGCGCCAGGTCCGCGCCCTGCCCTACGACGAGCGCAGCAGCGTCCTTCCGGGAATCGACATCGTCCTCCGCGACGCCGGCCACATCCTCGGTTCGTGCATCGTCGAGGTCCACGCAGACGGCCGGAAGCTGGTGTTTTCCGGCGACCTCGGCCCCAAGGGCACGCCGGTGCTGCGCGACCTGACCAGCATCGACCGTGCCGACCTGGTGATCATGGAATCCACCTACGGCGACCGCCAGCACCGCGACCGCGCCGCGACGATCGCGGAGCTCGGGGAGATCCTCGACCATGCCTGGCGCGAAGGCGGCAGCGTGCTCATTCCCGCATTTGCCGTGGGGCGCACCCAGGAGCTGCTGTACTGGTTCGCGCGCCACTGGGACGACTGGAACCTGTCGCGCTGGCAGATATTCCTGGACAGTCCGATGGCGAACAAAGTGGTCAAGGTCTACGACCGCAACCAGGCGCTGTTCGACGAAGATGCGCGACGCGTCTGGGCCGCCCGCCCCAGTCCGTTCAACCTGCCCAACCTGCGCTTCTCCCAGACGCCGCAGGAATCGATGGCGATCAACGACATCGGCCGCGGTGCGATCGTCATCGCCGGCAGCGGCATGGCCAACGCCGGCCGGATCCTGCATCACCTGCGGCACCGGCTCTCCAAGCCGCACACGCACGTGGTGTTCGTCGGCTACCAGGCGGAGGGCACGCTCGGCCGCCGGCTGGTGGATGGCGCCCGGTGGGTGCGCATCCACGGCCGCGACGTGCGGGTCAACGCGCAACGGCACACCGTCGGCGGCCTGTCGGCGCATACCGACCAGCACGGCCTGATCGAGTGGTATGGCGAAATTGCCGACCATCCGCCGCTCGTGCTGGTGCATGGCGAAGACAAGGCACGCGAGGCGCTGGCGGGGGAGATCGGCGAGCGTTTCGGCATCACCGCGACGCTCGCGACGCCGGGCATGGTGGTCGACGTCTGAGTTTCTCGCGCGGACCGGCGCCGGCCTGACTTGGCCGTGCGAACCATGCGTGCATTCCCTGCCCCGGCCGGCGAGCCATTTCACGCGCAGGCGAAGCAACGCGAGGCAAACTGCGCGCGGCTGCACGGGAGCCGCGCATATGCATCCAAAGGAACGGCGCAGCAACAAACCAGTCCCGCTGGATCCGGAGGTCCTCAGCGAAGGCCTCACCCCGGCACAGCTCAAGACGCTTTCGACGCTGGGGCATTTCCACTGGACGCTGAAGTTCGTCCGTCGCCCGATGTTCCGGGATCCGGTGCCGATCGTGTTCGACCGCGATAACAACCGCTATCTGGTCATCGAACCGGACGGTTCGATCAACGAAAGCCCAGGCATCGCCCTGCGCGACCAGGACGACTAGTTGCGTCCGCGGCGCCGCCATTGTGCGCGCCCTCTGCCGGCAGTTGGAATAACCAGCGCACGGCGCGGGGGAATTCGGCCCGCCATGCCGCCTCGTTGTGCTCCGCCTCGGGCACGACGTGCGTCGCCACGCTGGCGCCGCGCTGCTGGCCACGCAGGATGTTCGCCATTCTCTCCAGTGACGGCACCGACTCATCGCCCTCGCGTCCGCCGGTGTACAGGTACACGCGGGAATCGGCCGGCAACGGGGTTTGCTGCGCGTTGACGAATGGCTGCTCGGAGACCCAGTACGAAGGCGAGAACACCGCGGCCCTGCCGAATACCTCCGGAAACCGATGGATGGTGTAGTCGGCCGACAGGCCGCCCAGCGAGCTGCCGGCAATCGCCGTGTGGACGCGGTCCGGCAAGGTCCGGTAGTTGGCGTCGACGAAAGGCTTCACCACGTTGACGACATCGTCGATGAAGGCCACGCCCGCATTGGGCAGGAAGCGCACGTTCCAGTAGGGAATCAGCTCGTTGAAGCGCTGCTCGCCACCGTGGTCGATGCCCACCACGATGGCCGAAAACCCGGCATCGCGCGCCAGGCCATCCATCGTTTCGTCCACGCCCCACTCGCCCGCGTAGCTGGTGGCGTCGTCGAACAGGTTCTGGCCGTCGAACATGTACAGCACGGGATACCGCTTCGTCCCCTGCGCGTAGTCCGGCGGCAGGTAGACGCGAAGGCGTCGCGCAAAACCCAGCTGCGGCATCCGGAGCGGCGGGATGAAGTCGCGGACCGTGGCGCCCGCCGTGTGCGGGCGCTCGCTGGAATCCGCGAAACAAGCCACGGGCAGGCACGACAACAGCAATGCGGCGACACGCGGCAACATGGGCAGGCTCGCTTGCATGAATGGGCCATCCTCGCAGGCCTCCCATGCCGCCAGCCCGTCCCATCCGTCATGGCGCGGCGAAGCGCGGCAGATCCAGTGCGCAGGCGCGATTCCTGCGGCGCGGCCGCATGCCGCGGCGCCGGTGATCTTTCGACACTGTCCATGGTGTCGGCCGGCGCCTACGCTGCAGACGTCGCCAGCCGGGCGGCCACCTCGCGGAGATCGGACATGGATTGGAGATTCCAGCAACTTCGCAAATCAACCAGCGACCGCATGCTTGATGGCATCTGCGGCGGCCTTGGCGAATACACACCGGTGCCGGCGCTGGCATGGCGGGTCTTGTTCATTCTCGCGACCTTGGCGAGTGGCGCGGGATTGCTGGTGTACGTGCTGATGTGGTGGCTGATGCCGGCCGCAGGCAGCACGGGCGCGCCTGCGGGCAGCGACTGGAACCTGCAGGCACTACGTCGTTCGGTTGCGGACTGCCAGGTCGCGGGCGTCTGCGGGGGCCTTGGCGCGTACACACCGATTCCCGCCTGGCTGTGGCGGGTGGCTTTTGTCGCGCTGATCTTCGCTGGCGGCGTCGGCCTGCTGGCCTACGTGCTCCTGTGGCTGTGCGTGCCGGGCGCGAACGCTGCGATCGCCGATTCCGGGAACCGGCACCCCACCCCGTGACGGCGCGGACGGCTAGGCCTTGCGCAACGTCCGCGCGAACAGCGCCAGCGTGCGCTTCCATGCTTCCCGCGCGGCGTCCTCGTCATACCGCGGCGTGGTGTCGTTGTTGAAGCCGTGCTGCGTGCCTGGCGGCTGGTAGAGGGCATAACGCACACCCGCCTGCTTCAGCGCCGCCTCGTACGCAGGCCAACCCGCATTGATGCGCTCATCGTTGGCGGCGAGCACCACCAGCAGTTCCGCCTTGATCCTGGGCACCTCCTCCAGCGGCGGAGCACCGCCGTAGAACGGTGCGGCGGCCTCCAGGTCGGGCAAGCGGGTCGCCAGGAAATTGGCCATGCCGCCGCCGTAGCAGAAACCGACCACGCCCATTCGGCCGTTGCCGCCATCGATGCCGCGCAGCATCCGCGCCGCCGCGAGGAAGTCCTGACGCGTCTTCGCCTGGTCGAGCTTGGCAAACTCGGCGCGCGCCCTGTCCTCGTCGCCCGGATATCCCCCGAGCGGAAACAGCGCATCCGGCGCAAAGGCGATGTAGTCCTGCAGCGCCAAGCGCCGGGTGATGTCCTCGATGTGCGGATTGAGCCCGCGGTTCTCGTGCACCACCAGCACGACCGGCAGCGGCCCGCGCGCCTTGGCCGGACGCACCAGGTAGCCGCGGCCCTTGCCGTAGCCATCGGCAGAATCGAATTCGAGGTAGCGCGCCGACAGTCGTTTGTCGTCCGGCTTCACCTGTTGCGCGGCGGCGAACTGCGGACTCAGCGCCGCCAGCAGACCCGCCGCCGAGGTGGCCCCGACCGCGAACCGCGCCGCGCCCGCAAGAAAGCCGCGGCGGTCGATGATGCCGTGCACGTACTGGTCGAACAGGCGCAGCACTTCCGGGTCGAAGTCGCTGGCCTTCCTGCGCGGGGGAGTCGCCATGCAATGCCTCGGAGCTCTACGGGACGCCGCGCGGACCTTACTCCAACCGCGTCGGGCCTTGGGGGCACGGCGATAACATAGGGGTACTCGACGCCGGGCATGCGGCTGAAAAACCCGGCCTCGTCACCCCGCGTCCGGCGCCGGCGCCTCCAGGAGTCGCGGCAGCACCGCCAGCGCGGCGGCCATACCCACGAGTTGGGCCGCCACGAAACCACCAACATCCAACGGGCGAATCCCGGCGAAGGTCTGGGTCAGGCAGCGCGCCAGCGTCACCGCGGGATTGGCGAACGACGTGCTGGCCGTGAACCAGTAGGCCGCGAAGATGTAACAGGCGACCAGGGCCGGAACCGCCGCGGGTCGATGGCGAACGCCCAGCAGGATGGTGAGCAGCAATCCGAACGTCGCCACCGCTTCGCTCAGCCACTGCGGCATGCCGGCGCGCTCGTGCGTACCCGGTTGCAGCAGCGGCAGGTCGAACATCGCATGCGCGAGCAGGACGCCCGCGATCGCGGCCACGGTCTGCACGGCGATGTACGCGACGGCATCGCTTGTGGCGAGTTGCCCGCGCCACCGCATCGCGACGGTGACGACCGGATTGAAGTGGGCTCCCGAGATCGGGCCCAGCACGACGATCAGGACATGCAGCATGCCCGCGGTGGCCGCGGCATTGGCCAGCAAGGCAAGGCCATCGTTGCCGGCGGACAACGCGACGCCCATGATCCCCGACCCCACCACGGTGGCCAGCAGCGCGCATGTGCCAATGAACTCGGCCAGGAGCCGGCGCGGCAGCGTCGTCACAGCGTGGCCAGCAACTGTTTGACGCGCGTGGAAATCTCGTCGCGCACCGCGCGGTAGCCCGCGTCGTCCATGTCCCGCGGATCGGCCAGCCCCCAGTCCTCGCGCCGCTTTGCCGGAACCCAGGGACAGTTGTCGCCGCAGCCCATGGTGATGACGGCATCGAACTCGCCGGTGACCTCATCCAGAGACTTCGATGCATGGCGGCTGAGGTCGTAGCCGAGCTCAGCCATGAAGCGGACGGCCTTGGGGTTGATCCGGCCCGAGGGGGCGGAGCCCGCACTCAGGGCCTCGACCTGCTCCGCGCCATGGATACGCGCGAAAGCCTCGGCCATCTGGCTCCGGTTGGAATTCTCGACGCAGACGAACAGAACGCGTTTCATGGGATGGTGGAGTTCCGTCATTTGAGCCTCAGCAGCAACCAAAGTGCACAGACAGCCAGCGCGGCCATTTCCCGCAGTCCGGGGTGCGCACGCTGGGCTCGGCAGCGAGTAGCTGGGTGGATGTAGTCGCGGATGCCGAAGGTCGGCAACCGCGGGATGCACGCGGAAGCGGCTCATCACTTTTCTTCGGACTGACTTGGGGTACATGAGGCGACTGGGCCGCACGGCGCCAATCCGCCGCAGCAGTTTTGGGTGAGGTAGGCCAGCAAGGCGTTCATTCGCTCGTAGTTGGCGCGCACGCGGATCACCCGGCCTTCGCGCTGGTCTTCCACCAGCGCGGCCGCCCTGAGCACGTTGAGGTGGGCGCTGAGCGTCGCTGGGGGCAGCGCGAGTCGCTCGCGCAATTCGCCCACGGCGAGGCCGTCGCTACCGGCCTGCACCAGATGGCGGAACGCGGCCAAGCGGGATTCATGGCCGAGCGCGCTGAGCGCCGAGAGGGCTGACCGGGTGTCCATAGTTCCATTTTTCTGGAAGCATGGAATCCGGTCAACTCCGGATCGCGCAGGATCCGCGAGCACGCGCTGTTTCCCGGCGCCCTCCCCGGCCGCTGGCCCGATCGCGTGCACGCCCTGCCGGGCCAAGCGGCACGCCCGGTGCCACGAGGAGGTCCCCGCCTGCTCCAGTGGCCCCCACCGCAATTCAGCGCCCAATCTGAACCGCGGAGCCTCCGGCATTTGCTTTATCTGCGCCGTACCACTACCGTGCACGCGCTGAGTTCGCCAAGGGTCACCGTGAACCGTGGCCCGATGCTGTAGATCCTTGTTTCACTACATCGTTGTCCCCCGCTTCCTCCTTGCAACCAGCTTCCTGCCGCAGCAGCGGCTTTCATCCGTTCCAAGGAGTAACAACGATGTCCAACCGTGAAACCGGTACCGTCAAGTGGTTCAACGACGCCAAGGGCTTTGGCTTCATCAGCCGTGAAAACGGCGAAGACGTGTTCGTGCATTTCCGTTCGATCCAGTCCTCGGGCTTCAAGAGCCTGCAGGAAGGCCAGAAGGTCACGTTCACCGTCGTCCAGGGCCAGAAGGGCCTGCAGGCCGACATGGTCCAGCCGGTCTAAAGACCGCGGCGCCCTCGGGCGTTGACCATAAAAAAACTGAAAGCCCGGCTCACGCCGGGCTTTCTTTTTGCCTGCAGCCAACGGCGCGAAGCCCGTCAACGATGCGCCAGGGCGTAATCGATCGCCGCGCACACGGCCGCCACCTGCGCCGCGTTGCATTGCTCGGGCGTCGCCCGGGGGCTGTCGGGATAGACCTCGGTGGTGGTCTTGTAAGGCGCGTCGGTGACGCCGGCGCAGAGCCCGAGTTGCCTGAGCGGATAGTTGATGACGCCCGGCGCGACCACCGGTGAGCCGATGATCTCGCCCTTGTCGTCGGCCGGAGCGATGTGCGTGACCTTTGCCACCGCGGCAATCACCGCCTGCTGGAACGCGGGCTGCGGGTGCTCGCTGTCGTCGACGACGTAGAAGCCATCAGGTATGCCCCCGGGTTCGAACGGCTTGCCGTCGCGCGCAGCCAGCGCCGGGCGGAATTCGGATTCGTCGCTGTCCGTGGTTTCGTGGAGGTCCACATGCACGAGTACGCGGTCGCGCAGCGGTGCGACCAGGCGCATGAGCGCCGCGGACTCCTCCGCGGGGCTTTCGTCGCGGAAGGAGCGATTGGGGTCGATCGCATGCATGTTCCAGCGGTGGATGCGCTCGTACCCCCAGGGACTGATGCATGGCACCACCAGCAGGTTGATCCTGCCCGCATAGTCCGCCGCACGTTGCGCTAGGAACTGCAGCGCACCATGCACGCCACTGGTCTCGTAGCCATGGACCCCACCGGTCACCAGCGCGATCGGCAGTTCCTCGCGCCACCCCCGGCTCCTGACCGCGAGCAGTGGATAGCTGTCCGCGCCATAGTGCAGGTGACCGTATTCCTCGACGTCGAAACGCACCCGCAGGCCCTCGATCGCCTTCAGTACGTCGGCCTCGTAGCTGCGCCGGCGGACCTGGCGCGAGAGCCACGACGCCTTTTCGGCATCACCCCAGGGCTGGCCAGCAATGCCGATGGGATAGGAGGTCTGTGCAGTCATCGCATGCTCGTTGCTGCATTGAGGATGGCTGACTCTAGCATCGGGCGGATCGCTGCCAACTGCCGATTCATGGCCTCGTCGCCCCCTGCTTCATCGCCACGGCTTCCACCTGGATCCGCAGGTCCACATCCATGGCGAAGCCCCACTCCTTGCCTTCGTCGATGCCGAACTCCTCGCGATTGATCCTTGCGTAAACATCCGCACCGCACCAGTCGCGCTTGAAGATCGGGTGCGGCATGCACTTGAAGGACTTGAGGTCGAGCGTTACCGGCCGGGTCACGCCGCGGAGCGTGAGCTCGCCAATCGCCCGCGTCGGGCTGCCGTCGACGAACCGGACAAGCCGGCCCTTGTAGTTCGCCTTCGGGTGACGCGCGGTATCGAAATACTCCGTCCCCGACATCAGCTCGTTTAGCTGCTCCTGGCCGAAATCGATGCTCGCCAGGTCGATGTCGATCGCAAGCGTGCCGGTGCCGCCCTGCCTGTCCAAAGTCACCATGCCGGCAGTGCGGTTGAACTTGCCTCGCCACACCGACATGCCCATGTGGTCGGCCTCGAAGCTCGGATAGGTGTGGTCTGGATCGATTTCGTAGCTGACCGGGGCAGCGACGGCGGGCATTGCGGTGCAGACGGCAAGCGCGGCAAGCAGGAAGCGGATCAGGGACATGGCGATTCTCCATCGGATGGCGGGAAGCCGGGTTTCCTCGGCTCTGTACCGGCGACGTGCGACGGGGGCTGAAATCGACAAGCGATCCATGGACTCTCGCAAACTGCTGCGCCGGGGGGACGCCAGCTAGCCGACGCAGTGGCGATCCGCGTGGGCCAGCGCCTCGTCGATGATGGCCAGGCCATCGCCCAGAGCCTGTTCCTCGATGTTCAATGGCGGGGCGATGTGCAGGCGATTGGATGCCACGAACGGCCACAGCCCGCGGCGCTTGCAGGCTGCGGCGACCTCGACCATCGGGGCATCGGCGTCGCCGGATGCGTTGAACGGCACCAGAGGTTCGCGGGTCGCGCGATCGCGGACCAGTTCGATCGCCCAGAACGCGCCCAGGCCGCGGACCTCGCCGACACTGGGATGCCGTTCGCGCATTGCCTGCAGGCTTGGTCCGATCACGGTTTCGCCCAGCCGGCGCGCGCGCGCGATCAGATCTTCTTCCTTGTAGATGCCGATGCAAGCGACGGCGGCGGCGCAGGCCAGCGGATGGCCGGAATAGGTCAGCCCGCCGGGATAGGCGCGAGTGGCAAAGCTCGCGGCAATCGCATCGCTCATGATCACGCCGCCCAGCGGGACGTACCCGGAGTTGACCCCCTTTGCGAAGGTGATCAGGTCCGGGACCACGCCCCAGCGATCCACCGCGAACCATTCCCCGCACCGGCCGAAGCCAACCATGACCTCATCGGCGATCATCACGATGCCATGCGCATCGCAGAGGTCGCGCACGCCCTGCAGATACCCATCCGGTGGAACCAGGATGCCGTTGGCGCCGACCACGCTTTCGAGCAGGATCGCCGCGATCCCCTGCGCGCCTTCAACCATGATCGTGTCCGCCAGGTGCGCAAGCGCCCGCGCGCATTCCTCCGCGGCATCGGTGGCGTGGAACGCGGAGCGATAGGGGTACGGACCCCAGAACCTGGCGATCCCGGGCGCCCCCGGTTCGGACGGCCAGCGCCGCGGGTCGCCGGAAGCGGCGATCGCGCCCGCGGTCGCACCGTGGTAGCTGCGGTATGCGCTCAGGACCTTGTGCCGCCCCGTATGCAGGCGCGCCATGCGGATCGCGTTCTCCACCGCCTCGGCGCCACCATTGGTGAAGAACACCCGGTTCAAATCGCCTGGCGCGACTTCGGCGATGAGGCGAGCTGCTTCGCTCGTTGCCTCGTTGGCGTGGTAGGGCGCCACGGTGCACAGCTTCCGCGCCTGGGCAGTAATCGCGGCGATCAGTCCGGGGTGCTGGTGGCCGACATTCACGTTGACCAGCTGGCTCGAGAAATCCAGCCAGCGTCTTCCTTCCTCGTCCCGGAAATACGCACCACCGGCGTCGACCACGACGATGGGCTGGAACGATGCATGCGCCGACCACGCGTGCTGTACATGCCGGCGGTCGTTCTGGCGCACCGGCGAAGGCGGCGCGGGGTCGGTGCACATGGCGGCATGTCCGCGGCGGTCGTCAATGCCAACAGTGCGCATCGGCGATGCCCCTCAGGGAATGAACGTCTGCTCGGGGTCGTCAAACGACTTGAATTCCAGTGCATTCCCCGACGGATCGAACAGGAACATGGTGACGTGCTGGCCGGGCTTGCCCTTCAGTCGCAGGTGCGGCTCCTCATGGAAGGCGACGCCGGCCGATCTCAAGCGCCGGGCCAGACCCTCCCACGCATCGCGGTCAAGATTCATCCCGAAATGCGGCACCGGTACGGCTTCGCCATCGAACCGTCCGCCCTGCAGAGGTGAACCATCGGCCCCGATGTGGGCGACCAGGTGATGCCCGAAGAAGTCGAAGTCCTGGTAGGACACGTCACTCCTGCCCTGCGGACAACCGATCACTTCACCGTAGAAGTGGCGCGCTTCGTCGAGATCGCGCACCGGGAATGCGAGATGGAACTGCGTGATCCGGCTCACGAAACGGTCCTCGGGCGCGGCACGGTCGCATCGAAGATGTTCTGCCAGAACAGGTTCCAGGCCGTGATGCTGCGTTGGTAGCCTTGGGCTAGCTCGGGCAGCGCTTCGGGCTGCTGCCGGATGTAGTCGTCGATGGCCTGGCGCGTCAACTCGCCGTGCACGATGTCCTGCTCGCCGGTGTGGATCGTCCAGAATTCCCAATCGATGCGATCGTCGTTCTCGCGCATGTATGGATGTTCGCGCAGGTGCTCGAACATCACCGACAGGTAGGTCTGGCACAGGCACTCGCCGCCCATGCCGCGCAATCCGACCCCGAAAGCGGGACTGCGCCGGAACAGGTCTCCCGTCAACTCCCCCAGGATCTCCCGATTGGCGGGCAAGTGACGCTCGAGCTGCGCCGGCTCCACGCCGATACTCCCTAGGAAACGATCGTAGATTGCGGGATGGGCCTTGCCCGCATCGCCTTCGCCAAGTTCCTCTGCGAGGATCTGGCTCAGCAGGCTGCGCAAACCGCCGAAGGGCAACTTGGCCAGCAGCAATGCAAGGTCGCTGATGTAGTCGATGGTGAAGAAGCGGTATTGCGTGCAGACCTGCCGCAACGCCTCCACGGGAAGGTGGGTCAGTGCCTTCATCCGGTGCTCCGCCAGCGCCTCGGTCGCTTCCTTGGCCTGATCGGCGTATTGCCAGAAGGTGTGCCGATCCCACGCGCCGAAGCGCAGTTCCATCGCCGTAGCATTCAGGTTTTTCTGCAATTGCATGCTTCCAATCCAAGGAAAAGATCACAGCGCTTTTGTCATGCGCCGCGATTAGTGGAGACAAGAACGGATCCCTGCCTGGAGCATACCTGCCGAAATTCCATACGCAGTTCACTCTGCGTTGACTCTGTCGATTTAATGTCGCTCGACAGTTGGATGGCGCACGGCGTCAATCGCATGTTTGTGTGGCTTCATGTCCGTTGCTCGCGTTCATCTTCGCGATGGATCACGTTTAGCATTTGTTAGACAAGCCCCGCACGGCCAGAATTCCATCGAAGATCGACAGGCCCATTCGCGACACGCAACGAGGATCTGAGAACCGGTGGATGCTCATGGCCCGGCACGCATTGCCAGCGTAAACCTGCTCTGGACGGGAGGCTGGGATTCCACTTTCCGGCTGCTGCAACTGCTGTTGCTGCATCGGATTCCAGTTGCGCCGTACTACCTGGAGGACCCGACGCGCGCGTCCACCCCGATCGAACTGCAGACGATGGCGCGCATCACCGATCACCTGCACGAGCATTACCCGCACACGCGTGCACTGCTGCAGCCGCTGCAGCTGGCTTCGGTTGGCGATGTCGCCGGCGACCAGGAAATCGACGCAGCGCTGAAGCAGATCCGCGAACGCGTCTTCATCGGAAGTCAGTACGCGTGGCTGCCGGCGTTCTGCAAGCAGCGCGGGATTGTCGACATGGAACTCGGAGTGCACGTGGACGACAAGGTGCAGGCCCTGTTGCGGGCGTTCGCCCTGGAATACGACCACCCCCTGGGATTCCGCACTGTCCGCGTCGATCCGCGGCATGCCGGCTCGGCCGAATTCCGTTTGTTCCGCTATTTCAGTTTTCCCCTCTTCCATATCGACAAAGTGGGGATCGACCGGCGCGCCGATGCCGAGGGCTGGGGCGCGCTCATGGACATGACCTGGTTCTGCCACAAGCCGGCACGCGGGCGCCCGTGCGGCGTGTGCGCGCCATGCGTCTACACCATCGAGGAAGGATTGGCGCGACGCGTACCGCCATCGCGGCGTGCGCTGTCGTTCCTCTATCGCAATCTCGCGCTACCGCTCAAACCGGGGTTGCGGCGCGTACGCGCAACCTTGCGCGGAGGCCGTGCAGGCAGTGATCCCATCGCGCGGGGCCTTGGCGGTTCGTGACAAGGCCCATGCCTGGCGATCGCTGCAAATATACTGGGCACCCGTTTTCAGGAATCGCCACCGGTGCCGCACTACTCCGGCCCCCTGCTCACCCGCGCAAGCGCCCAGGCACTGGAGGGCGCGCGCGATGCCGGTGAAGCGACATGGACTGGTTCGCTCGACCTGGGACGTGCGAGCGGTGAGGCCACGCTGTCAGCGGATGATTGGGAGTGGCGTGGCCAACGCTATCCCTATCCGCAAAATCTGAAGGACCGCACGATCTACTACTGGGACGGCGACGAGTTCGCGCCGGTGTCGCGCTTTTCCAGCTCGCTGATCAAGCTGGTGCCGACCGAATGGGGCGCGCCGACGTTCGAGATCGATGGCATCAAGATGTTGCCCACCAGCAAGGAGTCCCCCGTCGACGACGCGCGGCGCAAGGTCGCGCTGATCGAGCCGCGGGGCAAGGAAGTGCTGGATACCTGCGGCGGACTGGGCTACTTCGCCGCGTGCTGCATCGAAGCGGGCGTGGGTCGGATCCTTTCTTTCGAGAAGAACCCAGACGTGCTGTGGCTGCGCTCGCTCAATCCCTGGTCGCCCGACCCCGACGCGCCCGCGGCGGCGGGCCGCCTGCAACTCGTGCACGCCGACGTGTCGCAGGCGATCACGCAGCTCCCCGCAAACTCGTTCGACGCCCTGCTGCATGACCCGCCACGCTTCGGCATCGCCGGCGAACTGTATTCGCAGGTGTTCTATGACCATCTGGCGCGTGTCCTGCGCAAGGGCGGGCGCCTGTTCCATTACACCGGCAGCCCCAACAAGCTCACCAGCGGCCGCGACGTACCGCGCGAGGTGGCGAAACGGCTCGAAAAGGCCGGCTTCCGGGCGCAACTCGCGCTGGACGGAGTGCTGGCCACTCGGCGCTGACCTTCGTTCCAGCCGCTCCAGGGGCTGCGTCGAGCCGTGTTGCCGCCCGCGGCTCCGGGGGGCCGGCACTGAAAAATGTCGCCATCGCCATGCCGCATCGCCTAGACTGCCCTTCCCCATCGAGATATTCCCGCCTTGGCCAAGCCCAACTACTCGTTCGAAAAGCGTCAGCGCGAACTCGCCAAAAAGAAGCAGCAGGACGAGAAGCAGGCGAAGAAGAAGGAAGCGCGCGAGGCCGCGAAGGCCGCGACCGATACCGGCCGCGACCCGTCCAACCCCGGACGATGACCGAATCGGCCGCACCGCCAGGCGGCGCGCCGCAGATCTGGGTGGACGGCGACGCCTGTCCGGGCGTCATCAAGGAAATCCTCTTCCGTGCCGCGGAGCGGGCGAAGGTGCATGTCACCCTCGTCGCCAACCACTGGGTGCGGGTTCCGCCCTCGCGGTATGTCCGCTCGCTGCAGGTGCAGGGCGGATTCGACGTGGCAGACAGCGAGATCGTGGAACGCGTGCAACGCGGCGACCTGGTCGTCACCCAGGACATTCCACTGGCGGCACGCGTACTCGCCAAGGACGCACTCGCGCTCAACCCGCGCGGCGAACGCTACACCGCCGACAACATCGCCGAGCGGCTCTCGATGCGCAATTTCATGGAGGAATTGCGCGGTTCGGGCATCCAGACCGGCGGTCCGGCCACGTTGCACGCGCGCGACCGGCAGGCATTCGCGAGCGAGCTCGATCGCTGGCTGGCGCGCCGCTGAGACCACCGCGTCCAGCGGCATGCGTCGGCAACACCGCCTTGCAGGCCCCTCGGCCCCGCCACAAAGGTGAACAGGCCTTTCCATCCCCGCGAAGCCCCCGCCTGGTGTAGGCTGGGAGGGCAGTAGCGTTCCATTCGCGCGTTCCGTCCGGCACTCCGTCGCCCGTTTCGCTCCCTTCACGCGCCACCACCCTCATGCAGGGTGTCGCCTTCGGGAGCGTCGTTGCCAGGCTATTCCACTCGTAAGCTCGCACTGACCATCGGCGGCCATCCCTGGCGCCTGCGTGTGCTCAGCGACCTGCAGCAATTTTCCGACCCGGACGGCCATGGCGAGCGCCTGGGCATTTCGGCGGCGCAATGGAGCCTTTTCGGGCAGCTATGGCCGGCGGGCCGCCTGCTGGCGCAGGCGATGCATCGCGTCGAGCTCAATGGCGAACGCATCCTCGAACTGGGATGCGGCATCGGCTTGGCCAGCCTGGTGCTGAAGGAGCGCGGCGCCGACATCGTGGCCAGCGACATCCATCCCCTCGCTGAACCCTTCCTGGCCTACAACGCCGCGCTCAATGCGCTGCCCGCGGTGCACTACCGGCAGCTGCGCTGGGACATCCCGCTGCCCACGCTGGGAAGGTTCGACGTGATCATCGCCAGCGACGTGCTGTACGAGCGCGGGCAGGCGGAGTTGATCAACCGCGTGATCGCGAACCACGCCAACGACGACGCGCAGGTCTGGATCACCGACCCGGGGCGCGGCAACAGTGGGCGCTTTACCGGATTGATGCAGGCGCAGGGCTACAACGTCGAACAGACCCGGTTCCCTGCCGAGGACGATGACCCGTCGTCCTGCGGTGGTCGCGTGCTGCGTTACAGCCGTGGCACCAGCGGGGCCACGCCGGCATGACCGCGTCCACCGCCAAACAGGTCCACTGCGATTCCTGCGATGCGGTCTGTTGCCGACTCACGGTGGTGCTGATGCCCGAGGATGACGTGCCCGCGCATCTCACCACGCACACCTCGTCGGGCCTGCACGTGATGGCGCGCGATGAGGAAGGCTGGTGCGTGGCCATCGACGGCGCCCGCATGTGCTGCTCGATCTACGCGACCCGTCCCTCGATCTGCCGCAAGTTCGTGATGGCCGGCCCGTACTGCCTCGATGTGCGTGCCGATTACACCAACCGCCGCTCACGCGGCATTCCCCTCGTTCTTTACTGAGGAACACGTCCATGACCCGCGCCCGTTCCACGACGACCGATCAGCCGTTCCGCCGCAAGGAGCCCGACTCCCGGGCGCTGACCAGCGAGCGGATCGCCCATGACCTGGAAACCTTCGAATCGTCCGGCGGACGCATCGAAGTGCTGGGCGTCACCCAGGTCCTGAAGAAGCTGGACCCGGCCCTGGCGGCATCCGAAGAACCGCCGCAACCCGTGCGTCCGCGTGGCGGCACGTCACGTGGTTGATTGCTCCGCCTACCCAAGGATTCCATGAAGCACCACATCGCGATCTTCCGGCTCACGCTGGGCCAGCACCAGAGCATCGGTCCCACGCAATTGCAGGCGCTTTGGGCGCGCGCGTGCCAGACGCCGCATGTCAGCGTAGGACGCACCACGGCGGGCGACCGGCCGACCTATTCCCTCTACGCGTCGCAGCGACTGGAAAACCTTCCCATGGTGGAACGGCGCCTGCGCGAGGCGCTGGACGAGTGCAAGCTGCGGGCGTCGCTGATCCCGCTACACGTCAGCTAGGGGATGCAAGCGTTCTTCGGTGGCATCGCGATCCGCGATGGTCAGATGCCTGCCCCGCCCGACTCTTGCACCGCCTTCCGGAACAATTGGGCGGAAGCAAGCCACGGCAAGGCGAAACCGGCCGCGAGCAACGCTTCCTCGTGGAACCCCATGGTGACCGCGATGCCGGCAAGCATGAGCTGAGCGATCGCGGTCGCATCCATCGCGCGCGCCATCCCACGGGCGCCGAAACCCGCGATCACCGCGCCGCACGAAGCCACCAGCAGCACGCCACCGAACATCAGGTTTGCGCGGTTGTGCTCGCTGCCGAGCATGCCCACGGCCAGGTTCACCCAGACCAGCAGGAACCCCGTCACGACGGCGATGCCGAAAGCAGCCCGGTACGCGGTGTTGCTGCTCAACCAGGCGGCAAGCTCATAGGTGGCGCAGGCCGCGGCCAGCAGCGCCCCCATGACCAGGAAATCCGACCTGGTCCAATCCACCTCGTGCGTGAACTGCATCGCCACGGCAGGTAACAGCAGAAGGAAAACGGCAGTGCCCCAGATCGCTGGCCGCAGGATTCCGTCTCGCACCGCCGCTCCCGGTTCCGCTCTTGTCCACCATTCCCGGCCTCCGTTCTTGAGTGTGCTCTGTGGTCCAGGAGGCACCGCTCAACACGGTGCCCCGGACTTGTGGGCCGAGACTCCGCTGCCGCGGTGAATAGGCGACGGGACTTGGGTGAAGCCAAGGCGAAGTCGCGCCACGCCCGGGAAGACCGGCCGCCTCCCCTGCACTCGGCGCTGCGGCGGGGTGCCTTCTGGCCTATTTTTATCGTTGCGCAATATGCATATTATCGTTTTACGATAACCCAGCCGGTGAACGCCATGAACCGCACATCCGCCCAAGCCCTGACCGCCGCCCGTCCGGTCATCCAGTTCCTGACCGTCCTCAATCTCTGTTACGCGGCCGGGATCGCCCTGCTGCTCATCGCGAGCTTCTTCATCACCGGCTGGCCGCAGAACCCGCTGGGCGACTTTGCATCGGCCCACCCGCAACTGCCGAACGGGCTACGCGCGATCGTCGTGCTGGGCATCGTCGCCGCGGTGCTCGTGCACACGATCCTGCGGCGCCTCCTCGCCATTGTCGACACGGTCCGCGATGGCGATCCGTTCAACCTGGATAATTCGCGTCGCCTGGAAGCGATCGCGTGGAGCGTGCTGGCCCTGGAGGTGCTGCGGCTGGTCATCGCCGGCATCGCATCGACCGTCTGGGAACCGGGACACGTGGACGGCTTTTCGATCGCGTCGTGGTTCGCGGTACTGCTGCTGTTCGTGCTCTCCGGCGTATTCGCCCAGGGCGCGCGCATGCGGGCCGATCTCGAAGGGACGGTGTGACGTGGCCGTCGTGGTCCGCCTCGATGAACTGTTGCACGCGCGACGCATGACGCTCACCGAACTCGCCGCGCGTGTCGACATCACGCTCGCCAACCTGTCGATCCTCAAGACCGGCAAGGCGAAGGCAATCCGCTTCTCAACCCTCGAGGCGATCTGCGCGGCGCTGGAGTGCCAGCCCGGTGACCTACTCGCATTCGATCCGGTGCAACCTGCCGTGGAGTGAGGCATCCCTGCCATGCCTGGCGGTCAGCGCATCGCGGCAATCTCCACTTCACGGACGAGGGAAGCGCTCGCGCCTACTGCAGGGGCGCGCCTTCGACCGGTGCGTTCCCGTTCGCGCCGACGGTCTGCTGGTCCGGCCGGCCGTTCGCACCGATCTGGTTTTCCACCCAGCCAACGCCCTGCATCGCCGCGACGTGCTCGACGAGGCGGTTGATCTCGTCGGAACGCGCGTGCCCGCGCAGCACGACATCGCCATCCTGGACCGCCACCGTGACGGCGCTTGCGCGCCGCACCAGGTGGCCGAGGTCGGACCGGATCCGCGCCTCCAGCACCTCATCGCTGACCGGTGCATTGCGCCGCCGCGCGCGTGCCTTGGCGACGGCGCCGTGCAGCCGGTCATTCGTGTGCCTGGCCTTGGCTTTGACGTAACTCTGCAAGCCATGGCCCGCCGATATTCCCTGGTCGCGCACCAACGCCCGCCTGCGACGGCCGGCAATCGGGTCGAGCAAGTACATCGCCGCGGCCCCGACCGCGAAAGCCACCGCCAATCGGATCGCGTTCATGGATTGCTCCTGCCTTGATCCGTCTGAGCATGCCTGGCAAAGGCTAAAGCTGGTGCGAAAGCCCTGGAGGATCCGCACCCCGGCCGGGGACCATCCGGAGGATCGCGTGTCGAGCTCCGCGACACGATGGACTTCGCATGAATCGCGCCGCTTGAGGCGCGACACGCGGTTTGCGGCGAGTCGGCATGCTGAATCCTTGCCCTCGCCGCTCATCACGCGGTAACGCAGGTCCCGCGAGAGTGCATGCGTCGTCACTGCCATAGCACAGGAGATCCCATGCACCAGCGCACCGAATCGACGCCACAGGAAATCAAGCCGCAACGCGCCGCCGGCATCGAAAGGATCCCGACCGAGCGCGCCCGCCCGGGCGAGCACGCCTCGTCGGCCGGCAAGGCGGAAGACATGGTCGCCCTGCTCGCAGACCGCATGCGTCGCAACGAGACGCGTCGCTAGGAACCAGCGCCACAGGAGCGGGCCCACCAGGCCGGAGAACAGCCGAGGGCTGCCTCGGCCTGGTGGCGGGGACGCCGAACATGCGCGAGTAAGCGGTGGATCGCCGCCCCGCCCGTCCTTCCTCACCGGTGCTGCTGCCGAGCAAGCGCCACGTCCACCAGGCAGGCCGCACTCAACACGGGCTTTGGACACTGCATGGGCTAGAACGGCCGCAGGCATCGCGCAGGAGACGCCGTCGTGTCCGTAACCATTCGTTCACAACCGCATCCGGCGCACGCCTTTCTGGCGGGGGCGACCGTGCCGTCATTTCTCGGCGCAGCCTTGGCCGACTACGCCTACTACTCGAGCAGCCAGGTCCAGTGGATCAACTTTGCTTCCTGGCTGATCGTCGGGGGCCTCACCTTCGGCGCGGTGGCACTCGTTTGTGGGGCGCTGGGCCTGCGCCGCCGGGGCAGCGCCACTCCGGCGCTCGCTGGCTTCCTGGTTCTGCTGGCGATGTGGATCCTGGGGGTGTTCAACGCACTCATCCACGCGCGGGATGCGTGGGCGAGCATGCCTACGGGCCTGGTGCTGTCGACGCTCGTCGCCCTGCTTTCCGCGGTCGCGGCATGGCTGTGCTTTGCCAGCCTCCGCCCGGGAGGCACGCCATGAAGCGTTCGCACCTGCTCGCCTTGGCGGCCGCCGCCGTTCCCCTGATCGCCTGCGGCGGCCACGATCCGGATCCGTCGCAATACGGGGCGACGCCTGCATTGCCCGAACAGGGCACCACGCTTCTGCCCAGCATGGAGATCGCCAACCCCGCGCAATGGGGCAAGCACCGGCCAACGGTGCCACCGGGCTACACCATCACGGCAATCGCCACCGGCCTGAAAATTCCGCGCCAGACGCTCCTGCTTCCCAACGGCGACATCCTGGTCGCCGAAGGCCGCGGCGGCGGCGCGCCCAAGTTGCGGCCGAAGGACGTGATCGCGACCTACATCAAGGCCAAGGGCACCAGCCCCGTCAAGGGCGGCAACCGGCTGACGCTGCTGCGCGACGCGGATGGCAACGGCAGCTACGAGACGTCCAGCGTCTTCGCGAGTGATCTCAATGCGCCATACGGTCTCGCGCTGGCCAACGGCAAGCTGTATGTGGCCAACCAGGATGCGCTGGTGCGGTTCGACTATCGCGACGGGCAGACCCGCGCGAGCGGACCGCCCACGAAGGTTACCGACCTGCCCTCCGCCATCAACCACCACTGGACCAAGTCGCTGGCCGCGAGTGCGGACGGACACTTCCTGTACGTGGGGATCGGCTCCAACAGCAACATCACCGAACGCGGCATGGCGGCCGAAGTCGACCGGGCGATGGTCTGGCAGATCGACGCCTCGACGGGTGCGCACCGCGCGTACGCCACCGGTTTGCGCAATCCCACGGCGCTCGCCGTCCAGCCCGGCACGCAGCAACTGTGGACCGTGGTGAACGAACGCGACGAACTCGGGCCCAACCTGGTGCCCGACTACCTGACATCCGTGCGCGAAGGCAGCTTCTACGGCTGGCCCTACAGCTATTGGGGACAGAATGTCGATCCGCGCGTGCATCCGCAGGATCCGAAGAAGGTCGCCGCCGCCACTCGCCCCGACTACAGCCTGGGGTCGCATGTCGCCGCGCTGGGCCTGGCTTTCTCGACGCCGGCGATGGGCCCACGATTTGGCGAGGGCGTCTTCATCGGCGAACACGGCAGTTGGAATCGCAGCGATCCTGTCGGCTACGAGGTGGTCTTCGTGCCGTTCCATGACGGCCGACCGGCCGGACCGCCGGTGGATTTCGTCACGGGCTTCCGCGGCACGGACGGGATGACCCGGGGACGCCCGGTGGGCGTGACCGTGGATCCGCGCGGCGCGTTGATCGTCGCCGACGATCTGTCGAACACCGTCTGGCGCGTCGTCCCAAAGATCAAGGTGAACTGACGCGACGAGGACCCGAGCATGTCGACGGAACTCTGGCTCGCGTACTGCGGCTACCTGCTGTGGCTGGGGGTGGGTCTGGGCGATTTCATCTGCCACCGCCGGACGGACCTTCCGTACACATCCGGCGTCGCCGAATCGGCCACGCACCTGATCCAGCTCGCGCTGCTGGCCATGGCGGTCGTCATCGCACTTGCCTACCAGCTGGGGCGAACCTCCGCGCTGTTGTTGTCTGCGCTGGTGCTGGCCCATGCGGCAGTGGGGTACATCGACACGCGGATCGCATTCGCCCGGCACCGCGTGCTGTTGCCGGCCGAGCAGCACATCCATAGCGTCCTGGACATGGCGCCGGTCATCGGCCTGGCGTGGATATTGATCTCGACGTGGCCGGCGGCCGTCGACGCCGGCTGGCAACTCGACGCACGACGACCGGCGTTACCCCGCGCAGCCTGGGTCGCGGCGTTGATTCCGCCGGTGCTGCTATGCGTCCTGCCCGCCTTGCTCGAATTCCGGGCGGCATGGCGGGCGCGCAAAGTCCGCCCCTGAGCCGTTTGCGCGACCCGCGAGCGCTGTGCTCACATCAAACCGAACGCGGCGACCAGCAGCAACAGGAACGCGGTGACTGCCGCACCGGCATGGGCAACAACCAGCCACGCCGGCAGCAGCCGTTGCCGCCATTTGTACGCCAGGCTCATCACCGCGCCGCCGCCGGCCGCGGCAAGGAAGAGAAGCAACGCGAATGTGGCCAATGGCGGGACCGACTGGGTGCAGATCGCATACACCAGCAGGGTCAAGCCGGATGCGGCCAACAGCCCATGCAGCATCGCCAGCCAGGCCGGCGGATTGCGCTTGGTGCTGAAGCGGATGATCGCCATGAGCAGGCCGCCCAAAGCGGTAATCGCCAACAGGATCGTCGCGGTCTGGAGCATGGTGGCTGACCCTGAATCAGGTGGATTCAGATTAGGCGTGCCCGGGTGATTGCCACGTCTGGGCCGGGTGCAGTTGGCGTGACGGCTGGACCGGAGCCTGCCGGCGCGGTCCTCTCAGGACGCATCAGGCCCGACGGCCGCTCGCATCACGATCGCGTGCGTAGTGATGCGCAAGCGGGAACCGCGGCGGCAGACCGACCATCCACGGCTCGTAGGTTGCCCGGACCCGATCGGGCGCATCAAGGGATCCAGGGCTCGCTTCGATTTGGTCCGCGCTTCGGCCGAACACAGACGACCCGCAGCGCGGGCGTCGTGCGGCGCGTCGAAGCTCAGTCTTTGCTGCCTGCGACGGCCCGGTCGAGCGCGGCGATATCGATCTTCTGCATTTCCATCATCGCCTTGAACGCGCGCGCCGCCGTGTCGCCGCCTTGGGCGATAAGCGAGGTCAGGCGCTTGGGAGTGATCTGCCACGACAGCCCGAAGCGATCCTTGCACCAGCCGCACATGCTCTCCTGCCCGCCGTTGCTGGTGATCGCATTCCAATAGCGATCGGTCTCCTCCTGGTCCTCCGTCGCGACCTGGAAGCTCACCGCTTCGTCGAAGGTGAATTCCGGACCGCCATTCAGAAGCAGGAATGGCATGCCGAGAATTGTCATCTCCACGGTCAACACGTCGCCTTCCTTGCCGGATGGATAGTCGCCCGGCGCGCGCATGACCGTGCCGATCCGGGTGTCCGGAAAGGTGTCGGCGTAAAAGCGCGCTGCTTCCTCGGCATTGCCGTCAAACCAGAGGCATGGCTGGATCTTGGCAACCATCGTTGCTCTCCTCGCATCGGTCCGTTGTCAGCGTGCCTCAGTTCAAGCCGCTTGCGCATCCGTAGCCTGCTCTCCGCGCCATGCGCGATCCGCGTCCGGCGACACCCGGGCTTTCGGCCGATGCCTGCATCCAGGACGGTGCTGCGAACCGTGCGAAGCCGTGACGGTTGGAGGCAAGGCGTTAGCATGGTGTCAATCGCGCCAGCGCCCATGCTCGCCGGGCCGCAGTCCATTGGCCGGTGAGCACGTTTTCCGCGAAGCGCGGCCTGTCATGACCGGCGGCACAGGTCGGTGCGTCAAGGCGCCTGTTACCTTGCGCGCTGAAAACCTGGCGCAAGGAGCCCCCCACATGACGAGTTGGTACTTCCATTCCGGCAGCGGCGATCGCATCGGACCGTTCGACGAAGGCGCCGCGCGCCAGTATGCGCAACAGAATCCGGGCCACTTCTGCTGGCGCGAAGGCTTCACCGGCTGGCGGCCCATCGCGGAGGTCGCGGAACTGCGGCCGGCCGGAGCGCCCGAACACCTGCCGCCGCCGATGCCCGGCAAGGGCGCGCGCACGACGGCGCGCAACGACGACATCGACTACCGCATCGTCGGCAACGACATGCAGTTCGTTGAAGTGGAGCTCGACCCGGGCGAGAGCGCGATCGCCGAAGCCGGCGCGCTCATGTACAAGGACGCGGCCGTGGAGATGACCACCGTCTTCGGCAGCGGCGCACAGTCCGGCCAGGGCGGTGGCTTCCTCGACAAGCTCGTGACCGCGGGCAAGCGCGTGGTCACCGGCGAGAGCCTGTTCACCACGGTCTACACCCACAACGGCAACGGCAAGGCGCGGGTTGCGTTCGCCGCGCCCTACCCCGGCACGGTGCTGGCGATGAAGCTGGACGAACACAACGGCCGCCTGATCTGCCAGAAGGACAGCTTCCTGGCGGGCGCACGCGGCGTGCAGGTCGGCATCCATTTCCAGCGCAAGATCCTCACCGGGCTGTTCGGCGGCGAAGGTTTCATCATGCAGAAGCTGGAAGGCGATGGCTGGGTGTTCGTGCATGCCGGCGGTACCGTGGTGGAACGCGAGCTGCGCGCAGGCGAGCGCCTCGACGTCGATACCGGTTGCGTCATGGCCTTCCACGACACGATCAACATGGACGTGCGCGCGGTTGGCGGCATCAAGAGCATGCTGTTCGGCGGCGAAGGCGTGTTCCTCGCCACGCTCACCGGCCCGGGCAAGGTGTGGCTGCAGTCGCTGCCGTTCTCGCGCATGGCGGGTCGCATGCTCGCCGCGGCGCCACAGCGCGGCGGCGGACGCGACGAGGGGTCGGTGCTGGGTGGCCTGGGCCGACTGCTGGATGGCGACAACAACTTCTGAGCCTTCATTCGCCCGGACGGTCCCAGCGAACAACAAGCCCCGTCATTCGACGGGGCCTTTTTTTACGCGCGATGGACGTGTTACCCGGCCGACCTAATGCTTCTTGTACTCGAACAATTCGACCGCATTGCCCGAGGGATCCTGCAGCAGGATTTGCCGTCCCGCACCTGCCTCGGCAATGTCACCGCGAAACGTCGCCCCCGCACGCTTCAACTCATCAATCATGCCGTCGAGATCGTCGGTGACGATCATGAACCTGCTCCACCCGCCCGGCTCGGGATTGCCTCCGGCGACGCCCGCGCTGCCTGCTCCAGGCGCATTGAGGAACAGGTGCAGGTCCTCGCGGATGAGTTCGGCAAACTTGCCAGGGTTGTGCTTGCCCACCTCGAACCCGAGGAGGTCCCGGTAGAAGTCGACGGACTTGTCGATGTCGCTCGCGATGTATCTGACGGACGCCATCTTGCTGCCTCCTGTGCGCGAGCGGCCGCGCGGGCCGCTGTTTTGGCGATCCGGATACTAGCCGTGGTCCGGCGCAGGCCCCGTGAGTTCAGCGCCCACGCCGCTGGACTTGCCGTGAGCCCGCCCTAGGACCCGTGCAACGGGACCACGGCCCTGCCGCGGCCTGCGCAGGCGGTGACTTGCGTTCGTCATTAAGGGCACGTGCCGCAACGAGAATCCCCATGACCGATCTGCATACGGGCACCTGCTTCTGCGGTGCCGTCGAAGTCCAAGTCGCCGGCGCGCCCGAAGCGATGGGCTACTGTCATTGCGCGTCCTGCCGCTCCTGGTCGGCGGGCCCGGTCAACGCCTTCACCTTGTGGAAGCCGGAAAACGTGAAGGTCACCCGCGGCGCCGAAAGCCTCGGCCATTTCAAGAAGACCGGAATGAGCGACCGCCAGTTCTGCACGAAATGCGGCGGCCACCTGATGGCCGACCACCCGCCCCTGGGCCTGGTGGACGTGTATGCAGCGACGATTCCGAGCCTGAAATTCGAGCCCGGCGTACACGTGAACTACGCCGAGACCGTGCTGCGGATGAAGGACGGCCTGCCCAAACTCAGGGACTTCCCGAGCGCCTTCGGCGGTTCCGGGGAAACCCTGCCCGAATGATGCAAGGCGGGGCCGTGCCCGCCCTGCATCGCGTTTGCGTTACCAGACCTCGCAACGGTCGGCCTGCGGCCGCACCATCGGTGCGTCCGCCTTGCACTGGAAGGCCTCGCGGAACGCCGGCAGGTTCGACAGCGGTCCGTTGACGCGGTACTTCGCGACCGGATGCGGGTCGCCCTGGATCATGGTGCGCTGGGTTTCCATCCGCGTTTCGTCGCCGCGCCACTGGCCCCAGGCGATGAAGAACTGCTGCTCGGGAGTGAAGCCGTCGATGGTCGGTTCCGGGCCCTTGCCTTCGCGCGACTTCAGGTACGCGCGGTAGGCGATCTTTGCCCCGGCGAGGTCGCCGATCGATTCGCCCAGCACCAGCTTGCCGTTGTGGTGGATGCCGGGCTCGATGAAGTAGCTCTCGAACTGGTTGACCACGCACTGGCCCTTGGCCGCGAACTGCGCGTTGTCCTTCGGCGTCCACCAGTTGGCCAAGCGGCCCTGCGCGTCGAACTGCGCGCCCTGGTCATCGAAGCCGTGGCTGATCTCGTGGCCGATGACCACGCCGATCGCGCCGTAGTTGACCGCGTCGGTGGCGTTAACGTCGAACGCGGGCGGCTGCAGGATGCCGGCCGGGAACACGATCTCGTTCTGCGACGGGTTGTAGTACGCATTGGAGGTCGGCGGCGTCATGCCCCAGCGGCTGCGGTCGGTTGGCTTGCCGACCTGGCTGCGGTTGTCGGCGACGTTCCAGCGCGATGCCGCGACGACGTTGTCCCAGGCCGAAGCGCGCGAGACGACCACGCCCGCGTAGTCCTTGAACCTGTCGGGATAGCCGAGCTTGGGGAAGAAGGTCGCGCGCTTTTCCAGCGCCTTCTTCTTGGTCGCCTCGTCCATCCAGTCGAGTTCGTGGATGGTGTCGTCCATCGCCAGCAGGATGTTCTTCACCATCTCCTGCATCTTGGCCTTGGCTTCCGGCGGGAAGTACTTCTCGACGTACTTCGCGCCGAGCGCTTCGCCGAGCTGGTTGTCGGTGAGTTCGGCGCAGCGCTTCCAGCGCGGCTTGATCTCGGTGGCGCCGGTGAGGAACTTGCCGTTGAAGGCGAAGTTCTCCTCGACGAACGGCGTGGACAGCGTGTCCGCGGCGTTGTTGAGCACGTGCCACTGCAGGTAGGTCTTCCACTGCGGCAGCGGCGTGGTGGCCAGCTCCTTCTCGACCTGCTGCATGAACTTCGGCTGGGTCACGTTGACGGCGTCGCGCGGCATGTGGGCCGCGTCGAAGTACCTGGTCCAATCGAAGTCGGGCGTGAGCTTGCCCAGGTCGGCGAATGCGGTCGGATGGTCGAGCTGCTTCGGATCGCGCAGCTGCACGTTGTCCAGCGAGGCTTCGGCCAGGCGCTTCTCGAAGGCGAACACGGTCTGGGCGTTCTGCTTCGCTGCCTCGGGCTTGGTGCCGGCGAGTTCGAACATCTTCGCCACGTGCTCGAGGTACTTCGCGCGGGCCTCGACGAAGCGCGGCTCGGGCTTGAGGTAGTAGTCGCGGTCGGGCATGCCCAGGCCGCCGGCATAGATGTGCGCGACCGTTTTCGACGGCTCGTGCAGGTCTTCGCCGCCATAGACGATGAAGGGTACGAACACGCCCACGTCGTGCAGCTTGCCGATCATGCGCTGCAGGCCCGCCTTGTCCTTGATCGCGTTGACCTCGGACAGCCAGGGCTGGACCGGCTTGCTGCCGAGCGCGTCGACGCGGGATTCGTCCATGCATGCGGCGTAGAAGTCGCCGGCGAGCTGGCCCGCGCTGCCCTTGGGCCAATCGGTTTTCGCCGACAGCTCGGTGAGGATGTCGCGGACGTGTTCCTTGTTGACCTCGCCGGATTGCCAGCGGCGGCTCCAGCGATCCATGTAGCTGGGAATCGGGTTCTGCTGCCGCCACGCGCCGTTGGCGAAGTCGAAGAAATCGGTGCAGGCGTCGGCGCTGCGGTTGAGGTCTTCGGGATGGATGCCGTGCACCGCACCCGCGGAAGCGGTGGTGGCGGCGGCTAGCAGAGCGACGAGCGGAAGGCTGGACCGGATCACGGGCGACGCACTCCTTGCTGGAAGTCCGGCCACTATAGCCACCGGCCGTGCATCGGCCTGTCCCGGAAGTCCTGCCTCGCGCGGCGATGCGGACGCAGCCGCGTCGCCGCGCAGGCCAGTGCTACTAAATCCTTAGGACTTCAAGGCGATAAAAAACCGCCCTCACTCCAGATCAACGGATTCCAGCGACCAGACGCCATCCTCGCGATCCGCCTCGACGCGAACCCGGGCGCTGCCCTTGGGACCACTGAGCGTGAAGCGCAGGTCGGCATCCCCTTCTCCATCGTCAAGGCGGATGTTGCCGTTGATCGGCCCGGCGGCCGCAACGACGGGCGAGCCCAGTTTCGCAGTGACGCGCGGCTCGACGGCGATGAGCTGCATCAGCGACCGGAACGTGGCCGAATCGCGGATGTCCGGCGGCGTCGGAGGCGCAGGCGGGGCCGGCGGCGCAGGCGGTGCGGGAGGGGGCGGCGGCGGCGGCGCGACGCTCATGCGATCCACTTCGGCGAGCCAGCGGCGCACACCAGCATCGATGGGGCGAGCCTGACCGTCCTTCTCGTAGGTTTCGCTGAGACGTCCCTGGGCATCGACGCTGGCGCGGTAATAGCGCCGGCCGTCGACGCCATTGGCCTCGATGTCGCGCCAGTCCCCGGGGCCAAGTTTGCCCTCCGTGTTCGAGCGAACCTGCAGGTCGGGACGCCAGTTCCCGGCCAGGCCAGCCTGGGCCACGAGCAGGACGCCCGCGGTGAGGACGGCGCCAAGCCCGATGCGGGCGGCCCACCCGGCGCGCGAGGGTGGCGCGGAGAGAAGGCGTTTGATGCGTTGCATGAGTGAACCTCCGTTGGCAGCAAGAGCAAGACGGGGAATGGGCTGGCGCTGACGTTCCAATGCCGTCAGTGCCTCGGCCAGCGCAATGGCGTCCCCGCACGCCGCCACCGCCAGATCGTCGCAGGCGTGTTCGCGCTCCTGCCGGATGCGCCGGCCGAGCCACCATGTCGCGGGATGGAAGAACAGCATTGCCTCGAGCACGCACTGCAGCCCGTTCCACAGCCAGTCCTTGCGCGCGATGTGCGCGAGCTCGTGTGCCAGCAGCGCTTCGAGCTGTTCGCCAGGCAGGCGCGCGAGCAGCGACACCGGCAGCCATATCACCGGACGCAACATGCGCGCGGCGCAGGGCACGACGACGTCATGGGTCAAGCGCACGGCGACGTCGCGTGCGATGCCCATCGCTCGCCGGAGCCGCTGCGTGCGCGCCAGCCATTCTGGCGGCAGCGATTCGTAGGGTGCGCGTTCCATCCGTCGGATCGCGCGCATGCTGCCGGCATGGCGCAGCAGCACCACGCCGACGCCGAGCAGCCACAGCAGCACCACTGCCGCGGCGAGCGGCGAACTCTCGCGCACGAACACACCCGACGCATCCGCGAGTTGCACAGGCTCCAGCGCCGGCAGCCAGCCGGCATTGACCTGCTCTGCCGGCTGCCGCCAGAAATGCAGGAACTGCAGCGCCGGCACCAGCACCATCGCCGCCAGGAACCCCATCCCCAGCGCGTGCCGCGTCGCCGCGTTCGCGCGCGTCATGGCCGCCAGCGCGCACGCCGCGGCGAGCGCCAGCAGTGTGTCCTGCCACAGCGAGTGCAGCAGTGCCGACGCCAGCGCCGGGGCGAATCCGTACTGCAGGGCGGACAATGCGTCCATCAGCCCTTCTTCCGCCTGGCCTTGGCCTGCGCAATGAGCCTGGAGATCGCGTCGAGGTCCTCGGCGCTGGCGATCTCGTCATCGAGCGCACGCTGCACCAAGGTCAGCGCCGATCCCGAAAAAGCCCGCCGCATCAGGTCCTTCAACAGCGAGGACTGCACTACCGGTTGGGCATGCACTGCACGGTAGGTGTGGCTGCGTTCGGAGTCGTCGCGATGCACGAGGCCCTTGTCGCTCATGATCGTGAGCATCTTGAGCACGGTCGTGTAAGCCGTGTCCTTGCTGCGCGAAAGCACCTCATGCACCTCGCGCACGGTCATCGGCTCGTTGCGCGACCACAGCACGGACAGGATGGCGAGTTCGCCTTCGGTGGGATTGGGAGTTGCCATGGCATGCCGGGTGGTGGACTCGGCACCATTAGTACTAATCGATTAGTACTAAGTCAAGTGGATGTAGCCAGGCCGCTTACTCCGCGGCCTCCGGCGCACAGATCCCCTTGCCGTAGATCCCCGAACGATCGAAGCAGCACGCGCGGCGCTTGCCGGAGGCGAGCATGTCGCAGGCACCGGCAATGCGGCGCTCCTGCGTCTGGGCCTTCTTTGCCGAGGTCACCCAGTGGATCCAGTCGCGGCGCGCCACCGGGGTCAGGCCCGACCATTGCGCCTTCGCCGGGCGGCTGGCATCCAATGCCTTGCGCAGGTCGGCGGGAACGCGGGGCTCGGGCTCTTTCGCTGCGGGCGCGATCTCCAGCGCGACGGTGTCGCCCACCGCGGCACCCGCGCGCACGCACAGCGCCTCGCCCACTTTCAGCCAGTGGCTGCCCTGACCGTCGGGTTCGAGCGTGGCGCGGAACGGCTGGCCCGCGAGCGTGCCCTCGATGCTGGTCATGCTTCGCGTCGGCAGCTTCGCGCTCGCCCTGGCAGGCAGGACGAGGAAGCTCCAGGTCGCGCCCTTCGGGCTTGCCGGGCGCAGCAGCCGTGCCTTGAAGGTGATCTTCGCGGTCGAAGCGTCCATGGGGCGACGCTAGCACGCCAGGACCTTGGCGCCTTTGGCCCCATTCCGGCCGCCTGGGCCGGCGGTTCGCGCTCGCGCGACGCGCACGCATCCTTCAACCGACGTCGCTATGCTGGGTTCGGGAACCCTCGGAGCCTGACCATGACAGGCAATGGCAAGCGCGTGCTGATCCTCGGCCACGGCGCCATGGGTCGCGCATTCGAACTGCTGCTGCAGCCGAACCACGACGTGGTGGTCTGGGACCGCGACCTGCAGACCGGGGTCGAGACCGAGCCCCTGGAGACCGCGGCCACTGGCCGCGATGTGGTCCTCTTCGCTCTGCCTACCCAGCCGCACGACGAATTGGCCGGGCGCCTGGCCCCCGTGCTCGATGCCGGCACGATCTGCCTCTCCATCGCCAAGGGACTCGACGAGCAGGGCCGCACCGCCGCGCAGTTGTTCGCACGGCATTTCGGTGCGCGCCTGGGCTGGGCGTTGCTGTACGGCCCGATGCTCGCGCGCGAGCTGCAGGCGGGCAGGATGGGATTTGCGGTCGCGTCCAGCACGCAGGCCAGCGTCGGCCGCGAACTCGATGCACTGTTCGCAGGTACGCCGTTGCGGTTCGACCACGCCGACGACGTCCAGGGCGCGGCCTGGGCTGCCGTCCTCAAGAACGTCTACGTCCCGCTGATCGGCGCCGCCGAAGCGCTGGGACTGGGCGACAACGTGCGAGGTTTCCTGGTTGCCGAAGCCACGCGAGAACTGGCGGCCATCATCCGCCAGATGGGAGGCCGGATCGAAACGGCCTACAGCTGCGCCGGCCTCGGCGACCTGGTGACCTCCGCCACCGGCGCGTCGTCGCACCACCGGCGCATCGGGGCGGAGCTGACGGCCGGGCGCAGCGATGAACTGGCCGCCTCCGGCGTGAACATCCGCAGCGAAGGCGTGCACACCCTGGCGATGGTGCGCACGCACCGGGTGTTCGAGTGGGAACGCTTTGCGCTGTTTGCGCTCATCTGCCGCTTCTTCGACCAGCCGTCGGGCTTGGAACCGGACCTGCGCGCTTACCTCGATCAGCGCTTCGCTCGGGGCGGCTGAGGCTCGCGCCGGGTCCAGGCCAGGCCCGCTGCCGCTCGTCGGAAAACTGAGACGACATCTTGCTAATGAGATATTTGTCTCATTAGTATTGCGTGCACCGCTCCCCCCGAGATGCCGCCATGCCCCTCTCCCGCGCCGAGATGGATCGAAAGATCGACCAACACTTCGGATTCGAAGCCAGCGACAACGTCGAGGGCGTGCTGTCCACGCTCGCCGCGGATGTCGAGCACGACATCGTCGGCACACCCACCGGTCCGACCCGCGGCCGCGACAGCGCCCGCGGCTTCTACGAACACCTGTTCGCCGACCTCGCGGATGGCAAGGTGGAAACACTGCGCCGGCTCTACGGCGAGGATTTCCTGGTCGACGAATCGCTCTGGCGGGGCCGCGCGCCGGGCCGGCCATTCGGAATCGAAGGCCGCGACCGCCCGCTCGAGTTCCGGCTGTTGCACGTCATGGAATTCGCCGGCAACGGCGACATCCGGCGCGAAAACGTGTGGCTGGACCTCGCGGCCATCCTCCAGCAGCTGCCCCAGGACTGAGGCCACGATGGATACCGCATCTCCCGGCCGTCCCAACCAGCGGCGGCGCACGCGCAAGGACCTGCTCCAGGCCGCGACGCGCCTGGTGCGCCAGGGGCGCAAGCCCAGCCTGGAGGAGATCGCCGAGGAAGCGATGGTCTCGCGCGCGACCGCCTACCGGTATTTCCCCAAGGTCGACACCCTGCTGCTCGAGGCGGCGCTGGATGTCGCCGTCCCCGAGGCCGAGGCGCTGTTCGAACGCGCGCCCAGGGAAGATGCCGTCGCCCGCGTGCAGCGCGTGGACGACGCGCTGCACGACATGATCCTGGCCAACGAAGCGCAACTGCGGACCATGCTGGTGCATTCGCTGCAGCGCGGCGCCGATGGCGAGGGCGATGCACTGCCCGCGCGCCAGAACCGCCGCTCGCCATTGATCGAAGCCGCGCTGTCGCCGGTGCGCAGCCAATTCAAGCCGGCCGCGCTCAAGCTCCTGGCACCTGCCCTCGCCCTGCTCATCGGCACCGAGGCCATGGTGGTGTGCAAGGACGTGCTGCAACTCGACGACGCCGAAGCACGCAAGGTGAAGCGCTGGGCCATCCGCGCACTGATCGAGGCGGCGCGCAAGCAGCCCGCCACCTGAGCCCCCACGAGGCATTCCCATGGACACCACACGCTCCACCGTCGAGATCAAGCCACTGCGCGAGGTCGACCTGCCGGAGGCCGATCGCATCTTCCGTCTCGCCTTCGGCACCTTCCTGGGCTTGCCCGACCCGCTTGCGTTCGCGGGCGACAGCGACTTCGTCGGCACGCGCTGGCGCGCCTCGCCCGACGCGGCGCTCGGTGCGCATGTCGAGGGGCGGCTGGTCGGCTCCAACTTCGCGGCGCGCTGGGGCAGCTTCGGATTCTTCGGCCCGCTGACGGTGCATCCGGACTACTGGGACCGCGGCATGGCCCGCCGCCTGCTCGCGGCGACGATGTCGCAGTTCGAGCAGTGGGGCATACGCGAGGTCGGGCTGTTCACCTTTCCGCACAGCGCCAAGCACGTCGGGCTCTACCAGTCGTACGGCTTCTGGCCGCAACAACTGACGCCGCTGTTGGCCAAACCGGTGCAGGCGATGGCCGATCCCGGTGCGTGGCAGCGCTATTCCGGCCTGGACGCCGCCGCGCGCGCGGCGGCGCTGGAGGACTGCCGCGTGCTCGCCGATGCGGTGCATCCTGGCCTCGACCTCACCCGCGAGATCGAATCCGCGACCGCGCAGGGCATCGGCGACACGGTGCTCGTCCGTGACGGCGCGGAACTGCTCGCGTTCGCGGTGTGCCACCTCGGCAAGGGCAGCGAAGCCGGCAGCGGTACCGCCTACATCAAGTTCGGAGCTGCGCGACCGGGCGCGCGTGCGGCCGGGTCGTTCGAACGGCTGCTCTCCGCCTGCGAAGCCCTCGCCCAAACGGAAGGCCTGGGCCAGCTGGTGGCCGGCGTGAACACCTCGCGCCACGACGCCTACCGGCTCATGCTCGGCCGCGGCTTCAGGGCGATGCTGCAGGGCGTGGCCATGCAGTTGGGCAACGCGTCCGGCTACAACCGCGCCGAGTGCTTCGTGATCGACGATTGGCGCTAGCGCAGCGCCCGCGCGGAGGACTCAGCCGCGCCAGTTGGCGTGGGTACGCCAGAACTCGACGCTGCGCAGGTACGCCCGGCGATCCAGCGCTACGCCCGAGCCACCCTCCTCCACGCCCAGCGCATTGCGCATCATCGTGATCGGCGCCATCGGCGTCTCCACCGGCTCGGCGGTGTACATGCACCCCACCACGCCCCAGTCCGCCGCGATCACCGTCCCCTCTCGCTCGAGTTGTTCGCGGCTGTAGAGGATGGGGATGAGGTACCCGGCCACGGGCGGCTCGAGTCCCTCGAACCAGCGCACCAGCACCGGAAGTTCGTCCTTCGTCCGTGCCTCGTATTCGCAACGCAACAGGTGCCGGTTGCCGTCGGTGATCGGCACGGCCAGGCATCGCGTCGACGTCCAGTTGCGATGCACGTGCAGCTTGCAGAACGGGGCGTAGCCGTCGAGCACCTGCAACGGCGGCATGTCGTTGAGGTGCCGCTCGAACCGCCCCGGCGTGCAGTCCTGGATGGTGTTGCGGCGCGGCTCGCGCGGAAACAGTCGCGATCGGGCGAATTCGGTGAGGACGATGGACATGCGCCAGGGCTGGATTCGAGTCCCGCGCATTATCCGACACGCACCGGCGGCCCGCCGGAATGGTCGCGTTGGCGGCCTACTTCCCGGCCTCCAGCGCCCGCAGGTAGTTGTGCGCGCGCGTGGCCGCGATGGCGCCGTGGCCCATCGCGACGCTGATCTGGTCGAGCCCGTCGACGATGTCCCCGGCGCAGTAGAGCCCGGCCACCGTGGTGCCGTAGGGCGCGTGCGCATCGACGGCGCCCTTGTCGTCCAGGGGCAGGCCGAGCTGGCGCGCGAGCTCGTTGCGGTGGTGGCAGCCCAGTGCCGGATACACCACGTCGAACTCGAGTGGCTCGGCCTGGCCGCGCAGGTGCACGCGCATGGCGGTGCTTCCGGGCTCGAAGCGTTCGACCGCCTGCTCGTACACGCGGATGCCCGCGGCCGCCAACGCCGCGGTCTCTTCCGCATCCAGCTCCGCATGGGCGCGCGGCACCAGGGTGATGTCGGCGGAATAGCCGCGCAGGAACAGCGCCTCGGCCGCACCCTGCCCATCGCAACCCACTACGCCAATGCGCGCGTCGATGTGCTCGTAGCCGTCGCAGATCGGGCAATAGCGCAGGATCCCCGCATCGATCGCCGCCTGGTGCGCGTCGGGCGCGAGTGCGATCTGGTGCGGCTCGACGCCGGTGGCGAGGATCAGCGCGCGGCCTTCCAGGCGCTCGCCTTCGCGCGTGCGCAACGCGAAGCCGGCATCGGTGCGCTCGGCAGCCTCGATCGTGGCCTCGCGCACGGCGGCGCCGTACTCCACCGCGTGCGCGGTCATCCGCTCGACCAGGTCGGGCCCGGCCACGCCATCGGGAAAGCCCGGCGCGTTGCGCGTGCGCGGAATGCGCAGCGCGCGCGAGCTGCCGTCGTGCAGCACCAGCACGCGCCGGCGAAAGCGCGCCAGGTACAGCGCCGCCGACAAGCCGGCCGGCCCGGCGCCGACGACCAGGCAATCCCACGATGCGGACATCGCCACGATTCCGTTGCCGATTCCAGGCGAACGCTTGCAGGTCCGTCGTTTGCTGGGTGTGAGAACGCTCCGCGCCGCGACGGCTGGGCCACTCCAGCGCGTCGACGAACACGATGTGCTGTTCGACATGCGGAATGCAGCCGCGACGGTTCCTCGTCGACCTGGCCCTGCATGGCGCGGTTCCTGCCCATGCGTAGATCTGCGGGATCGGGCGCCTAGCGACCAACGCGGGCCAGCATCGCCGCGAACCGCAACGCATCGTCGATGGCATGCCCATGCGTGGTGTTGTCGAACACGACCCAGGTCTGCGCAGCGGCCGAGGCAGCGACGGCCTGCGCGTGGCGGCGCAGGAAGGCGTCGTCGTAGGCGCTGTAGTACATGCGCGGGCTGCCGTGCCAGCGCCAGTACGCCAGCGCTGGGTCGCCTCCGGGCACAGCGGCAGCCGGATGTGGCGCGGGGTCGGCTGCTACCCGCGCGATGCGATGACGCTGAAAAAGTGCGTCGGCGGCTTGCGTGAACCAGCTCGCGTGGCGCGGCTCGCAGGCGACCGGCCCATCCCAGCGCCGTCGCAGCATCGCCAGGAAGGGCGCGGCCACCCGTCCGTCCAGCGCCAGGCTCGGCGGCAGTTGCAGCAGCAGGCAGCCGAGCTTGTCGCCGAGGCCACTGCATTCGGACAGGAACCCATCGAGCAGCCCGCCGCATTGCCGCAGGCGCGCATCGTGGCTGATGGCCCGCGGCATCTTCACCGAAAAGCGGAAATGCGCGGGCACGGCGTCGGCCCAGCGCGCATAGGTGTCGCGCCGGTGCGGCCGGTAGAAGGAGGAATTGATCTCCACGCAGTCCAGGCGCGTGGCGTAGCGTGCCAGCACGCTGCTCCCGGGACCGAAGCGATCGCGGTGCGCCGCCGGAATCGCCCAGCCCGCGCAACCGATGCGTGCTGGCGGCGTGGCGCGCACTTGGCGGCGGCGGGCGGCGGGAGGCATGGCTCGTTCGTAGCATTCGGAATCGCCATGGCCCGTGAATCCGTCGCGCGCCCAGCCGCGCAGGCGCTGCTTCGATCGGAGACTCCACGAGCCCGGCCTGGCCGCCGCTTCCGGTACCGCGCGTTCGCTCAGGTATCTGCATAACGGCCGGGCTGCATGCGCGATTTCTCTCCGCTTCGCCTGGAACGCTTGCGCGCGGCCCTGCGACGCCACATCGCCAACGGCTACACGCCCGGGATCGTCGCGCTCGTGCACCACGGCGGCCGCGAGCACGTCGAGGCCTTGGGCACGATGGGCTTCGACGAAGCCAAGCCGATGGCATGCGACACCATCTTCCGGCTCGCCTCGATGACCAAGCCGGTCACGGCGGTGGCCGCACTGATCCTGGTGGAGGAATGCCGCCTGCGTCTCGATGATCCGGTCGAGCACTGGCTGCCGGAACTGGCCAACCGTCGCGTCCTGCGCGCGATCGATGGCCCGCTCGACGACACCGTGCCGGCGCAACGTGCGATCACGCTGCGCGACCTGCTCACCTTCCGGGCGGGCTACGGCGAGGTCGGGCTGTTTGCGCCCGGCTGTCCCTTGCACCAGGCGCAGATCGCCGCGCGGCTGCCGCTGGTGGACTGGATCTTCGACGGCACGCCCGACGAATTCATGCGCCGTGTCGGCGCCCTGCCCCTGGCGCACCAGCCCGGCGCGCGGTGGCTGTACCACTGGCCTGCGAGATCACCGGTGTGCTCGTCGCCCGCGTCGCCGGGCAACCGCTCTCGCGCTTCCTGCAGGAGCGGATCTTCGCGCCGTTGGGCATGCACGACACTGGCTTCTGCGTGCCCGAGGCCAAGCTCGACCGGCTGCCGCCCTGCTACGCCACCGACTTCACCACCGGCGCCCGCCTCGTGCTGGATCCTGCGCGCGGCGGCCAGATGTCGCGGCCTCCGGCATTCGAGTCCGGTGCCGGCGGCCTGGTGTCGACGGTCGACGACATGGCCGCGTTCGGCCGCGCGCTGCTGCCCGCAGGCATGCGCGATGGCGTGCGCCTGCTTTCGCGGCCCACGCTCGACCTGATGACGAGCGACCAGCTCACCGAGGCGCAGAAGACGGCATCGCCGTTCTTCCCGGATTTCTGGGCCGATACGAGCTGGGGACTGGGCGTGGGCGTGGTTACCGCGCGCCGCGACATCGCAGGCGCGCCCGGCCGCTTCGGGTGGGACGGCGCTTTCGGCACGTCATGGTGGGTCGACCCGATCGAGGAGCTGGTCTGCGTGCTGATGACGCAGCGTCGTCCCGACGCGCTGGCGATCCCGGCTCTGACCCGCGACTTCATCACGTCCACTTACCAGCTGATCGAGTGAAGGCCGGAGCGGCCGGCACCTGCAGCACGCAGCCTGCACGGATGCGAGCTCTCCGCGCGGCCAATGCCGGCGCATCCGGACTGAGATCCGTTGCCCAAATCCGTTTTTTACGGGATCGCCTCACGTGCCATCGACGACTACGTGCTATAGGCTCCGCGCGAGAACGGGGCTTTCACGAATGGCAAGACTGACTTTTGAAGAAAAGGGACTGCTGCGGATACTCGAAGGGATTGTCGAAGGACGTGCCCAGATCGGCCCCGCAGTGCGCTTCGCACTGCTGCAGCGCGGCCTGGTCGAAGGGGGCACGCAGCTCCGCCTGACCGACAAGGGCGAGAAGGTACTGGAGGAGTTCCGGCTCAGGCCTGTCCGCGCAACGGGCGAATTCCCGGCCTTTGACCTGAGCCTGATCGAAAGCGGCCAAGAGGCCTGATCCGGCGGATTCCGCGGCGCTGCTAGCAAAGGCTCGCGCCATGCGTCCAAAAGCAAACGCCCCGGCCAGCGGGGCGTTTACGTTTCCCAGTGCCAGTGGATCAGGGACCGGTGCGCAGGGTCAGGTTGTACGCGGCGAGGATCGGCAACAACGGCTGGTAATAGCTACGGGTGCGGTTGTTCGGAAGCTTGCCCTTGCAGCTGCCGCTGCCGCCGGACAGCACGCCCTGCGCCTGGCCAGGGCCGGTGATGAACGAACCGCCCGAGTCGCCGCCTTCCGAACACGCGGTGGTGCGCGTCAGGTTGAGGATGGTTTCGCCACTGCTGTAGCTGACCGTCTGGTTCTTGGCCTCGATCGTGCCGCAGCGCCAGCCCGAGGTGCGGCCGGAGCGGCAGATCGCCGCGCCAACGGCGGCTTCGGTGCCGCCGGTGACGGTGACGTCGCCCTTGCCCCAGCCATAGACGGTCGGCAGCAGGTTGTTGCCCGCGTCGACCCTGACCCACGAGTAGTCGTTGCCGGTCTGGCCCGGCTGCGGGAACTTCGATGCGGCGAACGTGCCGATCCTCGGGCCGAGCGTCCACTGCGGCGAGAGTTCCAGGTAGACCGGTTCGTTGGCCGTGCCGCAATGACCGGCGCTGACGAAGCCAGGCGTGCTGCCCTGGGTAACGGTGAACCCGATCGAGCAGGCGTAGAGGTAGCCGTCGCCGGGATTGCGCAGGTAACCCAGGCCACCCTTGAGGTCGCTGCGCAGGCTCGGCTGTTCTTCTTCCGTCACCAGGCGCACGTTCTGCGCATCGATGCCGCTGGCGGCGAGGAAGTCGATGCCGGCCTGCTCGGCTCCGCGGCCGACGGTCACGACGACGCTGTTGCTGGGCAGGTCCACGTACCAGCCGTACACGCCGTTGGGCGCCTTACCGCCCCGCGCGAGCATCGCGTCGAGCTGCGCCTTGGACGCATCGAGTTCGGCCAGGCTGTGGCGCGCGCTACGGATGCCGATGCCGGCGGCGACCTTCGGCGGACGGATCGCGGTGGTCGCGACGACGAGCTGGAAGCTGCCGTCGGCCTGGCGCTCGATCCAGCTCCCGGCGAAGTTGCGGCCCTGCGCCTTCGCCAGCTGCTTCTCCTGCTGCGCCGCGAGGCGCTCGACCTTCAGGTACTGGGACAACTGGGCCGAGGTCAGGCCCAGGTCGCGCTGCATGGCTGCGCGCAGCGCCGGCGATACCGTATCGGAGGCCCCCGCCGCGGACGCGGTCATGGCGATGGCGAGCGAGAGGGGCGAGAGCACGATCAGGCCACGCTGGGCCCAGGAAACGAACTTGCGCATCTGCAAATCTCCAGTCGGATTGAGTGGGTTTGCAGGACCCGTCGCGTCCATGCGGTGGGGACGCAGCTCGCGAAATAAGGCCCGGCTGGCGGATGCTGGGCATGGGAGTATTCAACGGGCGTGAAGCGCGGGGCCATCCAGTCCGGTTAACGCTCGAGCGCGTGAATAGTTCAGTTGCACCGGGCCAGGCGAGCAACTGGCCATGCGACCGCGCCGACGCGGCCAACGACGGACATCTGCCCGCCGGCGATGCCTTTCGCGCGCGCTTAATCCGCCCGAGCGCCTGCTTGCGATCCGCACCGCGCTACGAGGCAGCACCATGTCCAGCTTCCGGCCCGCGCTCCTGGCCACCGCGCTCACGACCGGGCTTGCCGGTGGCTGCGCCACGGCACCGTCGACCGCCCCCGCCGGCATTGCCGACTGGCCGTCCTACAACCGCACCGTGACCTCGGAGCGGTACGCGACGCTCGATGCGATCACCGCGGACAACGTGTCGCGGCTGCGCGTGGCCTGCACCTACGACCTCGGCATCGACACCAGTTTCCAGACCGGCCCCATCGTGGTCGGGCGCACGCTCTACGCCACCAGCGAGAAGGAAACCTTCGCGATCGATGCGGCCACCTGCATGCAGAAGTGGCGCGTCAAGGAGGACGTGGCCGACTCCTATCTCAAGGTCAATCGCGGCATCGCCTACCTCGATGGCCGCCTGTTCCGCGGGCTGCAGGACGGGCGCGTGGTGGCCTACGCCGCGGACGATGGCCACAAGCTGTGGGAAGCGCGAATCGCCGATGCGACCAGGGGTGACAGCGTGCCGGCCGCGCCGATCGCCTGGAACGGCCTGGTCTTCATCGGCCAGGCCGGCGGCGACAACCACGGGGTCAAGGGCCGCATGTACGCGCTCGACGCCGGCAGCGGACACCAGTTGTGGGAGACCTGGCTGGTGCCGCGCGAAGAGGAACGCAACGCGCCGACCACCTCGACGGCCAAGGTCGCCGCGCCCACCTGGGGCAACCAGCCCGGCGTCGTCATCACCGGCGGCGCGACCTGGACGTCGTACACCCTGGATCCGGCGACCGGGCTGCTTTACGTGCCCGGTGGCAATCCCGCGCCGGATTTCGTCAAGGGCATGCGCCCGGGACACAACCTGTTCGCGAATTCGGTCGTCGTGCTCGACGCGCACACCGGCGCATACCGGCGTCATTTCGAAGTGGTGCCCGAGGACTTCCATGACTGGGACGTATCGGCCGCGCCCACGCTCGTTCGCACGCGTGCCGGCCACTCGCTGCTCGCGGCCACGCCCAAGGACGGCTTCCTGTACGGGTTCGACCTGGCCAGTGGCCAGCGCCTGTACCAGACCGCCGTGACGCGACGCGAGAACACCGAGGCCCCGCTGACGGAGAAGCCCACGCGCTTCTGCCCGGGCACGCAGGGCGGATCGGAATGGAACGGTCCGGCGTACAGCCCGGCCACCAACCTCATCTACACCGGCAGTGTCGACTGGTGCGCGACCGTGCGCATCGCCGATCCGTCCAAGGTTGCCAGCGTGGCACTCGGCCAACCGTGGAGCGGCTCGGCTGACGAGAAGAACGCCTTCGGCGCGTTCGATCCCAAGTCGCAATGGGGCGGATGGATCACCGCGACCGATGCTGACACCGGCAGCGTGCGCTGGAAATACCGCACTCCCGCCCCCGTGCTCGCCGCCGTCACGCCCACCGCCGGCGGCGTGGTGTTCGCCGCCGACATGGATGCCAACGCCTACGCCTTCGACGCCGACGACGGCAGCCTGCTGTGGCGGACCACCCTCGACGGCGCTGCCGGTGGCGGCGTGATCAGCTATGCCATCGACGGCACGCAGCGCGTAGCCTTCGTTGCCGGCACCAATTCGCCGATCTGGCCGGTGGAGAAGAAGACGGCGAAGATCGTGGTGTTCGAGTTGGGCAATTAACCGGTAATTGGTCCACGAGTCGGGCAGTCGCGTACCGGCGGCCATCGACTCTTGCGGCAAGCGGTGCGGTCGCTCAGGCAGGTCGCGCAATCTCGCGCGGTTTCCCCGCTCAGTTTGAAACGGACCGGTTCGAAATCCCCCCGGATGGGTGAAGCGATCCATTTGACTGTCCCACCGGCAACAAAAAGGTCGTTGGACCCACTGAAACCCAAGCACGCATTCCCATCATCGGCAGCGGGAATGGAAACCCGCGGGGCAAATGTGATTCGGTTCAGAACGCGCGCGCTTGCTGTGCGCGGTCGGGATGCGTCCGCGGAAACTTCTGGTTGCTGTTCAGCGGGACAGGTTGCCTACGATGAACATTGAACAAGAGCGCGTCGTGCGTTCGGGCACGGCTTTTTACCCGGCAGCACTGGGCCTCGACGACTTCGAGGCGGCCGATGCCGCCGCGATCGCGGTCATGATTGCCTCCGAACGCCGCGACCTGCGCGCGGCATGGCTCTCCAAGCTCGCGCGTGTGTCGGGGATCGAGATCAGGGGCGAGCCCCTGGACGCAACCTGCCTGGCCGCCCGGGTGGAGCGCTACCAGCCTGATGTCATGCTGCTCGACAAGGCATTGCTCGACAGGCTCGATCCGCAGTCGCTGCAGATGATCCATGCGCAGACCCGGCGCGTGCGCGTGCTCCTGCTGTGCGACGAACCGTGTCCCGGGCTGGTGGCCGACGTGTTGCGCAATCGGTTCCACGGTCTCCTGCTGGGCGCATGCCTGCCCGAGGTCTGCCTGAAGGCCATCCGCGCCGTGAGCCAGGGCGAGTTGTGGCTGTCACGCCAGTTGATGGCGGAGGTGATCACCGACGCCGCGTGGCCATTGGCCACTGCGGAATCCGGGGCATCCAGCGATCCGGACCGCGTCCTCGCAATGGACACCCTGACGCAACGGGAGTTGCAAGTCGTCGCGCGGCTGCACCTTGGCTCCAGCAACAAGGAAATCGCGCGCGACCTCGGCATCATGGAAGACACCGTAAAGAAGCATCTCAGGAGCGTCTTCGCCAAACTCGGCGTGCGCCGCCGCGCGCTGGTGGTCCTGCTGGCGTCGGCACCTTCGTTGAATTGAATTCCGACTCCTGGTGCCCCGGCTGCAGACACGCAGGGTGACCGGGCTTCCGCTCGCCACTCCTGCGTCCCTTGCAGCTGTCTGCCCGCTCAGTTGCCGGGTTCCGGCGGCTGCGTGGTCGTAGCCCGCGTTGCGAGGCATTCCACGTTGGATGCCTGGTGCGGGCCGATCACCGATGCCATGTGCAGCGGCGGCTCGAACAGGGCGTCGACGTAGCCATCCCCATGCTTGAGGTGGGCGTCCGCGGCATTGTCGCTCGCCCCGATCACGATCCCCAGGTATTGATTGGGACCGAGGGTAAGAAGCTGTCCACCGTCCTCGGTCACGTAAGTGCAGTTGCCGGTGGCTTCACAGTTGGCGCCCAGGTCCCGCGGCCCGCCGATGTTGTGGCAGATGTCCCGCGGCGGCGGCGGAGTGCCACCGGCAAGGGCGGAGCCGGCGATCAAGGTCGCGCCGACACTCAGCGCAGCCGCAATCAATGACTTGTTCGTAAGCCTGATCATTTTGCTCTCCTGTATGGACCTGAGTCCGTTGCTTGATTCGTGCGCATACCGCTGTCGCAACCGCACGGTGTCAGAGTCGAAATCGCGCGGCCATTCCACAAAAGGGGTATCCCGTTACCTGGCGATCCCAAGATCGCGCCGCTAGCGCGTGACCGTGAATCCGTTGAGCAGCACCCCGCCACTGCCCACGCGTACGTTCCAGACGGGATCCCTGCCGGGATTCTTCTTGTACGGCACCGTTACGGTCGCCCTGATCTGATCGACCGATTCGGTGTCCGATATCAGCTGCACGTTGCTTGCGACCGGCCGCGGCCCGTTGCCGCTATCGAAGCTGACGCCCATGCCCTGGGTGAATCCGTAACCGTTGATGGTGACCTGCACGCTGGTACCGACGCGCGCCGAGTTCGGGGTAATCGACGCCACCGCGGAGCATTGGCCGCTGCTGTCCAGCACGGTGACGGTGCCCGGCTTCCTGATGCTGAGCAGCAGGCACGAGACGTTGTCGTTCTCGTTGCTCTCCAGAAGCAGCTTCTTGGGATCGACCTCGATCTTGAGCTGGTAGATGCCATCGGCGTTACCGGTGAAATCGATCTCCTGCCCGGCGAGCTCGGCGCCGTAGGTATCGGCCCAGCCGACCGACATTCCCTGGAGGTCCCGGCCGCAGCGACTGTAGAACGGCGTGCCGGGCGCGCCCGGCAGTGCGAGGTTGATCGGGCTGCTGTCCATGATGCAGAACGTGGTCTTGGCGCCGGTGCGCGCCGATCCGCCCGCTGCGTTGACCGGCTGCAGCAGGTAGAGCGCGTAGTCGTTGAAGTGCATGTGGTCGTGCGCGGGGTGGTACTCGAACGCGCCCGCGAAGTAGAGGACCGGACTGCCGCTGCTCTGGTAGACGACCTGGTACACGCGCAGCTTGCCCGATCCGGTTTCGACTTCGCCGGCCGCCAGTTCCAGCGGCCCGGCCCCGCTGTTCCAGGTAGTAGTGCCGAAGCGCAGCGTGGAACGCCCGCCGGCATCCGTGACCAGCGACGCGTTGAACGCAGGCCGCGCAATCAGGTTCGGACGCAGGGCGGTCTGCGCGGTGGCGGTGCCGGCCAGCGTCAGGCCGCCGACAATCGCGGAGGCGAACCAAAGCCGGTGCGTGCAAAGCGGGTCTCGAGTCATGGTGGAACACCTCTCTGGTATGGCCGTCCACGCGGACAGCGCGATGGCGGGCGGCGCGGAGCCTCATGACCGATGGTTGCGGCAGTCCACGCCCGCCCGGCGGCCAGATCGCGGAGCCGGCGACTGGCCTGCCCAAGCTGTCAGCGGCCTCCGGGGCTGGCAATTCCACTAAAGAGGAGGTCTGCGTGGAGCGGGACTCATCCGGGGGGAAGCATCCAAACCCGCGATTAGCCCTGCTCAGCTTCGATGCCCGCCCACTCCCCCTGCACTCGCTCGCGTTCGCCCGGAAACGCGAACGGCCCCTTCACGCAGCGCAAGGGCGCCAGCGCAAATCATGAGCCGGCTTTTTCCTGGAGGCTTAGCCGATGAAGATCCATGCCACTTTGCTGACCGCAGCTTGCATGCTTGTCCTGTCCGCGTGCGGCGACCGCACGCCGCCGCCGGAAACCACCACTCCGCCGCCGGCCGCCGAAACACCCGCGCCCGCCGAGACTCCGCCGCCGGCCACCGAACCCACGCCAGCGCCTACCGAGGCAACGCCACCCGCCACCGCTCCTGCCGCCACGCCTGCGGCGGGCGAGAAGCCAGCTGCCACGGTCACCGGGTGCGCCACCGAGATCGAGGGCACCGACTCGATGCAGTTCAATGTCGGTTCGATCGCGGTGCCGGCCTCGTGCAGCGAATTCAAGATCACCCTCAAGCACAGCGGAAAGATGCCCGTCGCGGCGATGGGCCATAACGTGGTGATCGCCAAGGCCGCTGACGCACAGGCTGTCGCCGCCGACGGCATGTCGGCCGGCGCCGCGTCCGCCTACGTCAAGGCCGGCGACGCGCGCGTGGTTGCCCACACCAAGCTGGTGGGCGGAGGCGAGAGCACGTCGGTCAGCTTCCCGGTCAGCAAGATCAAGGACGGTGGGCCGTACGAGTTCTTCTGCACCTTCCCGGGCCACATGGCCATGATGAAGGGAACGATCAGCGTCCAGTAGCGGGATGGAGGTGTTCGCAGCCGGGATCGATTCCCGGCTGCGGCCCTTGCCGGTCGCGCGCGACGCGCTGCGCCGCCGCATCGCGGCGGAGCACCCGCAGCGATCCGCCGCAGTCCGGAGCCTGAGGGCCAAAAAAGAACCCCGGCCGAAGCCGGGGTTCGTGTTGCACTTCAGTTTTTTGCAGCGAATCAGTACGTCGCGGCGGCGTTCACGGCCGCGTTGGCGTCGATGATGCCGGCGCCGATCGGCTTGTCGTTGGTGCCCGGGAAGGCGCGCAACGTGCTCTTGAGGATCGACTCCACCTGCGCCGGGGTCAGCGGCGTGGTGCGCACGGACTGCATCAGCGCGACCGTACCCGCCACGTGCGGCGACGCCATCGAGGTGCCCGCCATGCACTTGTAGTTCTCGGTGGTCGGACCTTGGGTGCCGGCGTTACCAGTCGACACGATCAGCGTGGTGCAGTCCGGGCTGTCGCCACCCGGGGCGGCCACGTCGATGTTGCTGCCGTAGTTGGAGTAGCTGGCGCGGGTGCCGGACTTGTTGGTCGCGGCCACGGTGATCACGTTGGCGCAGCTGGCCGGGGTGAAGCCCGAGGCGTCGGCGTTGTCGTTGCCGGCGGCCACCACCACGGTGGTGCCACGGGCGACGGCGGCGTTGATCGCGTTCTGGTAGGTGCTCGAGCACGTACCGGCGCCGCCCAGCGACATGTTGATGACTTCGGCCGGGTTGGCATTGGCCGGAACGCCCGCAACCGTGCCGCCCGACGCCCAGGTGATGCCGTCGACGATGTCGGAGGTGTAGCCGCCGCCACGACCCAGCGCGCGCACCGGGACGACCTTGGCGCCGTAGGCCACGCCGATCACGCCCACGCCGTTGTTACCGATCGCGGCAACCGTGCCGGCCACGTGGGTGCCGTGCCAGCTGGAGGGCTTGCCCTGGTAGTAGTCGCCCACGTCGTGCGCGTCCGAATCGCGGCCGCCGCCGTCGCCGGAGACGGTCTTGCTCGAGATGAAGTCGTAACCGGGCAGGATGTTGCCGAGCAGGTCGCTATGGTTGGTGTAGCCGGTGTCGATCACCGCCACGACCACGCCGGCGCCGTTGGTGGTGTTCCACGCCTGGTCGGCGCGGATGCCCGGGGTACCGCTCTGCAGGCCGTACAGGTAGGTGGCGTAGTGGGTGTCGTTCGGGGTCATCAGCGGCTGCATCATCCGGTCGACCTCGACGTACTCGACGTTCGGGTCGGCGGCGATGTTGCGCATCAGGCGTTCCGCGTCGGCACGGCCCAGCCCATGGCTGGCCTCGACAACTTCGCCGCCGACGGACAGCGTACGCAGGTGGCCGACCGCCAGCCCCTGGCCACTGCTCCTGGCCGCGATGTCCAGGTTGTGCTTCTGGGCGGCGGCGCTGGTGCCGGCGCGGTACTTGACGATGAAGCGATCAAAGCTGGTCTGGTCCGCGGAATGCAGGCCGGCCGTGTCCACGCGACCGGCGGCAGCGGCGGAGCCGGCGAATCCGGCGGTCAGCGCGATTGCCATGGCCGTGGCGAGCGCGTGCTGGTGCAACTTTTGCGACTTCGACATCAGGATCTTTCCCCTGTGGATTGAAGACATGATTGACCCGGCCGCGCACTCCAGTGGCCCATTCCTCGAGCGGGCGTCTCTCTCTGCCGGGATGACCGGCAGAACGCCGATCTGTTTCGAACGTAACGACAAAACTCCCGCGCAAGCAATGAAGGTTTGTTCTTACGCCTTGGGCATGCCGGCCCAGGCCGCGAGCATTTCGCGTTCCGCAGCTGAAAAGCCGAAGAAACCTGCAATCCCGATGCGGAATGAACGGTTCAGAGCGATGCCCGAGAACAGCGACCGCGGTCACACGTACTGTTGCGTCGCGACATGACGAGTGCGTGTGCAGAAGGCGGAAAACGGCACGGCAGATCGCCGAGCAGGCGGATGCTCGGCATGTTGGACTCGGCGGCCCCGGATCAGCCCAGCAAGTGGTCATGGCCCGCCCGGCGATGCCGCGCGGTTCCAGCTCACCGTTGCCGCGTCGGCCACCGCATGCGCGCATCACCCCTTGCCCGCACCCGCCCTCGCCTTTGCCCGCTCGTCCACCACTGCCGTCAACAGCGCGCCGACGAAGACGATCAGCGCCGCGTAGTAGACCCACACCAGCGCCAGCACGAGCGTTCCCATCGAGCCGTAGGCGGAGCCGGGATCGGCGCGGCCCAGGTACCAGCCGATGGCGGCGCGGCCCAGCAGGAACAGCAGCGCGGTCGCTGCGCCGCCGCCCAGTGCACGGCGCCAGCCGACCCTGCGGTCCGGCAGGTAGTGGTACATCAGGGCGAACGCCAGCGCGTACACCAGCCATGCCGCGGCCGTGCCCATCAACGGCAGCACCCAGTCCACCCGCGCGAACATCAGCTGCAGCACGGTGTGCAAGGTCATCGACACCACCAGCAGGAAACCCAGCGCGAACACCAGCCCGAGCGAGAACACGCGCTTGCGCAGCCACGCCATCGCCCCGGGCAACGCGGCGGCGTCGGTGCGGAAGATCTTGTTGAGCACGTCCTGCAACTGCGCGAACACCGCCGTCGCGCCGACGAACAGCAGCGCCAGGCTCCACCAGCCGGCGATGGAGCCGGTATCCGGTCGTTGCCGGGCGTTGCTGACGATGGTGCGCGCGACCCGCTCGGCGTCGCCGCCGACCAGCAACGCGATCTGCTGCATCACCGCCTCCTGCGCACCTGGCCAGATCGCGCTGGCCAGCCACACCAGGATCAGCAGCAATGGCGCCAGCGAAAGGATTGCGTACAGCGCGAGCGCCGCCGACTGCGACAGCAGGTCCGCATCGATGAATCGGCGCAGCAGGGCGACCGGCAGGCTGCCGCGCGCCCGCCGGATCAGCGCCTCGACCGCAGGACGCCGCGTCGACTTGCCGCTTTGCGCGCGCGAGGCGGTGGGCTTGGTCGGGTCCAGCTTTTCCGCGACCCTGGTCGCGGCCTGCTTCGCCTTCGCGGTTTCGCGCTTCGCCCCCGGCCTGGCGACGCGTCGTGCGGTCCTGCGGGTCGGTCGTTTCGGCATCGGCGGGTCGGCGTCGGAAGACGCTGCACCCATACCGCTGGCGGCGTGAAGCCCGGATCGGCATCCGCCATGCGTCCAACGCCCTGCGCGTCCTGCAGTCTGCGGCGGCTGCCCCGATGGCCCCGACGCGTGGCTACGGCCGCTCGGATCCGGAACAACAGCGATGGCATCACGACCGCCCGCCGACGCGGCTGCGATAATGCGCGTCATGGCCGCACCTCTCGACACCGCCGACATCGTCCGCCTGGTCGATCGCTTCTACGATCGCGTGCAGGCCGACCCGATCCTCGGCCCGGTATTCAATCCCGCGGTCGACGACTGGGAAGAGCACAAGCGCACGCTGGTGTCGTTCTGGAGCTCCGTCGCGCTGGGGACCCGCAGCTATCGCGGCAACCCGATGGCCGCACACCGCCCGCACCCCATCGACGAAAGCCACTTCGCGCACTGGCTCGCGTTGTGGCGCGAGGTTGCCGAAGCCGAACTGCCGCCGGAACACGCGGCCCAGATGATCGAGCATGCCACGCGCATCGGACGCAGCCTTCGCTATGGCCTTGGCCTGGACGGGCGAAGCGGCGTCGTGCGGACGCTGCCAGTCATCGACCGCTGAAACCTCGCGCGTCGTCGACGCGCGCAGCCGCAGGCAGGCTGCAACGCGCCATGGCCGCGCGCCTCAGGGCTCGACCCGATCCGCCGCCTCGCGCAGCACGCGCTCCAGGAAGGCGGCGGCCTCCATCGGCCGGCCGACGTGGTGGCCCTGCGCTGCGTCGCAGCCGGCGGCAATGAGCCAGGCCATGGTTTCGCGGTCCTCCACGCCCTCGGCCGTGACCATCGCCTGCACCGAATGCGCGAGCGCGATCGTCGAGCGCACGATCGACCGGTCCGCTTCCGAATGCATCAGCCCGGTGATGAAGGAACGATCGACCTTGACCTCTTCCGGCGCGAGGCGCCGCAGGTAGGTCAGTGATGCGTTGCCGGTGCCGAAATCGTCCAGCGACATCCGCAGCCCGCCCGCACGCAGGCGTTCCACCGCCGCGAACGCCTTGTCGGGGTCGCGCATCACCGCGGTTTCGGTGACCTCCAGCATCAGCATCCCGCGCACCGGCGCCGCGACGGCCACGATTCGGTCCACCACCGCCGTGTCCGACAGGTCGTTGACCGACACGTTGACGGACAGCGTCAGTTCGAGGTCGCGCGCGCGCCATTCACGGCACAGCGCCACCGCGCGCTCGACGAGGTAGAACGTCATCTCGCCGATCACGCCTGTGCGCTCGGCGAGCGGCACGAACTCCGCCGGCACCAGCTTGCCGTGGGTCGGATGCCGCCAGCGCACCAGCATCTCGGCGCCGCACACGCGCTGCGACGCCAGTTGCAGCTTCGGCTGCAGCGCGTAACCCAGGGTGCCTTCGCGAATCGCCGCGCGCAGGTCGGTCAGCAAGGTCAGGCGCCGTGCATCCGGCGCGAACGCGGGTTGGTACAGCACCTCGCTGCCCGGGCGCAGGCATGCCTCCTCGCAGGCGAGGCCTGCGGCGCGCATCAGTTCTTCGGGCCCGCTGCCGTGTTCGGGGAACAAGGCCGCGCCCGCGCAGCCGATCTGTTCGATCGGCAGGCCGGCGATCTCGATGCGCTGGTTGAGCGTGCCCAAGACGCAGCGCATGGTGGCGTGCGCACTCTCGCCATCGGCCACGCCCGGCGCCGCAAGGATGAAGCCGCGATCGTTGATCTTGGCCACCAGGGCGTGGTGCTGCAGCAACCGCTGCGCGAGCGCCAGCAGCAACTCGTCCACGAAGGCGTGGCCGGCCATCGCCTCCACCGCGCCGATGTCGATCAGGTCGACGCGGATCACCGCAAAGGGCTGGCCCGCCGCCACCAGCGGCGCGAGCGCGCGGCGGAAGCCGGCGCGGTTGGCCAGCTGCGTCACCGGATCGTGGCTTTCCAGGTGCAATGCTTGCGCTTCGGCGCGCATGCGCGCGCGGCGCCACCCCACCAGCAGCACGGTGGCCAGGAGCAGGAGCGGCAGCGCAATCCAAGCGGCGAACAGCAGGCCGGAGCGATAGGAGTCCTTGGGCGGCACCAGGTTGGCCAGCCAGCGCACGTAGAGGCGGCTGAGCTCGCCGCTGCGCGTGGTTTCGCGCAGGCCCACGTTGAGGCGCTCGAGCAGTGCTTCGTTGCCCGGGCGCACGGCGAAGGCGTAGTCGGTCTCGAGGAAGGCGGGACTGAGCGCGACCACCTCGTCAAGCTTGAGGCGGCGTTGTGCTTCATAGCCGACGTACATCGGCACGAGGGCGTAGTCGGCGCGACCATGCTGCACGGCCAGCAGCGCGTCGCCCTCGTTGTCGACGCCGACCATGCGCACGCCCGGGATGCGCGCGAGTTCCTCCCAGGCCATGCCGGCACGCTGGGCGACCACGCGCCGCCCCGCGAGTTCGGCAAGGCTGCCGACATAGGCGCCGCCACTGCGGCCGAAGGCCAGGTGGTAGCGGTGCAGGAACGAATGACTGAAGCGGACGCGCTGCTTCCGCGCGGGAGTGACCAGCATCGGCGCGACGTCGACCTTGCCGGCCTGCAGGTCGGCAACCACGCGTTCCCAGGTATCCAGGCGGATATCGACCTTCAGGCCGGCGTGCCTGGCGACGGCACGGATCAGGTCGACGTCGAAACCGGCGGGACGCGATTGCTCATCGAGGTAGTCGAACGGCGGGTAATGCGAATCGCCGGCGAAGACGATGGGACGGGTGCGGGCGCTGTGTGCATGCGCGGCTTGCGCGGTGGCGGCGCGCGGTGCGGGCAGGACGAAAGCGACGACGGCCGCGGCCAGCACCAGGGCTGCGAGGAACAGAAAATTGCGATCTCTGCTGGTTGTCGCTGGCATGCGCTTCACGCTCCCCCTGCCCTGCGGCTATGGAAACATGTTGCCCTCGAGTCTCAAAGCGGCAGCGCGCTTGGAACGTGAAGGTTGCGGTGCGATTTTGTTGGGCCCATGGGGGAAAACCCCCACTCCACGCAGGCGGAGCCGCGTAATCCGCGGGTGAGCGCCGTGGAGCCACCGCAACCATTAAGAAAATTTCTCGGATTCCAACCGGATCCGACGACCGCGCTGCGAATCAGCGCGCTCCGCAAGCCAATCGCGTTCAGCAGCTGCTGCAGATCGCAGCGGCGTGCGAGCCGCGCGCGCCGGGTTGCGTGGCCGCGCAATCGGCGCCGCAGATCAGCATCATCGGATGCTTGCCGTAGGCAGGTAAGACCAGGTCCCAAGCATTCCGCGAACCGGGTCGGATGCTGCAAGCCAGCATTCTTCCTGGATGACGTGCCGGGCTGGCAAGGCCACCCCCGCCTCCCGGCCTCAGGCGCGTCTCACTGCGTTTGCGTCGCCGCACACGCCTGCGTGCCGCTGGCGTCTGCATGCGCGCGCGCGACGTAGTCGCTCACCAACTGTTTGAGTTGCGGATAGTCGTTGCGATCCGTGACCGCGCCGGAGATCGTGCGGCCGGACCGCGGCTCGCGCGCCACGAGCGTGCCCCAGAAGCCGGAATGGCCCGCCGCCGCGGTGCCGTCGAGGTTGTACGCGAAGATTCCGAGCCGGTATTCGCTCGCGGAGGGCAGGCCCTCGGCCGACTGCATCAAGGCGAGCGTCTCCGGCTTCTTGAAGACGTGTCCGCTGAGCAGCGCGTCGAAGAAGACGGCAACGTCGACGGGCGGCGCGACCAGGCCGCCGCCACCGTACAGGTCCATCGACGGATCCCAGTCGTGCGTGTCCAGCCCCTCGAAGCGCTGGTGCGCGCGCGCACCGCCGACGGGCGATTCATAGCGTTCCCAGTAGGTGCCCGGCACGCCGCGCGCATCGAGCCGCAGCTGCGTGCGCACCGCCTGCGGCAGCGTCTGCCCGGTGATGCGTTCGATGATGGCCCCCAGCAGGACGTAGCCGGTGTCGGAGTACGCGAACTTCTCGCCCGGCGCGCCGACGGGATCGGTCCACTCGACCAGATAGTGCAGGTCGCCTTCGCGCGTCCAGCGCGTCTGCGGATTCGCCTTGATCGTGGCGATGAACTGCGGTGCCTGCGCCGCGTCGGCGAGGCCGCTGGTATGGCTCAGCAGATGGCGCACGGTGATGTCGCGGGGCTTGTAGCCATCGCTGGCAAGCAGCTGCATCCAGGCCTTCGGCAGGTAGCGCCCGATCGGCGCCTGCAGGTCCAGGCGGCCATCCTCATGCAGGCGCAGCGCCGTGGCGGCAACGTAGGTCTTGGTGATGCTCGCGAGCCGGAAGCCTTCGTCACCATGCAGCGCCGTGTCGGGCGCGGCCGCGCCCAGCACGCGGGTATCACGGCTGCCGTCGCGCGCCAGCGTGGCGATCGAGATCTGCCCCGCTCCGCCGGTAAATGCGTGCGCCTGCAGGGCCTGGTCGAGGCAGGAATCGGCGGCGCTCGCCGTGGACGCGGCCAGCGCCAGGAAGACGACCATCAGGCGATGCGGCATGTCGGGATCCCAGTGCGGAAAGCGCGCATTCTCGCGGCCCGCGCAGCGGTCATGAACTGACATTGGTCATGCTGACTCGTTGCAGGGCAGCGGGCTTGGCCAGCTTTTTCCATTGCTGCCGCGTGGCCCAAGCCGTAGGCGATCCAGCCGGCGCCCAGGGCCTCAGGCGGCCTGCGCGGGTTCGCCCTCGCGCACCCATGCAGCACGCAGGGTGCGCCTGCTCACTCCTTCCGCTCCCCGCGTACACGCTGCCACGCGCGCCGCAACACGCGCGCGCGTTCGAAGGCCGGTTCGGTTCCGGTGCGCAGGCGGCGCAGGTTGCCGCGATGGGTGAACACCAGCAACGCGGCGGCGATTGCCGCGAATACCCATAGCCCGCTCGTCGCACCGAGCCATGCCGCACTCACCAGCAGGCTGCACGCCGCCAGCACGGTTGCCAGGCCCACGTAGCCCGTCCACCCGAGCGTGCCGAACCACACGGCCAGCACCAATGGCAGGCTCTGCGGCCAGGCCATGGCGAGGCCACCCACCAGCGTTGCGGCGCCCTTGCCGCCGCGGAAGCCATGAAACAACGGCCACACATGGCCGACCACCGCCGCGAGCACGCAGGCGCAACTCCATTCGATCGTGTGTCCAGCGTACTGTCCGAGCCACGCAGCCAGCGCGCCCTTGCCGATGTCGATGACCACCGTGCCCAGCGCAAACCACGCGCCCTGCGTGCGCAGCGCATTGGTGCCGCCGGCATTGCCGCTGCCCAGCGTGCGGATGTCGACGCCGCGCAACTTGCCCAGCAGCAGGCTGCCCGATACCGAGCCCAGCAGGTACGAGGCGAGCAATGCCCACCACGCGCTCATGGCGACACCTCCGCCGAAGCGGCCGCTGGCATCACGGGTTGCAGGCTGACCAGCAGCGTCTCCGGTCCGGCGTGCGCGCCGATGGCCGGACCGGTCTCGACCAGCCACGCTTCGTCGCAATCCAGTTGCGTGCGGATCGCATCGAGCAGGCGCTGGCCGTCGGCAGCGGCATCGCAATGGCCCACGATCACGCGCCAGCGCTGCCCCGGCGGCACGCGCCGCGCGACATGCGCCGCAAACCGCGCGGGCAGCGATCCACGTCCCCACAACGCACCGGCGACGCGCAAGCGCCCCTCCGGCGACATGCGTGCGAGCGGCACCAACCGCAGCAAATCCACCAGCACCTTGGCCCAGCGCGGCAAGCGGCCGCCGCGCACCGCCATGCTCACGTCGCGCGCCATGCCCCAGGTCACCGTGCGTTCGCGCAGCGCCTGCAACTGATCCACCATCGCTTCGGCCGTCATGCCGGTGCGCGCCATGCGCGCCGCGGCCAGCGCGAGCAGGGCCTGCCCGCCCGCCGCGTTGGCGGTGTCGAAGACGAAGATGCGCCCGGCGTCGCCGCGGTGCGCGGCGGTCTCCGCCGCCTGCAGCGTGCCCGACACCGCGCGCGCCACGCCCAGGTACAGCACCTGCGGGTGATGCGAGAGCAGGAATTCGAACTGGCGACGGAAGTCGCCCGGCGGCGGCTGGCTCGTGCGCGGCAACTCGCCGCCCTGGCGCAGGCGCCGGTAGAACGCGGAGGGCGACAGGCCGACCTTGTCGAGGAAATCCTCGCCGCCGAAGTTGAGCCGCAGCGGCACCACGTGCAGGTCGAGCGCGTCGGCCAGGCCCTCGGGCAAATCTGCAGAACTGTCCGTCACCACCGCCACGCCGCCGGCGCCCGCCGCCGCGCGCGCCTGCGCCTGCATGTCGTCCGCCTTGCTCGCCTCCACGCGGCCGAAGCGCGCCATGGCGTCGAACAGCGCCTGCGGTGACGCCACGTGCGCATGCACGCGCATGCGCGAGCGCGAACCGGCGGCGACCACGCACGAGGCATCCAGCGCCGCCACCGCCGCGCGCACGGCCGCGGTATCGATGTCCTCGCCCAGCACCAGGCACTCGCTGCACCAGCGATGCGCGGGATCGGCGTCGAACTCGCTGTCGTGGGCGTGTGCGGCCAGCCAGTCGGCGTGGCGTTCCTCTTCCGGCACGGAGCCGACCGCGGGCTCGCCGTGCAGGTAGGCGCCGATGCCTTCGAGCAGGTCGACGAAGCCCTTGGCCCCGGCATCGACCACGCCGGCGCGTTGCAGCACCGGCAATTGCCGCGGCGTGTCGGCGAGCGCGTCGCGCGCGCGCTGCAGCGCGGTCGCGAACCAGTCGCGCACGCTGGCGGCCGGCGCCTCTGCATCCAAGCCGTCGGCGAAGGCCGCGATCACGCTCAGCATCGTCCCCTCGCGCGGCTCCATCACCGCCTGCCGCGCCGATGCCGCACCATGGCGCACCGCCAGGGCCAGCTCGCGCTGCGTCAGCGTGGCGCGCGTCGCCACCGACTCGGCCACGCCGGCGAAGAACTGCGCCAGGATCGCGCCGGAATTGCCGCGTCCGCCATCGACGGCGTCCTCCGCCACGCGCTGCAACAAGGTCCCGACGCCGTTCGCACGGCGGCCCAGCGCGCCACTGAGCACGCTGCCCAGGGTGAAGGCGAGATTGCTGCCGGTGTCGCCATCGGCGACGGGAAACACGTTGATGCGGTTGAGCAGATCGCGATCCGCCATCACCCGGCGGGCGCCCGCAATCAGAGCATGGCGCAGCGCGGCCGCGCGGATGCGCGGATAGGTCAGCGAAAGGGCGTGGGCTTGCATGCGTCCTGAGGGCCTCCGGTGGCAGGAAGCCTGCCGCGAACGCCCCTGCCGCACGCGGCACGAGCGGACCGGCACCTCGGACTCCCCCGCCCCGATTCTAAGCAGGCCCCGCCGTCCCGGTGTGCGATGGACGGCGAGAAACCCCGCGAACGAGCTGGCGGCTGACCTCCGCGCGGGGACGACGCCGTTGTTTCGTGCAGAGGGAGCGAGCAACTGCCATTCACAAGGAGCGGCACCATGGCAAGAACACCTCTCAACCTGCAGATCCAGCTCTACAACCTGGACTGCCACGACGAAGCCGATGGCTGGGGCGACGCGGAACCCTACCTGTGGCCGGTATTTTTCAAGATCGACGGCGACGGCTATGCCGTGGGCTCGGCGGGACTGGTCGGCTTCCCGCCCATCGGGGTCACGAACGGAGCGCACGGCAACCTCGGCGATGAGGACGTCGATGAAGGCGACCGTGTCCTCATTCCCACCTCGCTGGGTGCGTGGACGACGCAGCTCAAGCCGATTCCCGTGTACGACCCGACCTTCCGGCAAGTACTTGGAGACGACCTTCCCGGCATCGCCGGCGTGGTCGTCGTACTGATGGAAGAAGACGGCTGGCCCGACGACATCGCCACCACCGCCTACGCCGCCCTGTGCGATGCCGTGCAATTCGCGGTGGCCAAGGCCGCCGCCAGCTTCCAGCACGCCACCTCGCCGCCGACGCCACAGGAGATCGCCGAGCAGATCGCCGCCGTGAAGGAGGCGGCCGCCACCGCCGTCCGGGCCGCCGTCGTCGACTACATGAGCGGCGCCCAGATCGCGTGGTACGGCACGTTCGGCAACAACGACGACAAGATCGGCGCCGAGGCGTTCACCGTGACCCAGGACGACTTCGCGCAAACCGCGGTGATCGAGTTCCAGCGCCGCTGGGACGACGACGAAAGCGACGGCAACGGCGACTGGGAGATCCACGGCGGCTTCATCAGCCGCGATGCAGGCGGATCGAGCCCCGCCTCGTGCGACGACATCCAGGCGGCGATCGACTCGCTGAAGGAAGACCTGCAGGGCGAGGTCGACGCGCTCGAGCGCGAGCGGATCCAGCGCGCCATCGCCGAGCTCCTGCGCAAGTCGAAGCTGATGGGCTGCACCTGATCCGAGGAACCGACGCGCCTGGGCCACCGGCCGCGTTTTCCGATCCACTCACATGGAGTGATGCCATGAACCTCACCCGATCCGCGCTCCACGCCGCGGCATTCGTGCTGCTCGCGCTACTCGCAGCGTGCAAGGCCAGCGCGCCCGATCCCCGGGCGGACCTCGCCCGTTCCCTGAAGGGCGCCAATGTCGAGGGTTACCAGTTCACCATGAAGGAGGACGACGCCTTCGTGGTCACTTCGCTCAGCAACCCGCAGGCGCGCGCCGTGATGAAACTGGGCGACGCCCAGCGCACACCCTTGCAGTACACACGCGTGTTCGATCGCAAGGCGAATTCGCAGATGCTCTACCGGACCGACCTGGTTCGCGACAAATCCAGGCTCGCGCTGGTGGTGACCGACTTGGCCAAGGGAACCGTCGTCAGCCGCCGGGACTTTCCCGCACCCGAGGACGACGGCACGCCGCCGCCCACGCCGGGCACCACCGGCTACGACTCGATCGGCCAGTGCATCGCCGACTTCAACTGCGAACACGGCGGGCAGCTGCAATGCCAGGCGAACCGCACCTGCCAGGAGCAGCTGGCTGCGCTTACGTGCTGCCTCAAGAGCGGCGATTGCTACAGCGTGCACCTGGTGATCAAACCCACCGCGCCGCGCTGCCTGCTCAAGGACCTGGTGCCGCCGATCGAAGGAGTGATGCTCGAACGCTAGCGGCCCAGCGGCCGCCGGTGGCGAGTCGCGGCCGCGCGATCTCCGTGCGCTGGGTTGGTGCAGCCAACCCGGCCTACGGTCGCTGTCGGACGCAGGTCATCGGTCCCGCTGCGGGCGCGCCACCGGCAGCGACCAACCGCGACGTATGGCGAGGTAGCGCAATGCAAAGCAGGCCACTGCACCGCCGATCGCCAGTGGCGTCGGCGGCAGCTTCCACGCGCTGCCGATGACGACGATCCCCGCGCCCAGCGCCGCGGCCACGGCATAGAGCTCGCGTCGCAGCACGGCGGGGATCTCGGCGACGAGCACGTCGCGCGCGATGCCGCCGCCGACGCCCGACAGCACGCCCAGCAGCAACGCTCCCGTCGGACCGACGCCGTGCGTGATGGCCTTGGCCGCGCCGCTCACCGCGAACAGCCCAAGCCCGATCGCATCGAATATCTGCACGGGATTGCTGAGCCGCTCGACGAGGGCATGCCGATAGAACGTCAGCAGCGCCGCGAGCGCTGCCGTCGCAAGATAGCGCCAGTCGACCAGCGCCGCTGGCGGCGTAGCGCCGATCAGCGCATCGCGCATGATGCCGCCGGCGGTGGCGGCGGCGAACGACAGCACCAGGACGCCGAACAGGTCGAGTCGCCGGCGCACCCCGACGGTCGCGCCGCTGATCGCGAAGGCGAAGCTGCCGACGAGGTCGACGGCGAGGACAAATCCGGAGGCCATGTCGTGCTCGCGTGGTTTGGAGAGTGTCCGCGCCCAACTATAGATGCAGCGCGTCGTGCGATGCGATCGCGTCGAACCATGCGAAGAAATCCGCCTGCATCTGCGGCGCGATGCCATGGTCGCCGGGATACAGCCGTGTCTCATGGCCGATACCCAGGCGCGTGAGCCACGCGTCGGCGCGGTGCGCCCAGTCGACCGGCAGCTTGGTGTCATTGCGACCGTGCCCGATGAAGGCGCGCAAGCGCGCCAGCGCTTCCGGTCCGGCGAGTTGCGATTCCAGCTCCGGCAGGATCCGGCCGGCCAGCACGCCGAAGCCGCCGACGAGGTCCGGTCGCGTCAGCGCGACGCTTGCGCTGAGGATCCCGCCCTGGCTGAAACCGGCGACGACGGTATCGGCGGGGTCGACGTCGTAGCGCGCCTGCATGCCGGCGATGAACGCGGCGAGCATCTGGCGGCTCTGTTCCGCCGCCGCGAGATCGGGTCGCGGGCCCTGCGGGCCGAACGCGACCTGGAACCAGGCGTACTGACCCGCTCCCAGCGTCAGCGGTCCGCGCGCGAGCACCACGACGGTGTCCGCAGGCGCGCATGCCGCCAGCGCCAGCAGGTTGCTCTCGTTACCGCCGACGCCATGGCACAACACCAGCAGCCGGCGCGGCCGTGCCGGCGCCACCGGGGCCAGGTAGGCGAGCGCGCCGTCGGTGTGCAGGTGCATCGCGCTCATGCGGCTTGCTCCATCGCTTCCGCGGGCAGCCCGAAGCCGAAGGAATCCATCGACAGCACGCCGTAGGTCATGCCGCCGGCGACGAGTCCACGCCGCTCATCGGCGTGGCTCGCACCCAACGCCACCAGCAACGGCAGGTAGTGCTCCTGCGTCGGATGCGCGCGCGCGGCGTGCGGCGCGCGACTGCGGTAGTGCACGAGTGCGTCGACGTCGCCGCGCTCCACCGCCTGCCCCACCCAGTCCGCGAACGCCTGCGCGTACTCGGGATCGCTGATGTGCTGGCGGAACTCGTACAGGTTGTGGGTCAGGCTGCCCGAGCCGATCACGAGCACGCCGCGTTCGCGCAGCGGCGCCAGCGCCTGGCCCAGCCGCAGTGCGCCGGCAGCGTCGATGTCGTGCGGCAGCGACACCTGCAGCACCGGCACGTCGGCCTCGGGTCTGAGGTAGCGCAGCGGCACCCAGGCGCCGTGGTCGAGGCCGCGGTGCGCGTCGATCGCGGCCTCGAAGCCCGCGACCTGCAGCAGCCCGACGATGTGCGTTGCCAGCTGCGGTTCGCCGCGCGCGGGGTACTGCAGCGCGTACAACGGCGCGGGGAATCCGCCGAAATCGTGGATGGTCTGGGGCGTCGCGGCCGCGCTGACACGCACGCCGCGCGTCTGCCAGTGCGGGGACACGATGACGATGGCCGTGAGCGACGTCAGCTGCGCGCCGATGCGCTCGAGGTTCGGGCCCAGCTGGCCCGGCTCGAGCGCGAACATCGGCGAACCGTGGGAGACGAACAAGGCGGGGGCACGTGACATGGAAGGACTCCTGGCCGCGGGCATGCTGCCCGCGGCGCGGTTGGAACAACGAATCAGTTATCAGGGATCAGGCAGCCGGCGCGACGCGACGGCGCGGCAGGCGGGCTTCCAGGCTCAGCGCGCCGGGACCATTCGCGGCGAGCAGCAGGAAGCCGCCGGCCATCGCGAAGTTCTTCCAGAACAGGATCGCCTGCATCTGTTCGCCGAGATTCGAATGGAAGATCAGCGCCGAGACGACCGAGAACAGCGCCAGCGCGATCGCGATCCAGCGGGTGTACACGCCGGCCAGGATCGCCAGGCCACCACCGAGTTCGAGTGCGATTACCAGCGGCAGCAGCATGCCGGGCACGCCCATGGATTCCATGTAGCCCTGGGTGGCCGCGTAGCCGGCGATCTTGCCCCAGCCCGAGATGATGAAGATCAGCGACAGGCCGAGGCGGCCGAGCAGCGAGAGAGTTGCGTTCATGAGTGGACTCCTGTGTTGGGACCCGTTCCGGGTTGAACGACACTCTATTGGCGCGCCCGGAGGCGATAAACAGCGATTCGAGTGATAGATTGTCTGCCAAAGGGAGACAATCAATGCTCGACCTCCAGCAGCTGAGCAGCTTCCTGGCCGTGGTCCGCGCTGGCAGCTTCGTCGCCGCGGCCGATGCCACGGGCCTGTCCAAGGCCGCCGTCTCCCGCCACGTCGCCGAGCTCGAAGCGCACTTGGGCGTGCGCCTGCTGCACCGGACCACGCGCCGCCTCTCGCTCACCGACGACGGCCAGCGCTTCCACGCCCGCGCCGTCGAACTCGCGGCGGCGCTGGAGGAACTCGAATCCGAAACCGCCTCGAGCGGTGGCGAGGCGACCGGCCAGTTGCGGATCAACGCGCCGCTGACCTTCGGCAACCTGCACCTCGCGCCGCTGTGGCCGCGCTTCACCGCCGCGCACCCGAAGGTGTCGCTGGACATCACCCTCAACGACCGCGTCGTCGATCTCGTCGACGAGGGCTACGACGTCGCGGTGCGCATCACCAACCGCCTGGACCCGCAACTGGTCAGCCGCCGGTTGGCCTCGACCCGCATCGTGCTGTGCGCATCACCCGGCTATCTCGCCGCGCACGGCACGCCGACGCATCCGCGCGAACTCGCGGCGCACCAGGTCCTCGCCTACAGCTACTGGGCCGGCGGCGACGAATGGCCGTTCAAGGGACCCGAAGGCGACGTCGCCGTGCGCGTCGCCCCACGCATCCACACCAACAGCGGCGACACCTGCCGCGTGGCCGCGCTGCAGGACCAGGGCATCATCCTGCAACCCGACTTCCTCGTCGGCCCCGACCTCAAGCGCGGCACGCTGGTCGAACTGATGCCGGAATACCGCTCGCTCGAACTGGGCGTGCACGTGGTCTACGCCACGCGCAAGCACCTGCCGATGAAGACCCGGCGCCTGATCGATTTCCTGGTCGAGGCGTTCCGCACGCCGGCGTGGTGACGCGCGGGCCGGGTTGGCCGCCCCAACCCGGCGCCGTGCTGGCGCGCGCTCGGGCGAGGCGTGTCCGCTGGCGGCCCGCCTCGTTCCCCATTGTCTTTAGGCGCTGCAGCGCGAGCGCGCATGCAGATAGCGCTTCGCCGACACAATCGCGGTCCTTGTTTGCAGGCCTATCCGCGCACGCCAATTGCGCTGGGGCGGGACTTGGGACGATCCGGGCACGTCTCCACGGTGGGATCGCAGACCACTTGGCCACGTACCCATTGCTTGATCGTGTCGATGATCGCATCACCGACCGATTGCGGAGCCTCGATGCCGGGCCCGGCCTGCCACGGACTGCCACACAGTTCGATCGCAGCGTGATCGACCGCGTTCTGCAACGCGTAATCGCGTGCCATCTGCACGGCCTCCTGCAGCGAGTCCTGTGCATGGGCGACGAAGAAGCGCGTTTCCCCTGCTTCGCGGGCGCACACGGCGGCGCCGAATCCAGGCTCACTGGTCAACAGCAACGTCTTCCACCCCGTCGCGGCGGGAAAGCGTGCCGCCGTCGCCTCTGCCGCCTCGCGGGTTGGCCGGTTGCCCAGCGCGAGCAGCTTGCCCGTGCGGCTGTTGCCCATCACCAGCAGGTAGCGCTCCGGCGGCGGGCTGGTTGCGTCGGTCGTCGCGGTGGCGACCGGACGCCCCTTGCGGTTGGCGACCGCAGTGGCGCGCGGCGCGGGTGCGTCCACACCGTTGCGTTGCCATGCCACGCCCTCGAAGCGGGTCGCGCCGGCGCATTCCACGCACGACTCCTGCGGCAGCGCAGCCTGTGCGCGCGCGATCGCCTCCAGCGAAGGCCGCATCGCACAGTAGCCCTGGCGCCGCTCGTGGACCTTGCCGGTCCGCTGCAGGTGCGCGGCGAACTCGACGCCATAACCGCTGCGCTCGGCCAACGGACCGACCGGCATCGCCGGCGACATGAAGACCGTCCCGCTGGCCGGGTCGGGCACGTAGCAGTAGAAGTAACGCAGCTCCTGCGCGCCGGCGGCGAAGGCGGCGGTCGTCCCCAGCAGCAGCACCGCCCTGCGAAGCAAGGTGCGCACGCTCAGTCCGCCCCGTGGCTGGACAGGAAGCTGTTGGCCACCTGCGCCGACTGCTCGTGCGCCGCATACGTGCGGTTTGCATCCGCCTCGCTGTAGCCCTGGGCAATCGCGCGCTTGTACATCGCGTAGTACTCCAGGGCCTGGCCGCACATGGTCTTGAGCTGCACATCGTTACCGCCGGACAGCGCCACCTGCCGGTAGTTGCCCTCGTCCATGCCGACGCGGGCGCATGTGTCCGCCGCCAGGTTGGGTCGGGTCGGATAACTGCCGGCGCCGCCGCCCGCGCCCGAGAGCGCGGTTGCACCGGTGCTGCCGCCGGTGATCATCGCCTCGCCCTGGGCTCCCAGTGCCGCGGCGACCTGGCTGTTCGGATTGGCGATCTGCGCGCCCTTCAGCGCGCCACCAAGGACCTGCTCGGGACTGCCGCCGTAATTGGCCACGGCGGCGGCGCCCGCGGCGGCACCAATCAAACCGCCGATCCAGTTCCCGCGCTCGCTGCGCTCCTGTTCCTCTCGCGCCTGCTGCTCGGCCAACAGCCGGCGCTCCTCCGCCACGGCCGCGCGCTTGGCGACTTCGTTCTGCTGCACGGTCGGCGCCAGTGCGGCGAGCTTGGCCGGGGTGGTCGGGGTGAACTGGGGCGTGCCGTCGAACGCCTGGCCGCCATCGGGCAACAACGACATCACGACCGACGAGGTACGCGCGCGCCGGCCCGCGCCGTCGCGGCCGTAAACCACCACCCGCAACGCATTGCCGTCCACGGGCAGGTGCTCGACGTAGGCCTTGTCATCCCCGGCACGGAACACGCCGGCAACCGGCTCGACACGAAATGCGGTGACCGCGGGATCTGGCTGCACGCCGGTGCCGAGTACCTGGCCGCCCTGGATCTGCAGTTCGCCGCCCTTGCCGCGCCACTGGTACTGCTTGTAGGGAATCGACAACTGCTCGCGATCGGCCTGCCAGGTTTCCTGGCCGCGGTAGGTGCGCCCGGCCAGGCGTGCATACACGGCTTCCACGCCCGCAACGCGTTGCTTGCGGCGCGCGGCGTCTTCCAGCACGGGCGTCACCGGGCCACGATCGATCGCCACCAGCGGCGCCGGCAATTGGGCGACGCCTGACGCCGCCATTCCGGCATCCACCTTGCCTTCCTTGCGCTTGAACCGCAGCGTGTACGAACGCTCGGGCAAGCCCGCCGCCACGAACCAGTAGTAGCCGCCACCGGCGGTCATCGAATAGGTCTGCTTGTGGCTGAGCCACGCTTCCTTGCGCTTGGTCGCGGCCAGCTCGCGGCTGGCGCCGCAATCCGCGGCATCGACCGAACGGAACTGGCCGACGACGAGGTTGGGGACCGAGGAATCATCGGCCTCGACCTGCACTTCCCAACGATCGCCGGGCCGTGTGTCGATCAGGTAGCAGTCGTAGCGGGCGCCGTTGTCATCGATGCCGGACACGCCGTCCTTGAAGGTGGCCGCGAGGACTTCGGTGCCACCGACCACGCGCACCGGATGCGGACCGGCCGGTGCGCTCGCGGGCGCGATCGGGTTCGCGCCCATCTTCCCGCCCTTCTTGCCGCTTTTGGCGACGGCAGGAACGCGCGCGCTCGTTTCCCCCGGCGCCGGCGTGGCCTTCGGCAGGTCGGTGGTCGTGTAGTGGTCGCTCGCCGTGACCGCAACCACCGCGCCGCCCTCGAGCTTGACGCGCTGGTGGTCGAAGCCTCCCGGGCCGAAGCTGATCCGGTACGCCAGGCGCGGCGGAAACGCGCGCTCGAACACGACCGTATCGGCATCGACGATGCGCCCCGTCCACTTCATCGGCACCGGCGACGACTTGGAAACCAGCTCACCCGCCTGCGCGCCGCGGGTCACGGTCACGGTGCCCTGCACGGTCTTGGTCGTTGGCGATATCCAGGTCTCGGTCATCACCTCGCCCGGCACGGCCCAGTTGACGGTGACCGTGTACTTGCCCGGCGCTTCCCAGGTGTGCCCAAGCAGTTTGGCGTATACGCCCCACACCGCCGGATCGGCCTCGGTGGGCGAGGCCGCGCGCACGGGCAGCAGCGAAGCGACGAGCAGCAGCAGGCTGCCCGCCAGGCAGGTAATTGTCGTACGCATGGTTTTCCCCTGTTCTTGCCGGCAATCCCCATTGCCGGACCGGCATGCTCCACCACGGGCAACACACGGGTCAAACCTGTGGAGGAAACTGCCCTCTGCAAGGCTGAACGCTTCACGTCGAGGCCGCGGGTGCCCGCTTCCGGCTCGATCACGACGGAACCGCGGCGCGCGGTACGGGCGCCAGGTCACGCAGCGCGCAGGCACGGTTGTCCTCACGAACGAGCGCGCAATGTCGCAACCCGCTGCTTGATCAAGCCAGCCAGCCCACGGCCGCGTCACAACGTGGACGTCACCTCGCCGCCATGCGTGCGCAGCAGTTCCGCCGCCTCGTCGCGCTGGGCGACGGAGAACGCATGCACGACGACCGTCGTCCTGCCCTCGGCCATCGCATCGCGGGTCGCCTCGACGTAGCGGTCGTGGTCGGGGCGCAGCGACACCAGCCCGCCCAGCATCAGACCCGCAACGGCACCGAAGAACAGCAGGACCAGCGCCGACGCGACCGGCGAGTTGACGATGAAGGGGATGCCGGCTGCGCGCAGCGCGACGAATGCCAGCACACCCACGACCGCGCCGGCGATGCCCAGGCGCACGTGCGCGACCACGATCGTGCGCCAGATGCCACGGCTCTCCGGTTCCAGCTTGCGCCCCGGGTGCGGCTCGGTGGGCGTGATCAGCTGCACCTGCGCGGCGTCGAGCGACAGCGACGAGGCGACCTGGCGCGCGGCCTCGCGCGCGGCGGAGGCACTGGGGAAGACGGCGGCGACCTTGCTGTTCGACAGTTCGCCGGTGATCGCAGAGGCTTCTGGCATGGCCGCGCTCCAGGATGTCGATGACGGCAACAGCATCCCAGATGCCGGGTCCTCTACGCGTGAGCAGGTCGGACGCGGCCAGCACGCTCGGCGTGGACTTGCCAGTCCCCCACCCTGGCAACTACGCGCATGGCGACGACGCCCCGGCACGCCACCTCGTCGGGTGATTGATCCGGTGACGCGCGGCCGTAGCCTGTCGGATCCCAACGGGTTCCCGATGTCGCGACGAAGCGGCGCAGGTGGACAGCCATGAACGAAGACGCCGACAGGCCGCCGGATCCCATGCGTCGAACAGTGCTTGCCGGCGCACTGGCCACGGCAGGCGTTGCCGTGCTGCCCGGCCCGGTGCTGGCCGCCGTGCCCAACAAAGAGGCTCATGCGATGACGATGTTCACGACGAAAGACGGGGTCGATCTCTATTACAAGGATTGGGGTCCGCGCGATGCCACGCCGGTCATGTTCCATCACGGCTGGCCGCTGAGCGCCGATGACTGGGACAACCAGATGCTCTGGTTCCTGTCGAAGGGTTTCCGCGTGATCGCGCATGACCGTCGTGGGCACGGACGGTCGACGCAGACCGATACCGGCAACGAAATGGACACCTACGCCGCCGACCTGCTGCAGTTGACCGACAAGCTCGACCTGAAAGGTGCGATCCATGTCGGCCACTCGACCGGCGGCGGCGAGGTCGCGCATTACGTGGCCCGCGCCAAGCCGGCGCGGGTCGCCAAGGCGGTCCTGATCGGAGCCGTTCCGCCAATCATGTTGAAGACCGCGGCCAATCCCGGCGGGCTGCCGCTGGAAGTGTTCGACGGGTTCCGCAAAGCACTCGCGGACAATCGCGCGCAGTTCTACCTGGACGTGCCGACCGGGCCGTTCTATGGCTTCAACCGGCCCGGCGCCAAGGCGTCGCAGGGCGTGATCTGGAACTGGTGGCGGCAGGGAATGATGGGCGGGGCCAAGGCGCAGTACGACTGCATCAAGGCCTTCAGCGAGACCGATTTCACCGAGGACCTGAAGAAGATCGGTGTGCCGACGCTGGTCATGCACGGCGAGGACGACCAGATCGTCCCGATCGCGGATTCGGCGCTGTTGTCCGTCAAGTTCCTCAAGCAGGGCACCCTCAAGACCTACAAGGGCTTGCCGCACGGCATGTGCACGACGCATGCCGACATCGTCAATCCGGACCTGCTTGCCTTCATCCGCGGGTGACCGCACGCACTGGCCGCACGCGTTACTGCGTGTTCGCCATGGCACCGGGCGGCACCAGCAGGTCTTCGAGGAAGAACGCGGACAACTCCGAACGACCCGCCAGCCCCGCCTTGGCGTAGATCGACGCCGACTGCGCGCGCACGGTCTTCTCGCCGGTGCCGCGCAGTTGCGCGATGTCCTTCAGGCTCAGGCCTTTCAGCAGCAGGAAGGCGATTTCCTTTTCCGCCGCCGACAGCTGCCATTGCTCCAATTGCTGGTCGATCGAGCGCGCGAGTCCTTCCACGTGCATGCGCGCCTGGGCCTGCCACGCCTCGGCCTGCGCGCGGTAGGCGGACAGGTCGCGGCCCTGCTGCGCCAGCCGGCCGCGCAGGCGCACGGTGTCGCGCAGCAAATAGGACGCGCCCGCGGCGGCGGCGATGCCGGCGACGACCTCCACCGCGACGTGCCACGCCGATGCGCCCTGGCGCAGGTCGGTGACGACGTCGATCGCGACCAGCACCGCGATCAGCAACAGGATGCCGACCACCACCGCGCGTTCGCGCGCGTCCATGCCCGGGGCGCGCGATGCGGCAGCAGCGGTGTCAGTCATCGGAGCGTTCGTGGTCATCCTCGCGTCCACCCGCCGCGTCGCGCGGCCCGTCCCCGGCAGGGGACTCCGCCGCATTCTCGCCCAACGCGAGGGTGTTGCCGAACAGCGCGAGCGTGCCGATGGCCGGGTCGTACGACCGCAGCAGCAACACGCCGGTGCCCGCCAGCAGCGCCAGCGCGAGCACGGCGACGACACCGCGCGCCGGCACGTCGCGCGTGCCGACCGGCAGATCGCGCTTGCGGCCACTCAGCATGCTCAGCGGCAACGCATCGCGATGGCGCAGCACATGCACCACCAGACCGGCCACGTGCAGCAGCACGATCGCGAGGAACACATTGGCCATCAGCTCGTGGGCCTCTTCCACCCACTCTTGCGCCACGCCGTTAGCCATGGCCAGGCCGCTGGCGCCCAGCGCCAGGGCCAGCACCATCATCGACAGAGCGGCCCAGCTCGAGGCCGGGTTGTGCCCCACCCAGCGGCGCCCGCCGCCCGCGACCACGCCTTTCAGGTAACCGGCCAGCTGGCGGGGATCGAGGCTCAGGTCGGACCAGCGCGCGTGGCGCGTGCCGACCACGCCCCACAGCACCCGCAGCAGCACCGCCACGCCCAGCGCCATGCCCGCCAGCATGTGCCACGCGAACCGTGCGGATTCGTCGTCCACCAGGTTGGCGATGGCGTACGCGGTGACGAACAGCGCCGCGAAGCACCAATGGAATACCCGGGTGGGCAGGTCGTACACGCGAACCTTGTTCATGGCGGTCTCCGCACGTGGGGGAGCTCCAGACTGGGCGCAGGCGCGTTGCCGGGCATGGGGCGGATGCCGCATGGGGCTGGGGCATATGCGTTGCCAGCGATGGAGCGGCGGCGTCCGGGCAGCTTTCAGCACCCCGCGGCAACCCATTCACGCAGGCGGGCTCACTCCGATAGGTGGTTGACGGCGCCTGGCTGCAACGTCCGAATTGGGGGCCGTCGCGGCACGCGTCGCAGGGGCGGAAATCGCGCCACCCCATCCGCGGCGAATCCACCTGGCAGATCCAGCGCACCCCGTCGCTCGGACGCAGCGGCAGTGCGCCGCCGCCGTCCGCGCCCTCCGGCATCCGGTCATTCGAATGCCTCCCCCGGAGAACGTCATGACTCTTACCAACATCCTCCCCCTCCGTCGCATCCTGGTCGGCCTGGTCGCCGTGCTGCTGGGCATCGGGTTGCCGCAGCGGACGAAGGCGGAGGTGCATCCCTTCTCCAGTGCGTTCCACGCCAGCGACATGGCCGTGACCGACGGCACCCAGTACGTGCGCGTCGGCGGGCGGGGGCCGGCGGTGCTGCTGCTGCACGGCTTCGGCGACACCGGCGACATGTGGCAGCCGCTCGCCGAAAAGCTGGTCAAGGACCACACCGTGATCATTCCGGACCTGCGCGGCATGGGGCTGTCGTCGCACCCGGAAAGCGGATACGAGAAGGCCGCGCAGGCGCGCGACATCGCGAAGATCCTCGACGCGCTGAAGGTCGACAGCGTGCAGCTAGTGACGCACGACATCGGCAACATGGTGGGATACGCGCTGATCGCGCAGTTCCCGGACCGCGTCTCGACCTGGGTGGTGATGGATGCCCCGCTCCCGGGCCTGGCGAGCTGGGACAAGCAGCTGCTCAATCCGAAGGTGTGGCATTTCAACTTCCGCGGACCGGACGTGGAACGCCTGGTGCAGGGGCGCGAGCGCATCCTGCTCGACCGCTTCTACAACGAGCTGTCGGCCGACCCCAAGGGCATCGACGAACAGTCGCGCGCGCACTATGCGGCGCTCTATGCGCGGCCCGGGGCCATCCACAATGCATTGGGCGGCCAGTTCGCGGCGTTCGCGCAGGATGCGAAGGACAACCAGGCGCTGTTCGCGAAGGCCGGCAAGCTGAAGCTGCCCGCGCTGGCCATCGGTGGCGACCATTCCTACGGCGCATCGATGCAGACCGAGATAGCAGCCGTCGCCGACAAAGTGCAGGGCGCGGTGATCACCGACTCCGGCCACTGGATCATGGAAGAGCAACCCGGGCAGGCAATCCAGGTCATCGAGGCATACCTGCGCAAGCCGGGAGCACCGCGATGACGCCGACCGGTTGCGCACTGCTCCTGCTTGTCGTCGCCACCGGCTCGCTGGCGGCGGCGACGCCCCAACAACAGCGCCGCCTGACTCCGGATGAGATCGATCGCATCGCCAGCGCAACCGGCGGCCCCGGCACTTCCGGGCTGCCCTGCGTGGCGACGACGGTGCTGTACGGCGATCCCACCAAGGCAGGCCTCTACACCATCCGCCTCAAGGTCGCTCCCGACACCGTGATCGAAGCGCACTCGCACAAGGACACCCGCACCGCGACGGTGGTGAGCGGCACCTGGTACTTCGGCTACGGCGGGAAGAACACGCCAGACGCGGTGCGCGAACTTCCCGCCGGCAGCTTCTACACGGAACCGGCCGGCGACGCGCACTTCGCGCGCACGCACGCTGATGGCGCCGTGGTGCTGATTACCGGCTACGGGCCGACGGACACGCGGTACCTGAAGTGATGCGCGACAGCCCCGCCGTGGCGGGGACTTCGCTCTTTCGGTCAACCAGCCGCGCAACCTACTCGCGCGACGATTCCCACTGCGCCAGCTGGGCCTTGCGGACGAACGACATCGCGTGGACGTACAGGTTCCAGTGCGGCGCCGCGCCGCGCTTCTCGTAGAACGCCGTGGCGGCTTCGGGACAGCTGTCGTGCTTGAGGTTGGTCCAGCACTCGCCACTCCACACGATGCGCGAGCCCTGGCGCTGCACCGGCCCGAGTTCGGCCAGTACCAGGCCGGGCTCAAGCTGCTGCTGGTTGGGCCACTCCTTCGCGCTGGTGTTCTCCACCACCACGATCGCGTTGCCCTTGACCTCGATCGTCACCTTCTCGCGGGTCGCATACCACTTGCCTTGCAGCTCCGGAAGCGGATCGCTCGAGCCATCATCCGCGGCCCGCGCGTCTTGGCCACCGAGCGATGCGACCAGCAGCACCGCCAGCATCGCCTTGGATGCCAACTTCATTTTCATTTCGTTCCCCTGTAGTCGTGTGTGCGGACAGCCGCCCGGATCGCACCCACCGCTTCGCCGCTGCGTAGACGCAACAAGCAACACGGACCGATTCCCCTGGGCGCCGGGCCTCATTCTAGAACTGCCGGCCAGCCCCACGTTCCATATCGCATCGCCGCGACCAGGCTGGTTTGGCTGGACCTGCCCAACCGCTCCAGAGCTTGGACGCCGATGTCAGCCGCGCATCCGGTGCGCCGGCACGCCCCGCGTCAGCGCCTGCACATCGCCCACCGCCTGGATCCGTGGCGACGCCAGTTCCTCCGCGAGGTAGCGGGCATTGGCGCCGCCCAGCCACACCGGCACGCCGGGCGCCAGCGCGGCATCCAGCTGGCGCAGCTCCTCCAGCGCCAGCTGGGACTGCTCGAAATCCACCGAAGCCAGCGCGATGCCCGCGACGCCGAGCTTCTCGGCAATGCGTGCGATCTCCACCGCGGGCAGCTCGGTGCCGAGGTAGAGCACCGGCATGCCCGCCTCATATGCCTGCAGGGCCGCGCCGATCAGGCCGAGTTCGTGGCGTTCGCCGGGAAGGGTCGCGAACAGCAGCCGCGGCCGGCGTTCGCGCGCCGGCACATTGAGCACCGCGAGCAGGCGCATGCGCAGCAGGCTGCTGACCAGTCGCTCCTGCGCGATCGCGAGCCGACCGTCGGCCCAGCGCACGCCTACTTCGTGCAGCAGCGGCATGACCACGCGGCCGAGCAGCACCGGCATCGGCAGCGTGGCGATCGCCACCGACAGGTCGCGGTCGAACTCGTCGACGCGGTAGTCGGCAATCGCATCGAGCATGCGCGTCGGCAAGGCCTCGACGCCGCCGTAGGCAGCCTGCCGGCCGTCATCGAGGAGGCGGTCGAGGGCTTCGTCATCGAGCGCGGCCAGATCGCGGATCGGGTGGCCGCGATCGGTCAGCCGGTGCAGGCGCGAGAGCCGCTCGATCGTCGCCGGATCGTACAGCCGCCGCCCCTGCGCATCGCGGACCGGCTGGATCGCGGCATGCCGGCGCTCCCAGGCGCGCAGGGTCTCGGTGCTCAGCCCGGCGAGTTCGGCGGCGGCTTTGATGGGGTACATGTCGGGGTCTTGTACATGTTTCGTACAATCTTACCTTGAACACGCCTATAACAGCGTGAGGGCGAAACTTCGCGGCGTTCCCACCCGTCTGGAGTAATCCCATGTCCATCCGCCGTCCGTTCCCCCGCCTCCCCGTGCTGGCCGCCGCCCTCGTCCTCGCCTTCGGCCCGCCGGCCCTGTCCGCCGCGCCCGCCGGCGGCGCCGGCGCCGCCCATAGCAGCAGCAGCGCTCCGGCCCAGGCCCGGGCCGACATCGTCGACACCGCCGTCCGCGCCGGCCAGTTCAAGACCCTCGCCGCCGCGCTGCAGGCCGCGGGCCTGGTCGACACGCTCAAGGGCGCGGGTCCGTTCACCGTGTTCGCGCCGACCGATGCCGCCTTCGCCGCCCTGCCCGCCGGCACCGTCGAGAACCTGCTCAAGCCGGAGAACCGCGACAAGCTCATCGCCATCCTGACCTACCACGTCGTCCCCGGCCGCGTGACCGCGTCCCAGGTCGCGAAGATGGCCAACGCCAAGACCGTCGAGGGCAGCGCGGTCGCGATCCGCGCGTCGGGCGGCGCCGTCACTGTCGATGGCGCTCGCGTGGTCAGCGCCGACGTGGCCGCCAGCAATGGCGTGATCCACGTGATCGACAAGGTGCTGATGCCGAAGGACTGATCGCCCACACCCAACATGCGGAGAAATGCAATGAAGACCCTCAATGTCGTAACGCTGGTGCTGCTGATCGTCGGTGGCCTCAACTGGGGCCTGGTCGGCGCTTTCGGGTTCGATCTGGTCGCCTCGCTGTTCGGCAGCCAGGACGCGCTGCTGGCGCGCGTGGTGTATGTGCTGGTCGGCCTGTCGGCCGTGTGGCAGATCGTGGCGCTGATGCGTCCCGCCTCGCACGCGACCCTGGCGCGCAGCGCGTAAGCGCTGCGGAACCGCCGACGCCGGCCGCGGCTCGCGGCCGGCGTCGGATGATTGCCGTAGAACGCTTGACAAAAAAAAGCCCCGCACCAGCGGGGCTTTTTTCGTTTCCGGCGGCGAGCGCCACCACCTGCGCGACTCAATAGCCGACCGAGCGCTCCACGATGATGCGTTCGGCGAGCCACTGGTTGCTGCCGACCGAGCGCGCCTGGATGCGCACGAGGTCGCCGCGCTGCAGGTTCTCCGGCCGGTAGCTGCGGCCCTGGTAATCCACCGTGGTGCGGTCGTCGTAGAAGATCTGCACGTTGCTGCCGTAACCGGCGCCGTCGAGGCGGATCGTGCGCGTGCGGGTGTCGACGAAATCCACCGAGCCGCTCAGGTCGTTGCCGTAGGCACCGCCATAGGCGCCGCCGTAGCCGGACCCGCCGTCACGGACGTCGCGCACGACCTCGATCTGGCGCGTCCACCATTCCCGTCCCGACTGCACGGCGTCGAAGCGGATCACGTCGCCGCGCTCCAGCCCGGCGACCTCCAGCTCACGCCCCTGGTAGAACAGCCGCGTGTTCTGGTCGTAGCGCACGTCCATCTGCGTGCGGCCCATGCGCGGATCGTCGACATCCACCACGATGCGGCGATAGCTGGTGTCGATGCCCTGCACGGTGCCCTGCACCTGGTTGCCATAGGCGGGGGGATAACCCGGGGACGGATAACCGGACGGCGGATAGCCAGGCGCGGGTTGCCCGTAACCATTGTCGGGGTAACCGCCATAGCCGCCCGGCGTGGCGCAGCCGGCGAGCAGCAGGAAGGCGCTGGTGGCCAGCATCAGCGCAAGGGCGCGGATCACGCGTTTCACGGCCAGACTCCCGTGGGGATGGGCCTTCCGTATGCACCCGCGGGCGTGAGCGGGAGGTGGCGGCGGGGCGGCGCGGACGACCAGGTAGGAACGGGAGGCTGCCAGTGCCCTTCCGGCTCGCCGCTACTTGGAGGCTTCGTCGCGCGCTGAGGGGGGGGCGGCCCAGCAAGGCCAGGAGCGGGCGGGCCAGCCGCCGCCTTGCGCGTGATGCGCCACGCATTGGTGAAGGTGCAGCGCACGGAACGAGCGCTCTGCTTGAGCCCCACGTCGCAAAGGCACTGCTTCTCAGATTCCGAGCGACTCCAGCTGATGGCGATGACCCTTCCATTCGTAACCGACGACGGTCACGACGGGCGCCAGCATGAGAACGAACAGGCACAGCGCCATGCTCATGCCGGAAATACCAGCCAGGACAGCGATCACCATCACCGCCACGGTCAGCAGAAGAAGCCAGGTATGCAATGGGTCGAACCGCCGAACCAGGTAGTAATAGAGCGCGTAGATCATTCCGACGAAGACAGCCACCGGGATCGCCGTCGTCAACAATGCCGCGACCGGGCCGATCCGAGCCTTGTGTTCCAGCACATAGGCAGCAACGTGCAGTCCGGCGCCTGTGGCGACGATGCTCGTGATAATGATCATCTGGGCATAGGACCATACGAACGCGCGTCTCCGGTTCTCGTGCAGGACGCGCGCCGAGGGAAGGATCAGATAGATCCACCACATGCCGAAGGTCAGTCCGACACCCGCGATGCATACGAGCGCCGTGTCGACGGTCCAGCCCTGGGCTTCCAATACGGCGGAGAGCGAGGCGACCGTACCTACGACACCTTCGCCGAGCGCGATGATCGCGAACAGGACGTGACGCTCGACGATGTGGTGCGGGTGCCAGGGCGTACCTCCGTCCCTCCTTTCCCCCAGCACCGGCACGGCCAATTCCGCCAGCACCAGAATGCAGACGATGGCGACGATCGCTACGGGAGGCACCGCGAGCAACAGCTGGGCCAGCCAGCCTGCCTGCACCACGGTGATGCCGGCAGCGTACGTAAGGCACGCGCGCCGCCTAGGCGGATCCTGCTTCGCGGCGCGCAACCACTGCAGCACGAGAGCAATGCGCATGATCACGTAGCCGAGCACCATGACCGAGTTGTCGATCTTCCCGTTGCCGTCTTCGAGCGAGGCAAACATGCGCGGCAAGCCAATGGCGAGCACCAGCACGCCGACCATCTGCACCATGGTCATGACGCGGAAGATCCAGTCGTCGGTGTCGTAGGCCGATGAGAACCAGGAATAATTGGTCCAGGCCCAGTAGATCGCGAGGCTGGCGAAACCGAAGCCCAGCAATGCCGCCTGGTAATGCGACTCGGCCAGGGCATGAGCGAATTCGGATGCAGCCAGACCGAAACTTATTACAAAGGTCAGGTCGAACAACAGTTCCAGTGGAGTTGCAGTTCGGTGCGGCTCCCGGGGGTCGCGCCCGCCCATGGTGCGGACGTGATGGTGGACAACTTGGGCACTGCTTGCCGTGCTCATCGCCGAAACCCATTCCGAAGCATTGCGGAATGAGGTTAGCACTTGAGAAATCGCGCCGCAGGCAGCCCAGGTGCATGAATTAGCACCTGGGCTTGATGTGGAGCGCGGTAGGTACTAATGCGCCGCGGGAAAGTCGGTGGACAGCGCGAGCGCGCGCCACTGCTCCAGCTCTGTCGCTACGGCGGCGTTCTTGCGCTCGATCACGGCGACCGTGTCGCTGCCCAGCGGCAGCCGCAGCGGCGGTTCGGGCGTGTGCGCCAGCTGCACCAGCGCAGTCGCGAGCCGCGCCGGGTCGCCCGGTTGGGCATGGTTCTTCTCGGCGGCGTACTCGCGCATGGCACCCACGGTCGCAGCGTAATCGTCCATGCGCTGCTGCGTGCTGGACAGCGATTGGCCATCGAGGAAGTCGGTGCGGAAGAAGCCGGGTTCCACCACGGTGGCGTGGATGCCCAGCGGTGCAAGCTCGAGCGCAAGCGCTTCGGTAAGGCCCTCGACCGCAAACTTGGTGGCACCGTAGACGCCCCACCCCGGATACGCGGCGTAGCCGCCAACCGAGGAAATGTTGATGACGTGGCCGCTGCGCTGACGGCGCATGTGCGGCAGCACGGCGCGAGTGACGGCAAGCAGGCCGAAGACATTGGTCGCGAACAGCCGTTCAACTTCCCCCGCGCTGGCTTCCTCGACCGCGCCCAGCAAGCCGTAGCCGGCGTTGTTGAGCAGCACGTCGATCCGGCCGAAGCGCTTGACCGCCGCCGCAACGGCTTCGTGCGCCTGGCGCTCGTCGGTGACGTCCAGGCGGACGGCCAGCAGGTTGGGATGGTCGCCCAGGCGGGCCTTCACGTCCGCAGGGTTACGGGCCGTCGCGACGACGGCGTCGCCGGCGGCAAGGGCCTGCTCTGCGGTCAGCGCGCCGAAGCCGCGCGAAGCGCCAGTGATGAACCAGGTACGCATGTCAGTTCTCCAGTGAGGCGGCCGGTGCTGCGCCGCGGTGGAGAGAACTGTAGGCACGGAGTATTGTTGTGATAATCCCAATAATTTGAGATGACTCTGTGAGTCAGGCTCACTAATGAAGCGGATCACCCCTTCCGAACTGACGACCTTCCTGGCCATCGCCAACCACCGCAGCTTCAGCCGCGCTGCGGCAGAGCTGGGCGTGTCCGCGTCCGCATTGAGTCACGCGATGCGTGGGATCGAGGAGCGCCTTGACCTGCGCCTGTTCAATCGCACTACCCGAAGCGTCGCCCTTACCGAAGCCGGACAACGCCTGTATGCGCGGATCGGACCGGCGTTCCGCGACATAGAGGAGGCGATCGACGAACTCGACGTGCTGCGCGGGAAACCTTCCGGGACCTTGCGCATCAATGCGGGGCGACCCGCGGTGCAACTGGTGCTCTTGCCGGTGGTCACGCGCTTCCTGCGCGCCTATCCCGAGGTGCGGGTGGAGTTGGCCATCAACGACGGCCTCATCGACATGGTGTCCGAGGGCTTCGATGCCGGTGTGCGTTTCGGCGAAACGATTGCCGCGGACATGATCGCCACCGCGCTTGGCCCCCGATTGCGTTCGGCGATCGTGGCGTCGCCGGCCTTCTTCGAACTCCACGCGAAGCCCTTGCACCCGCAGGAACTGCGCAGATTGCCCTGCGTGCGCCTGCGCTTTCCGAGCGGCGTGTACTACACGTGGGAATTCGAGCGCGGCGGCATGGAACTCAAGATCGCGGTAGAGGGCCCGTTGGCGATCGGCGACATGCAGCTGACGCTGGAAGCCGCGCTGGATGGCGTCGGCCTGGCATACGTATTCGAAGGCATGGCGCAGACCTACCTCGACCAGGGTCGTCTGGTACGCGTGCTCGAGGACTGGTGCCCGTACTACCCGGGGCTGTTCCTGTACTACCCCAGCCACCGGCAGGTGCCGGCGGCGTTGAAGGCTTTCGTCGAATTCGCCAGAGGCGAGACCAGCCTCGTCGGCTAGGGCCGTCGGCGACGGCTAGCGCTTCCTGGCTTCGGCAGGACACATGGCGCCGCTGTCGATCCAGGCGCGGACCAGCTCACCGAATTCCGCCTGTGTGCCAGGCGCGGGCTCGCGACCTTCGCCCGGATGCCAAGCCCAACCGACCAGCGTGTCGCGGCCCATGTGCTCCTGGATCTTCTCCAGTGAACGCCCGCCATTGCGCCGCGTGTCCTTCAGCTGCGCACAGATCTCGGCCAGGCTCTTGCCTTGCCAGCCCATCGACGCCGGAGCCAGCGACCAGTGCTCGTGTCCCGGGACGCTTTGGATCTTGTCGCCAAGGGTGACGGCATTGGCCGCGCCGTGGCAGGAGCTGCATGGCATGCCGGCCACCCCGTGTTCGGAATCACCGCCCTGTACCGGCGGCATGTGCGGATGCATGTCCATGCCTTGGGTGGGAATGCGCTCGACGGGGTGACAGTTCAGGCAGCGCGGACTCTGCAGTACTTTGCCTGCCTCGGTAAACAATGCGATCGAGCGCTCGCGCCGATCGGTAATGGCGGCGAATTCGGATACAGGCCGAAGCGACGATTCCGTGCCCTTGAACGACTGCGACCTGGTAGCCGCAGCAGCGATCAGCGTAAAGACTGCTGTCGTGACAGCGGCAAGGAGAACGCTACGACGCATGGCGAGCCTCCTTCAGCAATGCCAGATCTATTGGCAGGTCGTAGATTCGTACGCCGGCCGCCTGGAAAATCGCGTTCGTCAACGCCGGGAAGATGATCGACGTGCCCGGCTCGCCGACGCCACCGGGATCGGCTTTGCTCTCGACGATGTGCACCTCGATCGGCGGAGTTTCGTGCATGCGAAGCACCGGATAGGTATCGAAGTTGCCCTGCTCGACGCGGCCGTTCGCGACGGTGATCCGGCCATACAAGGCGGCCGACAGGCCGTACACCACGCCGCTCATGATTTGCGCCTTTACGACATCGGGATTGACTGCGATGCCGCAATCGATGGCGCACACCACGCGCTCGATCTTCAGCCGCCCCCCTTTGTCGACCCGGACTTGCGCCACCGAGGCCAGGAAGCTGCCAAACCCGTCGAGAACCGCGATGCCGCGCCCTTGCCCCGTCGCGAGCTTGCCCCCCCATCCTGCCTTCTCGGCCGCAAGTTCCAGCACTCCGAGCGAGCGTGGACTCTTGCCGAGCAGCCGGCGCCGATACTCGAGCGGATCGACGCCTGCGCGATGGGCAAGATCGTCCATCACCGATTCGACGACGAAGACATTGCGCGTGTGGCCCACTCCCCGCCAGTTACCGACGTGCAAACCCTCCGGTGGATCCTGCCGCACATAGTCGACCAGCACATTGGCCAGGTCGTAGGGACCGGCGGCGCCGTTGACGGCATCAAAGTCCACGCCGTCCTTGTAGAACGCTGGCAGGAACTTTTCCATGACAGCAGGCCCCACCACCCGGTGATGCCAGGACACCGGCATCCCCTTTTCATCCAATCCCACTTCGACACGACTGTGGTTGTGATACCGGTAGTAGTCCTGCTGCAGGTCTTCCTCCCGGCTCCAGGTAACTTTCACCGGTCCCTTGACGTGCTTCGCTATCCGGACTGCCTGCTCGACGTAATCGGCTTCCAGGCGGCGGCCGAAGCCGCCACCCAGCAGGTGGTTGTGCACGATGACCTTTTCGAGAGGCAAGCCCGCGGCGGCGGCGGCCAGCTTCTGGGCGCGCCCCAGCACCTGGCAACCGACCCACACCTCGCAGCGCTCGCGCGTGACATGCGCCGTGCAGTTGACCGGTTCCATCGTTGCGTGGGCAAGCATGGGCTGCCGGAACTTCGCCGTGTACTTCGCTGCCGGGCGGGCGCTCTTGATATCGCCCACTTTCGCCGCGACCTTGCCTTCACGCTCCAGTGCCGCGTCACATTGCGCAATCAGTTGTGCAGTGTCGACACTCGCATTGGCGCCCTCGTTCCAGCGAATCTGCAACGCAGCCAGGCCCTTCTTCGCTGCCCAGGTGTGATCGCCGACGACCGCGACCAGATCGTCCAGCTTCACGACTTGGCGGACGCCGCGGATCGCGAGCGCGGGCGCTTCGTCCACGCTTTCGAGCTTTCCGTTGAAGACGGGCGACGCCGCGACAGCCGCGAAGGCTACTCCGGGTGGCAGCGCATCGATGCCGAACCGCGCAGTGCCGTCGACCTTGGCCGCGGTGTCCACGCGCTTCACCGGGCGACCGATCAGCTTGTAGTTGTCCGGCTGCTTGAGCGGCGACTTCGAGGGGAGAGGCAGATCTGCAGCGGTTGCGATGAGTTCGCCATAACCGATACGCCTGTCACTGCCCGTATGGATGACATGGCCTTGCTCCGTGCGGCAATCGCCAGGGTCCGCCTTCCATTGCCGGCACGCAGCGGCAACGAGCAGGGCGCGCGTGTCGGCGCCCGCCTGCCGCAACGGCAGCCAACTGCCCATGAGCGAGCCCGAGCCGCCTGTGATCTGGCCGCCAAAGAGCGGGTTGCTGTACAGGGCTTCATTCGGCGGAGCGGGCTCGACGGTGACCTGGTCAAGCCGGAGATCGAGTTCTTCCGCCAACAACTGGGCTTGCGACGTGTAGGCGCCCTGCCCCATTTCGACGTAAGGCACGATCAGGGTGACCGCGCCGGTCGGTGCGATGCGAATGAACGCATTTGGCGCCAACTCCGATGGGGTGGAGCGGGCCTGCGTCGATTCGCTGAGGCTGAAGCCTACGATGAGGCTGCCGCTTACGGCAGCTACGGTCTGAATGAATGCACGGCGGGATTGGCGGATTTCGCCCAGGGCGGCGATGAGCGATTCGTCGTTCATGTCGCTCTCCTGTCCGTCGCCGCCAGCTGCGTGGCGGCGCGCTTGATCGCGCTGCGGATACGCTCGTAGGTACCGCAGCGGCAGATGTTGCCGCTCATCACTGCGTCGATGTCGGCGTCGGTCGGAGTCGCATTCGCTGCCAGCAATGCCGTGGCCGACATCAACTGGCCGGACTGGCAGTAACCGCACTGCACGACTTCCTCGGCGAGCCATGCCTGTTGCAGGGCACGGCCGACTGGATTGTCGTGCAGCGATTCAATCGTGCGGATGTCGGCATTTCCGACCAGTGCGATTGGCGTGGAACAGGAGCGACGTGGGACGCCATCGATATGGACGGTGCACGCGCCGCATAGGGCAACGCCACATCCAAACTTCGTGCCCGTCAGCTGCAGTACGTCGCGCAACACCCACAACAACGGCGTGTCGGGATCGACGTCAACGGTGTGCCTGGCGCCATTAATCGAGAGAGTGGTAGGCATAGCGACCTTCCAGCTGGCTCGCGAATGCATCCGGCCATTGGGGCGAGCGTCCCGGTCGAGACTGTGAAGCTCCCTGCCGTCTGATTACTCCTGGCTCATGGCGGCGTCAAGGAAGCTTTCCATTCGGCGGCCCCGGCGATTCCAGGTCAAATATTGAAGCCAAACGATTCTGCCTGGCCCAACCGGCCAAGTCTGTCCAGCTTTGGCGACGGCGGTCCGCACGAATTGTTCGGCCGATAGGCTGATGTGCCCCGACGATGGACAAAATTGGAACCCAAGACCGCGGCCTCCGGCTGCGGCAGCCACGTTGCCCGGGTTGCGCGCAGCGTCCGATGCGGGCGGAAACGCACGCGCGCGCGGTTCACAACGGCGCCTTGCCTCCGGCTTTCCGGCCCTTGTCCCGGCGTGCCATCGTGGAAGCGCGCGCGAGCAGCTTGCGGAACGTCGGACACTCCAGATGGCTGGGGGCGCGACAGGCCGCCGCGTGCCGCAATCCGTCGCGCAGGACGCCGAGCCGGTGGATCATGCGATCAAGATCGTCCGCCTTCGCCTGCAACAGGCGCCGGTCGATGTGCGGCCCGCCTTCGGCGGAGAACATCCGCGCGATCTCGTCGAGCGAGAAGCCCGCGGTGCGCCCGAGCGCGATCAACGCCAGCCGCTCCAGCACCGCGGCATCGAACACGCGACGCAGTCCCTGCCGGCCGATGGATGCGATCAGCCCCTTCTCCTCGTAGTACCGCAGCGTCGATGCCGGTACCCCGGAGCGCTTGGCGACGGCGGCGATGTCCAGCTCCATGAACCCCTTGACCTCAAGTCGGCTTCAAGTGGCACTGTGCGCGGCATCGATCCACGCGGCAAGCGACGGAGGCGGCATGAACCTGATCGCATTCACCATCCTCACCGGCGTCGGCGCCACCGCGCTGACGGACCTGTGGGGGCTGCTGCGGCGGCGCCTGCTCGGCATGCCCGTGCCCAACTACGCGCACGTGGGTCGCTGGATCGGCCACATGCGCCACGGACGCTTCCGCCACGAGGCCATCGCCCAGGCCGCACCCGTCAGGCACGAGGCCGCGCTGGGCTGGACGGCGCACTACGTCATCGGCGTCGCCTACGCCGCGTTGCTGCCGGCCGTCTGGGGCAGCGGCTGGTTCTGCGCACCCACGCCCGCACCCGCATTGACGGTCGGGATCGCCACCGTACTCGCCCCGTTCCTGCTGATGCAGCCCGGCATGGGCGCGGGCCTGTTCGCGCGCCGCACGCCCCGCCCTGCCGTCGCGCGCGTGCACAGCCTGGCCATGCACGCGGTCTTCGGCGCAGGCCTGTACCTGTCCGCGCTGGCCCTGCAGGCCGGTTGCACGACGTAAGCGCGGGCCGACCGGCCCGTTCCCCCACGGCAAACCCGCCGACACCCCCGAGGTCCCCCAGCATGCGTATTCCTGTCCGCTACTCCCCCATCGTCTTCGGCGCCCTGCTCTCGATGATCATGGTCGCCATCGTGTCCGCCTTCGTACTGGCCATGAACCAGGGCCTGCACCCCGACTTCCTGGCGCACTGGGCCAGGAGCTGCGCGACCACCTGGCCGCTGGCGTTCGTCACCGTCACCCTGGTCGCCCCGATGGTGCGGCGGGTGGTGGCGAAGGTGACCGGCTGAGGGCGCCGGCGGATCTCGCCGCCGCCGGCGCGGGGATGCCTCCCAGCGCGACACGAAAAAAGCCCCGCCATGGCGGGGCTTCGTTCTGCGGCAGCCGTCGATCAGGCCGCCGGCGGGTGGTCAATCGCGGTCGGCGATATTGCGCGAGGCCGCCGTCGCCGCGGCACGCAGCACGCTGGCGTAACGCTGGCGGGAGGGCCCGGCCTCCTGGGCCGCGTTCTCCAGCCATTGGACGTAGGCCGAGAGCAGGTCCCGGGCGTTGTACTGGGATCCGAGGTCGTCGATGGTCTTTGCAACGGCATCCCGCACATGCCAGTCGACCTTGGCGCCCACCTCGGCCTGCTTGGCGAGGTCAGCGACCCTTAGAACATGCGGCGTGATCAAACCGACGATGGTGGCCTTCATTGGTGCGACCTGAATTCTTCGAGCGGGAGAAGATAGCGCAACGCGCCCTAATGGTGCTTCAAAAGCGATCAACTGGGGCTGGGGCGAACGTCGCACCTTGCCGCAGGAGTGCAAGGAAGTCCCGGAACTGAGGCTTTCGTGTGAGTGAGGGCAGACCAAGCCCGCCGCTTCGCGCGCGCGGAAGCAGCTCGACATCGGCGCCGCCCTGTTTGGCCTGGTGAGTGTTCCGTTATTCACCCTTGTGCCACCAACTGCGCCGGATCATGCGGACTCCGAACCGAAGGAGTGGCACATGCACACGCCCAAGCACCGGATCGAACAGCTCGAGCGCGCCTTCTGGCAATCGATGGTCGACAACCAGCCGAACGTGGCGACCGACATGCTGGCCGACAAGGCGCTGATGGTCAGCGGCCACGGCGCGATGGCCTTCGACCACGCCGGCTACACCCGGATGGCCAACGACCCCTCGCACAAGCTGCTCGCGTTCGACCTCAGCGACCTGGAGGTGTTGTTCCCGAACGACGACGTGGCGATCGCCACGTACAAGGTCGATCAGCGCGTCGAGCATGACGGCAAGCCCATGCAGATGCAGGCGGTGGATTCGTCCACCTGGGTGAAGACCGGTGAGGACTGGAAGTGCGTCGCCCACACCGAAAGCCTGGCGCCGACGCAGCAGTAAGTCCTCGCCCCGCGCGGTGTCGGGGCGCATCGCCGCGACCGGCTGCCGCGATGGCGACACCTGCGGCGTCCGCGAAGAAGAGCGCCGCCGTGCCGAAAGCATTTGGCGCAATTTCAGTGCGCCCTGCGGAACTCAGGCGCCCGACGCGGGATTTCCAATGACGTCGGCGACCCCTCGGATGACGTCGCCGACCTCATCGATGACCTCGCCGACCTGATGCGAGGCGACGCCGACCTCATGGTTGGATTGGCCGACCTGACGCCTGCCGTCGCCGACTTCAACCTTGGCGTCCGTGAGCTCAACGATGGCATCGCCGATTCCACGCGTGGCGTCGTCCACCTCCTGCAAGCGGTCGACAACCCAACGAATGGCACGACCGACGCCTCGCTTCCGCTCCCCGACCGCAGCGCCATCACGCGGCAGGCCACAAACAAAAAGGCCGCCCGGAGGGCGGCCTGTCTGCTACTGCGGTGGCAACCGGCTCAGGCCGGCTCGGCCACCTTGCGCCGGCTCTTGGCGAAGCGGCCGCCTAGTTCGCGGCGCAGCTCGTCCAGCCCGTGCGCGCCGCCGGACAACTTGATCTGGCCATAGCCCTCCAGCGCCACGTCCATCACGTCGCTGCCGAGCGCGGCGACGGTGTCGTCCAGGCGCGCGACCAGCTTCTGCACCCGCTCCAGCATCGGCGTCAGCTTGTCCAGCGCGGCCAGGTCGGCGCGTGCGCCGGCGAGGTCGAGGCTGGGCGGCACGATACCCGGGTTCTGCTCCAGCACCCGCAGCGTCTGCCGCGCGAAGGGTTCCGAGCGCGGGCCCATCAGCATCAGCCCGCGACGCTCGCCGCTCTCCAGCGAGATCAGCCCGGCCAGCGCGGATTCGATCTGCTGCAGGCCCGCCTGCACGGCGGCGACCTGCTCGTCGGTGACATTCAGGGAAACAAGGTTTTGCGACACAGCATTCTCCTTTGCGTATCCATGTGTAAGGCCGGCGGCGCCGGCTCCTGCTCCGCCGCGTTCCGTGTGGCGTGTGGGTGATCGCTACGGGGCGATCGGAGCGGGTGAGAATTTGTCAGATTCTTCGGCGGATTGCCAAGGGGTATCCTCGGCCGCAGGGGGATCCACCGTGCTGATCAAACTCGCCGACGACCAGTCGGCCGTCCGTAATCTTGAGCGCACTGCGGCCGGCAATGGCCCGGATGCCAAGCGTGCCGCAGAGGAACTGCGCATCCACCTTGCCGGCATGAAGGGCGAGTCGCAATCCGCGTACCTGATCGCCTTCCTCGCCGCCTCCCGGAACTGGGCCGTGATCCATGCCTGAGACTGCAGCACATCGGGCGCCCTGCCCTTCGACGAATCGAGCCTTCCAATGAATCGCATTTCATCAATGTTGCACTTCCGCCCATGGTTAGCACCTGCGTTCCTGCTAGGCGTGCTTACTGGAGTGACCCTGGTGTGGGCACTGAAGGTTCTTGCCTTCACTCAAGACGGGATGGCGAATATCGTCGGCTCCGGTTTGGGCGCCGCAATCGCAGTCGTCGGATCGGCATGGGTAGCCAATCGCGCCGATCGCAGGAAGGAGCGCGCGTCGCTAAGGGCAATTTCGGACGCAGTACGAACTACTGAACCGAAGGTTGACGCACTCCTTCGCGCAATATCAAACCTCGGCGAGCAGTCGAACGACGCGGAACGCGAAGCGGTAATAAGCCATGCTTCGGCAATGATTGACGCTTCAAATCTCATGCTTAATCGCGTAACGGGTCTTGAACCTGTATTTCTGTCACTAGGAGCATGGGGCGTCACCAATTGGCTGGAGCTACTTCGTCGCATCCCTCACCTGACTGATCTGGCAGGACAAGCCAAATACATAGGCACTTATCCAGCCACTGCAGACGAGTCCAAGCGGCGCCGCCTTGCTGCTCAGCTTCGCAACGAAGCCTCAGCAATCCTCGGCGTAGTCGGCCTGAGCCTCGACAAGGCCTGACCAATGTCAAACAAGCGAACCCTCCTCAATCAACGCTCGGCGTTGGGGCGGCAACTGCGCGATGCCATCGCCTTCCCTGGGGCGATCCGCAATCGCCGACCAAATGGCATCCGCAAACACCTGTCGCACCCAAATTAATGACATTGATCCAGCTCATGACCGAAAGCCGGCCGCTTACCACGTGCCATTTGGACCGCAAGGGGGGAAGAACATGACTGATACAAAGCCAGCGACGAAGATGCCTGAATTGCCAATCTTCGCCCGGTTCTTCGCCACTGGCTTCCTCGGTGCTGAGATTGGGAGGGCCGCGTTCTATCGGTGCAACCTTCGCCACTACGCTACCCAGCGTGCCTCTCTGGACGAGGGCCACGGGAGTAGTCGCAGGCCTGCTTTTGTGTCTCATCTACTCGGTGAGCCGGGGCGCACATTCGGCCGCCGAGCGGATGACTCGCAGCCTTCGAGCCGATCTATTGATAGCGGTAGGCATGGGTGTCTGGGCGAACATACTGGCATCCCCTTGGCTCGCCAAAGCTCACTCAACCCTCAAGAACACGGATCCCAATTGGGCGCTTGTAATCCTCACTGTACTTTGTGCCGTTCTTATCTCGCCACTGATTCAGAAGTACCGCCCGCGACCCAAGAGAACGGCGCCTCAGCTGTACTTCATTGGGGACGAGGAAATTCAGGATAAGAAGGACGATCTGCTGGCAAGTGAGCTCCACGCCAAGTCCTTCGCAGAAGCGGTACTTGAAAGCGGGGCGCACCCAGGTCTTGTATTTGGGGTTGACGGCCCTTGGGGTGTTGGCAAGACCAGCTTCATCAACCTAGCTAGCTGCTACTGGGAGGCAGCAGACGACAGGGTCATTGTTTGTCGATTTGAACCCCTCCGGTACGCATCGGAGTCTGATCTCGCAGACCGTCTAATTCGCGAGTTGTCGACCGCAATACAGCGCAAGGTCTTTGCTCCCGAGTTTCGGCCAACAGCGTCTCGGTACTCTCGGCTAATAAAGGGGAAGGCCGATGTTTCGTTCCTCGGCCTGAAGCTTTCCCTGGAGCCAGGCCAAGAAACTGTCGACGAGCTTCTCGAGGACATCGACGAGGCGCTCAAGCGAATCGGCCGTCGCGTGATCATCATCATTGATGACCTGGATCGACTTGACGCCAAAGCCGCCAACAACGTGTTATTCGCCACACGACGCACGTTCAAACTCTCTCAAGCGACCTACGTCCTCTGCTACGACACTGAAATTCTTGCGGCAACCAAAGAGGAGGACTCTCGAGCGCGTGAGTTTCTCGAAAAGTTTGTCACCGTCAAACTGAGCCTATTCGTAGACAGCTCCAGCATTCGCGACTTCCTCCGTCGGGATTGGCAACGATCTGAGAACCGGCTTGGGTCGATTCCCTCGGACACAATGCTGAAGCTCGGCTCTGTGCTCAATGAATTGGCCGACATTCTGGACGGCGACCTGGCAGCCAAATACCTACCCCTAGTAGGCGACCTGCGGAAGGTAAAACGCTTCGTCAACGCGATGTTGCTGATGCAACTCGAAAAAAGCGACCTTGGCCGGACGGACTTCAACAAGCGCGACCTCATCAACCTCATACTCCTCCATCTCAGCTACCCGGGTCTTTTTAGGCGCATTTACGCTGAAGAGACGGAAGGACGTTCCGGCAGTTTTTCTGTGCGCCGTGAACTGGGCGAGCGAAAGTTCACGAACACTACGGAATTCGCATATCTAATTGAAAAGAATCAAGGGCCTGCTGCTTTTCTCTTGACACAACTTTTCGACGTAAAGGCGCTCAGAATCGGAAACCTCAGCGACCCTGAAGAGTCAGTGCTGGCTTCGAGGGCCTGCTTCAACCATGAAGCCTTCCGAAATCTGGAAAGTTATCTAAAGTTGATTGTGCGTTTTGCGACTCCTGAACCACGAGGAACATTCGCCCTGTACCAGGACGCCGTGAATCGTGTTCGAAAGGGAACAAGTGTTGCCTCGATTCTGACCTCCACGGACTTTCTGCTGGAATCTGGAGAACAGGCGCACGATCAGTTCTGGCGGGTTCTTGTCAATCAATCTCACGACTTCACCCGCACCGCGTCGGACGATGCCATAGACACGCTCATTGCGTTTATCCCGCGCTATTCGTCAATCGAGCATGGCGATCGAAGCTTGCGGACGCGGTCGATCTACAACCTTCTGCGCCTCCTAGATCGCGCCGGCTGGGGAAGGACAACCGGCCGCCCTCTTCCCAACCATCCAGAGAATATCGCAGAGATTGCGTGGCGCATTTTTGGGGAGAAGTCGTATCAGGACAAGGGCCTTCTTCAGAGTCTTGCCGATAGGAGTCGAGGCGTCATCGGCTGGCACGACCTAATGTTGTTTAGGCTTAATTGCTCTGCAGATCGGCAGGGGCAACTTCATAACTTGCACTCGGCGCTCATCCTCCATGAAGACTCCGGCGCACCTACATCAGGCCCTGTCAACGATCTCGCCTTGGTGGGAATGAGGAAAATCTCTCAGGAGGTCTTCGCGATGTTCAAGCGCACTTACATTGACTGCGCGCAAAATTTCTTGTCGGAAGTTGAAGACACGCCTGACGAAGTGTTTCTCGGTGATGCCTGGAAGGCCGATACCACAAATCACTCTGAGCAAGATCACTCCTTGCTCTCTCAACGAATCTCCTCCACACGCTCCTCCATTAAATCGTTTGTCCTTTACCAACTCAGCAACCCGCTACCCCCAAGAGGGTCCGGCGTAGGCTGCGGACATTACGATGAGTTTGGAACTGGTGATGGTGGCGGTATAGCTAGACTGATGAACAAGTATGCCTTTGAGTGTTGTTTCAATCCGTCCGTTGAGGAGGACAATATCTTTCATTTTCTGGATCACTGCTTATCGCATCTAAGTAATGCGATCTTCGCCGAACGCGATGAGGATCGGTACTTTGCATCCAAGGCTGAAATTACGGGCGGCCTCGATCAAACGGATATGGGCCTGTATTGGAATCAGCATCACGCCCTCATTCGCGAAAAAGCAAAAAGCGCGGATGACCGGCAGGTCGTAACCGTCAACTACACGTTGACGTATGCAAATGGCCTTCCGATGATCTTCGAAGTCCTCGATGAACTGGCGGCAGAGGCGACTGCAGCTCAAATGAATACCGAGCCGTCCCCGCCAGAAACGCCAGACTAATAACCACTCCTCTCTGGCGATGCTGTGCGCAGAAATGTTGCCGTGCGGCTTCCCCGAGCCCGCGTCACCGCCTCGGGATGACCCTCCACGACCACCCTCCCCCCACTCTCCCCCGCCCCCGGCCCCATATCGATCACCCAATCCGCCTGGGCTACCACGCGCATCTCGTGTTCGATCACCACCACGGAGTTGCCGGCGTCGACCAGGCGGTGCAGTTGCAGCATCAGGCGATCGACGTCGGCGGCGTGCAGGCCGGTGGTGGGTTCATCCAGCACGTACAGGCTGCGGCCGCGCTGGCTGCGCTGCAGTTCGGTGGCGAGCTTGATGCGTTGCGCCTCGCCGGATCGCTCGGCAATGGCGCAACGACTGAACGATTCACCGAAGCCCCTGTTGCGCAGGCGGTCGTCAGGCCCTGTCTGCGGTTGACGATCCACCAACAGCCCCTAAAACTGCCCCGACGGGCACCGCGCCCGCACACAGGGGAAACACGCATGACTCCACGCGTTGCCGCGCTCGCGGCCGTGCTCTTCGCTTTTGCTTCGGCCGCGTCGGCCGATCCGGCCCAGGACGAGCTCAAGACCTTGTACAAGAAGGCGCGCGACATGACGGGCTGCAGCGAGCGCTGGGCAGTGGGGGACGTCGTCGCGCAATGCCGGGAAGTGATCGCTGCCTACCGGGCGGCGGAAGCGGTGAGCGACTCCACTCCCGGCGCACGGGACTTCCTGGCCGTGGAGCGCCTGCAGAAGCAGGCGACCCTGGTGGCCGCGTTGCGCGACCGCAGGGGCGACAAGGCCGCCGCGCGCAAGGAACTGGATGCGGCCCTCGGTGAGCTGGAGAAGCTCGCCCCGGGCGACAGCAACGCTTTCGTCCGCGTCCAGACCCTCGGCCTGCAGCGTCAGGCCGCGCTGCTGGAGCTGAAGGACGGCAACGCCGCCCGCGCGGACGCTGCCATCACGGAATTCCGCCGGCATTCGCAGGGCTTCCTCGGCGCCCTCGACCAGATGCGCGGGAACACCCAGGCGATGGAGCAGCAGCGATCGAATTCCATTGACGCCGGCAACTTCGAGATGGAGCTGGGCGGCCGCTACGCCAAGTTGCTCGAAAAGGGCGAGGCGGCGGACAAGGACGCCGTTCGCGCCAAGGCGATCGAGGCCTTCGAATTCGCCCGCAACTGGGCCGTCGCCCGCGGGCACAACAGCTGGAATGGATTCGCGGAAACGACGCCCTCCGTCCTGTATGCGGACGCGTCCCTGGCGCTGTCGAAACTGGCGCACGAGGCCAACGACACCAACGCTCTGGCCCGGTACGTGGCCGAGTCCAAGGCCATCGCCTGCGACGATTCCCGCGAGGACGATGCCTACGCCAAGACCGAGCTCGGCGAGCGCTGCGTGCAGAGCATTGTCATGGAGGGCTGGTTGACCGGCGCGAACCAGGCCTTGCTGAAGAAGATTTCCGAGCAGCAGGCGGAGCAGTCGCGCGCCCTCCGGGAGATGCTGCTCAAGAAGTAACGACGCGGAAGGCCGAGGGACTGCGGGAGCGTCCCTCATCCGGCCTGCGCTGCGCGGTCTGTCGGCCAGGGACCTTCTCACCGCGTTGCGGGGAGAAGGAAACGCATCGGGTCCGCGTAGTTGCCCGCAAAGCGTCCTGGCGCCGCTCAGGGCTGTCCCTGCAGCGCACTGGCCAGGAACTCCGCGGTGCGACCCGCACGCGCCCGCGCGACGACCGGCGGTTTGCCTTCCGCCACGATCCGTCCCCCGCTCTCCCCCGCCCCCGGCCCCATATCGATCACCCAGTCCGCCTGGGCGACCACGCGCATCTCGTGTTCGATCACCACCACGGAGTTGCCGGCGTCGACCAGGCGGTGCAGCTGCAGCATCAGGCGATCCACGTCGGCGGCGTGCAGGCCGGTGGTGGGTTCGTCGAGGACGTACAGGCTGCGGCCGCGCTGGCTGCGCTGAAGTTCGGTGGCGAGCTTGATGCGTTGCGCCTCGCCGCCGGACAGCTCGGTGGCGGGCTGGCCCAGGCGCAGGTAGCCCAGGCCGATCTCGCGCAGCAGGGCTAGCGGGCGGGCGATGGCGTCTTCGCCCGAGAAAAATTCGCATGCCTCCTCCACCGTCATGCGCAGGACCTCGGCGATGTTCCTGCCATGCCACTGCACCTGCAGCGTGGCCTCGTTGTAGCGCGCGCCGTGGCAGGTCGGGCACGGGGCGTAGACGCTGGGCATGAAGAGCAGTTCAACGCTGACGAAGCCCTCGCCTTCGCAGGTTTCGCAGCGGCCCTTGGCGACGTTGAAGGAGAAGCGGCCGGCGTCGAAGCGTTTGCGCCTGGCCTCGGGCGTGGCCGCGAACAGCTTGCGCACGTGGTCGAACAGGCCGGTGTAGGTGGCGAGGTTGGAGCGCGGGGTACGGCCGATCGGTTTCTGGTCGACCTGCACCAGGCGCTGCACGGCGTCGACGTCGCCGGCGAGGTGGCCGCGGGTGCGTTCGATCACGCTGGGGGCGTCGGGCGTGCCTTCGTCCTCGTCCTCGGGCTCGTGGCCCAGGTGCAGCAGCACCAGTTCGGTCAGCGCCTGCGCGATCAGGCTGGACTTGCCAGAGCCGGAGATGCCGGTGACGGCGGTGAGCGCGCCCAGCGGGATGCGCGCGTCGAGGCCGTGCAGGTTGTGGCGGTGGATGCCCTGCAGTTGCAGCCAGCCCGTGGGTGTGCGCGCGTGGCTGGTGGGCGCGGGCGTGGTGCCGAACAGGTAGCGGGCGGTGCGCGATTCGGCGATGTCCTGCAGCCCCGCGGGCGGGCCGCTGTAGAGCACGCGGCCGCCGCGTTCGCCGGCGTCGGGGCCGACGTCGACCAGCCACTGCGCGCGGTGCATCAGCTCCAGGTCGTGCTCGACCACGAACACCGAGTTGCCGGCGTCGCGCAGTTGTTCCAGTGCGTCGTACAGGGCCTGGCTGTCGGCCGGGTGCAGGCCGGCGGAGGGTTCGTCGAGCACGTACACGACGCCGAACAGGTTGGAGCGCAGCTGCGTGGCCAGGCGCAGGCGCTGCAGCTCGCCGGGCGAGAGCGTGGGCGTGGTGCGGTCCAGCGAGAGGTAGCCCAGCCCCAGCGCCTGCAGGGTCTGCAAGCGCGCGATCACGCCTTCGGCCAGGCGTTGCGCGGCGAGGCGTTTTTCCTCCGACAGCGCGGGGGTGCGGCGCACGTCGGGGGCGGCGGCGTGGGTGGCCTGTTTGGAGGCGGCGCGTTTGGCGCGGTCGCGCTTGGTGGCGGTGGCATTGGTGGTTTCGCCGCCTTCGTGGGTGTGGAAATCGCCGCGGGCGATCGGTTCCAGCAGCGCGGCGACGCGGTCGAGCGGCATCTGCGACAGGGTGCCGATGTCGACGCCGGCGAAGGTCACCGACAGCGCTTCCTTCTTCAGGCGCTTGCCGTCGCACAGCGGGCACAGGCGCCCTTCCATGTAGCGCGAGACGCGCTTCTTCATCAGCGCGCTCTGGGTGGTGGCGAAGGTGTGCAGCACATAGCGGCGCGCGCCGGTGTAGGTGCCCATATAGCTGGGCTCCATCTTGCGCTTCAGCGCGGCGCGGGTTTCCCTGGCGGTGAAGCCGGCGTAGACCGGGACGGTCGGGGTTTCCTCGGTGAAGAGGATCCAGTCGCGGTCCTTCTTCGGCAGCTCCTTCCACGGGATGTCGATGTCGTAGCCGAGCGTGACCAGGATGTCGCGCAGGTTCTGGCCGTGCCATGCGGGCGGCCAGCTGGCGATGGCTTTGTCGCGGATGCTGAGCGTCGGGTCGGGGACCATCAGCTTCTCGGTCACCTCGAACACGTGGCCAAGGCCGTGGCACCTGGGGCACGCGCCCTGCGGCGTGTTGGGCGAGAAGTCCTCGGCGTAGAGCATCGCCTGCCTGGGCGGATAGGCGCCGGCGCGCGAGTACATCATGCGGACGAGGCTCGAGAGCGTGGTCACGCTGCCGACGCTGGAGCGCGCATTGCTGGCGCCGCGTTGCTGCTGCAGGGCGATGGCGGGCGGCAGGCCTTCGATGGCGTCGACGTCGGGGATGCCGGCCTGGTCGATCAGGCGGCGTGCGTACGGGGCGACGGATTCGAAGTAGCGGCGCTGGGCTTCGGCGTAGATGGTGCCGAACGCGAGCGAGGACTTGCCCGAGCCGCTGACGCCGGAGAACACCACCAGCTGGTCGCGCGGGATGTCGAGGTCGACGTCCTTGAGGTTGTGCTCGCGCGCGCCGCGGACGCGGACATGGCCGTCGTCCTTTGCGATCAGCGGTTGCGGCGTGGCGCGGGGGCTCAGGCCGTTGCGCGGCATGGCGGCTTCCTCATCCAGTGCAGGCGCGCAGCAGCAGGTTGGCCGCCACGGTCAGGACGATCGAGGCGACGAGGCTGAGCAGGCAGCCGGAGGTGCGGAACTTCACGGGCATGCCTGAGGATGGCCGGTGCTGCGTCAGCGAGGTGTTAGCGGGCATGCACCCAGGCCGGCAGGCGGCCTAACCGGCGCCGGCAGGCGGTGGGAATGTCGCTTTTGGTGGAAACGCGGGATCCGCAGCCAGGCGGGCTCGGCCGCCACCCCTGCCCCGTGCCGGCTCAGGCGGTGCCGCGCTCCAGCGCGGCGCGTTGCTCGCGGCTGATCACGTCCGGCTGGCGCAGCGGATGGCCGCTGGCGTCGAAGAACGGCGAGGCGCGCACCCGCCGCAGCTTGGCGCCGAGGATCCCCGCGAGGATGCGCAAGCCGCCGGTGACAAAACCCAGCGGCGTGGCGCGCACCGGTGCGGTGGCGGACGGGCTGTTGATCACGACGCGGTTGCGCGGCCCGAACGCCGCGTCCACCGCCTGCGGGGTGGCGTCGAAGCAGGCGCTGACCATGCCGACGTAGGGCAACTTCGGTTCGCGCGGGGTGTTGGCCAGCGGCGTACGGCAGCAGGCGGCGTACCAGCGCAACAGGCCCTTGGGGCTGAGCGACATGCAGGCCACGTGCTCGGTGCCGGCGGTGAACCGCACCGCATCCGGCGCGACCGGAACGATGTCGGTGCCGCCAGCGTCGTCCAGCACGCCGGGCACGGCGAGGTAACGCGCAAAGGCGCGGCAGTCCTTGCAGTAGCAGGTCGCGCGCGTGTAGGCGTGGGCGGTGTCCATCTCGCCGCGTACGGCGCCGCAGCGGCATCGCAATGGCATCTGCATGTTCGAAGCACTCCGTGCGTGGCCGGACGATCTTGCGCGCAGGCCCGCTAGTTGAGCGTGACCGCCGGCGCCACCGCCGCCGCCGCGCTTTGCGCCGCGTCACTGGCGTCCACAACCGCCAGGCGCTGCGCCAGTTCGGCGTCCGACAGCGCGCCCTCGCGGTGCAGCCACTGGAACCGGTGGCGGTGCTGCTCGGCGGTCTCGTCCTGCGGCATGCAGTCGTACTCGCGGCGGAAGTAATCGGCGCGGCGCGATGCGAGTTCATCGAGGACGCGCTGGCCGTCGTCGCCGTCGATCACGAGCAGGTTGCCCTTTTCGGACGGGACGATGGTGAAGCGGGTGGTGCGCCAGAGGTAAGCGGCGTAACAGCCGGCGCCGACGAACAACCAAGGCGACGGCGCGAACTGGCCCTTGATCGCGGCCATGCCGGTGAGCACGGCGCCCAGCGCCAGCCACAGCAGGCCGATATTGCGCAGCCAGGCGTTGCGCTCGACGAAGACCTGGCGGTCGCGGCTGATGTCCGCATAGGCGACGGACATCGAGCGGCTGCCCGAACTGTCCTCGATGAAGTAATGGATTTCATCCGTGTCGAACTTGTAACGGATGTAATTGGAATGACGGCTCTGCAGGACTTCCACGGACGCCTCCCCCTGACGGTCGTGTTCGCGCATGGCGCGGGCGGAATATAGCCCACAAAGCCGGGGCCGCGCCGGACCTGGCCAGGCTTTTCCAAGGCCGTGCCGGCCTTGCGCAGCGCTGTCGCCAACGGCGCGTGCTGCGCCGCAATGGGGCGGTGTTGCGCCGTCGCTTGCACGATGCTGACTGTGCGCCGGTTGCGCGGCGGGCGCCTGACTGGCGTGTTCCCCCCGATGGGGAATTGCCCCCTCGCCCCCCGTGCCTAGCATGGCCGGCAATCGTGGGTGGTCGGAGGGAGTCCACGCCAAGGGAGGAGCCGCATGCGCCCTCGCCCGCTCCCGTCGTCGATCCCGCGCGGTGACAGCGAAGCGAAGCCATCCCTGCTCCCCTGCGTGCTGCTGTTGTTCGCCCTGCTCCTGCCCGCTGCCCGCCCGGCGCATGCCGACACCTACTACGTGCGCGTCGATGGCGGTGACACCACCCAGTGCACCGGACGCGCCGACGCGCCCTACCCGGGCAGCGGTACCGGCCAGGCATGCGCCTGGCAGCATCCGTTCCATGCGCTCGCGCCCGACGGCACGCGCCGCATCGCCGGCGGTGACACGCTGCGCATCGGCAGCGGCAGTTACATGATGGGACTGGGTGCACCGGGCGCGGGCAACTGCCTGCCCGGCAACTGCTACATGCCACCGGTGCCCAGCGGCAGCGCGGGTGCGCGCACGCGCATCCTCGGCGACGCCGGCAATCGTCCGCGCCTGTGGGGCACGCTCGGCGCGGCGCGCATCCTCAACCTGGATGGCAGCTCCAACGTCGAAGTCGGCCATCTCGAGATCACCGACCAGGACGATTGCGTCTACAGCCATAGCGACCCCGCCGTGAAGTGCCCGGCCGTGGGCATCGGCACCTGGGGCAAGTACGGCCTGTACGCGCGCGGCTCGCAGAACGTGTGGCTGCACGACCTCGACATCCACGGGCTGGGCCACTCGGGCATGTGGGCGGGCGGCCTCACCGACTGGACCCTGGAGCGGGTGAAGCTCAACCGCAACGGCCGCGCCGGTTGGGACGCGAACACTCCGGCGCCCAATTCCAATTCGGGCGCGATCGTCCTGCGCGACATGGAGATCGGCTGGAACGGTTGCGGCGAACGCTGGCAGACCGGCCAGGCGTGGGCGTGCTGGGGACAGCAGGCCGGTGGCTACGGCGATGGCTTCGGCACGGTCAACACCGGCGGCCAATGGCTGATCGAGGATGTGTTCGTGCACCACAACACGCAGGACGGCCTCGACCTGCGCTTCCTGGACGGCGCCGACAGCACCCACGCCACCCTGCGCCGGATCTACGCGGTGGCCAACGCCGGCAATCAGCTCAAGGTCAAGGGCAACTCGCTGATCGAGAACTCGGTGCTGATCGGGACGTGCGGCTACTTCAACGGCCAGTACTTCATGCTCGCCGCCGACCAGTGCCGCGCCGATGGCACGAGCGTGCTGCTGGTGTTCACCGCCAACGACCGGATGGTGGTGCGCCACAACACCATCAGCGGCGAGGGAGCGTCGCTGATCGGCACCACCGAGGGCGATGCGAGCGGACAGGTGTTGATCCAGAACAACGCCCTGCTCGGTTATCCCACCTTCCTCAACCCGGCGGCGCTGAGCAAGGTCCAGGCGGGCAACGCGACGGCGACCATCACCTATGCCGGCAACCTGGTCTGGAACGTCTTCGCCGATGCCTGCCCGGGCGACAGCATGTGTGGCCAGAATCCGATGCTGAGCTCGATGCCGCTGGCCTCGTTCGACGCGGAGCCGCTCGCCACCTCGCCTCTCATCGACAAGGTCGCGCCGCTTGCCGATGTCACGAGCGACTTCGTGCTCAACCCGCGCCCGCGCGGCGCGGCCAGCGACATCGGTGCGTACGAAGTGGCCGCGGCGCCGACCAACAGCTGCAACCGGCAGGCGCCGGGCATCGCGTTGACCGGCGCCAGCGGCGCGGCATCCGCCGGCAGCACCGTGGTCTACACGCTGGCCGTCACCAACCACGACAGCGCGGGCTGCGCCGCGACGGCTTTTGCCTTGGCCGCGTCGGTTCCGACGGGTTGGAGCGGCGTGCTTGCCGACACCGGCTTGAGCCTCGCTCCCGGGGCCAGCGGCAGCACCACGCTCAGCGTGACGTCCGCGGCCAATGCCGCCGCCGGCGACTACGCGATCGGCGCCGGCGTGAGCAGCAACGCCGGTGCGGTGCATACCGCCAGCGACTCGATCACCTACACCGTGACCGCGCCGGCGCCGGTGTGCACGCGCGCGGCGCCCACGGTCGGTGTGACTGGCTCGACGGCGCCGGTGCCTGCGGGCAGCACGATTGCCTACACGATCGCGATCACCAACAACGACAGCAGCGAATGCGCGGGCACGAGCTTCAGCCTGGCCGAGTCGGTGCCGGCTGGCTGGAGCGGAACGCTGGGTGCGAGAAGCCTCACCCTGGCGCCGGGGGCGAATGGCAGCACCACGCTGGGCGTGACGTCCGCCGCGAACGCCGCCGCCAGCGACTACGCGATCGGCGTCGGCGTAAGCAGCAACGTCGGCGCGGTGCATACCGCCAGCGACTCGATCACCTACACCGTGGCGGCGCCGGTGTGCACGCGCGCGGCGCCGACCCTGGACGTCACTGGCCCGGCCGCGCCGGTGCCTGCGGGCAGCGCGGTCACCTACACGCTCGCGCTCACCAACAACGACAGCAGCGAATGCGCGACGACCAGCTTCAACCTCGCCGCCTCGGTGCCGACCGGCTGGAGCAGCACGCTCGGCGCGGCCAACCTCGATTTGGCCCCGGGCAGCAGTGGCAGCACGACGCTGAACGTGTCCTCCGCCGCGACTGCAGCCGCCGGCGATTACGCGATCGGCGCCGGCGTGAGCAGCAGCGCGGGTGCGGTGCACACCGCCAACGACTCGATCACCTACAGCGTGGCCGCGCCGGAACCGGTCTGCACCCGCGCCGCACCGACCGTCGACGTGACTGGCGCGACCGCACCGGTGCCCGCGGGCAGCGCCGTGACCTACACCATCGCGCTGACCAACAACGACAGCAGCGAGTGCACGGCAACCAACTTCAACCTGGCCGAGTCGGTGCCGGCCGGCTGGAGCGCCACGCTCGGTGCTTCGAGCCTGAACCTGGCGGCGGGTGCGAACGGCAGCACCACGCTCAGCGTGACCTCCGCCGCGAACGCCGCCGCCAACGACTACCCGATCGGCATCGGCGTGAGCAGCAGCGTCGGCGCGATGCACACCGCCAGCGACTCGATCACTTACACCGTGGCGGCGCCGGAGCCGGTGTGCACGCGCGCCGCACCGACGTTGGGCCTGAGCGGCTCGACGGCGGCGGTGCCCGCGGGCAGCACGATCACTTACACGCTCGCGCTCACCAACAACGACAGCGGCGAATGCGCGACGACCAGCTTCAACCTGGCCGAGTCGCTGCCGAGCGGCTGGAGCGGCACGCTCGGGGCCGCGAGCGTCAGCCTCGCGCCTGGCGCCAGTGGCAGCACCACGTTGAGCGTGACGTCCGCGGCCAGCGCCACGGCCGGCGCTTACACGATCGGCGCCAATGCCAGCAGCAGCGTTGGCGCGACCCACGCCGCCAGCGCCACCATCGCCTACACCGTGGCGCCGCCGGCGTGCACGCGTGCGGCGCCGACCATCGGCTTGAGCGGCTCCACCGCGGCGGTTCCGGCCGGTAGCGCGATCACCTACACCCTGGCGCTGACCAACAACGACAGCGCCGCGTGTGCCGCGACCAGTTTCAGCCTCGCCAATTCGGTGCCTGCCGGCTGGACCGGATCCCTCGGTGCCGCGAGTCTCAACCTCGCGCCGGGCGCGAGTGGCAGCACCACGTTGAGCGTGCAATCTGCGGCCAGCGCGACCGCCGGCGCATACACCATCGGCGCGAATGCCAGCAGCAGCGCCGGCGCCGTCCACGCCGCCAACGCCACCATCGCCTACACCGTGGCGCCACCGGTGTGCACGCGCGCGGCACCGACCATCGGTTTGAGCGGATCCACCGCGGCGGTTCCGGCCGGCAGCGCGATCAGCTACACGCTCGCTCTGACCAACAACGACAGCGCCGCGTGTGCCGCGACCAGTTTCAGCCTCGCCAATTCGGTGCCTGCCGGCTGGACCGGATCCCTCGCTGCCACGAGCCTCAACCTCGCCCCGGGCGCGAGTGGCAGCACCACGCTGAGCGTGACGTCGACGACCAGCGCGACCGCCGGCGCGTACACCATCGGCGCCAATGCCAGCAGCAGCGCTGGCGCGACCCACGCCGCCAGCGCCACCATCGCCTATACCGTGTCGCCACCGGTGTGCACGCGCGCGGCGCCGACTATCGGCTTGAGCGGTTCGACCGCGGCGGTTCCGGCGGGCGGCACGATCACTTACACGCTCGCGCTGACCAACAACGACAGCGCCGCGTGTGCCGCGACCAGCTTCAGCCTGGCCCGCACGGTGCCGGCGGGATGGACCGGCACCCTCGGAGCCGCGAGCCTCAACCTCGCGCCGGGCGCGAGTGGCAGCACCACGTTGAGCGTGACGTCCACGGCCGGCGCAACCGCCGGCGCGTACACCATCGGCGCGAATGCCAACAGCAGCGTCGGCGCCGTCCACGCCGCCAGCGCCACGATCGCCTACACCGTGTCTGCGCCGGTGTGCACGCGCGCGGCGCCGACCATCGGCTTGAGCGGATCCACCGCGGCGGTGCCGGCGGGCGGCACGATCACCTACACCCTCGCGCTGACCAACAAGGACAGCGCCGCGTGTGCCGCGACCACTTTCAATCTCGCCCGCACGGTCCCGGCGGGATGGACCGGGACTCTCGGCGCCACCACCCTCAGCCTGGCACCGGGCGCCAGCGGCAGCACCACGCTGGCGGTGGCATCGGCGACCAATGCAACCGCCGCCAGCTACACGATCGGCGCCAGCACGAGCAGCAGCGCAGGGGCCATCCACTCGGCCAGCACCACGACCACCTACACCGTGGCGGGCCCCAGCCTGCAGACCGACGTAACCACGGACAAGGCGACCTACCCGCGCGGTGACCTGGTGCGGATGAACGCGCTGGTGCGCAACAACGGCACGCCGGTGGTCGGCGCCATCGTGACCTTCACCATCATCCGGCCGAGCGGCGGCAACATCGTGCAGACCGCCACCAGCGGCAGCGACGGCTACGCCCGCACGACGTATCGAACGGCCAAGGCCAAGACCTCGGCGGGCCAATACCGGGTGCAGGCCAGCTGGAGCCTGGGTGGTGTCACCAGCACGGGGACGGTGACGTTCGTGGTCCAGTGAGGGCCGCGCGTGCTCCTGGCAGCGCCATCGACCGGACCGCGACTCGCATCAGCCAACCGTCGCGCGCTCGATGAGCGGGCGACCGGGTGCCCAGGCGATTACTTGCCGACCTTCGCCGGGAACTGCCTGGCGATCCCGTCGGTCAAGGCGTCGGCGAACATCACGCGTGGCCCTCGTCGTACGCACGGATGTCGGCCGCCCAGTCCTTGTTGAGGCGGGCCACGACTTCGCCGGAAGTGAGGTCCAGGTGCTTCTGCAGCATGGCTTCCAGGTCTGCCTTCGGCCAGTTCGGGTTGGCGCCGCCGAGGAAGGCCGCGATCTGCTTGCCGTTGCCGGACCACTTGGCCTGGGCGGCTTCCAACTTCGCCTTGTCGCCAGCCTTGGCGGCGGCGACGACTTCGGTGGCGATGCTGATGTGGTCGCGCAGGAGCATTGCCAGCTTGTTGCCCGCGGCGTCGCCGTAATACGGCTTGATCGCGGCGCCGATCTCATCCTGGTTGGCGAGCAGGCGCTTGGCGACCTCGTCCTTGTCGGGCAGGTCCGCCAGCGCGCTGATGATGTAGTTGCGGGTGTAGGTGATGTGGTCTTCCCACAGCTTGCGCATGGCCACACGCAGTTCGCCGACGCGTGGCGCCGCAGGCATGGCATGGGCCTTGGCCGCAGGCGCCGCATCGTGCGGGACGCCGGGCTGTGCGGGCGCGGCAGCGGCTGTTCCCATGGCCCCGGCTATGGCCAGGACCAGGGTCAGGATCGGGAGGGATGTGGTCTTCATGTGAAAGACCTCCACGGTGAACGAGCAGGAATTACGCGCCCCGCGCGGTGAAACGGCTGTTATTGGCGGCAACGACGCTGCCCTCGCTAGCCCGGTCTACACTCGGGCCTGACACGCACGCGCAGGAGACCGACATGAACGCCCAGACGATCGAGATCCCGCGCAGCCTGCTCGCGCGCCAGCGCCTCGCCCTGGACATGATCGATAGCGGCGCGCCGCTGGCCGAAACCCTCACCCTGCTGTGCCACATCGTCGAAGCGGAAGCCAAGAGCCTGGTGCGCGCGGCCATCCTGCTGGTCGACCAAGACGAAGCATGCCTGCGCACCGGCGCCGCGCCCGGCCTGCCCGACCGCTATAACCGCGCGGTGGACGGGATCGGCATCGCGCCGGACGTGGGCACGTGTGCGGCGGCCGCCGCGCTCAACCGGCCGGTGGTCACGACCGACATCGCCAACGATCCCGCCTGGGACGGGCTCTCGCACCTGCCGCTGGGGCTCGGACTGCGCTCGGCGTGGTCGATGCCCATCGTCGCCGCCGATGGCGTGGTGCTCGGCACCTTCGGCACCTACTTCACCGACTGCCGCCCGCCGACCGAGAAGGAGTGCAACCTCGTCGCCGTGCTCGCCCACACCGCGGCGCGCGCGATCGAGCGCGACCGTACCCGCGGCCGCGACGTTCGACCGAAAGCGGGCTGACGCCCGTCGCGGATGGTGGCCGGCGGGCGTCGCCGTGCCACAGTAGCGCCCCCCACCGAGACGCCCCATGCCCGATCCCGTCCGACTTTCCAAACGCGTGGCCGAACTGGCTGCCTGCTCGCGCGCCGATGCCGAGCGCTACATCGAGAACGGCTGGGTGTCCGTCGACGGCGCAATCGTCGAAGCGCCGCAACACCTGGTGACGGACGAACGCGTCGAGCTCGATCCGGCGGCGGTGCTGGAGCCCCCGGAACCCGCCACGGTGTTGTTGCACAAGCCTGTCGGTTTCGATGCGATCGACGGCCGCAATCCCGCCGCGGCGCTGGTGACGCCGGACACGCGCTGGAGCGAGGATCCCACCGGCATGCGCGTGTTGCAGCGCCACTTCATCCGGCTCACGCCGTTGATGCCGCTCGATCCCGAGGCCAGCGGCCTGCTGGTGCTGACCCAGGATGGTCGCGTGTGGCGCCGGCTCACCGAGGACGCGGCGCAGATCGAGCAGGAATTCGTCGTCGAAACGAGCGGCGACATCGCGCCGTACGGCCTGCGCCGCCTCAACCATGGCCTGCGCTATCGCGGCCGCGAGTTGGCGCCGTGCAAGGTGAGCTGGCAGAACGAGTTCCGCCTGCGCTTCGCGCTCAAGGACGTGCAGCCCGGGCAGATCCGCGACATGTGCGCGCAGGTGGGCCTGCAGGTGGTGGCGATGCGGCGCCTGCGCATCGGCAAGGTCTCGCTGGCGAAGATGCCGGTGGGCGCATGGCGGTACCTGCCGGTGGGCGAGCGCTTCTGAGCGCAGGGTCCGCCGGATCGGCGTGATCAATCCAGGCCCGACGCTTCGCGAAGGACGCGATCTGGTCACCGCCACGCCTTCAGCCGGTCTCATGCGACCGCACGACCGGATAGAATCCCCGCGCTTCTCCGGGAGGGAGAACGCGCAAATCATGGAAGCTACCAGGGGGCTAAGGTGAAGGCATTGCGAGTGTTGGTCTGTGCGTGTGTGGTCGTGGCGGTGGCAGGTTGTGGGGGCGGCGGGGGTTCGTCGAAGAAGAAGCCGCAACCTGCGGCCAGCGTCTCGGTGGCGATCACGACACCGGCGATCTCGGCGGAGGCCATCCTGGGCGACGATTTCCGGGCGGCCGTCGGAGGCACCTGGACCGGGACCAATCTCGGCACGAGTCAGGTGTACCTGCAGGTCAGCGACAGTGCCGGCACGTTCGCGATGCCCGCAGCGCAGCTCGCGAGCGGCGGCGCCTTCAACTATTCCCTGCCGCTGGTCGCCAATGTCGCGCCCGGCCCGCATACCGGCACGGTCACGGTCAGGGCGTGCAAGGATTCGCAGTGCGCGCAGCCGTACGCCGGCGCGTCCGCGTCGATCAATTACCAGTTGCAGGTGTTCGAACCTTCCCTGGCGGTCGCGATCACGTCACCGGCCATCGCCGAAACGGTCGACCTCGGCGACAACTTCATCGGGACGGTCGCGGGTACCTGGAGCGCCACGCACCTGGGTACGAACAAGGTCTACCTGCAGGTCAGCGACAACACCGGCACGTTCACCACGCCAGCCCCGCAACTGCAGGCGGCCGGCGGCAGTACCTTCAGCTTCTCCCTGCCCCTCGCAGGCGGACTTTCCGCGCCGCGCAGTGGCCTGCTCACGGTCCGCGCCTGCAAGGACGCGCTGTGCACGCAGCCCTATGCCAACACCGTGACCTCGGTGGCTTACCAACTGCAGTTCATGCGGATCGACGAGTGGGAGACGCACCAGCGCAACGCTTCCCATGACGGCTACGTGCCGATCACGCTCGATCCTTCCAAGTTCGCCAAGGTCTGGGAATGGCAACGCCCTCCGGCCAGCGAACCGGTCGGCGGCATCAATGCAGTGGCCACCAGCAATGGCTCGGTGTACGTCAGCACCAGTGTCTATTTCGGTGAGGGCAAGCTGTATTCGCTCGACGAAAACAACGGCCAGCTGCGCTGGAACGTCTCGTTCGGAACCGTCCCGGGCCTGAACCCGCCCGCCTACCACGATGGTCGTGTTTACGTCACGACTACCGGCCACTCGGACACCTTCCTCTGGTCGTTCGATGCCGCGGATGGAACGTTCAAGTTCAAGTCTCCGTTCGCGGCCCAATGGTCGAGCATCCTGGCACCCACCGCCTATGGCGGACAGGTCTACGTCGCCGACGGCTACTTCGGCGGCACTGTGTATGCCTACGACCGGATGGACGGAACCTCGTTGTGGTCGGGGAACAATGGCGGTGACGACGACATGTCGACCCCCGCCGTCGACGCGAACAACGCCTACTACCACACCGGCGCCGCCCTCGTGATTTGGAACCGTATGACGGGCCAGCTGGTCGCCAATATTCCCGACCCGTTCGCGACGGCCAGTGGCTACTCCTACCACGGCGCGCCCATGCTCGGTGGCCGCAACAATGTCATTGCCTTCGCAGGCTCGGCGTTCAGCGGACGGGCGAACGCCAACTCCGAGCAATACGACCAGCGCGTGCTGTCCAGCTTCAACATCGGCACCAAGGCTTGGGAGTGGGCGACCCAGAATGCGTACCTGACGCAGCCGGCAGTCGCCAAGGGCGTCATCTACGCTGGCCGCAACCGCCCGATGTCGCTGGACGCCATCGATGAAACCTCGGGCAAGATCCTGTGGAGCTGGGCTCCCACGCCGGAACTGGGCGACACCGAGTTCCACCGCAACATCATCGTTACCCGCAACCTGCTGTTCGTCGGCACCAATACCGGCGTCTATGCCGTCGATCTGGCAACGCACAAGCCTGTCTGGCGTTACGCAGCCACGGGAATGATGGCGATCTCCGCAAACCGGACGCTGTACATCGCCACCGGCGCGACCACGAGCGACGGCAAGCTGGTGGCGATCAAGCTGAAGTAAGGCGGCCCGTTCCGTCTCTCCTGATGGGGCCCGATGGTTCGACCCCCGGGCCCCATTTGTTCGCGGGGGACACGCCGGCAACCGTGGGTTCCGGGAGTGACGCCTCCGGCCGACTCCAGTCGCAAGGCGCAGGCCGGGCCGCTCCGGCCAAACCGCTACGTACCGCGTACGCGCAGGGTCAGCCCCTTGAGGAAATAGCGCAGCAGCTGGTCCCCGCACGGGCGGTAGTTGGCATGACCCGGCTGGCGGAACAGCGCGCTCAGCTCGGGCTTGGAGACCGGGAAGCCGGCGGAGGCGAACACTTCGTGCATGTCGACGTCCTTGAGCTCGAATGCAACCCGCAGCTTCTTCAGCACCACGTTGTTGGTGATGCGCTTCTCCACCGGCCGCGGCGGCAGGCTATCGTTGCGGCCGCGGCAGTGGATCACCAGCCCGTCGAGGAAATGGGCGAGCACGCCGTCGCTGCACGCGACGAAATCCGGGTCCTCGTCCTTGCGCAGGAATGCCTGCACGTCCGCTTTCTCGAGCGGGAATGCCGGGTCGGCCAGCCTGGTGATCTCGACGACCTTGATGTCGCTGAGATCGAGCATGTAGCGGATGCTACGCAGTACGTCGTTGTTGATCATGGGGATTCCCGGACTGGTCCGGCTACTGCATGGAGGCGGCTAGCTTAGGCCACCGCGTGGGCGAAGGCTTCCTCGCGCCTCCGGCGGGCGCATACTGCGCTGGCCGGACTGCGACCGCAGTCCATCGCCGAGAGCGAGGAGAGAAGCACATGAGCAAGGGTCTGAACCAGAAGAAGGAACAGAAGAAGAAGCCGGCCAAGACGATGAAGGAAAAGAAGGCCGAGAAGCGGGACAAGAAGGCGACGAAGGGGTTTGCGCCGGTGTAGTTCGTCGGCGGGTCGACGCGACTGGAGGCGGGCCTGGAGCGCACTTTTCGGACCCGCCGCACGGGGTTGGATCCGGGATCCTCGCGCCGGGAGCAGTTCCCGCCACGTGCGGCGAAGGACGACGGCCACCACCGCCATCGGCGCTCGTTGATCTGCATCAGGGGCTGAGTTGCGCGCCATGGCCGAACCCGGTTCCAAAGCTGGCAGCGCCCAATGAGTCCTCGCACGAAGCACCGCAAGGCCAGGCCACACGGGTTCCATCCGCGCCCGGGTGCACCGCCGCATGGCGTGGCGCACCATCGGCGCGGCATCGCACTGCGGTTCGCGCAGCTACGCAGCGCAGGCGCAGGCGCCTTCGCCGCGTTTCTCGCCGTGCTCGGACCGGGTTTGCTCGCCGGGCTGTCGGACGACGATCCGGCCGGCATCACCACGTATTCCGTGCTGGGCACCGAGCACGGATACCGGCTGCTCTGGATCATCCCTGCCTCGACAATACTGCTGGTCCAGTTCCACCTGATGGCGATGCGGATCGGCGCGGCCAGCGGCAAGGGGTTCGTCGGCGCGATCCGGGCACGATGGGGCAACCGCTGGGGCTACGTTGCGGTGGCCTCCCTGGTGCTGGCCAATTTCGGCACGATTTGCGCGGAGTACGCGGGCATTTCCGCGGCCTGCTCGCTCGTGGGCATACCGTCATGGATCAGCACTCCGATCGCGGCGACGCTGATCTCGGTCGTGGTCGTGCTCGGATCGTTCCATCGCGTGGAGCGCGTGCTGCTGGTCGTGTCGGCGGCGCTGGCGCTCTACATCGTCGATGGCTTCCTCGCCCAGCCGGACTGGTCGCAGGTGTGGCGCTATGCATTCGTGCCCCACCTGCCCCGCGACGCGGTCGGCTGGATCGCCATCGCCGCGACGCTGGGCACCACGCTGGCACCGTGGGGGCTGGCCTTCATCCAGTCGTACGCCGTCGACAAGAAGATCACCATCGCCAACCTGCGCTGGGAGCGGGTGGACGTGGTCATCGGTTCGCTGCTTACCGGCGTGATCGGGCTCGCCATTGCCGTCGCCTGCGCCGCGACCCTCCATCGCGCCGGCGTGCACATCGTCGATGCGGGCGATGCAGCAGCCGCGCTGCGCCCGCTGGCGGGGTCTTTTGCAACGGTGCTGTTCGGCGCGGGATTGCTGGGCGCCTCGCTGCTTGCGGCGGCGATCGTTCCGCTGGCGACGGCATACTCCATTGCCGAAGGCGCTGGCTCACCGGCCTCGTTGGACCTGGATGCGCGGCATTTCCGCCTTTTCTATGTCGCGTTCGTGGTCCTGACCCTGGCGGCGGCGAGCGTCGTGTCGTTGCCGGCGTTGCCGCTCATCCCCCTCATCTACAGCAGCCAGGTGGTGAATGCGGTGATGCTGCCGCTGCACGTCGTGGCGCTGCAGCTACTGGCGCGCGATTCCGCGGTAATGGGCGATGCACGCTCGGGCACCGCCTCGACCATCGCGGGCTGGGCAAGCATTGGCCTGATCGTGATGTGCGTCGGCGCGCTGGCGTGGAGCTGGCTTGGGGAAACCGCAGTCGCAAGCCCGCCCGGGTAGGCGGACCATCGCGCGAACCAACCGGCGCCCCAACGCTGGTGCGGCCACCTTTTCGCGAACTTGGCTGCCCGGGACGGCGGGTCCGACTCGGTCCGGCGCAGTCGGCCTTATTGCCATGTGCCGGTCTCGATCGGGGCCTGATCCAGGGACGGTGGCACCGCCTGGGGAGCCGCAAGGGCTCGCCAAGGCGAGCAATTCCGCATGAAGCGAACTATGCCTCGGCCTGCGCGGCCGCCTCGCGGCCCTGCTGCCGGATCAGTGCTTCCTCGCGTGCATCGTTGATGGCGTCGCGCACACTGTCGAGGTCGACAGCAGCCTCATCGGGTTCGAATTCCCCTGTCAGCTCGGTGTCGGGCTGCAGCGCGCCGGCCTGGAACAGCGCCCACATCTCCTCGCCGTACCACGTGTCGAGCAGTTCCGGCGCCCAGCGGCCCAGGCTCGCGGTGAGGTTGTTGACGTCGCGCAGCAACATCGCGCGCGCCGCATTGTTGCCGCCGGCGCTGACCACCTGCGGGAAATCGATCACCACCGGGCCGTCCGGCCCGACCAGCACGTTGTATGCGGACAGGTCGCCGTGGATCAGTCCGCAGCACAGCATCCGCACGACCTGGCGCACCAGGACGCGGTGATAGTCGCGCGCCTGTTCCGCGGTCAGTTCGACCTCACCCAGCCGCGGCGCCGAGAAGCCATCGGCATCGGTCACCAGTTCCATGACCAGCACGCCGTGGTGATAGCCATGCGGTTCGGGCACGCGCACGCCGGCGTCGCGCAGCTGGTACAGCGCGTCGACCTCGGTGTTCTTCCAGGCGGTTTCCTGCTGCTTGCGACCGTATTTGGTCGCCTTGCCGATGGCGCGCGCCTCGCGGCTGCCGCGCACCTTGCGGCCTTCCTGGTACTGCACGCGCTGCTGGAAGCTGCGCTGCGCCATGTCCTTGTAGACCTTCGCGCAGCGTACGTCCGCACCGCTGCGCACCACGTACACCGCCGCTTCCTTGCCGCTCTTGAGCGGCCGCAACACCTCGTCGATGACGCCGTCGTCGATCAGCGCCTGCAGCGCGGTGGGGGTCTTCATGGAATCCAGGAGAATGGTCGAGGCGCGCAGGGGCGCGGACCGGGGCGGCATTCTCGCATTACCGGGCGGCGCGGGGGCTGGATTGAACGGAGCGGTTCAGGCGGGGGGCACATAAACGCGCCGCCGGTGCGGGGAAGCCCGGGGGCGTGGGTTGGGCCGGGTCAGTGCGGGATGGATGAATCCGCCTTTTTTGTTCGCCACGCGGCTGGCACCTCCTCCTGGGCCTGACCCAGGTCATGGCCGACCGGCTTCACGCGATGGACCATGGCGCCCCGGTGGAGCCCAGGACCATGAGCGACGTGAACGAGCAGATCGACGAGGCGTCTGCACTGCAGCTGCCCAAGGACGCCAGCTGGAGCGACCGGCTCAGCAACGCGGTCAGCGACTATGAAGTCATCGGTGCGGAGGACGCCGCGGGGCTCGGGTTGTGAAGGCGATCCCGCTGCAGCTGACTCACGAGGGCTCGGAGACGGCCTTCAGCGTCGACATCGACGGCGCCCTGGTGGCGCGAGAGCTAGGGCTCGAGACCGAGGCTTTCCGCCAGCTGATGGAAGACCGCAAGGTGTCGGTGCTTTGCGAACGCGGCATTGGCGCGGACGCCGGCCTGTATCGAGCAACGTTCTATTTCCAGGATCGGCGCTTCCGTGCGGTCGTGGAGAGCAGCGGGCGCATCGTGCAGATCGAGCCGACCTAGCCATCCGCCGCCCGCGGATTTCCGGGGCCTCTGCGGGATACTTCCCACCGTGCGCGCTATGGCGAAGTATGACGCGGCCATCGTGTCGGGCTGCAGTCGGTTTCCGAGCGCTGGCGAAGTGGATCGAGGACCGCCGCGACGAAGAAGGCCTCCTACGTGAACCCTGCGCTGCTGGAGGCCCACGCGGGGCGCTTCGAAGTGCCCGATCGCGGCATATGGACCCTGACGCGGAAGACCGCCACTTGTGACGCTGCGCGCGCCGCGCGTGAAGTAGCCCCGCATCGGTGCGGTACGGCGGACGTCGCGCCGCGACCTGCCTGCCGCTCCACGCCGAACGAAAAAAGCCGGCCAAGGCCCAAAAAAAGAAGCGCCCACCTTGCGGCGGGCGCTTTCAGGGCTTGATGCGCCAGAGCGCCTTGTTACATGTTCCGCCGGTACTCGCCACCCACGTCGTACAACGCGTGGCTGATCTGCCCGAGCGAATGCGTCTTCACCGCCTCCATCAGGCTGGCAAACACGTTGCGGCGCTCACGCGCCGTGGCCTGTAGACCCTTGAGCCCATCGCCCGCGTACCCGTTGCGGTTGCGCTGGTAGCCGGCGACGTTGTCGATCTGCTGGCCCTTCTCGCCTTCGGTCGACCGGATCAGTTCGATCTCGGTGACGATGTCGCCGCCGTGGTCCTTGGGCAGGAAGGTGTTGACGCCGATCAGGGGCAGCGAACCGTCGTGCTTCTTGTGCTCGTAGTACAGGCTCTCTTCCTGGATCTTGCCGCGCTGGTACATGGTGTCCATGGCGCCGAGCACGCCGCCGCGCTCGCTGATGGCCTCGAACTCCTTGTAGACCGCTTCCTCGACGATGTCGGTGAGCTTGTCGACGATGAAGCTGCCCTGCCAGGGGTTCTCGTTGAAGTTGAGGCCCAGTTCCTTGTTGATGATCATCTGGATCGCCACGGCGCGGCGCACGCTCTCCTCGGTCGGCGTGGTGATCGCCTCGTCGTAGGCGTTGGTGTGCAGGCTGTTGCAGTTGTCGAACAGCGCGTACAGGGCCTGCAGCGTGGTGCGGATGTCGTTGAACTGGATCTCCTGCGCGTGCAGGGAGCGGCCCGACGTCTGGATGTGGTACTTCATCATCTGGCTGCGCGCGGATGCGCCGTAGCGCTCGCGCATGGCGCGGGCCCAGATGCGGCGGGCGACGCGGCCGATGACGGTGTACTCGGGGTCCATGCCGTTGCTGAAGAAGAACGACAGGTTGGGCGCGAAGTCGTCGATCTTCATCCCGCGCGCGAGGTAGTACTCGACGATGGTGAAGCCGTTGCTCAGGGTGAAGGCGAGCTGGCTGATCGGGTTCGCGCCGGCTTCGGCGATGTGGTAGCCCGAGATCGACACCGAGTAGAAATTGCGGACGTTCCTGTCGACGAAGTACTGCTGGATGTCGCCCATCATGCGCAGGGCGAACTCGGTGCTGAAGATGCAGGTGTTCTGGGCCTGGTCTTCCTTGAGGATGTCGGCCTGCACGGTGCCGCGCACCGTGGCCAGCGTATGCGCCTTGATCTTCTCGTAGGTCTCGGCGTCGACGACCTGGTCTCCGGTGACGCCCAGCAGGCCCAGGCCGAGGCCGTCGTTGGTCTCGGGCAGCATGCCGCTGTACTGCGGGCGCTGGCGGCCTTCGAACATCTGCTCGATCTTGTCGTGCGCCGCGTCCCAGCGCGCGTTGTCCTCGCGCAGGTACTTCTCGACCTGCTGGTCGATGGCGGTGTTCATGAACATCGCCAGGATGATCGGCGCCGGCCCGTTGATGGTCATCGACACCGAGGTGCTGGGCGCGCACAGGTCGAAGCCGGAGTACAGCTTCTTCATGTCGTCCAGGGTGGCGATGTTGACGCCGGAGTTGCCGATCTTGCCGTAGATGTCCGGGCGCACGGCGGGGTCTTCGCCGTACAAGGTGACGCTGTCGAAAGCGGTGGACAGGCGCGCGGCCGGCTGGCCGACGGACAGGTAATGGAAGCGGCGGTTGGTGCGCTCGGGGGTGCCCTCGCCCGCGAACATGCGGATCGGGTCCTCGCCGGTGCGGCGGTACGGATACACGCCGCCGGTGTACGGGTAGTAGCCCGGCAGGTTCTCCTTCTGCAGGAAGGTCAGCAGCTCGCCCCACGACTTGTAGGTCGGCGCGGCGATCTTCGGGATCTTCTGGTGCGACAGCGACTCGCGGTAGTTCTCCACGCGGATGGTCTTGTCGCGGACCTGGTATTCGTTCACCTCGTCGGTGATCGACTTGAGCCGGGCCGGCCACTCGCGCAGCAGCTTCAGCGCTTCAGAGGTCAGCGACTGCACCGCGTCGTTGTAGCGCTGGCGCAGGGTCAGCAGTGAACGGTCGACGGCGGCTTCGGCGTGCACCGGCACGGCGGGCGACGGGCTGTCAGGCAGGTCGGAGGCGACGGTTGCGACCGCGGCGCCGGCGCCGGGTGTGACGTCGGCACTGTCGTAGAGGTCCAGCGCCTTGGGCAGCTTCGCGTCACCGAGTTCCTTCAGCGCCTGCCATAGCGACTGGGCGCGGTCGGCGACGTCGGACTGGCTCTCGATCCTGGCGTTGATGCCGCGGCCCTGTTCGGCGATCTCCGCGAGGTAACGCACGCGGGCGCCGGGAATCAGCACGGTGGCGCGCGGTTCCTTCAGGCTGGTGTCGATCGCCGGGGTCCACTTCTCGTCCGGCAGCGCCAGCTTGGTGCGGAGCAGGCGGCACAGGTTGGCGAACATCCAACTGATGCCGGGGTCGTTGAACTGGCTGGCAATGGTCGGGTAGACCGGGACGTCCTCGTCCTTGGTGGTGAACGCCACGCGGTTGCGCTTCCACTGCTTGCGCACGTCGCGCAGCGCGTCCTCGGCGCCGCGCTTGTCGAACTTGTTGAGCACGACCAGCTCGGCGTAATCGAGCATGTCGATCTTCTCGAGCTGGCTGGGTGCGCCGAAGTCGGAAGTCATCACGTACATCGGGAAGTCGACCAGGTCGACGATCTCCGAGTCCGACTGGCCGATGCCGGCGGTCTCGACGATGACCAGGTCGTAGCCCAGCGACTTGAGGAACGCGATGCAGTCCTTCAGCACCACATTGGTGGCCATGTGCTGGCGGCGCGTGGCCATCGAGCGCATGAACACCCGCTTGGAGCGCAGCGAGTTCATGCGGATGCGGTCGCCCAGCAGCGCGCCGCCGGTGCGGCGCCGGGTCGGGTCGACCGAGATCACCGCGATGTGCATGTCGGGGAAGTTGCTGAGGAAGCGGTTGAGCAGCTCGTCGGTCACCGACGACTTGCCGGCGCCGCCGGTGCCGGTGATGCCCACGACCGGGGTCTTGCCGCCGGCGAGCTGCCACTCCTTGCGCAGGTGGGCGAGCTCGGCTTCGTCCAGCGCGGATTCCTCGATGGCCGAGAGCATGCGGCCGATCTCGATCTCGTTGTCGAAGGCCACCTTGTGCGGCGTGTCGACCGGCAGGCGCGCCGCTTCGGCACGGCGCACCACGTCCTCGATCATCGAGACCAGGCCCATGTGCATGCCGTCGTTGGGATGGTAGATGCGCTCGACGCCGTAGGCCTGCAACTCGCGGATCTCCTCCGGGGTGATGGTGCCGCCGCCGCCGCCGAACACGCGGATGTGCGCGGCGTTGCGTTCCTTGAGCATGTCGACCATGTACTTGAAGTACTCGACGTGGCCGCCCTGGTAGGACGAGAGCGCGATGGCGTCGGCGTCTTCCTGCAGCGCGGCGCGGACCACGTCCTCGACCGAGCGGTTGTGGCCGAGGTGGATCACTTCCGCGCCCTGCCCCTGGATCAGCCTGCGCATGATGTTGATGGCGGCGTCATGGCCATCGAACAGGCTGGCGGCGGTGACGAACCGCAGCGGGCTGCGATTCTCGTCAAGCGCGGGGGTCTGGGACTCGGGAAGATTGCTGGCGGGGGTGCTCATGCGACGCGCTCAATACGGAAACAGGCGAAAGGGAATTGTACCGCGTCGCCCGGAAGCGACTTCTCCCTGATACTGGGCAGCGGGGAATCCGGGGGTGAAGGCATGCGGCGATTGGCGCGTCTGCTGGCGTGGGGATTGGTGACAGTGGTGCTGCTGACGCTCAGCGGCTGGCTGCTGGCGGACCACCTGACACCGCCCGCCACCGGCATCCCGAGCCATGCCCTGCCCGTGCAACCGGGCCAGAGCGACCTGGACCGCGAACTGGCGCCGTTGCTGGCGACGCAACCCGGCAGGACCGGCGCGATCCTGGTTCCCGATGGACTGGATGCATTCGCAGCGCGGGCGATCTCGGCGCGCCGCGCCGGACGCAGTCTGGACCTGCAGTACTACATCTGGCACGACGACCTGACCGGACGGCTGCTGGGCCGCGAGGCTTGGCTGGCGGCCGAGCGCGGCGTCCGCGTGCGCATGCTGCTGGACGACATGAACGCCGAGGGCATGGACCCCGGTCTGCTGGCGCTGGATGCGCACCCGAACATCGAGATCCGCCTGTACAACCCCTTCCGCAACCGCGGTGGGGTGATGCGCATGTACGAACTGGTGCAGCGCGTGGTCAGCGTCAACCACCGCATGCACAACAAGGCCTGGATCGCCGATGGGCGCATGGCCGTGGTCGGCGGGCGCAATGTCGGGCAGGAGTACTTCGGCGCGGGCAGGGAAACCAATTTCCGCGACCTCGACCTGGTGTTGTTCGGGCCAGCGGTGGCGCAGGCGAGCGCGGTCTTCGACGCGTACTGGAACAGCGCCGCCGCCGTGCCCATCGCCGCGCTCAGCCGCAAGGGCCCCAACCAGTTGCGGGTGCTGATGGAGGCGGTGGACAAGGAAGCGACCGGCCCCGAGGCGCAGCGCTACCTGCAGCGCGTGGAGGCCTCGCCGCAGGTGCGCGCCTACTTCGCCGGCAGACTGCAGCCGCACTGGAGTACCGGCGTCCGCGTGGTCGCCGATCCACCGCTGAAGTGGAAGCATGACGACCGCACCGGCTGGATGATCGAACGCCTGTCCGCGCAGCTGCGCACGGCCCGGCACAAGGCCCTGTTGATCTCGCCCTATTTCGTCCCGGGCGACTACGGGACGCAGGGGCTGGAGGAACTGACCGGAAAAGGCACCTTCGTCGGCGTGATCACGAATTCGCTGGCCGCCAACGACGTGCCGGCCGTGCACAGCGGCTATGCCGGCTACCGCGAGCGGCTGTTGCAGGCCGGCGTGCAGTTGTACGAGATCCGCGCGCAGGGCCGCCCCGAAACAGCGGGCATCTTCGGCAGCAGCGGCGCCAGCCTGCATACCAAGGCGTTCGTGGTGGACGATGCGCGCGGCTTCGTGGGCTCGTTCAACCTCGATCCGCGTTCGGCGGACCTCAACACCGAGATGGGCGTGCTGTTCGACGATCCGGCCATCGCCCGCGCGCTGCGCGACGAATACCTGCGGCTCGCCGGTCCGGCACTGAGCTACTGGGTCCAGCGCCGCAGCGACGGCGAACTGCGCTGGCTCGACCGCGCCGCGCGACCTCCCGCGCTGCTCGAACGCGAGCCCGATACCACGCGCTGGCAACGCGTGACCGCGCGGGTCGTGGGCTGGCTGCCGATCGAATCGCAGTTGTAGCGTCACGCGCAATCGCGGCTTCGGCTACGCTCCCGCGCCATGGGCAACGACACTGCATTGGAAGAGCTCCGCGCCGCCGCCGCGGACGGATCGCCGCGGGCCTGTTTCCAGCTCGCACAGGGCCTGGTGGCGCGCGACGCGATGGGAGAGGCGTACCAGTGGCATCTGCGCGCCGCGGAAGCGGGATTCGCCCCCGCGCAGATCGAGGTTGCGCGCATGCACCTGCACGGCGTGGGCACCGAACTCGATCCCAGGCAGGCGGTCGCCTGGCTGCTGCGTGCGGAGGCCAGCGGCCATCCCGTCGCTGCCTACATGCTGGCGATGGTGGCCGTGGGCGGTTTGGCCGCGCCTCACGATGCGCGCATCAACCAACGCCTGATGCACGCGCTCAATGCCGGCCTGGCGCCCGCGCTGCGCGCCGCGGCGATCCATTTCGGGCGCAAGCAGGACCCGCAGGACCAGCAACGTTGCCTGCAATTGCTCGATCACGCGGCATCGCGCGGCGACTGGGTCGCGGCCCTGCTGCTGTCGGAACGGCTGGCCCGCGGCGAAGGTTGCGCGGTCGATCGGGACGCCGCAGGACGGCTGCGCGCCCGGTTGGAAGCGGGCGGCATCGCACCGCTGCCCTCACTGGCGGTCGAGGAGGTCGCCATCCGGTCCGCCTCCGGCACGCTCGCACTGGAGGATGCACTCCAGCCCCCGCTCCCGCGGCTCGTCAGCGAGCGACCGCGCGTGTCCGTGATCGACGGCCTGCTTTCGGCGGACGAATGCCGACTGCTCATCGCGGCAGCGCGGCCGATGCTGCGCAGGTCGCGCGCGATAGACCAGGCGTCGGGGCAGGCTTCGGCCATGCAGATCCGCACCAGCAGCGATGCCAGCTTCGACCCGCTGGTCGAAGACCTGTCCTTGCGCCTGGTGCAGCAACGCATGGCCAGCGCCGCGGGAATGGAGCTGGTGCAGGCCGAACACCTGGTGGTGCTGTCCTACGAACCAGGCCAGGAGTACCACCCGCACCGCGACTACCGGCCGCCCGAGTCGCTGCGCGGCGACGTACCGGAAGCTGGCAACCGTGCGCGCACGGTCTGCGTGTATCTCAACGAACCCGAGGCCGGTGGCGAAACCGAATTCCCGGTGCCTGGCATCCGGGTGGCGCCGCAGGCCGGACGCGCGGTGGTGTTCGACAACCTGCTCGCCGATGGCAGCCCGGACGTGGATTCGCTGCACGCCGGCCTCCCGGTGGAACGCGGCCAGAAGTGGCTGGCGACGCTCTGGTTGCGGCAGGGGCGCTACCGCGCCTATTGAGGGCGCCGCCCACCGTCTTCACATCGCGGCATACGCCGCCGTATCTATTTTCCCCGGGGCGTCCGCCATTTCCGGCATGGGCCGGTTGGAATCGATTGCATTAGACTACGCCGCCTGCGGAGTGGGCCCTGACCCGCATTTCGACCGCAGTTCTCCTGTCATTCAACGACTTACATCACCTTGTTGGCGCCCTTTGCCATGCGCAATCCGGCGGCCAACCGGAGCATCCGATGATTTTTGAAACCCTCGACACCTTCGGCCACGAGCAGGTCGTGTTCTGCCACAACAAGGATGCGGGCCTTAAGGCCATCATCGCCATCCACAACACCGTGCTCGGCCCGGCCCTGGGCGGCACCCGCATGTGGCCGTACAAGACCGAGGCCGACGCGCTCAACGACGTGCTGCGCCTGTCGCGCGGCATGACCTACAAGAACGCAGTCGCGGGGCTGAACATCGGTGGCGGCAAGGCGGTGATCATCGGCGACCCGGCCACGGACAAGTCCGAGGCGCTGTTCCGCGCGTTCGGCCAGTTCGTCGAGGCCCTCGGCGGCCGCTACATCACCGCCGAAGACGTCGGCATCGACGTCAACGACATGGAATACGTGTACCGCGAGACCGAATTCGTCACCGGCGTGCACCAGGTGCATGGCGGCTCCGGCGATCCCTCGCCGTTCACCGCCTACGGCACCCTGCAGGGCCTGATGGCAACGCTCAACAAGCGCTTCGGCGACGAGGAAGTCGGCAAGTACTCCTACTCCGTGCAGGGCCTCGGCCACGTCGGCATGGAATACGTGAAGCTGCTGAAGGAACGCGGCGCGAAGATCTTCGTCACCGACATCAACAAGGGCCTGGTCGACAAGGCCGTGTCGGAATACGGCGCCGAAGCCGTGGGCCTGGACGAGATCTACGACGTCCCCGCCGACGTGTACTCGCCGTGCGCTCTGGGCGGCACCGTCAACGAAAGCACCCTGCCCCGCCTGAAGGCCAAGATCATCTGCGGCGCCGCCAACAACCAGCTGGCCAACAACGCCATCGGCGACGAAGTGGCCAAGCGCGGCATCCTGTACGCCCCGGATTACGCGGTGAACGCGGGCGGCGTGATGAACGTGGCGCTGGAACTCGACGGCTACAACCGCGAACGCGCCATGCGCATGATGCGCACGATCTACCACAACCTCGCGCGCATCTATGAAATCGCCGAGCGCGACGCGATCCCGACCTACAAGGCCGCCGACCGCCTCGCCGAGGAGCGCATCAGCGCGATCGGCAAGCTCAAGCTGCCGCTGGGCCGCTCGCAGCCGCGCTTCCAGGGCCGTATCCGCGGCGGGCATTGATCCCGTCTGCGGCGGGATCAACCCAAAGTTTGCCCGGCAAACTTTGGGCCCCGGCCCACGCTGCCAAATCCCCGCGGCTTCGCCGCGCCCCCTTTACTAAAGGGGGCTTTGGTCCAGCGGGAACTCGGCATCGGAACGCAAGCAAGAAACGCCCGGCTAGTCCGGGCGTCTTTGTGTGCGGGTGTCGCAGGCGAAGCGATAGAATTCATGCCTGGGCCAACATTCACTTTCGTCTTCAAGCACAAGGATTCCCATGCGCCCTTTCCCCCTCGGTGAAGAGATCGACGCCCTGCGCGATGCCGTGCGCCGCTTCGCCGACGCCGAGATCGCGCCGCGTGCGGCGCAGATCGACCACGACAACTGGTTCCCCCAGGACCTGTGGCCGAAGCTGGGTGAAATGGGCCTGCTCGGCATGACCGTGCCGGGCGAATACGGCGGCAGCGAGATGGGCTACCTCGCCCACCTGGTGGCGATGGAAGAAATCTCGCGTGCTTCGGGCTCGGTCGGCCTGTCGTATGGCGCGCATTCCAACCTGTGCGTCAGCAACCTCTACGCCAACGGCAACGCGGCGCAGCACGGCAGGTACCTGCCCAAGCTGTGCAGCGGCGAGTGGAAGGGCGCGCTGGCGATGAGCGAACCCGGTGCCGGTTCGGACGTTGTGGGCTCGATGTCGTGCCGCGCCGAACTGCGCGACGGGGTCTGGGTCGCCAACGGCAACAAGATGTGGATCACCAACGGTCCCGAGGCCGACGTGCTGATCGTCTACATGCGCACCGCCGGCAAGGACGCGGGCAGCAAGTGCATGACCGCCTTCATCGTTGAGAAGGGCATGAAGGGTTTCTCGACCGCGCAGAAGCTGGACAAGCTGGGCATGCGCGGTTCCAACACCTGCGAACTGGTGTTCGAGAACTGCGAAATCCCGCAGGAAAACGTCCTTGGCGAGGTCCACAACGGCGTCAAGGTGCTGATGTCCGGCCTCAATACCGAACGACTCGTGCTGACGGGTGGCCCGCTTGGACTGATGCAGGCGGCGCTCGACCTCGCCCTCCCCTACGTGCGCGAGCGCAAGCAGTTCGACCACGCCATCGGCACCTTTGGCCTGATGCAGGGCAAGATCGCCGACATGTACACCGCGCTGCAATCCTCGCGCGCGTTCGCCTACCAGGTGGCGCGCGACTATGACGCCGGGCACAAGAGCCGCATCGACGCGGCCTCCTGCCTGCTGCACGCGTCGGAAGCCGCGGTGCAGGTCGCCCTCGAGGGCATCCAGGCCTTGGGCGGCAACGGCTACATCAACGAGTTCGCGACCGGCCGCATCCTGCGCGACGCCAAGCTCTACGCGATCGGCGCCGGCACCAACGAGATCCGGCGGATGCTGATCGGGCGAGAGCTGTTCGACGGCCGGAGCTGAGCCGATCTCCCTAGGGAGGAGCCGCCCACGAGGCGGCTTTTTCTTTTACTGGCGGCTTCTGGACCCAGGTTCGGGTTGCGCTGCCGCCGGCTTGGCGCGCACCGATGGCCCGCTCGGCAAATTTCAAGCCCTTGGCGGTCTCCTTTGCGCTTCGAAGCCGCCGCAAGAGGCTGCGAGGCAATTTGCGGCACTGCAGCAAGGCGCTCCATAATCGGGGGGTTCCGGCCGCGCGCCGGTCTTGCCTAAACGGAGTCCGCCATGAGCGACGTGGTCATCGTCGGTGCCAAGCGCACCGCCATTGGTTCCTTCCTTGGACAGTTCACCGGGGTACCGACCCCCACGCTCGGCGCTGCCGCCATCGCCGGCGCTCTCGAGCAGGCCGGCGTCGCGCCCGACCAGGTGGACGAGGTGATCATGGGCTGCGTGCTCCCGGCCGGCCTCGGCCAGGCTCCCGCCCGGCAGGCGTCGCTGGCCGCCGGCCTGCCGACCTCTTCGGGCTGCACCACCATCAACAAGGTCTGCGGTTCGGGCATGAAGGCGATCATGCAGGCGCACGACGCCATCAAGGCCGGCTCCTCGAACGTGGTCGTTGCCGGCGGCATGGAATCGATGACCAACGCGCCGCACCTGCTCAACAGCTCGCGCACCGGCACGCGCTACGGCAGCGCGGAGATGCTCGACCACATGGCGTGGGACGGCCTGACGAATCCCTACGACAAGCAGGCGATGGGCGTGTTCGGCGACATGGCCTGCAACAAGTACGGCTTCGACCGCGCGTCGCTGGACGCCTATTCCGAGGAGAGCGTGAAGCGCGCGCAGGCCGCCACCACCAACGGCTCCTTCAAGGACGAGATCGTTCCCGTCACGGTCAAGGGCCGCAAGGGTGACGTCGTTGTGGACACCGACGAGGAGCCGGGAAAGATCGATCCCAGCAAGATCCCGACCTTGCGCGCTGCCTTCGGCAAGGACGGTGTACTGACCGCCGCTTCCTCTTCCAAGATTTCGGATGGCGCCGCGGCGACCGTGCTCATGTCCGCGGAAGAAGCCGCCAAGCGCGGGTTGCAGCCGCTCGCTCGAATCGTCGCCCATGCCACCCATTCCCAGGCGCCGGAGTGGTTCACCACCGCGCCGGTCACCGCGATCCAGAATGTCCTTGGTAAGGCCGGCTGGACGGTGGCCGATGTCGATCTGTTCGAGGTCAACGAGGCCTTTGCCTGCGTGGCAATGGCCCCGATGAAGGATTTGGGCATCGCCCACGACAAGCTCAACGTCAATGGCGGGGCGTGCGCCCTGGGCCATCCGATCGGCGCAAGCGGCGCCCGCTTGGTCGTCACCTTGATCAACGCGCTGCGCCGGCGCGGCGGCAAGCGTGGGGTAGCGTCGCTGTGCATCGGCGGCGGCGAAGCCACCGCAGTGGCGATAGAAATTGCCTGATCCAAGGGCGGAACGCTTCGCAGGCGTGCACGCCAAGTGAAAGATGTGCCCGCATTTCATGTGCGGGTAACCTTGTCCTTAACCTGCGAAAAGCCTAACAACGGGATAACGAAATAAAGACGGCCACCCGCTTGACACGCGTAATGGCCTTGTCATCATTGTTAGCGACGCGCTCCCTGCGCGTTGACCCATCCACGACGAGGAAACGAACATGACTTTCAATAAGGCGCTGATCGCCCTGGCTCTGGGCTTCGCTCTGGCCGCGTGCTCGAACCAGAAGCAGGCCGAAGACGCCGCCGCCGACGCTTCCGCTGCGGCGACCGAGGCTCAGGCTGCTGCTGATACCGCAACCGCTTCCACCGACCAGGCTGCTGGCGATGCCGCCCAGCAGGCCGCTGACGCTGCCGCCCAGGCCGCCGACGCTGCTGCCACCTCGGCCGACGCTGCTGCCACCGCCCCGACCAACGAGGCTGCGGACACTGCTGCCGACACCGCCAAGCAGGCTGCTGACGCCGCCGAGCAGGCGAAGGACGCTGCCCAGGAAGCGACCGAAGAAAAGAAGTAACAGTACTTCCTTAACAGGCTGAATCTGTTACAGTGAACAGGGAAGGGCCGTCGGCTTGCCGGCGGCTCTTTCCATGTGGGTCAGTGAACGATAGGAAGCCGGCTCCCTGCCGGATCGCTGCGCGCACTGGCGTTGCCTGACGGTAAAACTAGTTTTTCAGACAACTCCTCGGAGACATCAATGAACACCAAGCTCTACGTCCTCCTCGCCGCTGCGGTCCTCGCCCTGTCGGCCTGCAACAAGTCCGAAGAAGCCGCTGCCTCGGCCGACCAGGCCCAGGCTGCTGCTACCGACGCCGCCACCGCTGCTGGTGACGCCGCCGCCGCCGCTGGCGACGCCGCTGCTGCCGCTACCGACGCCGCTGCCACCGCCACCACCGACGCTGCTGCCCAGGCCGGTGACGCTGCTGCCGCTGCCACCACCGACGCTGCTGCCGCCACCGCCGGCGCCGCTGCTGACGCTGCCCAGGCTACCGCCGACGCCGCTCAGAACGTCGCTGACAAGGCCGAAGAAGCGAAGGAAGAAGTCAAGAAGTAATCCACTTCTTGCCTTGCGATACGAAGAAGGCCCGCGCAAGCGGGCCTTCTTTTTTGCGTCACTTTCCGCGCATTGCCCCGGCGACCCTGGATGCGCCCGGCCCTCCATGGCGCAGCAAGTCGGGGTGTGTTTTCATTCCGCGTCTTTTCAGCGCCCGCCAAGATGCCCGCGATCACCTCTCAGCTCGATCCACGCTCGCAGGACTTCCAGGAGAACGTCGCCTATCACCGGGCCCTGGTCGAGGAACTGGATGCCCGACTGGCCCGCGCAGCCGGCGGTGGCGGCGAGAGGGCTCGAATCAAGCACACCGAGCGCGGCAAGCTTCTCGCGCGCGACCGCATCGCCGCCTTGCTCGATCCCGGCTCCCCATTCCTCGAGATCGCCCCGCTGGCGGCGGAAGGCATGTACGACGACGCGGCCCCCGCCGCTGGAATGGTCTGCGGCATCGGCCGGGTCATGGACCAGGAGGTGGTGATCGTCGCCAACGACGCGACGGTCAAGGGTGGCACCTACTTCCCGATGACGGTCAAGAAGCATCTTCGCGCCCAGGAGATTGCCCGCGAGAACAACCTCCCCTGCGTTTACCTGGTCGACTCGGGCGGCGCCTTCCTGCCCTTGCAGGACCAGGTGTTCCCGGACAAGGAACATTTCGGCCGGATCTTCTACAACCAAGCGCGCATGAGCGCGGAGAATATCCCGCAGGTCGCCGTCGTCATGGGATCGTGCACCGCCGGTGGCGCCTACGTACCGGCCATGTGCGACGAGTCGATCATCGTCAAGGAACAAGGCACGATCTTTCTCGGCGGCCCTCCCCTGGTGAAGGCCGCCACCGGCGAAGTGGTCGACGCGGAGGCCCTGGGCGGCGCGGATGTACACACTTCGGTATCCGGTGTCGCCGATCATTTCGCGGAAGACGATCGACATGCCCTGCAGATCGCACGGGACATCGTAGGCACGTTCAACCGCGCCAAGCGCTTGCCGCTCGCCGTACGCGCCGCGAGCGAGCCGCTCTACCCCGCCGAGGATTTGTACGGGATCGTGCCGAAAGACACCCGCCGGCCCTTCGACATCCGCGAGGTCATCGCCCGCGTCGTCGACGGCAGCGAATTGCAGGAATTCAAGGCCCGCTATGGCAAGACCCTGGTGACGGGCTTCGCGCACCTGCACGGCTATCCGGTTGGCGTCGTCGCCAATAACGGCATCCTGTTCGCCGAGTCCGCGCTCAAGGGCGCGCATTTCATCGAGCTGTGCAACCAGCGCGGCATCCCGCTGGTGTTCCTCCAGAACATCACCGGCTTCATGGTCGGCCGCAAGTACGAGAATGCCGGCATCGCGAAGGATGGCGCGAAGATGGTCACGGCGGTGGCATGCTCGCACGTGCCCAAGTTCACCGTCGTCATTGGTGGAAGTTTCGGCGCCGGCAACTATGCGATGTGCGGCCGCGCCTATGGCGCACGGTTCCTCTGGATGTGGCCCAATGCGCGCATCAGCGTGATGGGCGGGGAGCAAGCTGCATCGGTACTGGCGACGGTCAAGCGCGACGGCATCGAGGGCGCGGGGAAGGTCTGGACGCCGGAAGAGGAAGAAGCCTTCAAGGCCCCCATCCGCGAGCAATACGAGTCGCAAGGAAATCCCTACTACGCGACCGCACGTTTGTGGGATGACGGCATCATCGATCCCGCGGACACCCGACGCGTACTGAGCCTCGCGATCTCCGCCAGCCTCAATGCGCCGATCGAAGATCGCACGCGCTTTGGCGTATTCCGCATGTAATCGGCTGCGCAAGCCGCAACGGCGTCGCGCATCTAGCTGAACGCAGGAACATCGGACGCACCCATTCCGGCGCGGCGAGCCTGCTTTACTGCACCGTGTCACAACGCGACTCCCCGGGGCGCGTGCTAGGCTCGAAAGCCTGATTCGACCATTCCTGTCCCCCCAACAGAGGAGTCCGCGTCATGGCGATTTTCAACCAGCCATCCGCCCCAAAACGCGATGTTCCTGCTCCGCCGGAACCGCCCAAGCCCGTCGAAACCGCACTCAAGCGCGAGCCGGATCCGAACGAATTCAACCTCGGCACCGCCGCACAATCGCGAACCGCTCCGGTAGAGCGCGGCGAAGGCAAGGAGTCGCTCATCGCTTCCGACCTGACCATCGAAGGCAAGATCGAAGGTGCCGGCCACATCCGCATTGCCGGCCGCTTCAAGGGCGACGTGCATGTGCAGGGCGATCTCACGATCGAAGTCGGTGCCAAGGTCAACGGCGGCGTGCGCGCGCGCAAGGTCGTGATCGCGGGCGAACTCGAAGGCAACATTGAAGCGGCGCAACGCGTCGAACTGCTCGCCAACGGCGCGATGATCGGCGACGTCAAGGCTGAGACGATGACCGTCGCGGCGGGCTCGCGCATGAAAGGCCAGGTCGAGTTCGGTGGCGACAAGTCCAAGAACGGCAACGCGGAGTCCGGCGCGACGTCATGAGCACCCCGCGCCCGGGCATGCCAGGCGCCACCCGCACCTGCCCGCACTGCAAGACGGTGATCCTGGAAAGCGCCAGCGTCTGCCCGGCGTGCAAGCACCATCTGCGTTTCGATGAAGCGGCGATCGCCGGGACGAAGACCAAGATTTCGCCCCTGCATGTCGAAGGCACGATCTCACCGCCGCCCGGTGAGGTCGCCTGGGAGTATTCGATGGTGCTGTCGATCAAGAACGAGCGCGGCGAGGAAGTCGCGCGTCAGGTGATCGGCGTCGGGGCGTTGTATCCGGATGAGCAGCGCACTTTCACGCTGGCGGTCGAGATGACCGAGGCCACCGGCGCCAAGGCGCGGCGCAAGCACTGATCGGACAATCGCTCGTGCGACAGCGGATCTAGGAATGGCCGGTATCGCAGCTGTGGCATTCGCCGCAGCTGCCTTCTCCCAGCCGCGGTGCGGGCGCCAGCCAGTGTCCAAGCCGCTGCACCCAGGTCGCACGACCATTGCGCACGAGCGGAACCGCAAGCGCTATGCGCAGTCGGCGCACGCCGGCAGGGAACTGCTTTTGCGCAACGAAGGCTGCGCTGGCCACCACCGCCACCGCGATCACGACGTATTGCACCACGAGCCCGGTATCCATCATCCCGCTCCTAGGGCCGCTGCCACCTGGTAGGTGATCAGCGAGGCCAGGTACGCCATGCCGAAAAGGTATCCGGCACTCATCCCCACCTGCTTCCAGGAATGGGTCTCGCGACGGATCGTGGCCAGTGTCGAAATGCACTGCGGCGCGTAGATGTACCAGACCAGCAGCGACAGCGCCGTTGCCACTGACCAGTCTTGCGCGATGAGGGGTGACAACGCCTGGGCCGCCGCCGCATCGTCGGTGGCGGACAGCGCATAGACGGTGGCGAGCGACGAGACCGCGACTTCGCGCGCCGCAAGTCCTGGAATCAACGCGATGCAGATCTGCCAGTTGAAGCCGATCGGCGCGAACAGGGTGGTCATCGCATGGCCGATGCGGCCGGCGAAGCTGTAGTCGATCGCGGCCCCTGCATATCCCACGGGCGGGGTCGGAAACGTCAGCAGCACCCACAACAGGATGGTCAACGCCAGGATGATGCCGCCCACGCGCTTGAGGAAGATCGCCGCACGCTCCCACAGGCCCAGCGCAAGATCGCGTGGATGCGGCATGCGGTACGACGGGAGTTCCAGCAGCAAGGCGTGCTCGCTCTTGTCCCGGCGCCACCTCTTCATCACCCAAGCCACCAGTAGGGCACTGAGGATGCCGGCCGCATACAAGGCGAACAGGACCAGGCCCTGCAGGTTGAGGATCCCAATCTTCTGTTGCGGGATGAAGGCCCCGATCAGAAGGGCGTAAACCGGCAAGCGCGCCGAACAAGTCATGAGCGGCGCGACGATGATCGTGGCCAGACGGTCGCGCGGATCCTGGATCGAGCGCGTGGCCATGATCCCGGGGATCGCGCAGGCGAAACTCGACAGCAACGGAATGAACGAACGGCCTGACAGGCCGGCCGACGCCATCAGGCGGTCGAGCAGGAACGCGGCGCGAGGCAGGTAGCCCGACTCCTCCAGTGCGAGGATGAAGGCGAACAGGATCAGGATCTGCGGCAGGAACACGATCACGCCGCCGACGCCGGCAATGATGCCGTCGACGATCAGGCTCCTGAGTGGGCCGGCCGGCAGGGCCGCCCCTGTCCAGGTGCCCAGCGCGGCGGTCCCCGCGTCGATCAGATCCATCAATGGCGTGGCCCAGGCATAGACGGCCTGGAAGATCAGGAACATCACCACCGCCAGGGAAAGCAGGCCGATTACCGGATGCAGCAACCAGCGGTCGAGGGCGTCGTCGATTTCTGCCGTGCGACGCGGCATGGTTACCGCGAGCGCTAGCAGCCTCCGCGTCTCCTCGTGCAGAACATCGGGATCGACGACGCCGCTACCCAGGTGAGTGCGTGGCTCATGCACCGTCTCGGCAATCGCGTCGAGTTTGGCGACCAGTTCGCGTGCGCCGTCGCGGCGAACCGCGACCGTCGGCACCACCGGGACGCCCAACTCGCGCTCCAGCGCGACAAGATCGACGTCGATCCCGCGCCGCCGTGCCGCATCCATCATGTTTACCGCCAGCACCATCGGCCTGCCTAGTTGGCGCACCTCGAGCGCGAAGCGCAGGTGCAGGCGCAGATTGGTCGCGTCCACCACGCACACGATCACGTCCGGGGCGGGCTCGCCGGGATAGAAGCCGCGGCATAGGTCGCGGGTGATCGCTTCGTCCAGGCTGGCCGCCTGCAGGCTGTACGCGCCCGGCAGGTCCAACAGTGCGTAATGCCGCCCGGACGGCGCGTGGAAGCGGCCCTCCTTGCGTTCCACCGTGACGCCCGCGTAGTTCGCAACCTTCTGCCGGCTGCCGGTCAGCAGGTTGAACAGCGCGGTCTTGCCGCAGTTGGGATTGCCGACAAGCGCGAGGCGGATGGCTGCCGAGTTGCTCATGCGCCCTCCCCGATCGCCTGCGCGGCGGGGAGGATGCGCACGCGCGCGGCCTCGCTACGGCGCAACGCAAAACGGGTGAAGCCGACCTGCACCAGCAATGGTTCGGCGGATACCGGGCCTGCCGCCACCACCTCCACGCGCTCGCCCTGCACGAAGCCCAGTTCGCGCAATCGCCGCGCGATTGCGTCGTTGGGCATCTGGTCTTCGACCCGCTCCACGGTAGCGGCGGTGCGGCGCGGCAATTCGGACAGCTTCAAGGTGGTTCGCCCGGCGGCCGATGGCCACAAATGGGAATTGTTCTCATTCTAGCAGGGAGCGGAGCCGCTGCGTTTGGTGGGTTGCTGGCCAGCGGCCGGGCACCGCTCGCTATCATTCATTTTTCCCGACATGGAATTCGCCCATGAGCCACCCGCTCCTGAGTCTGCGCGAAGGGCCCGTTGCCCGGCTGCGCCTGAACCGCCCGGAGTTGCACAACGCTTTCGACGCGATGCTGATCGCTGCGCTGACCGGAGCGCTCGAGGCGGCCGGAAATGACGACGGCGTCCGCGTGGTGGTGCTGGAGGGCGAAGGCAGTTCGTTTTCGGCCGGGGCCGACCTGAACTGGATGCGCGGAATGGCGGGAGCCAGCGAGGCAGCCAACCGCGAGGATGCCCTCGCCCTTGCCCGCCTGATGCGAACCCTCGACGAGCTGCCGAAGCCCACCGTCGCCCGCGTGCACGGGGCCGCGTTCGGCGGCGGCGTGGGCCTGGTGGCGTGCTGCGACATCGCCTTGGGCGCGCCGGAAGCCAGGTTCGGCCTCACCGAGAGCAAGCTCGGCCTGCTGCCCGCCGTGATTTCGCCGTACGTCATCGAGGCGATCGGGGCGCGCCAGGCACGCCGCTGGTTCGCCACTGCGGAAATCTTCGACGCCGCCGAAGCCAAGCGCATCGGCCTGCTGCACGACGTCGTCGAGGCCGCGACCCTGGACGGGGCGATCCAGCGCCAGCTTGATCTCCTGCTCAAGGCCGGGCCGGTCGCGGCTGCCTCGGCCAAGCGGCTGGTCCGGCGAGTAGCCGACGAAACCAGCCGCGATCGCCTCGACGCCGACAATGCCGCGCTCATCGCCCAACTGCGCGTGTCGCCCGAGGGCCAGGAAGGCCTGGGGGCCTTTCTCGACAAGCGCAAGCCGGCCTGGTGCATCTAGGCCCCCGAAGGAGAACGTCATGTTGGACCACATCGGAATCACCGTCGCCGACTTCGACGCCAGCAAGGTGTTCTATGCACGGGTACTGGCCCCACTGGGGTACGGTGCGGTCATGGAGGTAACCCCGGAAATGACCGGCACCGACGCGCGCCACCTGGGCTTCGGCGCGGACGGCAGTCCGGATTTCTGGATCGGTGCCGGCACTGGCGCCGCGGTGACGCGCGACGGCCTGCACATCGCCTTCAGCGCCCGCTCGCGCGCCGCCGTGGATGCCTTCCATCAGGCGGCATTGGCCGCCGGGGCCCGCGACAACGGCGCGCCGGGCATCCGCGCGCACTACCATCCCAACTACCACGGCGCGTTCGTGATCGACCTCAACGGTCACAACATCGAAGCCGTCTGCCACGCGCCGGAATAAGCTGCCGATGTTCTCGAAGATACTGATCGCCAATCGCGGCGAAATCGCCTGCCGCGTCATCCGCACCGCACGCAAGCTCGGCATTCGCACCGTCGCGGTGTATTCGGAAGCCGACGCCGATGCGCAGCACGTCCGCCAGGCGGACGAGGCGTACTGCATCGGCGGCCCGCGTCCGCAGGATTCCTACCTGCGCGGGGACGCGATCATCGAGGTCGCCCGGCGCAGCGGCGCCCAGGGCGTCCATCCCGGCTACGGCTTCCTCAGCGAAAACGCGGATTTCGCCGACGCGGTTGCCGCGGCCGGCATCGCCTTCATCGGACCGTCGGGCGCATCGATGCGCCGGATGGGCAGCAAGGCCGGAGCCAAGGAGCTCATGCACGCGGCCGGCGTTCCGGTCGTGCCGGGATACACCGGTGAAGACCAGTCGGCTGCGGTGCTCCAGCACGAAGCCGACGCCATCGGCTACCCGCTGATGATCAAGGCCGCGCACGGCGGTGGCGGCAAGGGCATGCGCATCGTCCACTCGAGTGGCGAGTTCGCGGCCAACCTCGAAAGCTGCCAGCGCGAAGCGCGCAACGCCTTCGGCCGCGACCGCGTGCTGCTGGAACGCTACGTCGAAAGGCCCCGCCACATCGAGATCCAGGTCTTCGCCGATGCCCACGGCCACACGCTGCACCTCAACGAACGCGAATGCTCCGCCCAGCGCCGCTACCAGAAGGTGCTGGAGGAATCGCCGTCCCCGTTCCTGACGCCGGAATTGCGCGAAGCCATGGGCCAGGCGGCGGTGATGGCCGCGCGCGCGATCGACTACGTCAACGCCGGCACCGTGGAATTCATCGTCGGCCAGGACGGTGGCTTCTACTTCATGGAGATCAACACGCGCCTGCAGGTCGAGCATCCCGTCACGGAGTTGGTCACCGGCCTGGACCTGGTCGAGTGGCAGTTGCGGGTCGCCGCCGGCGAGCCGCTGCCGCTGGCGCAGCCGGACATCCGCCAGGTCGGGCATGCCATCGAAGTCCGCCTGTACGCCGAAGACCCGGAAGCCGGATTCCTGCCGGGTTCGGGCCGGCTGGAGCGCTTGCGCTTGCCGGTTCCCGATGCGCACGTGCGCATCGATTCCGGCGTGGTCGAAGGCGATACGGTGACGATCTTCTACGACCCGATGATCGCCAAGCTGATCGTCCACGATGGCGATCGTCCGCGTGCCCTCGCCCGCCTGCGCGAAGCCCTGGCGCGGTGCGACATCGCCGGACCCAAGTCGAACATCGAGTTCCTCGAGCGGTTGGTGCGCCACCCGGCGATCGTCGAAGCCACCATCGATACCGGCTACCTCGATCGCCACCTGGATGAATTCGTTCCGCCCGCCGAGACGGGAACGATGGACTCCGACCTGCTCCTCGCCGCCGCGACGGCGCAACTGCTGCTGCAGGAAAGCGAAACGCGCGAGCGCGCCCGGGTCTCGTCCGACCCGGCGTCGCCGTGGGCCATCGCCGACGGCTGGCGATTGGGTCATGGTGGCCACCGCAATCTCGCCTTCCTGCATCGGGGCCAGCGCGTCGAACTTCGCACGCACGGCAGCAACGGTGCGTACCGGATCGAGGGCCTTGCGCACGGCACCGTCGCGCACATCTCCGGCGCAAGGTTGGAGAACGGTGACCTGAGCCTGCGCCTGGACGGCCGGGCGCGCCGGTTCACGCTGCTGGAGCAGGGCCGGCAGCTGGTCGTGCACGACGGTGTCCAGCGGCTGGGGCTGGAGCCGGTGGCGATGTATCGTCACGAACAGGCTTCCGCCGGCGGCGGCGTGGACCGCGTCACGGCGCCGATGCCGGGACGCGTGGTGGTCGTTAGGGCGGCACCGGGCGACAAGGTCGAGGCGGGCCAGGAGGTCATGGTGATCGAAGCGATGAAGATGGAGCTGAGCCTGAAGGCGCCGCGCGCCGGCACGGTCGCGGATGTGCGCGCGGCCACCGGCGACTTCGTCGAGGCGGACGCGGTGCTGGTGGCGCTGGAGTCCTGACGTGACCATGCCATCGCAGGTACGCATCGTCGAAGTCGGGCCGCGCGACGGCCTGCAGAACGAGAAGTCCATCATCGCCACCGCGGACAAGATCGCGCTGATCGACCGCCTGTCCGCAACCGGCCTGCGCAGCATCGAAGCCACCAGCTTCGTCAGTCCGAAGTGGGTACCGCAACTGGCTGATGCGGCCGAGGTTTACGCGGGCATCGCCAGGCAACCCGGGATCAGCTACCCGGTGCTGGTGCCGAACGAACAGGGTTACGAGCGCGCCCGCGCCGTCGGCGTGAACGAGATCGCCGTGTTCACCGCGGCCTCCGAGGCCTTCAACCGCAAGAACATCAATGCGGGCATCGACGAATCCCTGGCCCGTTTCGCACCGGTGATGGAGCGGGCGAAGGCCGATGCAGTCAAGGTGCGCGGCTACGTCTCCACCGTGCTGGGTTGCCCCTACCAGGGCGAGGTCCCGCTAGCCGACGTCGTGCGCGTCGCCAGGGCGCTGCACGAAATGGGCTGCTACGAAATCTCGCTCGGCGACACCATCGGCGTGGGCACGCCGGGCAAGGCGCGCGCCATGCTTCGGGCGGTGGCCGCGGAGGTGCCGATGCCGGCGCTGGCCGTCCATTTCCATGACACCTATGGCCAGGCGCTGTCCAACATCCTGGGCTGCCTCGAGGAAGGCGTTGCGGTCGTCGATGCCGCGGTTTCCGGGGCCGGCGGCTGTCCCTACGCGAAGGGCGCGAGCGGGAATGTCGCCAGCGAGGACGTTGTGTATATGCTGCATGGACTGGGCATCGGGACCGGCGTGGATCTCGAGCGGCTCGCAGAAACCGGGCGCTGGCTCGCCAACCTCCTGGGGCGCGAAACCGGCAGCAAGGCAGGCAAGGCACTGCTGGCGAAATGATGGGATCGAAATGACCAAGACCGGGCCGCTGCGAGCCGTCGAACCGACATCGGAGACCGATGCCGCCACGACGCTCGCGGCGCTCGAGCTGGCCTGCAACGACCCCTCCCTGCCCGCGCACCTGCGCCCGCTCCTGCAGCAGGCGCGCGACGCGCTTCGCGGCGCCGACCAGGCCGCGGATATCGAGCGCAGCCGCTACCGCGCGGTGTTCGATGCGGTACCCGATCCGGTCAGCATCATCGACTGGGACGGCACGGTGCTGGACGTCAACAAGGCCGGGATGTCGGCCTACCAGCGCACGCGCGAGGAAATCGTCGGCAAGCCGATCGAATTCCTCAATCCCGACCTTCCGCGCGACCACCTGCGCCCGGTATGGGAATCGCTGAGCCGCGGCGAAACCTACGTCATCGAAGTGACCAACATGCGCGCGGACGGCACGCGCTTCCCGGTCGAGGTGCACTCGGCCGGCTTCAGCGACGACGGGAAAGTCCGGATCGTGGCGGTCGCACGCGACCTCAGCGGTCGCCACGAAGCGGAACTTCGCTATCGCGAACTGATGGAATCGATCGACAAGGGCATCATCGTCCGCGATTCCGACGGCCAGATCATCCATGCCAATCCGGCGGCGATGCGCATCCTGGGCATCGAGGACGAGCGCGCACTGCAGGACGACCTGCGCGAGGAGGTCTGGCAGACCTTCGACGAACACGGCCGCGCGGTACCCCAGGCGGACCAGCCGGCGCTCTATTCGCTGCGCACCGGCAAGATCGTGGAAAGCACGGTGCTCGGCTTCTACAGCCGCCGGACGCGCCAGCTGAAATGGCTTTCCGTCACCTGCGTGCCGCAATTCGAGGCAGGTGGCAGCAAGCCGGCGCGCGTGTTGTCGTTGTTCTCCGACGTGACGGCGCTCAAGCGCGACAGCACCCTGTTCGACCGTGCCCAGGCGCTGGCGCATATCGGCGGCTGGGAATGGGATACCGGCCGCAACACGCTCTACCTCACCGAGGAGGCCAAGCGCATCCTCGGCCAGCACCCCGCGCCTTCAACGATGGACGAACTGCTGGCGTGCCTGCGCGAGCCCGACCGGCGCCGCTTCCGGGCCGCACTCGACCACGGCATCGCGCACGGGCGCGGCCTCAACCTGGACCTGCAGGGCTGGCACGCCAACGGCCACATGTTCTGGATCCGCGTGATCGGCGAAGTCGAAACCGGCAACCCGCTAAGCGCGCACATCACCGGCACCCTGCAGGACATCACCGAGCGCAAGCAGGCCGAGGAAACCCTGCGCGTGCAAGCGCGCACCGACCCGCTGACCGGCCTGCTCAACCGCGATGCCGTGCTGGAGGAACTGGAGACCCGGCTGTCCGACCCCGCGCTCCAGCGCGCGGCCGTCCTTTACATCGACCTCGACCGCTTCAAGATCGTCAACGACGTGCTCGGCCACGCCGCCGGCGACCGTCTGCTGTCGGCGGCCTCGCGCCGCATCCAGCGCGCCATCGGCAGCGAAGGGTTGATCGCCCGCTTCGGCGGCGACGAGTTCCTCGTCATCTGCTCCACCGGCGACGAGCCCACCCGCCCCGAGCGCCTTGCCGACGCCATCCTCGAAGCCTTCTCGGAAAGCTTCCGCATGGATGGCGAGGAATTCAGCATCACCGCAAGCATCGGCATCGCCCAGGCGCCGATCGACGGTCGCCGTGCGCAGCAGCTGATCCAGAACGCGGACGTCGCCATGTACGACAGCAAGCGTCGGGGCCGCAACGACTGGCAGTCGTTCACCGCCGAACTGGCCGAGCGGCAATTGCAGCGCCTGCAGCTGGAAACGCACCTGCGCCGCGCGGTGATCAACGACGAATTCAACCTGGTGTACCAGCCGCTGGTGGAGATCGATACCGGCAAGGTGGTTGGTGCCGAGGCCCTGATCCGCTGGAACAATCGCCTGCTCGGCGAGATGCGTCCCGACCACTTCATCAGCCATGCCGAGACCACCGGCGACATCGTCGGCATCGGCGGCTGGGTCCTGCGCGAAGCCTGCAGGCAGATGCGGCGATGGCGCGATCGCGGACTGGGGCTGGAGCGTGTCGCGGTCAATGTTTCCTATCGCCAGTTCCTCGGCGAGGACCTGGCCGAACACGTGCGCGCCGCGCTCGCCGAATCCGGACTGCCCGGCGCTGCGCTGGAGCTGGAGTTCACCGAGCGCGTGCTGATCGAGGACGCCCCGGACACCGTGCGCACCTTTGCCGCCCTGCGCGACATGGGCGTGATCCTGACGATCGACGACTTCGGCGAAGGCTACAGCGCGCTCAACTACCTGCGCCGGCTTCCCATCCACGGCCTCAAGCTCAGCCAGCTGTTCGTCCAGGGCGTCCCCGACCGCAAGTCGGACGTCGCCGTGTGCCATGCCGTAACCGGCATCGCCCGCAGCCTTGGCCTGAGCCTGGTGGCTGAAGGCATCGAGACCGAACGCCAGCGCCGGTTCCTGCTCGACATCGGCGTGGCGACGGGCCAGGGATTCCTGTTTTCGCCCGGCCTCGCGCCGGACGAGTTGCAAGCCATGTATCCGCCACCCCGGGAGGCCAGTTGATGACGCTCGCATGGAAGATCCGGCCGATAGAACCGCGTGATGAGGCAGCCGTCGCGCGGATCATCCGCACGGTGATGCCCGAATACGGCGCGGTAGGCGATGGATTCGCCATCAACGATCCGGAAGTCGACTGGATGCAACGCGCGTATTCCCTGCCGCGCAGCGCGTACTTCGTGGTCGAGCTGGACGGCAAGGTCGTCGGAGGCGGTGGCGTCGCGCCGCTGGTCGGCGGTGACGACGACACCTGCGAGCTGCGCAAGATGTACTTCCTCAAATCCATTCGCGGCCGGGGCATCGGCAGCGAAATGCTGCGGCGCTGCCTGGATGCGGCGCGGTCGTTCGGTTTCCGCAACTGCTACCTGGAGACGCTCGGTGGCATGAACGACGCGATCCGCCTGTACGAGCGGCACGGCTTCAAGCGCATTGGCGCCCCGCGCGGACGCACCGGACACGGCGGCTGCAACACTTTCTACCTGCTGGAGCTGTGATGGCGCGGCTGGTTTCCGTCCTATGCGCGACGCTGCTGGCGTTCGGGCTCTTCCCTGACGCCGCGCCGGCGCAGACCAAGGCGGCGTCCGTTTACCTGTTGCGACCCGATAAGGTCTGGACCGGGGATGACGCGCCCTCGCATTCCGGCTGGGCCGTGCTGGTGCGCGATGGGGCGATCGTGGCGGTGGGCGACGCCGCGCACCTGACCATCCCCGCGGATGCGCAGCGCATCGATCTGCCCGGCGCCACGTTGACGCCCGGCCTCATCGACCTGCATTCGCACCTGTTCCTGCATCCGTACAACGAAACGGCCTGGAACGACCAGGTCCTCAAGGAGCCCACGCCCTACCGCACCCTCGCCGCCGCCCAGCATGCACGCGACACACTGATGGCGGGTTTTACCGCGTTGCGCGATCTGGGTACGGAAGGCGCGGGCTATGCGGACGTATCGGTCAAGCGCGCGATCGACGAAGGCCGGATCCCCGGCCCGCGCCTGTTCGTCGCCACACGGGCGATCGTGGCCAGCAGCAGCTACGGTCCGGGGCCGCGCGGCTTCGACCCTGACGCCGAGCTGCCGCAGGGTGCGCAAGCCGTCAGCGGCACCGACGAGGTTATCCGTGCGGTGCGCGAACAGGCCGGGCGCGGCGCCGACTGGATCAAGGTGTATGCCGACTACCGCATCGGTGCCGATGGCAGCGCACAGCCCACCTTCAGCGCGGACGAATTGCGTGCACTGGTCGAGACCGCGCACCTGTCCGGGCGGCCGGTGGCGGCGCACGCGGCCAGCGACAAGGGCATGCGCATGGCGATCGAAGCCGGAGTCGACAGCATCGAGCACGGCACCGCGGGCAGCGCCGCCACATTCCGCCTGATGCGCGATCGCCATGTCGCCTACCTGCCGACACTGACCGCCGTGGAGGCGTACGCGGAGTACTTCGAAGCCTATGAACCCGGCGCAGCGGAGACTCCCGGGATGCAGCAAGCCGCGCAGGCCTTTCGTGCCGCACTGGGCGCGGGCACGACCATCGGGTGCGGCAGCGACGTCGGTGTCTTCCGTCATGGCGACAACTGGCGCGAGCCGGCGTGGATGGTGAAGCTGGGCATGTCGCCCGCGCAGACCCTGCGTGCCTGCACCAGCGTCGCGGCCCGGATCCTGCGCCAGCAGGATCGGATCGGGCGCATCGCACCGGGTCTGAGCGCCGACCTGGCCGGGTTCGCGGGCGATCCGAGCGAACGCATCGAGAGCCTGCGCAAGCCCGTCTTCGTAATGAAGGACGGCGTGATCTACCGCAGCCCGTGAAGCGCTGCCTGCACGGCCGCGGCCGCCCTGGAAATCCTGGTGGGCCCAGCGGCTCGCGGGCGGGCTAAAATCGCCGGTTTCCGCCTCAGGAACTTCCCCATGCAGCTCAACAACGTCCGCGCCATCGTCACCGGCGGCGTCTCCGGCCTCGGCCTGGCCGTGGCCAGGCATCTGGTCGCGCACGGCGGCAAGGCCGCGCTGTTCGATGTGAACGACGAGAAAGGCGCCGCCGCCGTCAGCGAACTGGGCGAAGCCAACGCGCGCTACTTCAAGACCGACGTGACCAGCGAAGCCGGTGTCACCGCCAATGTGGACGCGGCGAAGGAATTCCTGGGCGGCCTCAATGCCGCGATCAACTGCGCGGGCATCCTCGGCGCCGGCCGCATGCTCGGCAAGGACGGCCCCATGCCGCTGTCGCAGTTCCAGACCACCGTGATGGTGAACCTGGTCGGCAGCTTCAATGTCGCCAAGGCCGCCGCCGCGATCATGCAGAACAACGAGGCCGGCGAAGACGGCGAGCGCGGCGTGATCGTCAACACCGCCTCGGTCGCCGCCTACGAAGGCCAGATCGGCCAGGCGGCCTACTCGGCGAGCAAGGGCGGCGTCGTCGGCATGACCCTGCCGATGGCCCGCGAGCTGTCGCGCTTCGGCATCCGCGTCATGACCGTCGCGCCGGGCGTGTTCTGGACGCCGATGGTCGACGGCATGCCTGAATCGGTGCAGCAGTCGCTGGCCGCGACCATTCCGTATCCCTCGCGCCTGGGTCGGCCGGAGGAGTTCGCCGACCTCGTCGCGTACATCCTGGGCAACCGCTACCTCAACGGCGAAACGATCCGCCTGGATGGCGCGACGCGCCTGGCGCCGAAGTAAACATGGGCCTTGGGACCCGCCAGCGCTGGTTGCTCGAACGCTGGCCGGCGATCCGGGCCCGCGGTGCCGTGCGCTTCGTGCTCGTACGCGGCGCCCTGACGTGGGGCGGCCTCATGGCCGCTTTCCTGGCCGTCATGGTCAGCCTGCAGCTCGGCTTGCAGAACCCCCGCCTGCCGCTGCTGCTCGCCATCGCCGTGCCGCTGTGCGCGATCGGCGGCGCCGCGTGGGGCGCGCTGGCGTGGTGGATCAACGAGCGACTCTTCCGATCACTTACTTCCGATACCACCGACTGAACCCATGAAGGCTTACGACGTAAAGAAAGGCAACGTTGTCGAACACAACAACGGCGTCTACCAGATCCGCGACATCGAGCGCAGCTCGCCGCAGGGTCGCGGCGGCAACGTGAAGTACCGTTTCACCATGTACAGCGTGCCGGGCGGCGTGAAGCTCGACGTCAGCATGGGCGCGGAGGACGAGCTCAAGGAGGTCGAACTGAGCCGCCGCCAGGCAACGTTCTCCTACAAGGACGGCGACGCGTTCGTGTTCCTGGACGACGAGGACTACACGCCGTATACGCTCGACGCCGATGTCGTCGGCGACGCCGCGGGCTACATCGTCGAGGACCTCTCCGGCTGCTACGTGCAGATCATCGACGACCAGCCGGTCGCGGTGCAGTTGCCGCAGAACGTCGCGATCGAGGTCGTGGAAACGCCGCCGGAACTGAAGGGCGGCACCGCGACGAAGCGCCCCAAGCCGGCGAAGCTGTCGACCGGGATCGAGATCATGGTGCCCGAGTACATCGGCAACGGCGAAAAGGTGCTGGTGAATACCGCTACCGGCGAATTCGCCGGGCGCGCTGACTAATCCGATCCCGATGCGGGTCGGCATGAAGGCCAGGCATCTGCCTGGCCTTCGCCCTTCCGGGACCGACTTCGATTGCGCGTGTCAGCCGCGCGCCAGCCACTTGCCGGCCATGCGGCACATCGACTCGTCCGCCCCGGCGTCATCTGCGATCGCCGCGATCTCGCGCCAGGCCAGGTCGTGTGACTCGTCGCTCACGACGAAGGCCTCGCTTCCGCCGGCGTGCACGACGTAGCGGACGTCGTAATGCCAATGGCCGGGGACATCGCCTCGTTCCGGGATCCAGTGCCGGTCGAGGTCGAAGATCGTGGGCTCGACCGAGAGCCCGCTTAGTCCAGACTCCTCTTCGGCCTCCCTCAGGGCGACGCGTGCCAGATCGCGGTCGCCGTCGGCGTGGCCGCCCAGTTGCAGCCAGCGCTCGAGCTTGCGGTGGTGGGTCAGCAGCACGCGCTGGCCCGGGCGATCAACCAGCCAGGACGATGCGGTGAAATGCCCCGCGAGCCGCTCACGCGTGAACGGATCGTCGGCTCCCGATTCTTCGAGCAAGCCGCCAAACAAATCCACCACAGCCGCCTCCGCGGGCCATCGCCGCGCATAGTCCCGAAGCTCATGATGCAGTGCGTCAATTTCGGGAGGGCGGACTGCGGGAGCTGTGGTCTCGTTCATGGGTGCGGCACTCGTGCGGCCCACGATTATCGCCCCTGACTGTCCGACCTTGTGCCTTTGCGCCGCCGCAGGGTATGGTGCCGCCGGCTCAGGTTCCGCCCCATGCGGCAAACCGTGCGTCTGGTCATCCGCTCTTGGGGAGAGAACGTAATGCTGTTTCAACGCAGGAAACCGCTGGACCTGATTCTGGAAACCGCCGGCAAGCGCGCGCTGACGCGCCAGCTCGGCGCATTCGACCTCACCATGCTCGGCATCGGTGCGGTCATCGGCACCGGTATCTTCGTGCTGACCGCCGTGGCGGCCAACAAGGCCGGCCCGGGCATGATGTATTCGTTCGTCATCGCGGGCATCGTCTGCGCGCTGACCGCGCTGATCTACTCCGAAATCGCCGCGATGGTGCCGGTCTCCGGCTCCGCCTATACCTACTCCTATGCGGTGCTGGGCGAACTGATCGCCTGGATGGTCGGCTGGGCGCTGATCCTGGAATACGCAGTGGCTGCGGGCGCGGTGTCGGTGGGGTGGTCCGGCTACGCCAACGGCTTCCTGCATGCGCACAACATGGGCTTGCCCGCGGCGCTGACCGCTGGCCCGTTCGACTCGGTCACCCTGCCGGACGGCACGACCGTCAAGGGCAGCTTCAACCTGATCGCCTTCCTGCTGGCGCTCCTGGTGACCTGGCTGCTGGTGATCGGCACCTCGAAGTCAGCCAAGGTCACGGCCGTGCTGGTGATGATCAAGATCGCCGCGCTCAGCGCCTTCGTCATGCTCGCCTTCCCCGCGGTCAATGGCGCGAACTTCGTGCCGATGCTGCCCAACGGCTGGGGCACGCCGCTGTCGGGCGTGGGCGTCCTGGGCGCCGCCGCCTCGATCTTCTTCGCTTACGTCGGCTTCGACGCGGTTTCCACCGCAGCCGAAGAAACCAAGAACCCCAACCGCAACATTCCCATCGGCCTGATCGGCTCGCTGGCGATCTGCACCGTGTTCTACCTGCTGGTCGCCTACACCGCGGTCGGCTCGATGGGCGCGCAGCCGGGTGGCCCGCTGTCGATGAGCAAAGAGCCGCTGGCCTTCGTGCTGCGCACGATCGGCTGGCCGCGGATCGGCGACCTGGTTGCGGGCGCGGCGATCATCGCCCTGCCCTCGGTCGTGCTGATGATGATGTTCGGCCAGACCCGCATCCTGTTCACGATGTCGCGCGACGGCCTGATGCCGGAATCACTCTCGCGGGTGCATCCCAAGTTCCACACCCCGCACGTGGTCACATGGATCACCGGTGTCTTCGTGGCGTTCTTCGCCGCGCTGTTCCCGGTCGGTGAACTGGCCGACATCTCCAACGCCGGCACGCTGTTCGCGTTCTTCATGGTCGCCGCGGGCGTGATGGTGCTGCGCAAGACCGAACCGAACCGTCCGCGTCCGTTCAGGACGCCGCTCATCTGGATCGTCGGTCCGCTGGCCATGGCCGGCTGCGTGCTGCTGTTCTTCAGCCTCGGCTGGAATCCGACCATCAAGTTCTTCTGCGCGTGGGCCGTGATCGGCCTGGCGGTGTACTTCCTGTTCGCGCGCCGCCGCAGCCACCTGGCGCCCGGCAACGAGCACCTGCTGCACGGCATGGGCGACAAGCTGCCGCCGGATCCGCTGGTGCACGAAGGTCCCAGCACCGGCCCGTAATCCGGTCGTTGCCTGCGTTTCGAAAGCCCGGCTTCGGCCGGGCTTTTTCGTTACGGGATCGTCGGCATGGCCGCGGACGCGGGTTGCTACACTTTCCGGCATGAATTCCCCCCTCCCTTACGACCCCGACCGCCTGGCGCAATGCGCCATGGAAATCATCGTCAACGTGCGCGAACTCGCCGCACGCGGCTGGACGCCCGCGACCAGCAGCAACTTCTCGCGCCGGATGGACACGCAGAACGTGGCGATCACCGTTTCCGGACGGGACAAGGGCAAGCTGCATGAAGCCGACATCATGGTGGTCGACCTGGAAGGGCGCCCGGTAGCGACGGAACTCAAGTCCTCCGCCGAAACGCTGCTGCATACCCAGCTCTACAAGCGATTCCCGGACATCGGCTGCGTGCTGCACACCCATTCGCACATCCAGACCGTGGCCTCGCGGCTCTATGCCGGCATGGGCCACGTGCACCTGGAAGGCTACGAGCTGCTCAAGGCGTTCAGCGGCACCAGCACCCACGAAGTCGAGATGGACGTGCCGGTGTTCGCCAACACCCAGGACATGCACACCCTTGCCGCCCAGGTCGATGCCCTGCTCGACAAGCAGACGCTTTGGGGCTACCTGATCGACGGCCACGGCCTCTATGCCTGGGGTCGCGACATGCCCGAGGCGCGCCGGCACCTGGAAGCCTTCGAATTCCTGCTGGGCTGCGAACTGGACCTGCGCCGCCTGCGTTCGTGAGGTTTTCCGGCGGCGTTGCCGCCCCCATCTAACGGCGGCCCCACCCGCCACGGAACCGCACCATGAGCCGCTTGCGAATTTTCGCCGAAGACAATCCCCGCGAACCGGAGCTGACCACCCAGGACCAGGCCGAGATGGCCCGCGAACTGGCGAAGATCAGCGTCGGCTTCGAGCAGTGGACCGCGGGCAAGCCCGTGGTTCCCGGCGATGCGCCCGACATCATCCTCGACGCCTATCGCAGCGACATCGACCGGCTGATCGCCGAACGCGGCTTCAAGACCGTGGACGTGGTCAGCATCGGCCCGGACAACCCGCAGAAGGACACCATGCGGGCGAAGTTCCTCGACGAGCATTTCCACAAGGAAGACGAGGTCCGCTTCTTCGTCGCCGGCTCAGGCCTGTTCACGCTGCACGTCGAGGGCAAGGTCTACGAGATCCGCTGCGAACAGGGCGACCTGATCTCCGTCCCCGACAGCGCCTTGCACTGGTTCGACATGGGCCCGGAGCCGAGCTTCGTGGCGATCCGCTTCTTCACCGAGCCGGATGGCTGGGTCGGCCATTTCACCGGGACCGACATCGCGCAGCGCTTCCCGCGCTACGAGAACACCGACCGCAATTGAGGACAGCCATGCCCATCCGCGCCATCCTCACCGACATCGAAGGCACCACCAGCAGCATCTCCTTCGTCAAGGACGTGCTGTTCCCGTACGCACGCCGTGCCCTGCCCGCCTTCGTCGCCGCTCGCGGCAAGGAGCCGGGCGTGCGCCGCTGGCTCGATGCCGTCGCGGCCGAGAACGGCGGCATGTGCGACGACCGCATGATCGTGGAGGTGCTGCAGGGCTGGATCGACGAGGACCGCAAGCACACCGCCCTGAAGGCGCTGCAGGGCATGGTCTGGTCCGACGGTTACCGCAATGCCGACTTCAGCGCGCACATCTATCCGGACGCAGCGCCGGCGCTGCAGGCCTGGAAGGAATCCGGACTGCCGCTGTACGTGTACTCGTCGGGCAGCGTGCCGGCGCAGCGCCTGTTCTTCGGTCACAGCGACGCGGGCGACCTGACCCCGCTTTTCTCGGGCTGGTTCGACACCGAGATCGGCGGCAAGCGCGAGGCCGACAGTTACCGCCGCATCGCCGAATCGATCGGCATCGCCCCCGCCGACATCCTGTTCCTCTCCGACGTGGTCGAGGAACTCGACGCGGCGCGCGAAGCCGGCCTGGCGACGGTGCTGGTCGACCGGCGCGAAGACTATGCGCAGCCCCGCACCGGCGAGGCCGCGCACGGCCATGACCGGGTCGAATCCTTCGCGGATATTGCACTGGCCGGCTGAAGCTCCGCTCAGGCGTGGATCTTCTCGCCACGCTCCATCATCGCCACGAATTTCTCCGCCCGCGCCTTGCGGGTTTCCGGCTTTTTCGCGTTCTGCACGCGCCAGCAGAACGCGTAGCGATTGGCGCGATCGAGCTGGTCGAAGAAGCTGCGCGCCTTGCGGCTCCTCGCCATGGCATCGGCAAGCTCCTGCGGAACCTCCATGCGCGCGGACCCCTCGTAGGCGCCATCCCAGCGTCCATCGGCCCGGGCGGCCTCGACTTCGCGCAAGCCGGCCGGCCGCATGCGTCCGGAAGCGATCAACTGCTCGACCTTGCCGATGTTGATCTTCGACCAGACGCTGCGCGGCCGCCGCGGCGTGAAGCGCAGCAAGAAGAAGCGATCGTCCAAGGCCCGCTTCTGGCCGTCGATCCAGCCATGGCAGAGCGCACCCTCGATGGCTTCGTTCTGGCTGACGCTGGTCTCGCCGCTGTCCTTCTTGGCAATCTGCACCCAGACGCCCGGGGCATCGCCGTTGGACGCCAGCCACTTCTCCCACGCGGCGAGCGTACGGAACAGCTTCACCGGCAGTTCCTGCGCAGGCGATGCGCTGCTCACGGTGCTCCCTCTTCCAATCGATACGTCGTCCGCGCTTCCTCGAATTCGCGCCCCGGCACCACATCGTGGGCGCGCACCGTCACGCGATGCTCGCCTGCATCAAGATAGGTCGGCAAAACGCCGCGCCAGAGGTGCGCGGACGGCGTGGCTTCGGGAAGTCGGTCGTAACCACGCAGGGCCGCGGCTTCGTCATCGCGCAGATTTTCCTCGAGCACGCGCGGATCGGCCTGGTCGACGCGCTGCATGGGGATCCATTCGCCGTCGTCGACGCGGAATTCGACGCGGGTGTCGTCGCGCGCCATGAACACATTGGCGTAGACGCCGGTGCCCGGCCACGCACCGCGGCGCAGGACCCTGGGCGCATGCAAGCCGATCTGCGCATCGACATCGCGCGCGGGATGCCAGGCCAGCCGGTAGCTGCGGTCGGCGGCGATGTGCAGCGTCGCGAAGCCGTTGGGAGTGCCGTCGGCCATCGTCGTATCGGGGATGCCGTCTGCATCCTTCACGCCCGACCAGAACGACCCGCAGGCCGCGCCGACGTTGTATTCGTGCAGCGGTTTCGCCCCATGCCAGTCCGTCGCGGCATCGTGGAATACATGCCGCTGGGCGTGGCTGTGGCCACTGAGCAGCAGCACGTGGGGGAAGTCCTTGAGCAGCGCGAACAACCGTGCGCGATCGGCGTGGCGGAAGGTTTCCTTGCCCGGCGCGGCATCGAAGAACGGGATGTGCACGCCGATCACCACCAGGCGGTCGCGCGGAACGGTGGCCAGATACTGCGCGAGGAAGGCGAACTGCGATTCGCGCAGTCCACCGATGTAGTTGCCGGCCGGCCTGGGGCGATAGACGACGTCGTCGAGCCCGATGAACACCGCCTGCGGCTCCTCCCAGGCAAACGTGTCCGGCCCATAGGTGTTGCGGAAGGTCAGCAGCGAGTCCTCGTCGCGCGGTGCGTCGAAGTCGAGGTCGTGGTTGCCCGCCACGTGCAGCCACGGCACGCCCATGGTCGCGGTGACCCGGTTCAGCGCCGGATACAGCGACAGGTCGTCGTGGACGATGTCGCCCAGGCTGATGCCGAGGTCGGCCGATGGGCGCGGGCGCATCGCAATGGCCGAGGCCACCACATCACGCTGGTAGTAGCCGACGTCGACCAACGACTTCGTCTGCGGGTCGGAAAAAACCAGCACGTCGAGCGCATCCGTCCTGCGCGCCTTCTGCGGCGCCAGGGCGAAATCGCGGCATCCCGCGGGCTGCGGCGGAATGCCGCCGTACTTGAGCGCGGGGGCGTCCTGGGTGCGCAGGTTGCGCCAGAAATCGGGCATGCCGTCCGCCCGCGACGGGAAGCTATAACCCGCCGGCTTGATCACGAACACGGTGCGCCCGTCTTCGACCGGCAGCGAATAGCGCCCGTCGCGCCCCGTCACCACGATGCGCTCGCCGTCGGAGACCTTGATGCCGGCCAGGCCGCGTTCGCCGCGATCGCGCTGCCCGTTGCCGTTGCCGTCGCGATAGACGATTCCGGCATTGCACGCGGGCGCCTGCGCCCAGGCCGGCGCGGCGAGCACGCAGGGCAACAGGAACAGGAACAGTAGGGATCGCATGCGGCTACTCCATGGCATCGCAGCGATTATCCGAGGCCGGGGTCGCCTTGCAACTTCGAGCCGGCCACGGCGGCTGCCTGGTGGCGCGAACGCAGCACCGACACCACGTCGGCAAGCGACAGGCCCCGGGCACGCAGCAGCACGAGCGCATGGAAGAGCAGGTCGGCGGCCTCTCCCGCCAGCTCCGCGTTGCCCTGCGCCACCGCCGCCAAGGCGGTTTCGACGCCCTCTTCGCCGACTTTCTGCGCGATCGTGCGCACGCCGCCTTCGAACAGGCGCGTGGTGTAGCTCCCCGCCGGCCGCTCGCGTTCGCGCTGCGCTACCAGGACATCCAACTCGGCGAGGAAATCGCCCGGCGCCCGCGGGAAGCAACTCGCGCGTTGCAGGTGGCAGGTCGGGCCCTGCGGACGTGCGAGCACCAGCAGCGTGTCGTCGTCGCAGTCGGCTTCGATCGACACCAGTTGCAGGAAGTGTCCGGACTGCTCGCCCTTCGTCCACTGCCGCTGCCGGCTGCGGCTGTAGAACGTGACCTTCCCTTCCGCCAGCGTGGTTTCCAGCGCCGCACGGTCCATGTAGCCGAGCATGAGCACGCGCAGCGTGGCGGCGTCCTGCACGATCACGGGCAGCAACCCATCCTGTTTCGCCCAGGCCAGCGCGTCGACCTGCAGCGGACTGACGACCTCACGCGGCATCGCGCACCTCGACACCCTGCCCGCGCAGGACCCGCTTGAGTTCCGGAATGCGCACCGCGCCGGAGTGGAACACCGAGGCGGCCAGCGCGCCGTCCACGTCCGCCGTCTGGAATGCCTCGACGAAATGGGCCGCGCTGCCCGCTCCCCCCGATGCCACCAGCGGCACCTGGCAGATCGCGCGAACTCGGCACAGCTGGTCGAGGTCGTACCCTTGGCGGACGCCGTCGCTACCCATGCAATTGAGCACGATTTCGCCGGCGCCGCGTTGCTGCGCCTCGACGACCCAGTCCAGGGTCCGCCTCGCCAGCGCCTGCGTGCGCGAGGGATCGCCGGTGTACCGGCGCACGCGCCATTCGCCATCCGCATCGCGCAGGCTATCGATGCCGAGGACGACGCATTGCACGCCGAAAGCCGCGGCCAGTTCGTCGATCAGCTGCGGTCGCTCGAGCGCGGGCGTGTTGACCGAGATCTTGTCGGCACCGGCATGCAGCAGCGTGCGCGCATCCTCCACGTCACGGATGCCGCCGGCGACGCAGAACGGGATGTCGATCGCGCGCGCCACGCGCTCGACCCAGCCGCGGTCGGCGCTGCGGCCTTCGGGGCTGGCGGTGATGTCGTAGAACACCAGTTCGTCCGCGCCCTCGTCGCGATAGCGCAGGGCCAGGTCGAGGATGTCACCCATGTCGACGTGGTCACGGAAGCGCACGCCCTTGACGACGCGCCCGTCGCGCACGTCCAGGCAGGGAATGATGCGCCGGCTCAGCATGCCTTCTCTTCCCGCAGGGCCTGCCCCAGGTCGAAGCGCGCTTCCAGCAGCGCCTTGCCGAGCACCGCGCCAGCGCAACCGGCCTCGCGCGCGGCTTCGATGTCGGCGATATCGCGAACGCCACCCGACGCCTGCAGGGACAGGCCCGGCGCCTGCGCCGCGATGTCGCGGTAGAGCTCGAGGTTGGGGCCGGACAGCATGCCGTCGCGTTCGATGTCGGTGCACAGCACGTGGCGCAGTCCTGCGTCCGCGTAGCGCGCCAGCAGGTCGTCGAGGCGCGCTCCGCCCTGGCGCGTCCAGCCTTCGGTCGGCAGCAGCCAGTGGCCGTCCACGCGGCGCGCATCCAGGGCGACGGTGAGGCGTTCGGGCCCGAACAGATCGAGCCATGCCATCACCGTCTGCGGCTCGCGCACGGCCAGCGATCCCACGACGACGCGATCGGCGCCGGCCGCTAGAATGCGGCGGACATCGTCGACGCCGCGCACGCCGCCGCCGGTCTGCACGCGCAACGAGGTGTGCGCCTTCAACTGCGCCAGCAGCCCTGCCAGCGTGTAGCCACCTTCGCGCGCCGCATCGAGGTCGACCAGGTGCAGCCACGCCGCGCCGGCGTCCGCGTAGCGTTGTGCCAGGTGCAGCGGCGCGTCGGCATATCGCGTTTCCTGGTCGTAGTCGCCCTGCTGCAGGCGCACGACCCGGCCCGCGCGCACGTCGATGGCGGGATACAGGGTGAAGCCGCTCACGCCAGTCGCTCCGACAGGAAATTCTCCAGCACGCGGGCGCCGACGGCCGCGGAGCGCTCGGGATGGAATTGCGCGCCCCAGCACCGGCCGCGACGCACCACGGCGGCGAACTGTTCACCGTGCGTTGCCGTGGCCAGCGTGTCGTCGCCAACCGGAGCGGCGTAGCTGTGGACGAAGTAGGCCTGCGCGCCGTCCGGAACGCCCGCCAGCAATGCATCGTCGCTACGCAGCTGCAGCGCATTCCAACCCATGTGCGGCACGCGGATGCCCTCGCCGTCCGCCAGCTTGCGGATGCGCCCCGGAATCAACCCGAGGCAGCGCGTTTCGTTCTCCTCGGACGACTCGAACAGCAACTGCATGCCCAGGCAGATGCCCAGCAAGGGTTGCGACAGCGTGCGCACGAGGTCGACCAGCCCCAGTTCGCGCAGGCGCGCCATGCCCGCGCCGGCGGCGCCCACGCCCGGCAGGATCACCCGGTCGGCGCCGGCAATCGCTTCGGCGTCCGCGCTCAGCCGCGCGTTCGCACCCAGCCGCTCCAGGGCGTACTGCACCGAACCGATGTTCGCCCCGCCCGCGTCGATCAGGACCACGTCCATCACAGCAGGCCCTTGGTGGTGGGCAGCGCGTTGCCCTCGCGGCGTACCGCCTGGCGCAACGCACGCGCCACGACCTTGAAGCACGCTTCGACCTGGTGGTGGTCGTTGTCGCCATCGACCTTGAGGTGCAGGTTCAGGCCGGCCGTCTCGCATAGCGAACGGAAGAAGTGCGGAACCAGTTCCGTCGGCAACTCGCCGACGCGTTCACGGCGGAAGCTGCCGTCGAACACGAAGTACGGGCGCCCGGAAAAATCCAGCGCAGCACTGGCCAGCGATTCGTCCATCGGCAGGGTGAAGCCATAGCGGCCGATGCCGCGCTTGTCGCCCAGCGCCTGCCTGAGCGCCTGCCCGAGCGCGAGCCCGCAGTCCTCCACGGTGTGGTGTTCGTCGATGTGCAGGTCGCCATCGCAACGCAGCACCAGGCTGAAGCCGCCATGCTTGCCGAGCTGCTCGAGCATGTGGTCGAAGAATCCCAGGCCCGTCGCGACCTCCGGATCGGCCGGCCGATCCAGGTCGACGCGAACCTCGACCTGCGTTTCCTTCGTGCGGCGATCGACCTGCGCGACGCGCGGCGATGCGAGCAACGCGTGGGCGATTCCGGCCCAGTCCCAATCGCCGCCGAACTGCGCGGTCTTCAGCTGGAACGCGCGCACGCCGAGGTTGCGCGCGAACTGCACGTCGGTCTCGCGGTCGCCGATCATGGCCGAGCGCGCCCAGTCGATGCCGCGATCGCGCAGATAGCCCTGCACCAGGCCGAGCCCTGGCTTGCGCGTGGGCGCGTTGTCCGCGGGAAAACTGGTGTCGATCAGGACATCGCGGAAGACGATGCCCTGGCTCGCGAACACCTGCAGCATCAGGTCGTGCGGACCGTCGAACGTCGATCTCGGAAACGACTCGGTGCCCAGGCCATCCTGGTTGGTGACCATCACGAATTCGTAGCCGGCGTCGCGCAACTGCAGCATCGCCGGGATGACGCCCGGCACGAAGCGCAGCTTGTCGAAGCGGTCGATCTGGAAGTCGGCGGGTTCCTCGATCAGGGTGCCGTCGCGATCGACGAAGAGGATCGCGCTCATGCGGCGACTCCGGCTGCTGCCGGCAGCGATGCCAGTGTCTCCAGCACGCGGTCGTTCTGCTCCGGGGTGCCGACGGTGATGCGCAATGCATCGGCCAGGCCCGGCGTGGCCCGCAGGTCGCGGACCACGATGCCCTGCCCGAGCAGCGCGGTGAAAGCCGCTTGCGCGTCGGCGCAGCGCACCAGGACGAAGTTCGCCGATGAATCCATCGCACGGCGCACTGTCGGCAATGCAGCGAGCCCGGCATGCAGGCGCGCGCGCTCGGCGATGGTCTCGACGACGCGCGCCTGGGTGCGTGCGCGCATCTCCGGCGCCAGTGCGGACAACGCGGCTTCGACGCAGGGAACCGGCAACGGATACGGCGCCTGGCAGCGTTGCAGCACGGCGATCAGTTCGGCGCTGGCGATCACGCTGCCGACGCGCGCCGCGGCCAGCGCGTGCGCCTTGGACAGCGTGCGCAGGACGGCGAGGTTCGGCAACGCTTCGAGCAGGCCGGCCGCCGACGGCGCTGCGGAGAACTCGATGTAGGCCTCGTCGACCACCACCACCGCGCGGTCGCGCAGGCGCGCCGCCAGGGCGGCAATCGCGTCCAGCGGCAGCAGGTTGCCGCCGGGATTGCCCGGCGAGCACAGGAACACGATCCTGGCCGAAGCCCGTTCGGTTGCTTCGGCAACTGCGCCGAAGTCGACGGCGTAACCATTGCCGTCGTCGAGCAGCGGAACGTCGACGACGCGCGTTCCGTGCAGCCGCGCGCACACCGCATACATGCCGAAGGTGGGAGTGGTCACGACCACGGCGTCGGCGCCCGGGCGGCACAACGCCCGCAGCAGCAGGTCGATGCCCTCGTCGCTGCCGCGCCCGGCCAGCAACTGCTCCGGCTCGCAGCCGTACAGCCCGGCGAGGCATTGGCGCAGCCGCTGCGGTTGCGGATCGGGATAGCGGCGCAGCAATGCGTCGCGGTCGGCCGGATTCGGCCACGACGACTCGTTGGCATTCAGCCACACGCTGCCTTCGAGCCTGTCGCTGCGCGCCGACTTGTAACCGGCGAAATCGCGCAGGTCGCTGCGTACCAGATCGAGGACGCTCATGCCACCAGCGCCTCCAGCCGCAACTGCACGGCGAGGCGGTGCGCATCGAGGCCCTCGGCCGCCGCGAGTTCGACCGCGCAGGGACCGATCGCCGCCAGTCCCTCGCGCGCGACCTCCTGCACGGTGATCGCGGTCTGGAAACTGGCGACGCTCAAACCGCTGCACCAGCGCGCCGCGCCACTCGTGGGCAGCACGTGGTTGGTGCCGCTGCAGTAGTCGCCCAGGGCTTCAGGTGCCCAGTCGCCGAGGAACACCGAACCCGCACTGCGCACCCGCGGCAGCCATGCTCGCGCGTCGCGCAGCGCCAGGATCAGGTGCTCGGGCGCGTACTCGTTGCTCACCGCAAACGCCTGCTCCAGCGAGTCCACGCGGATCGCCAGCGAGGCCGCAAGCGCGGCCCTGGCGACACGGCCGCGTGGCAGCGTTTCGACCTGGCGCGAGACCTCGCGCACTACCGCATCGAGCATCGCGTCGTCGTCGCTGAGCAGCACGACCTGGGAGTCTGGGCCGTGCTCGGCCTGCGAGAGCAGGTCCGCGGCGACGAACACCGGGTCGGCGCCTGCGTCGGCGATCACCAGCACTTCGGACGGACCGGCCGGCATGTCGATGCCTGCGCCGCCCTCGGTCATCGCGACCTGCCGCTTGGCTTCGGTGACGAAGGCGTTGCCGGGCCCGAACAGCTTGTCGCAACGCGGTATCGACGCAGTGCCGAACGCCATGGCGGCGATCGCCTGGGCGCCGCCGAGCTTGAACACGCGCTCGATGCCGCAGCAACGCGCGGCGAACAACACGGCCGGATCGGCGCTGCCGTCCGTCCGCGGCGGCGTGCACAACACGACGTCGTCGCAACCTGCCAGCGATGCGGGAATGCCCAGCATCAGCGCGGTCGACGGCAATGGTGCGGAACCCGCAGGCACGTACAGGCCCACGCGCGGGATGGGGCGCAGGATGCGTCCGCAGCGCACGCCGCTGGCCGTATCCACGGTGAATTCGTTGCCCATGCCGGCTTGGTGGAACGCGCGGATGCGAAGGGCGGCTTCCGCGATCGCGTCGCGCAACGCCGGGGTCAGCGCAGCCTCGGCAAGGGCAAATTCCGCGGTGGAGACGGCGAAGTCGGCGAGTTCGGCTTGGTCGAATCGCGCCGTGTACTCGCGCAAAGCGTCGTCGCCGCCGCAGCGCACAGCCGCCAGGATCGCCGCGACCGCGGCGGTCGTTTCCGGCGCGGTGACCTGTGCGGGACGCCGCAGCAATTCGCCCCGTTCGTCGGCGGCGAGCGCGTTCCAGTTCACCTGCCTCATGCCAGCAGTCCCTCCACCGGCAGCACCATCAGGCCGCGCGCGCCGGCGCGCTTGAGATCTTCCAGCCGCTGCCAGGTCAGTGCGCCGTGGCAGAGCGCCTGCAACGCAAGGTGCTCGGCGCCGTCGATGCGCATCACCGTCGGCGCCTCCGCATCGGGCAGCAGGGGCAGCAGCGTTGGCAACAGCTCACGCGGCGCCTGGAACATCAGCAGCTTGCTGCGGCGGATGCGCAGCGCACCGTCGAGCCGGCGCAGCAGCAACTCCATCAGTTCGGCGCGGACATCGTCGAATTCGAGCGCCGGCCCGGCCAGCACCGCCTCGCTCTCGAACAGGGTCAGTACCGGCTTGAGCTGGTTCGCCGCCAGCGTCGCGCCGCTGGAAACCAGGTCGCAGATGGCATCGGCCTGGCCCAACCGCGGCGCGATCTCCACCGAGCCGGACAACAGCACGACCTGCGCATCGATCCCCTGCTCCACCAACCAGGCCGAGACCAACTGCGGATAGCTGGTCGCAATGCGCTTGCCGGCCAGTTGGGTCGGACCGGTCCAGCTCCACGCGTCCGGCACGGCGATGGCAAGGCGGCAGCCACCGAAGCCCAGCGGCTGCAGCTCGCGGAAGCGCGCGTCCGCGCCATCGATGCGGTTGGCCAGGTCCTGCTCGACCAGGACATTGCGGCCGACGATGCCCAGGTCGCACACGCCATCGGCGATCAGGCCGGGGATGTCGTCGTCGCGCACCAGCAGCAGGTCGATGGGCAGGCTCTCGCCGTAACAGAACAGGCGGTCGCGGCTTTCGCGCCAGCTCAGGCCGCAAGAGGCCAGCAGCGCGCGCGCAGGCTCGGCCAGGCGCCCGGATTTCTGGATGGCGATGCGCAGGCGGTCGCGCCCCTGCGAGGGCGTCACGGGACTCACGCGGCCCACCTCAACGCGATCCGCGGCGCTTGAGCGCCGCCGCGTAGCCACCGGCGCCGCGCTCGAAGGTGCGCGCGACGCGACCGATCGTGGTGACGCTCACCAGGGTGCGGTCGTGGATCTCGCGGTATGGCACCCCTTCGGCGACGAGCGGCACGACCTTCCAGCGGTCGCTCATGGCCTCGAGCTCGGCCGGCGTGCACAGGTCTTCAAGAAAGGCGCGCACCTGCGCGGCGGATGTCAGCCGCTGCAGGGCGCCGGCGAGGTCGTCGAGGGCGTCCTCGGCCTGTTCAGTATCGGAGGGGCGGCGTTTCATGGTCCATATAATGTATTAACGCGCTATCACATTAACAGGCCGGCTTTGCCGGCGTCAACCCACGGGCAGCGCACGAAGGGGCTGACCAGCTGAAGTACACTTTCGAAAGCCAGCTGCCACGCGGCTGCCAAGGGGTTGCGATGGGGACTTCACGATCACTGCTGGCCCGCGCACTGCCGGGAATCTGCCTCGCCTGGCTGCTGTTGCTCGCGGCGATCCCGGCGCGCGCCAGCCACATGGTCGTACTCACGGATGCAACACCCCGCGTGCCCCTGTCCCCGTACGTCGTCTACTACCACGACGCCGCCGCGCGCGATTCGCTCCAGGATGCGGCCCACAAATTGGCCGGCGGACGCTTCAACCGACTGCCCGATGAGAGCGCCGCCTTCGGTTTCCAGCCGGGCGCCTACTGGTTCCACACGCGCCTGCTCAACCGGTCCGCACGGGAACAGCGCTGGCTGCTCGTGCAGCAATACGCCCTGAGCGACCACATCGACGTCTACGCCAATTACGCCGACGGGCGCACCCAGCGTTGGAGCGGCGGCGATACCCGCCCCTTCGCCGACGGGCGCAGCGTGCGCTACCGCCATCCGAATTTCCTCATCGACCTGCCGCGCGAGCAGCCGGTCGATATCTTCGTGCGGGTGCAGAGCCAGAGTTCGATGCAGGTGCCGCTGACCCTCTACACGCAGTCGGCCTTCACCGAGATATCGCGCGATGCCCAGCTCGGCATGGGCGTCTACTACGGCATCCTGCTGGCCCTGTTCTTCTACAACATGGTGCTGTGGCTGTCGCTGCGCGACGCCAGCTATTTCTGGTACCTGCTGCACATCAGCGCGTTCGGGCTGGTGCTGTTCACCCTCAATGGCCTGGGCTTCGAATACTTCTGGCCGAATTCGACGTGGCTCGCGGACAAGTCCGTGCCACTGTCGATCTGCCTGTCGCAAATCGGCATGCAGCAGTTCACCCGCACGTTCCTCGGATTGAACCAGCGCTGGCGCCTCGGGGACCGCATCACCCTGGGCATCATCGCGTTCTATTTGGTCCTGGGCGTCGCCGCGACCCAGCTCCCCTACCATGTTTCCACGCCGATCGCGTCCGCTTCGGTTTTCCTCAGCATCACCTGGGTGGCGACGCTTGGCTTGATGATCACCCGCCGCGGTTACAAGCCGGCGGTCATCTTCCTGCTGGCGTGGGCGATGTTCCTGCTCGGCACCGGCATGTTCGCCGCGGTCGCCTTCGGCCTGATGCCCAAGGTGTTCTTCACCGAATACGGCAAGGAGATCGGCTCGGCGATGGAAATGCTGCTGCTGTCGATCGGCCTGGGCTACCGCTACTCGGCGCTGCGCAGCGAGAACGAACGCATCATCCGCGAGTCGCGCGACCAGCTCGAGCAGAAGGTCGCGCAGCGCACGTCCGAATTGAGCAACGCGCTGAACCAGCTGGCCGATGCGCACGGTCGCCTGCGCGAATCCAGCCAGCGCGACGGCCTGACCGGGCTGCACAACCGCACCTACTTCCATGAAGGATTCGAAAGCTTGCTCTCGCAGGCGCGCAGCGGCCGCCGCCTGTCGCTGCTGATGATCGACCTGGATCACTTCAAGCAGATCAACGACCGCCACGGCCATCTGGTCGGCGACGAATGCCTGCGCTGGGCCGCGGGCGTGATCGGACAGACCCTGCGCCAGCACAACGCCCTGCTGGCGCGCTTCGGCGGCGAGGAATTCGTGGTCGCGCTGCCGGGAATGGACCTGGAATCCGCGGCCCACGTCGCCGAGGAACTGCGCGTGCGCCTGCGCGCCGAACCATTCCGTTGCCAGGGCGTGACCATCCCGGTGACGGCCAGCTTCGGCGTGCACTCGGTGGACACCAACATGAAGGGCGGCTCGGAAGCCGCCCTGCAGATCGCCGACGAGGCGCTTTATCGCGCCAAGGCAGACGGCCGCGACTGCGTGCGCACGTCCGCGATGATGGCGGCCTGAGGCCGCCCGCGGCCCCCTCAGCCGCGCGCCGCGGCGAGCACGACGCCTTCGCTCACCAGGCGCACCGCGGTTGCGACTTCGCCGTCGAGCGCGCGGTCGCGCGCCAGGAACGGCAGCCGCTCGCGGATCGCCGCGTGCGCGCGCGCAACCGCATCGCCGGGATGGAAGGCCTCGGCGTTCGCCAATTCGACGCGCAAGGCCTCGACTTCGGCGAGGAAGGCTTCGCGGTCGCCGCTGCCCACGACAGGACCGCCCTGCACCTTCGCCGCCAGGCCTGCCGCGTCGGTGCGCGCCGCCAGTGCACGGGCCGCATTGATCATGTCGCGGCGCAGGTCCAGCGCCTGCGCGGCCGTGTACAGCTCCAGTCCGAGCACCTTGCCCAGGTCCTCGGCCATGGCGAGTACGTGGCGCGCCTCGTTGGCGCCCATCGACACGTGATCCTCGGCGTTCGCGCTGGTCGGGATCGAATACACCGACGCGGGCATGGCACGGCTGGCCAGGTCGTTGACGATCGCCGCGGCCGTGTACTGCACGATCATGAAGCCGGACTCGGTGCCGTCCTCGTTGCCGATCAAAAAGCCCGGCAACCCGTCGTTGGTGGCGCTGTCGACAAGCTTGTTGAGGCGGCGCTCGGAAATGCTCGCGAGCACCGGGATCGAAGCTTTCACGTAGCTCATCGCCAGTGCCAGCGGCATGCCGTGGAAATGGCCCGCGGAGATCACCTGCTGCTCGACGTGCTCGGCCTTCGCGTCGGGGAACACGATCGGATTGTCGGTCAGCGCGTTGAGCTCGATGTCGAGCACGCGCGCGGCCTGCGCCAGCGCGTCGCGCACGGCGCCATGCACCTGCGGGATGCAACGCAGCGAATAGCTGTCCTGGGGCTGGTGCTTCTTGCCACCGCGGAACGGGCGGAAGCGCTGGTAGAACTTCTCGCGGCCGTGGCGCTGGCTGAGAGGCACCCAATCCCAGCCGATGTCGAAGCGCAGCTGCTGCGCTTCGGCGGTATCCCAGCTCTCCGGCTGCCAGGCGCGGAAGCGCGGCACCAGGTGGTAGGCGATGTCGCTGAGCGTCGAGCCCTCGAGCAGGCGGCGCAGGTTGGCCGCGGTTTCGACCTGCCCCGGATGCGGACGCAGTGCATGCACCTCTTGCGCAAATGCTCCCAGGCGACCGGCGAACGCATCGACCGTCATGGCGGCGGCGAGATCCGCTGTCTCGACCAGTGCTTCGAGCTTGGCGAGGGCGAGCACGCCCGTGGCCAGCATCTGCGCAGTTCCATTGTTGAGGGCGAGGCCTTCCTTGTAGGAAAGCGTCACCGGCGCCAGGCCGGCGCGCTTCAGCGCTTCGCCACCGGACAGGCGCTCGCCGGCATGGAACGCTTCGCCCCCGCCTAGCAGCACGATCGCAAGGTGCGACAGCGGCGCGAGATCGCCGCTTGCACCGACGGAGCCCAGCTGCGGCACCACCGGCACCACGCCCGCATTGAGCATCGCGGTCAGTGCCTGCAGTATCTCGACGCGGATGCCGGAATGGCCGCGCATCAGGGTGTTGATGCGGATGCACAGCATTGCGCGGACCACTTCTGGCGCGAACGGCTCGCCCACGCACACGGCGTGGGTGACGATCAGGTTGCGCTGCAGCTCCTCGTGCAGGGTCTCCGCGCTGGTTTCCGCACCGGGTAAGCGCTCGCGCAGCCGGTGCGCGCCCAGCAGCTTGTCGGCGTTGCTGCCGAAGCCGGTGTTGACGCCGTAGATCGGCTCTTCCCGGCGCGCCTGTTCGGCGAGGAAGTCGGCCGCGCGCTGCACGGCCGGCAGTTGCGCCGGGTCCAGTTCGACCGTCGCGCCGTGGGCGACCGCAACCAGTTGCGCCCGCGTCAGCGAGCGCCCGTCGAGGCGAATGGATTTCATGCGAGGGTGCCCTGCAATGCTTCGGCCTGCGCGAGTTCGACGCGCAGCGCGCTCACGAGCTCGTTGCGGTTGATGGTGAACTGGTCCTCGCGCCGCAGGTCCTTCACGGTCACCGTGCCGTTGGCGATTTCGTCCTCGCCCAGCACGATCACGAAGCGGATGCCCGCGCGGTCCGCGTACTTGAATTGCCGGGCCAGCTTGCCGGCCTCCATCACCACTTCGGTGTTGAACCCGGCCCGGCGCAGGTCGCCGGCGACCGTCAGGCAATGCGGCAGGTGCGCGGCATCCATCTGGGTGACCAGCGCCTGCACCGTGCTGCCGGTCGCGCCGGCGAGCAGGCCGGCTTCGCGCAGCTGCCAGAACAGGCGCGTCAGCCCGATCGAGATGCCGACGCCTGGCAATTTGGACTTCGTGTAGTGGCTGGCGAGGTTCTCGTAGCGGCCACCGGAGCAGATCGAGCCGATCTGCGGGTAGTCGTTGAGCGTGGTTTCGTAGACCGTCCCGGTGTAGTAATCGAGACCGCGCGCGATCGAGAAGTTCAGCGCGTAATGCGACTCGGGGACGCCCATGGCGCGGACCAGCTCCAGCACCTCGCGCAGCTCGGCCACGCCTTCGCGCAACGCCTCGTTACCCTCGCCCAATGCCGCCAGCTGTGCCAAGGCGTCGGCGTGCGAGGTCGAGCGCACCTTCACGAAGGCCATGATGCGATCCACGGCGTCGGCGGGCAGGTTGAAACCTTCGCCGGTCAGCGTGTCGCGCACGTAGTCCTCGCCGCGCTTGTCGAGCTTGTCGACCTCGCGCAGCACCAGCGCCTGCAGCTCGCCATCGGCGACGCCCTGCGCCTCGAAGAAGCCGCGCATCAGCTTGCGGTTGTTCATCTGGATGGTGAACGCGCCGATGTCCAGTTCGGAGAACACCGCGTGGATGACCGCCGGGATCTCGGCATCGAAACGCACGCTCAGCGAGTCCTTGCCGATCACGTCGATGTCGCACTGGTAGAACTCGCGGAAACGGCCGCGCTGCGCGCGCTCGCCGCGGTATACGCGCTGCATCTGGTAGCGGCGGAACGGGAAGGCCAGGTCGTGTTCGTGCTCGGCGACGTATCGCGCCAGCGGCACGGTCAGGTCGAAGCGCAGTGCGAGTTCGGGCATGCCTTCCGCCCCGGCTTCGGCGGACTTGGCGAGCGCACCGGTGGACTGCACGAAATACACCTGCCGCTCGGTCTCGCCGCCGGACTTGGTCAGCAGCACGTCGGAGAGCTCCATCACCGGCGTTTCCACCGGGAGGAAGCCGAAGCGTTCGTAGTTGCGGCGGATCACGTCCAGCATGCGCTGGAAGGCGATCTGGTCAGGAGGCAGCAGCTCCATGACCCCGGGCGGGGTACGCGGCTTGATCAAGCGGTGCTCCAGTATCTGGTGTGTCTGGGATGTCCCGGGAGCCGGGAATCCGGCGCTGTCGCGCGGCGTCACAGTTTAACTGGCGGCGGACCGGCGAGGCCGGATCGCGCGGTCATGGCAACTGACCACTTGCCCGGATTGGGACGCACCTTTAGAATGCCGGGCTCTGCCGTCGGGGTGTAGCTCAGCCTGGTAGAGCGCTACGTTCGGGACGTAGAAGTCGCAGGTTCAAATCCTGTCTCCCCGACCAATCGATCCAACGAAAACGCCGGCCTCGCGCCGGCGTTTTCGTTTGTGCATTCAGCCAGGCAGGTCCGGACCGCGCAGCCGCGACGTGTGCGCCATCAGCCCAGCGCCTGCCAGCGCGCGCGCAGGACCTCCAGGCGCAGGTCGGCCGCAGCGCCGGGCGAAACGCGCGCGGCCAGGCTGGCCTGCGGATCACCCACCGCCCAGCGCGCCGGATCGGCGGCCTGCTTGTAGGCATCGCGGAATGGCATGCCCTGCCGGGCGAGGTCGACGGCGAGATCGGTCGCGTACATCGACGGGTCGAGCGCGGCGCGCATGGCCTCCGGCTTCCATTCCAGGTTGCGCAGCAGGTCCGGCAGCAGTTCGAGCGCCGCGAGCCCGCGCGCGAAGGCATGGAAGATCGCGCCCTTGGAGAACTGCAGGTCGCGGTGATAACCGGATGGCAGCGACAGCAGCTGCTCGATCTCGGTCCGCGCCGCCGCGGCAGCCGAGTACGAGGCGCGCATCAGTTCGATCACATCGGGATTGCGCTTGTTCGGCATGATCGAGCTGCCCGTGGTGTATTCGGACGGCAGGGCCACGAAGCCGAACTCGGCGCTGGTGAACAGGCTCATATCCCACGCGAGCCGGCGCAGGTCGAGCAGCGCCGAACCCAACGCCTCGATCGCCGCCATCTCGAACTTGCCGCGCGACAACTGCGCATAAGCCGCCGATACCTGCATGCGGCCGAAGCCGAGCGCCTCGGTGGTGTGCTCGCGCGCCAGCGGCAGGTTGACGCCGTAGCCTGCGGCGCTGCCGAGCGGATTCGCATCGATCCAGGCCAGGGTCTGCTGCGCACGCTGGGCATCGTCGATGAAGCCTTCCGCCCACGCGGCCCACCACATGCCCGCCGACGACACCACGGCGCGCTGCAGGTGCGTGTAGCCCGGAATCGGCAGGTGCTGTTCGGCATCGGCGCGGGCCAGCGCGACTTCCGCAGACTCACGGCACAGCGCAGCCAAGCGGGCGAGCCGGTCCTTCAGCCACAGCCGCGTGGCGACCAGGATCTGGTCGTTGCGGCTGCGGCCGGTATGGATGCGGCGCCCGGCGTCGCCAAGGCGTTCGATCAGGCGCGATTCGATCGCCGAATGCCCGTCCTCAAAGCGCTCGTCGAGCACGAAGCGGCCCTCGCGGTAGTCGTCGGCGAGCGCGGCGAGTTCACGCGCGATGCCGGCGAGCTCGTCGGCGCCCAGGATGCCGATCTGTTGCAGCCCTTCCGCATGCGCGCGGCTGGCCTCGATGTCGAACAGGAAGAACTCGCGATCGAGGATCACGTCCTCGCCCGCCAGGAACGTCTGGATGCGCGCGTCGACCTTGACGCCGGGTTTTTGCCAGAGCAGATCGGACATCGCTTTACTCCTCGCCGTCCGGTCGCTTTCCGGAACGGGTGAATGCCTGGACGGGAATTCCCGCCGTCTCGTCGAGGCCGAAGGCCAGGTTGAGGTTCTGCAGCGCCTGCGTCGCCGCGCCCTTCAGCAGGTTGTCCTCGGTCGACACCACGACCAGGCGGCGACCGTCCTCGGACAGCGTGAAGCCGCCGATGTCGACGTGGTGCGCGTTGGCGATCGCGCTGACCCACGGGGCGTCCTCGGCCACGCGCACCAGCGGTTCGTTGGCATAGCGCTGGCGATAGCGCACCACGGCTTCGTCGCGGGTGACCGGACGCTGCAGGTGCAGGTTGGCGGTAATGGTCAGGCCGCGGAAATGCGGCGCGACGTGCGGCATGAACTCGACCGGATGGCCGAGCTGGCGCGTCACCTCGCGCTCGTGCACGTGACCCGTCAGCGCATACGGCATGAGGTTGTCGCGCAGCTTGTCCGGATCGTTCTTGTCGGACGGCGTCGTGCCCGCACCGGAATAACCGGACACGCCGAAGCACTGCACCGGGCCTTCGAGCAGATCCCGCATCGGCGCGATCGCCAGCTGCATCGCCGTGGCGTAGCAGCCGGGATTGCTGATGCGGCGCTGGCCGTCGTAGCCGGCGCGGGTCAGTTCCGGCAGGCCGTAGTACCAGCCGTCGTCGAAGCGGTAATCGGCGGACAGGTCGATCACCAGCGTCTGCGGTGCGATGGCATCGATGGCCGCGACGAAGGGCGCGGCCTTGCCGTTTGGCAGGGCCAGCACCAGTGCATCGACACCCTGCCCTGCGGCCTGTTCCGGGCCGTACGCGACATAGGCGAGGTCGCCGTCGTAGCCGGCTTCGTGATCGCGCAGCCGCTGACCTTCGCGCTCGCGCGAGGAGACGAACGCCAGCTCGAAGCCGGGATGCGCCGCGATCAGCCGGATCAGCTCCGAGCCGACGTAGCCGCGCGCACCGACGATGCCAATGCGCCTAGTCATGGCGACGCTGCTCCAGCTTGTGCTGCAAGTTTCGCTTCACCGCGGGCCATTCGCCATCGATGATCGAGAACACGACGGTATCGCGCGGGCTGCCATCGCCGTGGCGGCGATGGTTGCGCAGCACGCCGTCCTGCTTGGCCCCGAGTCGTGCGATGGCGGTGCGCGAAGCAAGGTTGAACCAGCTGGTCTCGAACACGGCGGCAATGCACCCTAGCGTCTCGAAGGCATGGGTGAGCAGCAGCAGCTTGGCCTCGGTATTCAGGCCGGTGCGCTGCACGTTCTTCGCATACCAGGTGTAGCCGATGCTGAGCCTCGGGACCGTCGGATCGAGTTCGTAGAAGCGCGTGGAGCCCACGACGTCCCCGCTGGCAGAACGCACGGCGAAAGGCAGCGCGCGTCCCGCGGCCTGCATGTTTAGCGCCTCCTGGACGTAGCCTGCCACGCCTTCCGGCGCCGGCACGTTGGTGTACCAGCAGCGCGACAGCTCGCCGTCGCCCAACGCGGCGCGCAGGCCGTCGGCATGCGCGGGCTGCAACGGCTCCAGGGCAACATGCTCGCCACGCAGGGTCGGCACCTGCTGCCAGCCGGTCGGGAGTTGGGTTGCGCTCATGTCAGTCCTTCAACGTCGCCGGGCGCGCGCGACAATGCTCGACGCAGCGCGCGATCGCGTCGAAGCCGTCGAGGCCGTACCAGAACACCTTCCACTTGTGTTCCTTGAGGCAGCCGTCGCTCTCCGCGTAGTAGAACGGGTTGACCGGGTTGCCGTGGCGCGAGCGCCAAAACAGGCTCGGGTTCTGCTCGCGCATCACTTGCCACACGGCACGGCCGAGGCCTTCGCCCTGCGCTTCGTCGAGCACGGCGAACTTGTCGAGGTAGGTGCCCGCGTCCTCGGCGGTCAGAATCACCGCGGCGCGGTAGTTCTCGCTGACGTAGGCGCGGTGCAGGCGCGTGCGTTCGAAGTAGTCCGGCAGCAGGGTGCGGCCGAAGGCGGATTCGATCAGGCCGCGCAGGCGCTCCAGGTCCAGGTCTTCCCAGCGCGACGCCTCCAGCACGCGCTCGCCGCGGCGCACCAGCGTGCCCGAGCCCTTGTGCGTGAACAGCTCCTTGGCCAGGTGCGACGGCTTGGTGATCGACACCGACGAGGACAGCGGCAATGCGTACAGCAGGTCGCGGATCTGCTCGATCTTCACCTTCATGCCGCCGTTGATCCACGGCTGCGCGATCAGGTGCTCGTACTCGGTCGACAGGTTGATCGAATCGATCACCTTGCCGTGCTCGTCGAGCAGGCCGCCGGTTCCGGTCAGGAACACGATCTTGTACGGCTGCAGGGTCTTGATCAGCTCGTTCGCGGCCCAGTCGGCATTGACGTTGACGATCTGGCCGTCGGCGGTCTCGGCGAGCGAGGCGATCACCGGGATCGAACCGACCTTGATCGCCGCCTGGATGCCATCGGTATCGACGCGGGTGACCTTGCCGACCAGCTCGTAGACGTTGCGGTCGAGGAATTCGGCCTCGAACACGCCCGACTGGATTGAAGTGGCACGCACGCCCTGCTCCTGCAGGGCCTCGACCAGGCGCAGGTTCTCCTCGCGCATCACCCGGCGCACGACCGCCAGCACCGGGCCGTCGGTCACGCGCAGGTTGTTGACGGTGCGCTTCTCGATGCCCGCCTTCCTCATTTCCTCGTCGAGCTGCGGACCGGCGCCGTGCACCACGATCGGCGTCAACCCGACCTGCTGCAGGAACGCCAGCGACGACACCAGGTCATCCATGTCGTCGCGCAGCACCGCGCCGCCGACCTTGACCACGGCGAATCTCGAGGCATCGACCTGCGAGAACCGCTTCAGGTACTGCTGGATCTCCTTCGCGCTGCCCATGTTGGACAGCAGGCGGACGATCGTGTTGCGCGTGTCGGTCATGGTCGGTCGGAGCTCGGCGTTCTGTACTTTTCGTGGTTCGGAGGCGAAGCGCAGCTGGGCGCTCATGCGGGCGGCCCCAGCAGGCGTTCATAGGTGGAAGCGGCGGTCGCTAGCTGGTCGAGGGCGACCCATTCGTCGGCGGTATGGGCCTGGGCGATGTCGCCCGGACCATAGACCAGCGCGGTGAGCCCAGCAGCCGAGAACAGCGAGGCTTCGGTCCAGAAGTCGACCGCGTTGCCGATCGGCAGGTCCATCGCGTCGGCGAGGTCGCGGGCCTGCAGGCGGCGCTGCTCGGCGCCGGCAATGCTGTCCCCGCTGGGCAGCGAGGGGCCGTGGAAGGTTTCCTGGTACGTCTCGATCGCGGCCGAACCCCGCAGCGAGCGGAAGTGCTCGTGCAATGCGTCGATCGGCATCGAGGGCAGTGGGCGGAAACCGAAGCGCACCTCGGCGCTCGGCGCGATCATGTTCGCCTTGATCCCGCCTTCGACCCGGCCGATGTTGAAGCGCAATCCGGTTAGGCCGCCGAAGCACTGGTGCGCCTGCGACTCGACGAACTCGAGCGCCGCATTGCCCCAACGCATCGCGTCGTGCAGCGCGCTGGCATGCAGCGCATCCGCACCGGAGGCATGGCCCGCGTGGCCACGGAACTTCACCAGCACCGAGGCGATGCCGCGATGCGCCAGCACCGCCTCGCACATGGTCGGCTCGGCCACGATGGCTTCGCGAAAGCCGTGCTCCCTCGCCAGGAAGGCGGCGATGCAGCGCGCGTCATTGGCCTCCTCGTCGGTAGTGAAGAGGAAGGCGGCATCGCCGCGGGTCCGCCCGGCGGCAGCCAGCAGGCCCGCCGCCGCGCCCTTGATGTCGCAGGCGCCCAGCCCGATCGCGCGATCGCTGGTCAGGCGCAGCTTGTGCGGATTCGACGACCACGCTTCCGACGACGGCACGGTATCCAGGTGCACGTTGAACAGGCGCATCGGATTGCCGCGCACGGCGAGCAGCGACACCGCGCCGGCGCCGTGGTCGGTGACCTCCACGCGGAAGCCTTCGAGCTGCGCGCGCAGGTAGTCGAAGATGCCGCCGGTGCCGATGTCGCGCGGCGGGTTGCGGGTGTCGAAGGACACCAGCGCTTCCAAGTGCTTCAGGACTTGATCGAGCATGCGGCTTCCGTGTTCTTCGTCTGTCCGTGCATCACTTGCGATTGACTTCGGCCCACAGCGTGCTGCTCATGCCGAACAGCTTGATGAAGCCCTCGGCCTCCGCCACGCCCCAGTCCGCCGCCTGCGCGTAGGTCGCGCCCTTGGCATTGAGGATGTGCTTCGACTCGATCGCCACCGCATTGACCACGCCGCCCTGCGTCTCCAGCACGACGTCGCCGGTGACGGTGGACTGGCTCGACGCCAGGAAGGCTTCGAGGTCGGTCTTGAGCGGATCGTGGAAGAAGCCCTCGTACACCAGCTCCACCCACTTGCGCGCCACTTCCGGCTTGAAGCGGTTCTGCTGCTTGCTCAGCACGGCTTCTTCCAGCGCGCGATGCGCGGTGAGCAGCGAGACCAGGCCCGGCGCTTCGAAGATGATGCGGCCTTTCAGGCCGATGGTGGTGTCGCCGGTGTAGAGGCCGCGGCCGACGCCGTACGCCGCGAACAGCGAGTTGAGCCGCGCCAGCAACGTATGGCCTTCCATCTTCTCGCCGTTGAGCGCCACGGCCTCGCCGTTGACGAAACCGACCTTCACCCGCAGCGGCTCGGTCGGCCACTCGGCACGCGGCTTGCACCAGCCGCGGGCGCCCTCGCCCGGCGCCTGCCAGCGGTCGATCTCGCCGCCGGACATGGTCAGGCCAAGCAGGTTCTCGTTGATCGTGTAGGCCTGCTGCTTGGCGCGCACGCCGAAGCCACGATCTTCCAGGTACTTCTGTTCGTAGGCGCGGACCGCGGTGTGCTCCTTCTGGATTTCCCGGATCGGCGCGACGATCTCGTAATCGCCCAGCGCCTTCACGGCGAGGTCGAAGCGGACCTGGTCGTTGCCCATGCCGGTGCAGCCGTGCGCGATCGCCTTGGTGCCGAGCTCGGCACAGCGCCTGAGCGCGGCGTCGACGATCAGGTAGCGGTCCGACACCAGCAACGGGTACTGGCCCTGGTAGCCCTCGCCCGCCCACACGAACGGCTTGACGAAGCCTTCCCAGATCGCGGGGCCGCCGTCGACGGTCACGTGCGAGGTCACGCCGAGTTCGGCGGCGCGCTGCTCGATGAAGGCGCGTTCCTCGGCGTCGACGCCGCCGGTATCGGCGAACACCGTATGCACGTTCCAGCCGCGTTCCTGCAGGTAGGGCACGCAGAAGCTGGTGTCGAGGCCGCCCGAAAAGGCGAGGACGATGTCGCGATTGCTCATTGGGAATTCCGTGGGGCGATGTGTTGTATGGAGAATGTGTTGCGGTCGGGTGTCTGGCGGAAATCAGCGGGCCAATGCGGCCATGATCGCCTTCTGCACGTGCAGGCGGTTCTCGGCTTCGTTGATGGCGATGCACTGCGGCGAATCCATCACCGCATCGGTGGCCTTGACGTTGCGGCGCAGCGGCAGGCAGTGGCTGAAGACGCCGTTGTTGGTCAGCGCCATCTTCTGCTCGTCGACGATGAAATGCTTGTACTGGTCGCGGATCGGCTTTTCCGGGCCCCAGTTGCCGAAGAACGGCAGCGCGCCCCAGCTCTTGGCGTAGACGACGTCGGCGCCGCGGTAGGCGCTCTCGATGTCGTGGCTCACCGTGAGCGAGCCCCCGCTCTCGGCGACGTTCTGGTCGGCCCAGCCCATGTAGCGCTCGTCCAGGATGTAATCGGGCGTCGGGCACAGCAGGGTCACGTCCATGCCCATGCGCGTGGCGATGGTCAGCGCCGAGTTCGCTACCGCCGTGTTGAGCGGCTTGGGGTGGTAGGTCCAGGTCAGCACGTACTTCTTGCCGCGCAGGTCGGTGGAACCGAAGTGCTCCTGCAGGGCGAGGATGTGCGCCAGTTCCTGGCAGGGATGGGTGATCGTCTCCATGTTGATCACCGGCACGGGCGAGTACCTGGCGAAGCTCTTGAGGACGATGTCCTCGCGGTCATAGCCCCAGTCGACGAACTTCGGGAACGCGCGAACGCCGATCAGATCGACGTAGCGGCCCAGCACCTGCGCCACTTCCTTGATGTGTTCCTCGGTGTCGCCGTCCATCACGGTGCCGAGGTCGAATTCGATCGGCCAGGCGTCCTTGCCCGGCTGAAGCACGATGGCGTGCCCGCCGAGCTGGAACGCGCCCAGCTCGAAGCTGGTACGGGTGCGCATGGAGGGGTTGAAGAAGACCAGGGCGATCGACTTGCCCTTGAGCTCGTCGCCGAACTTGGTGCGCTTGAACATCGCGGCTTGGGTCAGCAGGGCGTCGAGGTCCGGGCGGGACCAGTCCTGGGTGTTGAGGAAATGCCTATTCAGGGCGGGTTTTCTGGAAGCGGGCTTCATCGCGGTCTCCAAGTACGAATTCGGGAATCGCCGGGCCGGAAAGCAAAAAAGCCCAGCGCGAAGGCTGGGCTTTTCGTGTGTCATGCCATCGTGAACCAATGGCGCGGACGCGCTACCCAGCCAGCATTGGCGGGAACGGTCGGCGCGCGCGCGAGGTCATGCCCGCCGCCATCCAGGCGGAGGTCATCACGTCAGCGTCGGCGCGAAGGGTCTTCATGAGGGCGCGAATGCTCGCACGGGACGCCCCCCGGCGCAACCCGCGGGCCATCGCCATCGGCAATGAGCCAGCGCGGTCAGGGCGTGGTTGCGCCGGGAACGGCCGGCGTGATCGCGATCCGGATGCGCAGGCGGTTGCCGGGATCCTCGGGCAGGCGCGATCGGAACTTCGCGCCCTTGTAGACGTAATCGACGTCGTACGCGATCGGTCGGCGGAACTCGCGTTCGACCGGCACGGACTGGCAATTCACGCCCTTGGTGTCCTCGCGACGCAGCACGTCCTTGATGGCTCCGACCGCTCGCGACAGGCGCGATTTGTCCTGCGCGGCCGGCTCGCAACGCTGCTCGGTGCGCGTGGCGGTCAGCGTCTGGTAGACCGGAGTCACCCGCAGCACCTGGGCATAGTCGTAGCGGACGTTCTCCTGCTGGATGACGGTGTGCTGCGCCACAGCGGGGCCGGCCGCCAGGACCAGGCAAGTCAGCAGGAGGGACAGCAACAGGCCAGGTCGGATCATCGCGCTCGGGTGGACGGGCATCGGCAGATTGTAGGCGACCACCGCCCCGAGGCCCTGAATCCCGGCTTTAGGCCGGACCCCGCTAGAATTGCCGCACTCCCTGCGGTATCCCCATGAGCCTGCAACTCTTCAACAGCCTGACGCGCCGCGTCGAACCCTTCGCGCCCCTCGATCCTGCCCGCGTGACGATGTACGTGTGTGGCCCGACGGTCTACAACTACGTGCACATCGGCAATGCGCGCGGGCCCGTGGTCTTCGGCGTGCTGGCCGACGTGCTGCGCCGCCGCTACGGCGGGCTGGCCTACGCCCGCAACATCACCGACATCGACGACAAGATCAACAACGCCGCGAGCGAACAGGGCGTGCCGATCTCGACCATCACGGACAGGTTCGCGGCCGCGTACCGCGAGGACATGGGCGCGCTCGGCGTGCGTCCGCCGGACCTGGAGCCCACCGCCACCGGGCACGTGGCGCAGATCGTCGACATGATCCAGCGCCTGATCGACGCCGGCCACGCGTATGCGGCCGAAGGCCACGTGCTGTTCTCCGTGGACAGCTTCGAGGGTTACGGCAAGCTTTCGCGCAGGGATACCGAGGAAATGCTCGCGGGCGCGCGGGTCGAAGTCGCCCCGTACAAGCGTGACCCGGGCGATTTCGTGCTGTGGAAGCCATCCACGGGCGACCTGCCCGGCTGGGACTCGCCCTGGAGCTACGGCCGTCCCGGCTGGCACATCGAATGCTCGGCGATGGCCGAAGCCCACCTGGGCGAAACCATCGACATCCATGCTGGCGGCGTCGACCTGCAGTTCCCGCACCACGAGAACGAGATCGCTCAGAGCGAGTGCGCCCACGGTGGCAAGCCCTTCGCCCGCTGGTGGCTGCATAACGGCATGCTCAATTTCGGCGGCGCCAAGATGGCCAAGTCGGTCGGCAACATCCAGCGCGTGCACGACCTGGTGCGCCAGCAGCCGCCCGAAGCGCTGCGCTATTCGCTGCTTTCTGCGCACTACCGGCAGCCGCTGGAGTGGTCGGATGCGCTGATCGAGCAGAGCATCCGCACGCTGGATCGTCTCTACGGGACTTTGCGCGACCTCACCGATACCGCCGCCACGGCCGAAATTCCAGCGAGCGTGGAAGGCGCCTTGGATGACGACCTCAATACGCCGTCGGCACTGGCCGAAATCGCCCGCATCGCGGGCGAGGCCCGCAAGGCCGAGAGCGTTGCCGACAAGCAGCGACTGAAGGCCGAACTGCTCGGCGCTGGGCTTGCCCTGGGCCTGCTGCAGCAGGATCCGGCCGCGTGGTTCGCACGTGGCGCGACGGACGAGGACGATGCGCGCATCCAGGCGCTGATCGATGAACGCGCGACCGCCAAGAAGTCGCGCGACTTCGCGCGCGCCGATGCGATCCGCCAGCAGCTCTCGGACGAAGGCATCCTGCTCGAGGACACGCCCCAGGGCGTGCGGTGGAAGCGCGGGTGACCCCATGCCGGCGCCGGAACCGCCCGGCGCCGTGAAGCACGACAGGCGACAAGCCAACCTGCGCAAAGATTCGTCACGGGCCCGCGACGAACGCACGCCCGGCGCGCGCTAAAATTGGCCAATGGACGCTTCCACCTTCCCCCTCGAAGCCAGCGCCGGCGACGCCCAGGGCGCGATCCGCGACGAATTCGCCTTCTTCGGCGACTGGGCCGAGCGCTATCAGTACCTGATCGACCTCGGCCGCAAGCTGCCCGCCTTCCCGGAAGATTGGAAGTCGGAGGAGCATCGCCTGCATGGCTGCCAGTCGATGGTGTGGATCGTCGCTTCGGGTGACGCGTCCCGGCTGGATTTCCAGGCGATCAGCGATTCGGCGATCGTGTCCGGCCTTATCTACCTCGCCCTGCGCGTTTATTCCGGGCGCAGTGCGCAGGAGATTCTCGCCACCGAGCCGGATTACATCGCCGACATCGGGCTCGCAAAGCACCTTTCCCCCACCCGCAGCAACGGATTGGCTGCGCTGCTGGGGTTCATCCGCGACCGCGCCCAAAAGGCGCTGTGAGCGCAAGCGCGTGAGCGACGCGGCACGGATCGACCCCGACGCCGCGGGGATCCGCATCCTGCTGCGCAATCGCGGTTTCACCGGCCTGCTGACGTATCGCCTGCTGGCGATGCTGTCCTACCAGATCGTCGCGGTGACTGTGGGCTGGCATGTCTACGAGATCACCCACGATGCATTCGCGCTGGGCCTGATCGGCCTGGCCGAGGTAATTCCCTACTTCTGCTTCGCGCTCTTCGCCGGCTACGCGGTCGACCATCTCCGTCGGCGATTGCTTGGCATGTTCGCCTGCCTCGGGCTCCTGTTGACCACGCTGACGCTCGCCGGCATCGCCGGCGGCGTGCTTCCGGCCGGGGCCTTCGGCTACGGCACGCTGATGATCTACGCGGCGATTGCCGTGAACGGCATCGTCCGCGCGTTCCTCGCGCCCGTGTACATGTCGCTGTTCGCCCGGGTGCTCAAGCGCGAGCAGTTTGCGCGCGGCGCCGGTGTCAGCAGCGTGGTGATGCAGACCGGGCTGGTTCTGGGCCCCGCCCTGGGCGGGGTGCTGGTCGGCTGGGGCGGCAAAACCGCGGCGTACCTCGTCGCCGCGGCGTTCGCCGGCGCCGCGGCGGTCGCGGTGATCACCTTGCGCGTGACCGAGCCTCCGCGTCCGGCCGAGCGGGCGCCGGTGTTCCAGAGCATCGGCGAAGGCCTGCGCTTCGTCTTCCGCACGCAGGTGGTGCTGGGCGCCCAGGCGCTGGACATGTTCTCGGTGCTGTTCGGTGGCGCCGTCGCGCTGTTGCCCGCCTTCATCAACGAAATCCTGCACTACGGCCCGGAAGCACTCGGATTGCTGCGGGCAGCGCCCGCCGTCGGCGCGGTGCTGATGGGCGTATACCTGGCCCGGCGCCCGCTGCAGCGGCATGCAGGCCGGGTGCTGCTGGTCGCGGTGGCCGGCTTCGGCCTGTGCATCATCGGCTTCGCGCTGTCGCGCTACCTGTGGCTGTCGGCCCTGATGCTGGTGCTCTCGGGCATGTGCGATGGCGTGTCGGTCGTGCTGCGCTCGACCATCCTGCAGCTGGCCACGCCGGACCACATGCGCGGGCGCGTGTCGTCGATCAACGGCATCTTCATCGGCTCGTCGAACGAACTGGGCGCATTCGAATCCGGCGTCGCCGCGCGCCTGCTCGGGCTGGTCCCGTCGGTGGTCTTCGGCGGCTGCATGACCCTGCTGGTGGTCGCGACCACGGCGCGCCTGGCGCCCAGGCTCCGGCGCCTGGACCTGCGCGAACTGCACTGAGGGGCGGCGCGGTCCCTGCGCAGGCGTAGACTGCGCAGGGACCAGCAAATCCGCCGAGGCAGCCATGGGCACCGAGACCGTGCGTGGCCAGAAGGTCGCCATCCATTTCGACGGGGCGCGCTGCATCCATTCGCGCAACTGCGTCCTGAACCACCCGGACGTGTTCGTCCCGAACGTGGAGGGCGACTGGATCCATCCGGACGCGGTGGCGCCGGACGAAGTCGCGATGATCGCGCGGATGTGCCCGTCCGGGGCCATCCAGTACGAGCGTCTCGACGGCGGAGCACCGGAACCGCCTCCGGTGGTGAACCTGGTGCACCTGCGCGAGAACGGCCCGCTCGCCTTCCATGCCCCGCTGCGCATCGCGGGCACGGACGAAGGTTTTCGCGCCACGCTGTGCCGTTGCGGCCTGTCGAAGCACAAGCCCTTCTGCGACAACAGCCACGCCGAAGGCGGCTTCGTGGCCAGCGGCGAGCGCGCGCCGAAGGAATCGCAGGCCCTGGCGGCGCGCGACGGTCCGCTGCAGGTCGAGCCGCAGAAGAACGGGCCGCTCAAGGTGACAGGCAACATGGAGATCGTCACCGGCACCGGACATACGATCGACCGGGTCGCCGAAACCTGGCTGTGCCGTTGCGGCCAATCGAACAACAAGCCGTATTGCGATGGCTCACATCGCAAGGCCGGCTTCGAGGCGGACGGCGCCTGAGCGCGGCCGGCAAACAAAAAGCCCCGCGATGCGGGGCTTTTTGACGTCTGCGGCTGGGCTGGTCAGTCGCCCATCTGCTTCTGCATGTGCTCCCAGCGCTCCTGCGCGTCGATCGTGCGCTCGGCGGTAAGGCGGGCCTCCAGCCGTTCCAGGCCGATTTCCTCGCCCGTATCGACGCAGAAGCCGTAGTCGCCCGAATCCACGCGCTTGAGCGTGCTGTCGATCTTGCTGATCAGCTTGCGGTAGCGGTCACGCGTGCGCAGTTCCAGTGAGTTCTCGGTCTCGCGAGTGGCGCGCTCGGCCTCGTCGCCGACGTCGCGCACTTCGTCCTTGAGGTTCTCGATGGTCTGCTTGGACTCCTCGACCAGGTCCGCGCGCCACTTCAGCAGGCGCTGACGGAAGTATTCGAGTTGCAGCGGGCTCATGTATTCCTCGTCCGACGAGGGGACGTAACCCTTCGGGACGATCGGACGGCCAGTGGCCTCATCGGTCTTGTATTCCACGACCTTGACCTTGCCGCGCGGAGCCGGTGCCTTGTCCTTGCTGGCGGCGACGGCAACGGCGACCTTGCCTGCCGGGCGCTGCGGCGATGCGGGGCGCGCCGGGGCGTTAGCCACGTTCGGCGTGCCGGTGGGGGCGGATTTCGCGGTCTCCGACGCCTTGCTCGCGGCGGGCTTGGCCGGGGTAGCGGCCTTGACCGGAGCGGCGGCAGGAACCGGAGCCGACTTGGTTGCCGGACGCGGCGCCGGCTTCTTGACCACCGTCGAAGGCTTGGCGACCGGTGCCGGCGCGGCCTTGGCGGGGGCGCTCTTGACGGGAGCGGTCTTGACGGGTGCCGCCTTGGCCGGAGCCTTCGCAGGCGCCGCCTTGGCGGGCGCGGCCTTCTTAGCAACCGGTGCCGCCTTCTTCGGGGCGGCCTTGGACGGCGCCGGCTTCCTGGCTACCGGCTTCTTTGCGGGGACAACCTTCTTCGCAACAGGCTTCTTCGCGACGGGCTTCTTGGCAGGCGCCGCCTTCTTCGCTGCCGGCTTCTTGGCCGCGGACTTGGGGGCGGCCTTGGCAGCCGGCTTCTTGGTGGCCTTGGCGGCCTTCTTCGCGGGTTTCTTTGCTGCCACGAGCGGCGTGTCCTCTGTTCTTCGATTGAGCAGTCCGAACATTGCGAGGTTGCCGAAACAGCCGTTGCAAATCGGTTCGGTCGACCAGAGTTGGGGTCCTGGCTGGAAAAAGCAATGCGCCTTTCGTCAGCCCTGCAGCATGACCCTGTATCTGGAAAGCGCGCTGTTATACCCTGCCCCGGCTACCGCGGCAACCGCATTTAGCCCGCGGTTTTCCGCTCTTGAAGTCGCGACGAACAGGAGCAATTCAGGCCCCGATTGCATTGTCGCCAGTAACTGCCTGTAGACATGAAGGAATCGTGATAGATCGCCTGCTCATCCTGATGTTGCGTGGCTACAAGCGCTGGGTCAGCCCCCTGGTCGGGCCGGCCTGCCGTTTCCATCCCACCTGCTCGGTCTATGCGATGGAAGCCATTTCGCGTTTCGGCGCACGCAAGGGCAGCTGGCTGGCCGCACGCCGGCTGCTGCGCTGCCATCCCCTGCACCCGGGCGGTTTCGACCCGGTCCCTCCCCTCAATGGAAAGACCCAATGTCATCGACACTGATCGTCAACGCCCGTCTGGTCAACGAGGGAAGCGAATTCGACGGCGACCTGCGCATCGAGCACGGCCGGATCGCGGAAATCGGCACGGGCCTGCACGCGCGGGCCCACGAAACCGTGGTCGATGCCAACGGGCGCCGTCTGCTGCCCGGGATGATCGACGACCAGGTGCATTTCCGCGAACCCGGCATGGAATACAAGGCGGACATCGCCACGGAGTCGGCCGCGGCCGTCGCCGGTGGCCTGACCAGCTTCATGGACATGCCCAATACCTCCCCGCCGACGCTGGACGCGGATGCGTTGGAGGACAAGTACCGCCGCGCGCACGGGCGGGCATGGGGCAACTACGGGTTCTACCTCGGCGCCAGCAATGACAACCTCGGCGCGATCCAACGCCTGAACCCACGCAGCGCGCCGGGCATCAAGGTGTTCATGGGCGCGTCCACCGGCAACATGCTGGTCGACAATCCGGAGACCCTCGACGCCATTTTCCGCGACGCGCCGACTCCGATCATCACGCACTGCGAAGACACGCCGATGATCGACGCCGAACTCGCCCGCTACAAGGCGAAGTACGGCGACGACATCCCGCCGTCCTGCCATCCGGACATCCGTTCGCGCGAGGCCTGCCTGAAGTCGACCCAACTGGCCGTCTCGCTGGCGCGCCGCCACGACACGCGCCTGCACGTCCTGCACATCAGCACCGCGGACGAGCTGGCGCTGTTCGATGCCGGCCCGGTCGAAAGCAAGCGCATTACCGCGGAGACCTGCGTCCATTTCCTGCGCTTCGACCGCGCCGACTACGAACGCCTGGGCAACAAGATCAAGTGCAACCCCGCGATCAAGGAAGCCTCGGACCGCGAGGCGCTGATCGCCGCGCTGGCCAATGACGTGATCGACGTGCTGGCGACGGATCACGCGCCGCATACGATCGAGGAGAAGGCCAAGCCCTACCTGTCCGCGCCGTCCGGTCTGCCCCTGGTGCAGTACGCACTGCTGGCCGCGCTGGAACTGGTCCACGAGGGCAAGCTCACCACCGCGCAGGTCGTGCAGAAGTTCGCCCACGCCCCAGCCAGGTTGTTCGACGTGCGCAACCGCGGCTTCCTGCGCGAAGGCTATGCCGCCGACCTCGTGCTCATCGACGACACGCCCCTCACGGTGCATGCCGACGACGTGCTGTCCAAGTGCGGCTGGTCGCCCTTCGAAGGCATGACCTTCCATTCGCGCATCGCCTCGACCTGGGTCAACGGCGTGCTGGCCTGGGACGGCCGCCAGTTGATCGGCGACGCGATGGGCCAGCGGCTGGAGTTCGATCGTTGAGGCGCGCGGCCGCGCTCCTGGTGGCGGCTTCGCTCACCGCGTGCGCGGCGAATACGGAAACGGTCACGCCGGAGCGCGGTACGCCCGTCGCGGTGGCCACGAGCGATGGCGTGGTGTTCCCCGCGAGCGCATCGCAGGGCGCGCTGGTCCTGGGCAAGGTCCCTGCCGGCAGCTTGGTGCGATACGGCGGACGCATCCTGCAACCGACGCCGTACGGCACGGTGGTGTTCGGGATTGGCCGCGACGAGGCCGGGCCGGTCCGAGTCGACGTCCAGCGTCCGGACGGCAGCACCGAAAAGGCGAGCATCGCCGTGACCCCGCGTGACTGGCCGATCGAGCGCATCGACGGCGTTCCGCCCGATACCGTCAATCCTCCGCCGGAAATCGCTGCCCGGATCGAACGCGAGCAGGCGGCGGTCGCCGCGGCACGGCTGCGCGACGACGACCGCGCGGATTTCGTGCCGCCCTTCATCTGGCCCGTGCAGGGCCGGGTCAGCGGCCGCTTCGGCAACCAGCGCGTCTACAACGGCACGCCGAAATCACCCCATTCGGGCATGGACATCGCCGCTGCCGAAGGCACGCCGGTGCTCGCCCCCGCGCCCGGGATGGTCACGTTCGCGAACCCGGATCTCTATCTCACCGGCGGCACCGTCGTGCTCGACCACGGGCACGGGGTGAGCTCGAATTTCCTGCACCTTTCGCGCATCGACGTGCAGGTGGGCGAACGCATCGCGCAGGGCCAGGCGATCGGCGCGGTTGGCGCGACCGGCCGGGCGACGGGACCGCATCTGCATTGGGGGATGAACTGGTTCGAGGTGCGCATCGATCCGCTGCTGGTGCTCGAACGCAAGAAGTAGCGCGATCGCGCGCGGCGGCGCGTCCGTCGTTGCGGCTGCAGTAGTCCAGCGCGTGCCGGAATCACTTGTTCCGGTTGCTCGCTGCGAACGTCAGGCGCGGCCTTCGCCGGTGACCCGCGCCACCGCATCGTGCGCATGCAGGCTTTCGAAATGCGAAACCTGGGCATCGAAGCGCTCGACGCGCGGGTCGGCCGATAGCGCGGCGGCGACCCGGCGCGCCGCGTCCTCGCAGAACATCAGGTTTTCGGCGTTGAGGCGGGCGAAGGCCTGCTCGTCCTCGCGCTTGACCGCGGTCTGCACCGGTGTGCCCAGCGCCTCCTCGACGGCGTCGACCAGGGCCGCCAGCGGCAGCTCCTCGAAGGCATGGCGCAACTCCACGTGCACCTCCGCACGGCTGCGCTGCGCATGCGGCGTGGCCGCCAGGCCGCGTTCGGAAGCCAGCCATTCATGGATGGCCGACGACAACGGCCGCGCGTCGGCGAAGTCCTGCACGAAGCGCTCAGCGTTGAGCTGGCGCGACAACGCGGCCGACGCCGGACAGGTACTGGAGTACTCGACGGAAAAACGTAGGCCCAGGCGCAGGTGGCCATCGACCAGCGACGCGTCGATCTCGACCGGATAGCGCTTCCAGCCCGCATGCTCGCTGGCGAGCGCCGAACGCAGCATCAGCTGTTCGTAGCGCAGGACCAGGCGGGCGCGGCTCGACAGCCCGGCCTGGGTGTCGACCAGCGACTGCAGCACGCGGCGCAGGCCCGCCGGGGTGACGGTTTCGCTGGCGAAGGCATGCTGCAGTTCCAGGTACAGGCGCGACATGTGGATGCCGCGGGCCTGGGCGTCGCGCAGGTCGACGGAGACATCGACCGAAGCGGGCACCGTGATCGTGTCCTGGCCCGAGGCGATGCGCAGCGGCAGCGCGATGTTCGACATCCCCACCCAGTCGAGCGGACGCGCCAGCGCCGCCGCATCGAAGGCGACGTCGGGCAGGCGGCGGGACTGGTCGGGACGATGGTTCACGGACACGGATGTGGGGCCTGGGGCGGGGATCGCAATGCGCGGCATTCTACCGGGCCGGCATTGGGCGGCCCCTGCCGCGGGCGGAACGGATCGGTGCAGCGCGCGGGCATTGAAGGCGGAAGCGCTCAGGCGCGGGCGGCGCGCCACGCGACCCACAATGCCGATGCAGCAGGCAGCGGCTGCACGGCGTCACCGCGCCGCAGCCGCGCCTGCGCCAATCCGGCCAGGACCCGGCGCGGCCTGGTGGCCCCACCGACCGAATGCCCGGCCAGTTGATGGCTCCAGGCCGCGATCATCCCGTCTTCCCCGGCCTGGGCCAGCACCTGCAGCGGCGCGGCATCGCCTGGATGGTGCGCCAGGCGCAGGTGCAGGAGATTGGTCGCGATCACGGCGTGCGCCTCGCTCCGGCTGCCGCCGAACATGCCCTCTTCGATCGCCGCCAAGGCGCCGGCGAAAACGCGCACCTGCGCGCGGGCATCGTCGATGTCGACCGGACGTTCGCGGCTGTCGCGCAGCGATGGCAGCGCTGCGGCCAGTTGGGTCCAGGCGACCGGGAATTTCTGTAGCACCGCCCCGAGCGGATGCCGCCGTGCGCCACGGGCCCACCCCTGCAGTTCCTCGAGCCACCAGCCCAGCTTCGCTTCGCCCGGACGCGGGTCGCCTCCGCCCCAGGCGGCGTCGGTGAGTTCCTGCACCAGGGCCATCCAGGCCAGGGCCGGTTCGCGCAGTTCGCGCCTCACGAAGACTTCCGCAACCGACCATTCCGGCCAGCGCGCGCGCCACTTGTCGATGAAACTGCCGATGGCTTCCTGGTCGCTCATGCCGATGGCCTACCGACGCTCGCCGGGCCAAGCCTTCGTTTCGCACAACTCGGCCGGCTGGTGGATCAGCACGTCCCCCTGCCATGCGAACGGATCGTCCTCGTGCAGGCGATAGCCCCACAACGCCACCACCGACGGCATGCCCGCGGCCCGCGCCGCGACGATGTCGCGCTCGTCGTCGCCGACGTAGATGCATTCGTCCGCGGCAATGCCGATCTCCCGCGCCGCGTGCAGCAACGGCAGCGGATCGGGCTTGCGCACCGGCAGGGTGTCGCCGCCGACCAGCACCGCGCAGCGTGAGTCCCAGCCCAGCAGCGGCATCAGCTTGCGGGCGAGGTATTCCGGCTTGTTGGTGACAATTCCCCAGGTAGTGCCATCCGCCTCCAGCGCGGTGAGCATGGCATCGACGCCCTCGAACGGCTTGCCATGCAGCCCCAGTTCCGCCTCGTAAAGATCGAGGAATTCCTGGACCCAGGATTCGCGTTCGGCTACTGCGATCTCCGGAAATCCCGCACCCAGCATCGCCCTCGCGCCCTTTGACACCACCGGCCGCAGATCGGCGAGCGGCATGGCGCCGCGGCCGCGATCGGCGCGCATGCGATTGATCACCGCGATGAAGTCCGGAGCGCTGTCGACCAGCGTGCCGTCGAGATCGAACAACACCGCCTTGGGAAACTTCTTCATTCGGTCTTGTACGCGCAGGCCAGGTAATTCACGTCGGTTCGCGCGACCACGCGCGCGGAGTTCCGCCACGGCTCGTACATCAGGCCGCTGATGTCTTCCAACTGCAGGCCGGCGCTGCGCAGCCATGCCGCGAGTTCGGAGGGCTTGATGAAGTCGCGGTACTGATGGGTGCCCTTGGGCAGGATGCGCGCGATGTACTCGGCGCCCACGATCGCCAGCGCGAACGCCGCCGGTGTGCGGTTGAGCGTGGACAGGAACAGGCGCCCGCCGGGCTTCAGCATCGTCGCGCAGGCCTCGATGATCGCGGCGGGATCGGGGACGTGCTCCAGCATCTCCATGCAGGTGATGGCGTCGAACCGGCCCGGCATTTCCTCCGCCAGCGATTCGGCCGACTGCAGGCGGTAGTCGACATCGATGCCGCTCTCCAGGCGATGCAGCTTGGCGACCTTGATCAGTTCGGGCGCCAGGTCGAGCGCCACGACCTGCGCGCCGTTTCGCGCCAGCGCTTCGCTCAACAGGCCCGCGCCGCAGCCGACATCGAGCACCGCCGCGCCCTGCAGCTTCACGCGATCGGCCACGTAGCCCAGGCGTGCCGGATTCAGCGCATGCAGCGCCTTCTGCGGGCCTTCCGGATCCCACCAGCGCTGGGCCAGCGCGCCGAACTTGTCGAGTTCGGCCTGGCTGAAGTTGTCGTTGCTCGAGGGTGTTGCGCTCATGATCGAAGTCACCATGGCCGCGCGCCGCGCGCAGCCGACAATTCGTTACGAAATGCGGATCGTGGCGATCCGGTCGCGCCACTGCCGCGCGTTGGCGACCAGCGCGTCCGCATCGATGTCGACGAGGACACGTCCGCGCAGCTTCGGCTTGCCGGCAATCCAGACGTCGCTTACCTGGTGCCGTCCCGCGGCGTAGACCAGTTGCGAGATCACATGGTGCAGCGGCTGGGTTTCCAACTGGCCCAGGTCCACGCACGCAAGGTCCGCCTGCTTTCCGGCCACGATCGAACCCACCTGCGCATCGAAGCCGAGCGCGCGCGCGCCACCCAGGGTCGCCGCCTGCAATGCACTGGCGGCATCGAATGCCGAGGCATCCTCGGCCACCGCCTTCGCCAGCAGCGCCGCGGTGCGGGTCTCGCCGAACATGTCGAGGTCGTTGTTGCTGGCGCAGCCGTCCGTGCCGATCGCCACGTTCACACCAGCCTGCTGCAGCTTGCCGACGGGGCAGAAGCCGGAGGCGAGCTTTAGGTTCGACTCGGGACAGTGCACCACGCTGACGCCGCGCTCCGCGCACAACGCGATCTCGGCATCGGTCAGCTGGGTCATGTGCACGGCGATCAGGCGATCGTTGATCAGGCCCAGGCGGTCCAGGCGCGCGATCGGGCGCTGGCCGTGCTTGTCGCGCGATTCGGCGACTTCCTGCGCTGTTTCGTGCGTGTGCAGGTGCACGGGCACGTCGAGCTGGTCGGCAAGCATGCGGATGCGCTCGAAGTTCTCGTCGCTCACCGTGTACGGCGCATGCGGCGCGAAGGTCGTGGCTACCAGCGGATCGTGGCGCCACTGGTCGTGCACTTCGGTGGCGCGGTCGAAGTATTCGTCCGACGACTTCGCCCACGCCGTGGGGAAGTCGATGATCGGCAGGCCCACGCGCGCGCGGAAGCCGTGGTGCTTGTAGACGGCCGCCTGCACGTCGGGAAAGAAGTAGTTCTCGTTGGCGCAGGTGGTGCCGCCGCGCAGCATCTCCGCGATGGCCAGCGCGATGCCGTCGGCGACGAACTCGGGGCCGATGACCGCGCCCTCGATCGGCCAGATGTGGCCCTGCAGCCATTCCATCAACGGCAGGTCGTCGGCGACGCCGCGCAGCAGCGTCATCGGGTTGTGGGTATGCGCGTTGACCAGGCCCGGGATCAGCGCGCCGTCGGGACGCGAGACCGTTTCCTTCGGCGCGTAGCGCACGCGCGCCTCGTGCAGGGACAGCAGGTCGATGATGACGCCATCGCGAATGGCAACGGCGTGGTTTTCGAGGACCACGCCGTGCGGTTCGACCGGTACCACGAAGCCGGCTTCGATCAGGAGGTCGCAGGCTTCGGGGTGGCTCGTCATTCGATTTCCCTTAGTCGTGCCATCAAGGCCACAAGCACGGCCGGCGCTTCCGACCGGATCGAAGGCCCGCGCCGGTGCGCGGGCCGTGTTGCCTTACTTCACGCGCGAGACGTATTCGCCCGAGCGGGTATCGACCTTGATCACTTCGTCCTGGCCGACGAACAGCGGGACGCGGACCACCGCGCCGGTTTCCAGCGTCGCCGGCTTGCCGCCGCCGCCCGAGGTGTCGCCGCGCACGCCCGGATCGGTCTCGACGATCTTCAGTTCCACGAAGTTCGGCGGCTGCACCGAGATCGGCGTGCCGTTCCACAGCGTCACCACGCACTCTTCCTCGCCCTTGAGCCACTTGTCGGCGCCGGCCATGCCGGCCTTGTCGGCCTGGACCTGCTCGAAGGACTCCTGGTTCATGAAGTGCCAGTACTCGCCGTCCGAGTACAGGTACTGCATGTCGGTGTCGACGACGTCCGCCTGCTCCACGTTGTCGGTCGCCTTCATCGTCATTTCCACCACGCGGCCCGACTTGATGCTGCGGTACTTCACGCGGGTGAAGGCCTGGCCCTTGCCGGGCTTGACGTACTCGGTCTCGGTGATGATGCACGGGTCGTTATTGACCAGGATCTTCTGTCCGGTCTTGACGTCGTTCATGCCCAGGCTGGCCATGGGTGGGACTCCTGAAAAATTTGATCTGAATGGGGTGGACGGGTCCGAAGCGGACTCGCTGCCATGCCGCCGCGGGGGCGGCAAAAGGCTAAAATGGCGGGCTGCGCCGCGCGAATTGTCGGCAGCGCCGGAAAATCGCGATCCGACATGATACCCGCTGCCCCCGCCCTCAAGCACCCAGCCCCCTCGCCCGACCTGGTCGCCGCCGCACCGCAGTGGCAACGCCTGTGGCGCGAGGCCGTCCGCGACCCGCGCGAGCTGCTCGCCCTGCTCGGGCTGGAGGCGGCCGCGCTGCAGGTCTCCGACGCGGCGGCCGCGCAGTTCCCCCTGCGTGTGCCGCGCGGCTTCGTGGCGAAGATGCGCCAGCGGGATCCACACGACCCACTGCTGCGGCAGGTCCTGCCGCTGGACGAAGAAATGCGGCCGATGCCGGGCTTCGGCCTGGATGCCGTGGGCGACGCCGCGGCCAAGGCCGGCACCGGGGTCATCCGCAAGTACCGCGGGCGCGCCCTGCTGGTGACGACGGGAAGCTGCGCGGTCCATTGCCGCTACTGCTTCCGTCGCCACTTCGACTACGCGGGCGACACCGCCGCTGCCGGCCAATGGCACGAGGCGGTCGAACTGATCCGTGCGGATGCCGACATCGACGAAGTGATCCTTTCGGGGGGCGACCCGTGGTCGCTCGCGACCCCGAAGCTGGCCGAACTGACGGACGCCCTCTCCGGCATTCCCCACCTTCGGCGCCTGCGGATCCATACGCGCCTGCCGGTGGTCCTGCCCGAACGCGTCGATCCCGCGCTGCTCGACTGGCTGCGCCGCCTGCCGTGGCCGGTGACGGTAGTGCTGCACGCCAACCACGCCAATGAAATCGGCCCCGATGTCGCCCTGGCCTGCGCGGCCCTGCGCGGCGTCGGCGCGACACTGCTCAACCAGGCGGTGCTGCTTCGCGGCGTGAACGACAGCGTCGACGCCCTCGCGGCATTGAGCGAACGGGCCTTCGAAGCCGGCGTGCTGCCCTACTACCTGCACCAGCTCGACCGCGTCCAGGGCTCGGCGCATTTCGAGGTGGCCGATGAGGAAGCCCGCGCCCTGCACGCGGCGCTCGCGGCGCGCCTGTCAGGCTACCTGGTGCCGCGCCTGGTGCGCGAAGTGGCCGGCGATCCGGGCAAGCGTCCGCTCTGAGCAGCCTGAGGACGTTCTTGCCCATGGACACCGCAGATCGGCGTCCACCAGGCAGTTCGAGCACTGCAGTCGACGCCGGACGAAATTGTCGACCAGGCCACACCGGACGGCCCCGGACATGGACGCCAACCGCGGCTTCATGTCATAAACCGCGACTACGGTGACTCTGGGCAGAAGGCGGGGGAACCGACGCGTACGGAGGGATGGGGAATGCAATTCGGCAAAGACACGGCACTGCGGCTGCTGATCGTCGACGACAGCGTCGAAGCGGCCGAGGCCATTGTCAGCGGTCTGCGTAATGCCGGCATTGCGGTGCGACCCTCGCGCCCTGAAAACGAGGGCGAGTTCCAGTCCCTGATCGAGTCCCAGCCGCAGGACGTGGTGCTGGCGGCGCAGGACGCCACAAGCGTTCCCCTCGCCAAGGTGATGGAAAAGGTCGACGCCAGCGGCAAGGACCTGCCGGTCCTGGTGCTGGTGAACGCCATCGACGAAGGCGAACTGCTGAAACTGATGGCCAAGGGAGCGCGGGGCGTGGCGCTGCGCGAGCACATGGACCACGTCCAGAAGGTGGTGCGCTCCGAATGGGTGGACCTGGAGGCACGCCGTTCGTTTCGCCGCCTCGAAGCGCAGATGCGCGAGATCGAGCGCCGCTGCGACGCCCTGATCGATTCTTCCCGCGACCCCATCGCCTACATCCATGAGGGCATGCACATCCGTGCGAATACCGCCTACCTGGAGATGTTCGGGTTCGAGTCCTTCGAGGACATCGAGGGCATGTCGCTGCTGGACCTGGTCGCCCCCAAGAAGGTCGATGAATTCAAGAAGCTGTTGAAGCAGCTGTCCAAGGGCGAGGCGCCCCCGCCCCGCTACGAAACCGAGGCCGTCACCATGGACGGCGACCACTTCCCGGCGGTCATGGAGTTCACTCCGGCCACGTACGAGGGCGAAAGCTGCCTGCAGGTGGTACTGCGCAAGCAGGAGGAAGTTTTCGACCCGAAGGCGGCCGAGGAACTGGAACGCCTGCGCCAGATCGACCAGGTTACCGGCCTGCTCAATCGCCAGACCTTCCTGCGCGCCCTGGAGGATGCGGTCGGCGAAACGGCGGCCAAGGCCACCGCGCAGGGCCTGCTGCTGATCGAACCGGACCACTACACACGCCTGCTGCAGGACATCGGCCTGGACGCGGCAGACGACCTGGCCGCGGCAATCGGCGAGCGCCTGCGTTCGGCCGTGGGCACGGACGATGTCATCGCCCGATTCGGCGAACACCAGTTCGCCGTACTCACCCGCAACAGCGACTACGCCCAGACCCTGAAGCTGGCAGAGACGCTGCGTACCGCGTTCGCCGATACCGTACTCGAGGCGCGCAGCCACTCACTCAACGTGACGCTGAGCATCGGTGGCGTGCAGATCGGTGAGAAGATCGCAAACGTACCCGCCATCCTGGGCAAGGCCGCCCAGGGCCTGCAGTCGACCATCGGCGTTGGCGGCAACCGAACCGAACTCCATGACCCCAGCGCGACCGACCGCGCCGAACTGGAGCGCGTGGCGGCCTGGGTCGCACGCATCCGCGAGGCGATTGCCGGCGACCAGTTCGTCATCCACTTCCAGCCGCTGGTGCCGCTGCATGGCGCGCCCGACGAAATGTACGAGACCCTGCTGCGCCTCCGTGGCGATGACGGCGGGCTGGTGCAGCCCCTCACCTTCCTGCCGATCGCCGAAGAACATGGCCTGCTGGGCGACATCGACCGCTGGGTCGTGGCCCGGGCGATCCGCCTGATCGCGGACCGCCAGCGTGCCAACCGCCGCACCCGCCTGCTGGTGAAGATCACCCAGGCATCGCTGCAGGACGACAGTCTCGTCCAGCACATCGGTGATCAGCTCGCCTTGCACGGCGTCGATGGCCGGCTGCTGGTGTTGCAGATCCCCGAGTCCAAGGTCTTCACCAACCTGCGCGCCGCCCAGCAGTTCCAGGCGGGCGTGGCGCAGTTCGGCGTGCGCGTGGGCCTGGAACAGTTCGGCATCGGCCTGAATCCGTTCCAGTTGCTGACCCATTTCGACGCCAGCTTCATCAAGATCGACCGGTCCTTCATGAAGGACCTGAGCTCCAGCCCGGAACACCAGCAACGCGTGCGCGAATTCGCCACCAAGGCGCAGGAGCTGGGCAAGCAGACCATCGCCGAACACGTGCAGGACGCCGGCAGCATGAGCACGTTGTTCAGCGCCGGCATCGACTACGCCCAGGGCCACTTCCTCGCCCCGGCCGGACCGGAAATGGATTACGAGTTCGGCTGACCGGCCCGCCCGGAAACAGGAAAGCCCGCCTCACGGCGGGCTTTACACATGGGAGGAACCGAACCGGTCAGGCCGTGCGCTGCAGGGCGGCGATGCGCTCTTCCAGCGGCGGATGGCTCATCATCAGCCGACGCAGGCCGTGGCCGACCGCGCCGCTGATGCCGAAGGCCTGGATCTGGCCCGGCAGCGTGCTGTGGCCGTAGGTCTGCGACAGGCGACGCAGCGCGGCGATCATCTTCTCGCGCCCGGCCAGATTGGCACCGCCGGCATCCGCGCGGAATTCGCGGTAACGCGAGAACCCCATGGCGATCATGCTCGCGAACAGGCCGAACACCACATCCAGCACCATGACGGTCACGAAGTAGCCGATGCCGCCGCCGCTTCCCTCGCGGTTGCCGCTCAGGAAGCCGTCGATCACGCGTCCGACCACGCGCGACAACACGATCACGAAGGTGTTCAGCACGCCCTGGATCAAGGCCATCGTCACCATGTCGCCATTCGCCACGTGGCTGACCTCGTGGCCAAGCACGGCCTCGGCCTCGTCGCGGCTCATCGCACGCAGCAGCCCCGTGGACACGGCTACCAACGCGTTGTTGCGGTTTGCGCCGGTGGCGAAGGCGTTGATCTCCGGCGCGTCGTAGATAGCCACTTCCGGCTTGCCGATGCCGGCCCGCTCGGCCTGGCGGTGGACGGTGGAAACCAGCCACTGCTCCAGCTCGTTGCGAGGCTGCTCGATGACGTGGGCGCCGGTGCTGCGCTTGGCGATCCATTTGGACATCAGCAGCGAAATGATCGAGCCGCCGAAACCGAAGATCGCCGCCATCACCAGCAGGCCACCCTGGTTGCCGAGGCGTATACCGAAGACATTCTGCAACACCGACAGGACGATGCCGAGCAGGACCAGCACGGCCAGGTTGGTGGCGAGGAACAGGGCGACGCGCTTGAACATGGGAAAGGAACCTCTCGCGCGATGGCGCGGATCAGTGGTTTAGGGGCGAAGATGTGGCAGGCTCGGCCGGAATTCAAGCTGAAAGCTTTACGCAACGTGTCGTATCAGCCCGAGACCATGACCCAGCCTTATCGCGGGCGTTTTGCCCCCTCGCCCACGGGTGACCTCCACTTCGGTTCGCTGCTGGCGGCCTTCGGCAGCTGGCTGCTGGCGCGGCACGCGGGCGGACGCTGGCTGGTTCGCATCGAAGATGTCGACCCGCCGCGCGAAGTCCCGGGCGCCACGCAGCGGCAGCTCGATGCATTGGCCGCCTTCGGGCTCCTGTCCGACGAGCCCATCGTTCGCCAGAGCCAGCGCCACGAACTCTATGCGGCGGCGCTTGGCCGCCTGCTGCGCGACGGCCGCGCGTTCGAATGCCATTGCAGCCGTGGCGACGTGGTGGCCAGCGGCGGGGTGCATCGCGGTTGCATCGCCCGGCGCAAGCGACCCGACCCGGCCATCCGCCTGCGAGTGCCCGACGGCACGGTCGTCACGTTCGAGGACGCCCTGCAGGGTCCCCAGCAGCAGGACGTTTCGCGCGAGGTCGGCGACTTCGTTCTGCGGCGCACGGAAGGATTCTGGGCTTACCAGCTCGCGGTGGTGGTGGACGATGCCGCCCAGGCCATCAGCGATGTGGTGCGCGGAGCCGACCTGCTCGACTCCACGCCACGCCAGATCGTGCTGCAGCAAGCGCTGGGCCTGCCTACGCCGCGTTATGCGCACCTGCCGCTGGTGGTGGACGCGAGCGGCCGCAAGCTGTCCAAGTCCGACGCAGCGGTGCCCGTGGACCCGAGGACGCCGGATGCGGCGTTGCGGGCAGCCTGGCGTGCACTTGGCCAGGACGCCTCAAGGCTGGACGCGACGGCTGACATCGATGCGCTGCTCGAGCGCGCGCGCAAGGGGTTCGACCCGGATCGCATTCCGCGTGCCGGTCGCATCGCGCTCGCCGCAGCGCACAACACAGGTTTCATAATTGCTCCATAGAATGCCTGCGGCTTCCTTCGCAGCTTCATGGAGAAACACATGCAATCACGCGTCGCACTCGTGACTGGCGGTACCGGCGGCATCGGCACCTCGATCGTCAAGCGCCTGGCCAGCATGGGCCACCGGGTCGCCACCAACTACCGCAACGAGGAGAAGGCGAAGGCCTGGCAGGCGCAGATGCGTGCGGAAGGCGTGGAAGTCGCGCTCGCCCAGGGCGACGTGTCCTCGCCCGAGGAAGCCGAAGCAATGGTCCGCGAAGTGGAGCGGCTGATCGGCCCGGTCGAAATCCTGGTCAACAACGCCGGCATCACCCGCGATACCACGTTCCATCGCATGACCGCGCAACAGTGGAACGAGGTGATCTGCACCAACCTCAACTCGTGCTTCAACGTCACCCGGCCGGTGATCGAGGGCATGCGCGACCGCAAGTGGGGGCGCGTGATCCAGATCAGCTCGATCAACGGCCAGAAGGGCCAGTACGGGCAGGCCAACTACGCCGCGGCGAAGGCCGGCATGCACGGGTTCACGATTTCGCTGGCGCAGGAAAACGCGAGGTTCGGCATTACCGTCAACACGGTGTGCCCCGGCTACATCGCCACCGACATGGTCATGGCCGTGCCGGAAGACGTACGCAACAAGATCATCACGCAGATCCCTACCGGACGGCTCGGTACGCCGGAAGAGATCGCGTACGCCGTCGCGTTCTTCGTCCCCGACGAAGCCGGATGGATCACCGGCGCCAACCTGTCCGCGAACGGCGGACAGTACATGGGCTGGTAGGCCACGGCCCGGCGGCTTGCTGCGCACCATTCGGGCGCCTTCCGCCAAAATCAGCCATCCCGGCCGTGACCGACGGCACATGCCCGGGGCGAGTTGCAAGCCAACCGCCCCTGGGCCATGCTGCGCAGCATCACGCGTTAGAGCCGGTGCTCGATGAGTTCGATCCGCATCATCAAGAAGTATCCCAACCGTCGTCTCTACGACACCGAGATCTCCAGCTACATCACGATCGAGGATGTGCGCCAGCTCATCGTCGACGGGGAGGATTTCGAAGTCCGCGACGCGAAGTCCGGCGAAGACCTCACCCGCCAGGTGCTGCTGCAGATCATCGCCGAGCACGAATCCGACGGCGAACCGGTGCTTTCCACGCAGCTGCTCAGCCAGATCATCCGGTTCTACGGCGATTCGCTGCAGGGCTTCATGGGCAACTACCTGGAGCGGTCGATGCAGTTGTTCCTCGACCAGCAGCAGCAGTTCCGCACCCAGATCGGCGGCCTGCTCGGGCAGACGCCCTGGACGATGATGAACCAGCTCACCGAGCGCAACCTGCAGATGTGGAAGGAATTCCAGCAGAACATGGCCGGCAGCATCGGCACGACCACGAACCCGCCCAAGCCCAAGGCCGAAACCAAGCGCTGAGTGCGGCGTCGCAAAAAAGCCGGGAGATCCCGGCTTTTTTTGTGGACGCGGTAAGGCGCCTGGTCACTTCAGCGGCGGCTGTCCGGCACAGTACTTCGCGTAGAACGCCTGCGCCGTCGGCATCAGCGATTGCAGGGTCTGGATGCGGTTGGCCGGATCCGGGTGGGTGGATGCGAATTCCGGCGGCCGCTCCCCGCCTCCCAGTTGCGACATGCGCTCCCACAGCGGAATCGCCTCGCGCGGGTCGTAGCACGCGGCCGCGGCCAGCATCAGGCCGACCTTGTCCGCCTGCGTCTCGTGGTTGCGGCCATAGGGCAGGATGAATCCGTACTGCGCACCCGCGCCCAGCGCCGCCATTACCGCCTGCTGCTGCTGCGGGTCCATGCCGCCGATCGCCATGCCCGCCGCGACCTGCCCGATCTGGACCAGCTTCTGCTGCGCCATGCGCTGCGAACCATGGCGCAGCAATGCGTGGGCGATTTCATGGCCCATGACCACGGCCATCGCATTCTCGTTCTCAGCCAAGGGAAGCAGTCCGGTGTAGACCGCCATCTTGCCGCCGGGCAGACAGAACGCATTGGCCTCTTCCGACTGGATCACGCTCACATCCCATTGGAAGTTCTGGTAACCCGTCGGCGCCTCCTGATGGTTCATCGCCGCCAGGTCGCTGGTCACCTGCGGCACGCGGCTGACCAGCCGTCGCGCAATCTCCCGGATCTGCTGGCTGACCTGCGAGTCCGCCGGCAGCAGGGCGCCCTGCGCGGAGGCGTCGCTCTGCACCTGCTGGTACGCCTGCGCGCCCAGTTGGACCTCCTCTTCCGGGCTGGCGCCGTAGTGCGCGGTCTCGCCGGTATACGGGTCGGTTTCGGCGCTGCCGAACCACGACCACGCCGCATAGCCGGCGAACAGGATCAGGATCCACCAACGGATTCCGCCGAATCCGAAGCCGCGACGTGGTGCTGCCTGCTGGTTGCCCATCGGATCAACTCTCATCGTGGTCTCCGTCTCGCCGCGTTGTGGGCCGGGACGCGCCGGGCTTGCGCCCGTTCAGATGTCCCGCACTACGCGGAACCCTACCCGGGCGCTTGTGTTGTTGATGTCGGTGCCCTGCCGCCAGGCCGCGCGGGTGTGCGCTGGCGAACTCGCCCACGAACCGCCGCGGATCACCTGGTTGCGGCAGCCGGGGTTGACCCAGGGCCGCCCGTCCCGAGGGGCTCGCCGGAAACTGCCATGCCAGCAGTCGTCAACCCATTCGCTGACGTTGCCGGCCATGTCGTGGACGCCCCAACGGTTCGCCTGGTAGCTGCCGACGGGCATGGGCCCCCAGGCGCCATCGCCGTACCCCGTGAAGGCGTTGCTCCAGCGGCGTCCGCTCGGCGACACGTCGGTTGCCCCGGTGAAATTGCCGGCCTTCCGGGGCGGCGCACCCGCGCCCCAGGGGTAGCGGGCCTGGCTGCCGGCACGCAGCACGTACTCGAACTCCGCTTCGCTCGGGAGGCGATAGCGCTGCCCCGTCTGCGCCGACAGCCACTGCGCGTAGCGCGCGGCATCGCCCGCGCTGACGTGCAGTACCGGCATGTTGTCTGCCGCCGGCTTGCCGACGTAATCGGCCTGCCAGTCGACATTGCCGGCGCGCACGAAGTTGCCGCTGCGCTCGTCGTAGATGGTCGAATAACCGCGCCGGGTGGAACGGGCGCGATGGCGGGTGGCGTTCACGAAGCGCCTGAACTCACCCACGGTGATTTCGGTACGCGAGATCGCGATGCCGCGATCGAAACGGATGTTGTGGGCCGGACGCTCTTCGTCGCTTGAGTCGGCTTCCTCCTCGGGCGCCCCCATGCGGAAAGCGCCGTGCGGCACCACGACCATCCGCGGACCTCGACCACCGTCCGACAACGCGTCCGTGAAGACCTGGCCGGGCCGGAACAGGCCGTAATGCGCCGCCATCTCGATCCGGGTGCGCAGTTCCGCCACCGCGGGATCCGCGGGCATGGCAATGCGCAGCAACTGCGCCAAGCGCTGGCGGGCGCGGCGCAGGCCCGCCGGCGTCGGTTCACCGAGTTCGGCGATGCCGGCATCGCGCAGGGCGTTCACGCGCAGGGCGCGTTGCATCGCGACGCGTTCGCGCGCGTCGGCGACGGTGGTGAAGCCGGGACGGATCTTCGCGGCTTCGTCGAGCCAATGCGCGGCGGTCGCGTAGTCATCGCCGGTGGCGGATGCCTCGGCACGGCGGATCAAGGCGCTTTCGGCGGCCGCCAAGCCCTGTTGCGCGCGGCTATCGCCCGGCCGCTCCTTCAGTGCCTCCCGGAAATAGGCGATCGCGCCGGTCGCTTCGCCTTTTTCGCCGACGCGGTCCCCGTTGAGCGCCAACTCGCCCAGACGGTTGGCCTGTGCCGCCTCGTCGGCGCGGTCCAGGCGATCGAGGAACGCCTCCACGCGCGCGTCCGCCGGCGCCACCACCCGGGCCACCGCGGCGACCTCATGGGCATGGCGCAGTTCCTGCGGATCGTCGTCGATGCCGGCAAGCGCGTCGCGTCCCTGGTCGACCAGTGCGAGCACCGCTTGCGCCAGGGCACGGATGATTCGCGCGTCGTTCGGCGCATGCTTCTGCAGGGCGAGATAAAGCGGAATCGCGGCGTCGGCCTCGTCATCCCCGCCGTACAGATGGCCCGCCTTCAACGCCGCGTCCGCACGCCGGCGCAACGCAACGGCGTTGTCCTTGGTCACTTCGATCGGCGGCGCACGCCATGCCGGCACCGGAGAGACCGACTGATCGGCGCCGATGGTGACCAGTGGGGTCCGCACCGTCGCCTTGTCCGCTTCGGCCTGTCGGCGTCCGCAGGCGCCCAGGCCCGCCAGCGCCATGGCGAAGAGGCACGCGCCAGCTAACGACAGCAGGGTTCGCCAGCGCGGACTGGAAGCAGTCGGATTCAAGGCAGGCAACCTCAAGGCAGGCGACTCCAAGCCACGCGACTCCCTGGCATCGGCGCGTTTCCGCGACCGGTTCATGCGATCGAAGCAGTCAACCGTCAACGGCATGTGGCCATGCCCGTTGCAGGGCACGAAAGTAGGCTATTGTCGCCCGCCGCGGCAACCTGCCCTATCCTGCGCTTCATGCACGTCTGGATTTCCGACCCCGCCGCACTGCAGGCGCACTTCGCTCATTCGCCCGCCCGGATCGGGATCGACACCGAGTTCATCCGCGAACGCACTTACTGGCCGCAGCTGGCCTTGGTGCAGATCGCGCTCGACGATGCACGCGGGGAGCCGACCGTGCTCCTGATCGATCCGCTGGTGCACGGCATGACCGCGGCGCTGGCACCGATCCTGGCCAACGAGGCCATCCTCAAGGTGATGCACAGTCCGAGCGAGGACCTGGTCGCCTTCCGCCATGCGTGCAATGCCGTGCCCAAGCCGCTGTTCGACACGCAGCAGGCAGCTGCCCTGGCCGGCATCGGCGCCGGCGTCGGTTACCAGCGCCTGGTCGAGCAGCTCACCGGCATCACCTTGGCCAAGGGCGAAACGCGCTCCGACTGGCTGCGCCGTCCGCTGTCGCCCGCGCAGCTGGAGTACGCCGCGGACGACGTGCGCCACCTCGCGGCGATGCACGACATACTCGAGGGCATGCTCACGCAGTTGGGACGGCGCGAATGGCTGGTCGAAGACGCCGTGCGCACCGTCGCCAATGCCGAAAGCGAAGCACCAGAGCGCTGGCCGCACCTGTCGCTGCGCAGTGCGCAGTTCCTCGACATCGACTCGCAACGCCGGCTCGTGCGCCTGTTGCGCTGGCGCGATGCGTATGCACGCGACAACGACCGCCCGCGCGGCTGGATCCTGGACAACGACCTGGCCGTGGCCATCGCGCGCACGCCGCCCGCCAATCGCGACCTGCTGCAGGCCCAGTTGGACGCGCATCCAAAGGCGCCGCGCAAGCTCGGCGATGCGATCTGGCAGGCGCTGGCGACGCCATTGCCCGACGAAGTCGATGCGCCCGATGCCAGCGTCGGCGAAACCCGCGACAAGCAGCGCCTGAAGAAGCTGCAGGATGCCGTGAGCAAGCGCAGCGCCGAACTCGGGTTGCCCGACGGCGTGCTCGCGTCGCGCCGCTGGCTGCAGGCGCTGCTCGACGATGGCCGCTGGCCCAATGCCCTCGACGGCTGGCGCCGGCAGGCCCTGGAACCGGCCCTCGCGCCGCTGCTGGCGGCACAGGACTAGCGCCGCTCCCGTCCGGCCGGTAGACTTTGCGGCCTTCGTGGGGCGGTAGCTCAGCTGGGAGAGCGTCGCGTTCGCAATGCGAAGGTCGGGAGTTCGATCCTCCTCCGCTCCACCAATCCGATCCAGCAAGAACCCCGCCTCGTGCGGGGTTTTTCTTTTTCCGCCCCAGCGCTTCGCCGACTGCCCACCGCGGGCGCCGCGGCTGAGCCCCCGCGCGGCGTGCGGTATAACGGCCCGGCAGTCGCTCGAATCCGCGTTGGACGCTCCCGCCCACACTTGCGCCGAGGATGCCCATGACCCGCCTGCTCGCGTTCCTGTTGCTGCTGCTGGCGACGCCAGCAGTGCTGGCCGCCAAGAAGCCCGCCTACAGTTACTTCCGTATCGGCAATTCCACCGATGTCGCGGCGGCACCCACGCCGGGCATCGTGCTGATGGGCGGCAGCACCGACGTCGACGCGGCGTTCCAATGGATGTGCCAGCGCTCTGGCGGCGGCGATTTCCTGGTCATCCGCGCTACCGGCACGGACGCCTACAACCCGTACATCCGCGACCTGTGCCCGGGCCTCAACTCGGTTGCCACGCTGATCATCCCCGACACCGCCGCGGCCACCAATCCGTCGGTCGCCGCGATCCTGGCGAAGGCCGAAGCGATCTGGATCGCCGGCGGCGACCAGTCCAACTACATCAATTTCTGGACCGGGACGCCGGTGCAAGCCACGCTCAACACACTGATCGACAGCGGCGTGCCGGTGGGCGGCACGAGTGCCGGTCTCAACGTCCTGACCCAGTTCGTCTACACGGCGCAGGCGAGCCTGGGCGTCACCTCCAGCCAGGCCTTGGCCGATCCGTTCAACCGCTACGTGACGCTGGGACGCGACTTCGCCAACCTGCCGCTGCTCGCCGGCATCATCGGCGATCCCCATTTCGGGGCCCGCGATCGGATGGGACGCGACATCGCCTTTCTCTGCCGCATCGCGGCCAACGGCTGGAGCGCCGCCCCCCGCGGCATCGCCGTCGACGAACAGACAGCGCTCCTGGTTCCCTCCCAGGGCATCGCCACGGTTGTCGGCAGCGGCAGTGTCTACTTCCTGCGGGCTCCCGGCCTGCCCGAATCGTGCCGCAGCAGGCAGCCGCTGACCTATCGCAACATCGCGGTGGACCGCATCCGCGCGGGCGACGCATTCGATCTTCCGGCCTGGCAACGCTCGGGCGGCAGCGGGTACATGGTTTCGGCCGAAGCTGGCGTCCTGACGTCCACCCAGGCGGGCGGATCGCCCTATTGAGCTCGGGCCGCAGTGACGTGCGCCACAAGGCAATTGCGTGCGGGCGTCGCACTTTGTGCAAGCCATGCCCCTTGGCGACGATGGCCGCGCCGTTGGCGAATCAATCGGCGCAACGGCCGTGATAGCTTCGCCCGACGCAAACGCACCCGTCTCCGATGAACCAGTTTCCGTCTGATCCCGAATACGTATTGCGCGGCGTCGCAGGCCAGGCATTCGGACGCAGTTTTCCGCTGTTGGCCCCGACCACGGTGGGCCGCGCACCGGAGTGCGACATCTGCCTCAACGGCACGGGCATCTCGCGCATGCACGCGCGGTTGCGCCCGCTCGATTACGGCGTCGAGGTCGAAGACCTCAAGTCCACCAACGGCAGCTTCCTCAACGGACAGCGCGTCACCGTGGGCATCGCCCGGATCGGCGACGAAGTCGCCTTCGACGACCTGCGCTTCCGCGTGGAGCCGCGTCGCGGCCGCCAGTCGACCGGCGACGACCAGCCGCGCCAACGCGAGCAGCCCCGGCGCGGCCGCGGCCTGTGGCTCGGGTTCGGCGCCGCCGTGGTGATCGCTGCGCTGGCTTATGCCGTGAGCCGCTGGCTCGCCTAGCAGCAGCGGCAGTGCGGATCGGAACGCTATCCGCCGGCCAGCGTTCCCAATCGTTGCAGGCCGGCGGTGATCCGCGCATCGAGCGGATGTCCGCAGTTGAGCCGCAGGCAGTTGCCGAACCCGCGCCTGGCCGAAAACATCGGGCCCGGCGCGATGCTGATGCCCTCGCGTGACGCGCGCTGCTGCAGCCGCAGCGCGTCCGCATTCTCCGGCAACTCCAGCCACAGGAAATATCCGCCCGACGGCCGCGTGACGCGCGTGCCCTTTGGGAACGCCTGCGCCAGCGCTTCGATGTAGCGCGTCTGCTGCTCGGCCAGCGTCCGGCGCAGGCGCCGGAGGTGGCGGTCGAACCCGCCGCGTTCGAGATAGCGCGCCAGCGCGATCTGCGTGGGCACGTTGGTGTTGAGCGTGGAGGTGAGCTTGCGCCTTGCGATGTCCTGCGCGCGGCGCCCGGCCGCGACCCAGCCGATGCGGTAGCCGGGGGCGAGGCTCTTGGAGAACGAGGAGCAATGCATCACCAGGCCGTCGCGGTCGAAGGCCTTGGCCGGCAAGGCACGCCGGGGGCCGTAGTGCAGCTCGGCATAGACGTCGTCCTCGACCAGCGGGATGTCGTGGCGGGCAAGCAACGCCACCAGTTCGCGCTTGCGCTCCTCCGGCATGGTGCTGCCGAGCGGATTCTGGAAGGTCGGCATCAGCCAGCAGGCGCGCGGCGCGTGGCGCGAAATCGCGGATTCCAGGGCATCGAGGTCGATGCCGTCGCGCGGGTGGGTGGGCACTTCTATCGCGCGCAGGCCGTTGCGCTCGAGGGACTGCAGGCAGGCGTAGAAGCAGGGCGACTCGACCACGACCGCATCGCCGGGGCTGGTGACGGCGGCGATGCTCAGGTTCAGGGCTTCAAGCGCGCCGTTGGTGACGACGATCTCGTCGGCGCCCACGTCCATGCCATCGATGACGTAACGCAGGGCGATCTGCCGCCGCAGTGCGGCGTTGCCGGGCGTGAGGTCGTCCACCGTGCTCCATGGATCCAGGTGCAGCGCGGCCGTCGCGACCGCTCGCCCGATGCGGTCGAGCGGGAACAGGGTCGGGCTCATGAAGGCCGAGCCCAACGGGACCACGTCGCGATGCATCGCCGACTGCAGGATCTCGAACACCAGTTCGCTGACATCCACCTCGCGCGACTCGCCGTCCGGACGGGAGGGCGTTTCCGGCTCGGGCGGCAATGCGGCCGCGGCGCGGGTGACGTAGTAGCCCGAACGCGCGCGCGATTCGACCAGGCCCTGCGCTTCGAGGCGGTAGTAGGCCTGGAAGACGGTCGCCGGGCTGAGCTTGCGGGCGACGCTGGCCTGGCGCACCGAGGGCAGCCGCTCACCGGGCTTGAGCAGCCCGCTGCGGATGGAGCGGGCAATGTCTTCGGCGAGGGCTTCGTAGCGCTTCATCGGTGGGTCCGTGGGCAGGCCTTCCTGCCGATTGGCTGCGGGCACTCCAGCCCCGCAAGCGGCACACGAGGCGGGCTACCGGGCAATCTGCTCCGGTTTTTTTGTCCAAATGTGATTCTAGGACGACTGATACGGTCAGCCTAGGATGACGGCCACCCCCGCCCCCTGCCTGCCCGCATGAACCCGCTGGTCGAGCTCAACCTGGCCCTGATCCTGTTCCTGCCCTGGTTCACGATCCTGGCCGTGCTGTTCTGGAAATTCCCGCGCCATCCGCGCGGACCCATGCGCCTGCTGTTCGATGCGACGAGCCTGCTGCTCGCGGTCGTCGCGGCGGCGATCGGGATGTACTGGAGCATGGCCACCGCCGACCGCACGTTCGGCCACATGTGGCAACAGGTGCTGGCGACGTCGGTCTCGTATGGGCTGTTCCTGCTCGTGGTCGGAGTGGCGCTGCTGGTGCGCTGGCGCTGGCTGCCGCGCGCCACGCCCTCGCCCGACGCCATCGCATCTTCCGACTCCGAGGTACCGCAGCCATGAAAACGCTCGTAATCGTCGCCTTCCTCGGGCTGATCCTCTACAACCTGGGCGCCGGCCTGTACTACATGCTCGTCGACATGGGCACGACCAAGCGCACGGTGAATGCGCTGACCAAGCGCATCGCGCTGTCGGTGGCGCTCATCCTGCTGGTAGCCGTGGGAATCGCGACGGGATACATCGAGCCGCATGGGGTCGGACGCTAGGCCTCGTTCCGAGGGCCTGGATCGCCTGCCGCGCGGACCAGCCCGCCTTCATTTGACCCCAGTCAAGGCAGCCCCCCCTGCCCGCCCTCTACCTTGCCGGCCATGGCAAACGACACCATGGCCTTCGACTCCGACCTGCTGCGCCGCTACGACCGGCCCGGGCCGCGCTACACCTCATACCCGACCGCGCCGCAGTTCCATGCCGGCTTCGGCGAGGCGGAACTGCGCGACGCGGCCATCGCGAGCAATGGCGATCCGATCCCGCGACGGCTGTCGCTGTACGTGCACGTGCCGTTCTGCACCAGCCCGTGCTTCTACTGCGGCTGCAACCGCATCATCACCCGCGACAAGGCGCGCGGCGAGGCGTACCTGGCCCGGCTGTACCGCGAGATCGCGCTGACCGCGCAATTGTTCGACCGCGACCGCGAGGTGATCCAGCTGCACTTCGGCGGCGGCACGCCCAATTTCCTGTCGCCGCAACAGCTCCGCGACGTCGTCGATACGCTGCGCAGCCATTTCCGCTTTTCCAGCTCGCGCGAGCGCGACATCTCGATCGAGCTGGATCCGCGTTTCGTCACCCCCGACGACATCGCGCAGCTCGCCGATTCGGGTTTCAACCGTGCCAGCTTCGGCGTGCAGGATTTCGATCCGGCCGTGCAGGAGGCGGTGAACCGCATCCAGAGCGTCGAGGAGACCCGCGCGGTGGTCGACGCCTGCCGCGCCAACGGCTTCCGTTCCGTCAACGTCGACCTCATCTACGGCCTGCCCAAGCAGAACCTCGGGGGCTTCGCGCGGACGCTCGACATCGTCACCGGCATGCGCCCGGACCGCATCGCGGTCTACAGCTATGCGCACCTGCCGCAGTTGTTCAAGCCGCAGCGCCAGCTCAACGCCGATGACCTGCCCGACGCCGAGACCAAGCTCGCGCTGCTGCAGCTGGCCATCACCAGGCTCACCGCGGCGGGCTACGTCTACATCGGCATGGACCACTTCGCCCTGCCCGACGACGACCTCGCCATCGCGCAGGCACGCGGCGGGCTGCACCGCAATTTCATGGGCTACACCACGCACGCCGACAGCGACCTGATCGGCCTGGGCGTCAGCGCGATCAGCCACGTGGGCGACAGCTTCAGCCAGAATCCGCGCGACCTGCCCAGCTGGCAGATCGCGCTGGACGAAGGCCGCCTGCCGGTATTCCGCGGCATGCGCCTGAGCGAGGACGACCAGCTGCGCGCCGACCTGATCCAGGCGCTGATGTGCCAGGGCGAGATCCCGGTGCGCGCGCTGGAGCGGCGCTATGGCATCGACTTCGCCGACTACTTCGCCGACGCCCTCGACAAGCTGCACCCGCTGGCCGAGGACGGCCTGGTGCGCGTGGAGGCCGACCGGATCCTCGTCACATCGCGCGGACGGCTGCTGTTGCGTAACATCGCCATGTGCTTCGACCGCTACCTAGACCAGCCAGCCGCCACCCTGACCGCTCCGCGTTTCTCGCGCGCGATCTGAGCCGCTCATGGAGCCTTGCGTGAAGCACGCGGAATTCCCGCGCACCGATGCACGCACGCTGTCGGACGACGGCGACGCCCTGCACTTCTGCTCGACCTGCGCGTTCTCGCAGGCCTGCCTGGCCGAGGGCATGGACAAGTCCTCGCTGATGGACCTGCACGTGCTGGTCGAGCACGTCGGTCCGTTCCACGCCGGCGAGCACATTTTCCGCGAAGGCGACCCGTTCGAAGCCATCGCGGCGGTGCGCGCGGGCACGGTCAAGACCTACGTGATCGACCGCGAGGGCCGCGAGCACGTGCTCGGCTTCCACCTGCCCGGCGAAGTCATCGGCCTGAACGCGATCGATGGCGACCACTACCCCTGCAACGCCGTGGCGCTCGACACGGTGATGCTGTGCCGCTTCTCGTTCCCGAAGATCGCCATCCTGGCGACCCGGTTGCCCGGGCTGCAGCGGCAACTGTTCCGGCTGCTCAGCCGCGACATCGGCCGTGCCGCGCTGCTCGCCGGCGACTGGTCGGCGGACCAGCGCATGGCGGCGTTCCTGATCGGCCTGTCGCGGCGACTCGCCGCGCGCGGCTTCTCCGCCAACCGCTTCCAGCTGACCATGGCGCGCACCGACATCGCCAACTACCTGCGCCTGGCGCCGGAAACTGTGAGCCGCGTGCTGAAGCGCTTCCAGGAGGACGGATTGCTGCGCGTGGACCGGCGCGAGCTCGAACTCGTCGGCCGCGAAGCGCTCGAGGCGATGGCGGCGCCGATCCTGCGCGACTAAGTCCGCGACCACTCCAGCGCGCCCAGTCCTACACGAGGGGCGCAAGGTTGCTTCCATCGATGGGTTTCGCCTTCGGCTCAACCGATCCTACGGCCTGCGCCTATCCGGGCCTCGAGTGATCTCCTCCGCGGCCGCGAAACTCGCGTGCATCTCGACCCACGGTTAACGACCACCACCCTCCGGTCGTTCGGGAGCATGCGAAGGGCACCTTGACCTGAATCAATGCACGCAGTGGGTTGGGGAACGACCATGCTCGCCACGTAATGGGAGAACCATCATGAGCAATACGAGGAAGTTGTGGCTGGGCCTCGCGGCCCTGCTCATCGTCTCGTTCGGGGTGTTGCTGTGGGCGGGCACGGAGATCTTCCGTACCGCGCCGCCAGTACCCGAACGCGTGGTGAGCGAGAGCGGCCAGGTGGTCTACACCAAGGCCGACATCGAACGCGGCCGCCAGGTGTGGCAGTCGATGGGCGGCATGCAATTGGGTTCCATCTGGGGCCACGGTGCCTACGTCGCGCCCGACTGGAGCGCGGACTGGCTGCACCGCGAAGCCACCAACGTGCTCGACCTGTGGGCGCGCTCCGACGACGCTATGGCGACGTACGCGCAGTTGCCGGCCGAACGCAAGGCCGCGCTGCAGGGTCGCCTGCAGGAGATGATGCGCAAGAACACGTATGACGCCGCGACCGGCACGATAACGCTCAGCAACGATCGCGTCGTCGCGCTGTCGAATGTCGCCGCGCACTACGAGAGCCTGTTCGGCAACGACCCGACGACGCAGAAGCTGCGCGAAGCCTACGCGATGAAGAACGACACGGTGCCCGATGCGGACCACCGCCGCGCGCTCACCGCGTTCTTCTGGTGGACGGCCTGGGCCGCGACCACCGAGCGTCCGCGCGAACCGGGCGATGCGATGGTGCCCACGCAGGCCGGCGTGGTCGACCAGCAGGTCACCTACACCAACAACTGGCCGAGCGAGCCACTGGTCGGCAACCGCCCGGCCGCGCCCCTGTGGCTGTGGTCGGCCTTCAGCGTGCTGTTCCTGATCGCCGGCATCGCCCTGCTCGGCTGGCACCACGCCCGCACGCACGGCGAGGACGGCCCGGTGAAGCTGCCGGCGACGGACCCGCTCGCCGCGCTGCGCATCACCCCGTCGATGCGCGCCACCGCGAAGTATTTCTGGGTGGTGCTGGCGCTGTTCCTGGTGCAGATCCTGCTCGGCGCGATGACCGCGCACTACCAGGTCGAAGGCCAGGTCGCCTACGGCTTCAACCTCTCCAACATCCTGCCCTACTCGATCACCCGCACCTGGCACACGCAGTTGGCGGTGCTGTGGATCGCGGTCGCGTGGCTCGGCACCGGCCTGTACATCGCGCCGGCATTGAGCGGGCATGAGCCGAGGTTCCAGCGCCTGGGTGTCAACTTCCTCTGGGTCTGCCTGCTGGTCATCGTGGTCGGCTCGTTCGCCGGGCAGTGGCTGGCGGTGATGCAGAAGCTCGGCCTCGACCTGAACTTCTGGTTCGGCCACCAGGGCTGGGAATACGCCGACATGGGCCGCTTCTGGCAGTGGTTCCTGTTCGTGGGCCTGCTGGTATGGCTGACCCTGGTCGGTCGCGCGCTGTGGCCGATCCTGCGCGGCCCTGCCAGCGACACCAAGGCGATCGTCGGCCTGCTGTTCCTGTCCACCGTGTGCATCGGTCTGTTCTTCGCCGCGGCGCTGATGTGGGGCGAGCACACGCACATTTCCGAGGTCGAGTACTGGCGCTGGTGGCTCGTGCACCTGTGGGTGGAGGGCTTCTTCGAGGTCTTCGCCGCGGCGGTGATGTCGCTGATCTTCGTCAAGCTCGGACTGGTGAACACGAAGACCGCGACCACGGCGGTGCTGTTCGCCACCATCGTGTTCATGGCCGGCGGCGTACTCGGCACCCTGCACCACCTGTACTTCGTCGGCACGCCGACCGCGGTGGTCGCGCTGGGCGCGAGCTTCTCCGCGCTGGAAGTGGTGCCGCTGGCCTACATCGGCTTCGAGGGCTACCACACTTACAAGCTGGGCAAGGCGACGCCGTGGATGGCGCGCTATCGCTGGCCGATCCTGTTCTTCATCGCGGTGTCGTTCTGGAACCTGGTGGGCGCCGGCCTGTTCGGCTTCCTGATCAACCCGCCGCTGTCGCTGTACTACATGCAGGGCCTCAACCTCACCCCGCTGCATGGCCACACCGCGCTGTTCGGCGTGTACGGCATGCTCGGCATCGCGCTGGTGCTGTTCTGCATGCGCGGGCTGCGTGGGCAGATGGTATGGGACACCCGGGCGCTGAAGGTGGCGTTCTGGTGCTTCAACATCGGCCTGGGAATGATGGCGGTGTTCACCCTGCTGCCGCTGGGCACGATGCAGTTGCTGGCGGCGATCGAGCACGGCTACGCCTACGCCCGCTCGGCCGAGTTCATGCAGAAGCCCATCGTCGACATGCTGGTGTGGATGCGCGTGCCGGGCGACACGGTTTTCAGCGTGGGCGCGCTGGCGCTGTGCTGGTTCGTGTTCAGGCTGTGGGTCGCGCCCAAGCGCGCGACCGTGGAGGGCGCGGCGGAAATCGAACGCTGAGCCCTTCAGGTTCCAGGCAGCCCCGGCTTCGGCCGGGGCTTTGCTTTTGGCCGGCACGCAAAGGCGGCTGATTTGGATCAAGGCGGGCCAGCGGCGCCGACGGGACACTGTCGCCATCGCTCCAGAGGAACGACTGCCATGGAATTCCGTTACCACGTGACCGGCCCCGCGCCGGACCTGCCCGCGATCGAAAGCGCGATTGCCGCGCTCGACCCCGCCGTGCTGCTCGATGCCGACGCCTCCGGGCGCGCGGTGCGCATCTCGACCATGCTCGATGAATTCGACCTGCTCGCGTGCCTGCGCCGCGCCGGCGTCGCCGCCGCGTCCGCGGACCTCGAACGGATCCCCTCTGTGTGCTGTGGTGGCTGCGGTGGATGATCGGGTGACGCCTATGGCGTGGACACCGCTGTCGCCCGCGCTGCTGGGCGCGGCGCCGCACCGGCTGATGTTCTTCGTCGGCGCCAGCAACGTGCTGCTGGCGATGCTGTGGTGGGCGGCGTGGCTGGTCTCGTCCGCCTCGGGCCGCTTCGCGATGCCGCAGCCCCAGCCCTATGCCGGTTGGCTGCACGCCTTCGTGATGCAGTACCAGATGCTGGCGAGCTTCATCTTCGGCTTCCTGCTGACCGTGTTCCCGCGCTGGATGGGCCTGCGCGATTTCGAACGCTGGCGCTATGCGCCGGTGGGCGTTGGCCTGTTCGGCGGCCAGCTGATGACGCTGCTCGGCGCGATGGGCTGGAGCGCAGGCATCACCGTCGGCCTGTTCATGACGCTCGCCGGCTGGATCGCCGCGCTGGCGACGCTGGCGCCGCTGCTATGGCGCGAGAAAGGCACTACCTGGCATGCGCGTTCGTGCTTCGCCGCGCTCGCGCTCGGACTCCTCGGCCTGCTGGCGTGGACGGCGTTCGTGCTGGGCGCCGCGCCGATCTGGGCATTCGTGAGCATCAAGCTCGGCAGCTTCGGCCTGCTGTTGCCGGTGTACGTGACCGTCGCCCATCGCATGTTCCCGTTCTTCGCCGGCAACGCGGTGCCCGGTTACAAGCCGTGGCGGCCGCTGTGGCTGCTGGCGGCGTTGTGGGTCCTGGCGCTGGTGCATCTCGCACTGGAGCTGGTGCACGGATACGGCTGGCTTTGGCTGGCCGACGTGCCGCTGTTCGCGCTGACGATCGCGCTGTGCGTGCGCTGGTGGCCGAGCGGCCCGAAGCCGGCGTTGCTGACGGTGCTGTTCCTCGGGCTCGCCTGGCTGCCGATCGCCTTCGTGCTGTATTCGGCGCAGAGCTTCGCCTACCTCCTGAGCGGCGTGTACGCGCTCGGCCGCGCGCCGGCGCACGCGCTGTTCGTCGGCTTCTTCGGCAGCATCCTGGTGGCGATGGTCACGCGGGTCACGCAGGGGCATTCCGGCCGCGCGCTAGTGATGCCAAAGGCGGCGTGGTTCGCCTTCGGCGCGATCCAGCTGGTGGCGCTGACCCGCATCGGCGCGGAGTTCGCCCGCGATACGATGCAATGGCAGGCCATTGCGGCCGTGGGCTGGCTGGTGGCGCTGGCGCCATGGGTCGCGCGCCTCGGCCGCATCTACCTGTCGCCGCGCAAGGACGGCAAACCCGGATGAACGAGTTCTACCCGCAGATCCGCCAGTTCCACATCTTCGTCGCGCTGCTGAGCGGCACGCTGTTCGCGCTGCGCGGGGCCTTCGCGCTGGGCGGCGCGCGCTGGCCGATGGCGTTGCCGGTGAAGTGGTTCAGCTACGCCGTCGACACCGCGCTGCTGACCGCCGCGCTGATGCTGCTGACGATCCTCCCGGGCGCGATGTTCGCCAACGGCTGGCTCACGGTGAAGGTCGCGCTGGTCGTCGTCTACATCGTGCTGGGCGTGTTCGCGCTGAAGCGCGCGAAGACGCAGCGGGCGCGGCTGGGGTGCTACCTGGCGGCGCTGGCGACGTTCTTCACCATCTATTCGATCGCGCGCGCCCACAACCCGCTCGGCGTCTTCACTTACTGGTTCAGCTGACTGATGCGCCGCTGAATCGATCCGCATCGCCGGGCGCGCCTTGACTCGGGTCAAGGGTGTCCGGCGTCATCGGCGTAACGTGTGCCGCAGCAGAAGACAAACGCTGATCGAGACACGAAACCCGCATGAATACCGCACTGATCACCCCCGTCGTCCAGACCCCGGCCATCGTCGCGCTGGACACGCACCACAGCACCCGCGACTGGTCCGACCGGCTCGCGTACGGCATCACCCGCGGCCTGCGCTTCATGGCCGACACCTTCTTCGCCAAGCGCTACGGCAACCGCGCCATCGTGCTGGAAACGGTCGCCGCGGTGCCCGGCCTGGTCGGCGCCGCGCTGATCCACCTGCGCTGCCTGCGCTGGATGAAGCACGACCACGGCTGGATCCGCGCACTCATGGAGGAAGCCGAGAACGAGCGCATGCACCTGATGACCTTCATCGAGATCGCGCGCCCGAACTGCCTCGAGCGCGCGCTGGTGCTTGGCGCACAGGCCGGCTTCTTCACCTTCTTCCTCGCGCTGTACCTGCTGTCGCCGCGCACCGCGCACCGCCTGGTCGGCTACTTCGAGGAGCAGGCGGTGGTGAGCTACAGCCAGTACCTGCAGGAGATCGACAGCGGCCGCGTCGAGAACGTGCCCGCGCCGAAGATCGCCCGCGATTACTGGCAGCTGCCGGCCGATGCCCGCCTGCGCGACGTGGTGCTGGCGGTGCGGGCCGACGAAGCGGGCCACCGCGACGTCAACCATGGCTTCGCCAACCAGTTGCGCCCACAGGTGCAGGCGACGCGCCTGGCCGGCTGAAAGCACAATGGTGGAATTGCGGGTCCGGAGACGGACCCGCTTTTTTTTGCCCGCGTCGCCGGCGCGGTGCGTCGTCGCAAGCACTCGCGCGGGTTTGACCTGAGTCAACGCCATCGCACGATCCCCCGCCTACGCTGGCCCCAGATCGCGCTGCGCCGGGTGGCGCCGGCCACGGAGACCGCATGAACATTCCCCTCGCCGCCAGCGCCCACGCCGCGAACGAACCGCCGGGCCTTGGCCGCGACGCGCTGGACGCCTGCTTCCTCGGCCCCTATGGCGAGAACGACTCGCTGCTGGAAAAGCTCGTCGTCGAATTCCTGCGCGACCACGTCTACTGGCGGCGCAACTTCCATCCCGAGGATCCGCCGGCGATCCCCACGCGCGCCGCGCAGCAGCCCGGATACCAGGCGTTCGAGGCGCACATGCGGCGCGAGCTGCACGCACTGTCGGCAGCGCTGAAGAAATCGGTGCCTTTCCACAGTCCGCGCTACATCGGCCACATGGCCTCGGACCTGCTGCTGCCGGGGCTTGCCGCGCAGCTGCTCACCCTGCCCTACAACCCCAACAACGTCAGCGAGGACGCCGCGCCCGTCACCGTCGAGATGGAAGTGCGCGCCGGCCTGCAACTGGCGCGCATGCTCGGCTATCCCGACGATCCGTCGCGCGCCGACTGCGCCTTCGGCCATCTCACTTCCGGCGGCACGCTCGCCAACTACCAGGCACTGCGCCTGGCCCTGGCCCTGAAGGCATTTCCGGTCGCGCTGCGCGCCGCCGGCGTGCCGCGCTCGGAACTGCCCGGCCTGTGCGTGCCGGAAGACGACTGGACCGCATTCAACCTCGGCCCCGCCGCCGGCATCGCGTTGCTGGATGGCTGGCAGCGCTGGCTCGCCGCGCTGCCCGCGGCGCAGCGGCGCGACTGGCAGGCGCGCGTGCAGGCCGAACGCATCGAGACGCTGGGGATGGTCGGGTTCTTCCAGCGCCACTCGACGCTGCAACCACCGCGCGTACTGGCGCCAATCACCGCGCACTACTCCTGGAGCAAGGGACTCAAGCTGCTGGGACTGGGCCGCGCGCAACTGGAACTGCTGCCCGAGCGCGGCATGCGCCTGGACGCCGACGCGCTGCGGGCGACGCTGGAGCGCTGCCTGCGCGAACGCCAGCCGGTGCTGATGGTGGTCGGCGTGCTCGGCACCACCGAGTACGGCACCGTCGACCCGATCGACCGCATCCTTGCCGCGCGTGCGTCGGTGCAGCCGCGCGGGCTGGGCTTTTCCGTGCACGTGGACGCGGCCTGGGGCGGCTATCTGGCCACGCTGTTCCGCAACGGCGATGGCAGCCTGCGCAGCCGCGCCGACGTCGGCGCGGATTTCGCCCAGTTCCCGCAACCCGAGGTGCACGCCGCGTTCGCCGCGCTCGGCGGCACCGACTCGGTCACCGTCGACCCGCACAAGCTCGGCTACCTGCCGTATGGCGCGGGCGCCTTCATCTGCCGCGACCATCGTGCGATGGCACTGCTCGCCGAGGAAGCCGACTACGTGTTCGACGGCGCCGGCGCGGATGACTACATGGCGCGCTACCGGCGCCTGGGCCAGTTCATACCGGAGGGCTCCAAGTCCGGCGCGGCCGCCGCGGCGGTGTACGTCACCCACCGCGTGCTGCCGCTGGACCATGCGCACTTCGGCCAGTTGCCCAAGCAGACCGTGCTCGCGGCCGAGGCGTTTCACCGCCGCGCGCAGCGCTTCGCCACGGAACTGGACGGCCGCGTGCATGCCTGCGTGCCCTTCGCTCCCGACAGCAACCTGGTGTGCCTGGCGCTGAATCCGGCCGGCAACCACGACGTCGCCGCCGCCAACGCATTCGTGCGCCGCCTGCACGAGGAACTGCGCTGCGATCCGCAACGCCCGCTGCAGATGAAGGAATTCTTCGGCTCGATGACCACGCTGCGGCCCGATGTCATCGGCGCGGAGGACATGTGCCGCATCGCCGCGCAGCTGCAGCTGGATCCGGCGAGCTTCGACGAGACCGCCGACCGCCTGGTGATCCTGCGCCACACGCTGATGAACCCGTACCTGATCGATCGCGAGAACGGCATCAGCTACATCGACCGCTACTTCGATTACCTGGCCGCGCGCGTGCGCGCACTGGCCTGAGGGAAAGCCATGGACGCCGCCCGTGCCGCATCGAGTGCAGCCGCACCCTGCCTCGCGCCCGTGGCGAACGACGAACGCACGTGGTGCCGGGACGCGCTGGCCAGGCTGCGCCAGGAAGCCGCGCGTTCGGCGGACACCCACCTGCTGAAGCTCGACCTGCCGGGGTTTCCCGGCATCGCCTTCTACTTCAAGGACGAAGCCGCGCATCCCACCGGCAGCCTCAAGCACCGCCTGGCGCGCTCGCTGTTCCTGTACGCGCTGTGCAACGGCCGCCTGCAGCGCGGCCAGCCCGTCGTGGACGCGTCCTCGGGCAGCACCGCGATTTCGGAAGCCTGGTTCGCGCGCCTGCTCGGCCTGCCGTTCACCGCGGTGATGCCGGCCTGCACCGCGCCGCGCAAGATCCGCGACGTCGAGGCGCTCGGCGGTACCTGCGACCTGGTCGACAACCCGGCCGACGTGCATGCGCGCGCCGCGTGGCACGCCGCGCGCGGCGCCTGCCACCTCGACCAGTTCGGCCTGGCCGAACGCGCCACCGACTGGCGCGGCAACAACAACATCGCCGAATCCATCCTGCAGCAACTGTCGCGGGAACGCGACCCGGAGCCGGCGTGGATCGTGTGCGGCGCCGGCACCGGCGGGACCTCGGCCACGATCGGCCGTTACCTGCGCTACCGCGGCGTGGCCACGCGACTGTGCGTGGCCGATCCCTCCGGCAGCGGCTTCGCCAACGGCTGGCACGCGCGCGACCGCGCCGCGCGCGCAACCCGCCCCACGCTGATCGAGGGCATCGGCCGCCCGCGCGTCGAGCCGGGCTTCGTCTTCGAAGTCGTCGACGCCGTGCTCGAAGTCGACGACGCCGAATCCATCGCCGCGACCTGGCTGCTCGAAGACCTGCTGGGCCGCCGCTATGGCGGTTCGTCCGGCACCAACCTTGCCGCCTGCCTGCGCCTGGCCGCGGGCATGCGCGCGCGCGGCGAACGCGGCAGCATCGTCAGCCTGCTGTGCGACCGCGGCGAGCGCTACGACGCCACCCTGTTCGACCGCGACTGGGTGCGCGCACGCGGCGTCGATCCGCAGCCGCTGCACGAGCGGCTATCGCGCCTGATCGCGACCGGGGTGCCGCAAGGAAGCACGGTGGCGGCCCCCTGAAATGAGGGCCGGCCTCGCCAGGGCCTCCGCACGCGCCGCGACTTCATCGCGGCAGTGGCGCCGCGCATGGCGCGCATTCGTGCGCGGTTGCCGCGTTCCCGCCGAGTGCCGGCCGGCGCAGGAAGCCCTGATCCGCAAGCGCATCGCCGCGTTGGCGCCGGTACTCGCCTTGCTTACCCTGGCATGGATTCCCATGGACCTGGTGTGGCTTGATCCAGCGCATTCGCTACGGGCGCTGCCGTTGCGCGTGGCCATGGCGTCGATCCTGCTTTCCATCGGCCGCGGCGCGGAGCGGATGCCCGCCGCGATGGCGGTGCTCGCCTTCGCCTGGTCGCAGGCGATCGGATTCGCATTCCTGCAATGGCTGGTCGGGCCCCTGCAGGGCGCGGCGCTCGAAATCGGCTACGGGCTGTTCCCGTTCGTGCTGGCCGCGCAGCTCGCGGTGCTGCCCCTGCCCTGGGGCCGCAGCGTGCTCGCCGCCCTCGCGCCCGCGGCGAACCTGGCGGCGGCCCTGGCCTTGCAGCAGGAGCGCGAGGTCGCCGATGCGTGGAGCGATGCGTGGCTGTTCGTGCTGCTGGCGGGGATGGCCGCGTGGGCCGGACACGCGCAACTGCGCCTGCTCGTCGACCTGCTGGGCGCGCGTCGCGATGCCGCGCACGACGCGCTCACCGGATTGCCCAACCGGCGCAGCGCGAGCGAGCGCCTGGAAGCCGAACGCATGCGCGCGCAACGCCTCGGCGAGCCGCTGTCGGTGCTGATGATCGACATCGATCGCTTCAAGGCCGTCAACGACCGCTGGGGCCATGCGCAGGGCGACCATGTCCTGGTAGCGCTGGCCGAGGTGTTGCGCGCCGAGCTGCGCGGTGCGGACCTTGGCGCGCGTTACGGCGGCGAGGAATTCCTGGCGATCCTGCCGGACACGCGCATGGCGCAGGCGCAGGAAGCCGCGGAACGCATCCGCGAACGCATCGCCGCGCTGCGCATCGCACTGGACGGCGCCACGCTGGCGATCACGGTCAGCATCGGCGTGGCCCAGCTGGCCGATGGCGAAAGTTCAAGCGCGCTGATCGCGCGCGCCGATGCCGCGCTGTATGCGGCCAAGGCCGGCGGACGCAACCGCTGCGTCGCGGGGGAAGCGGGTACCGCGGGCAGTCTGCCGCCCGCGGAAGGCTGAGGCGGGGCGCCGCTCAGCCGCAACTGCCGCAGCAGCCGCAGGACTCGTCGCCGTCCTCGCCGCCCTTCTCGAGCATGGTCAGGTCCATGACGAATGCGCCGGGTTCGCGCTGCCGCGCTTCCACCAGCAGCCCGTCGCCGTAGCGCTCGCGCAGCTGCGCCAGCAGTGGCAGCGGCTCGTGGTCGTTGACGAAGCGCATGGTCTCGCCCGGACTGAGCGCGTCCAGCGCGCCGAAGATCGCGGCGTGGCGGAAGCGCCGGCCGATGCCGCGCGCATCGAAGGGATAGACCTGCTGGACGGGGTTGAGGGAAATCATCACGGGTGCCCTGCTGTACGGAAGCGCCAGCATCGCGCGCGGTGCGGACATTGCCATTGACCTGGATCAGGCCGGGCGGCAATCGGCCGCGTGCTTCGGCGCAGCGCGGCGCTTGACCGGCGTCAGGGCGTCGGGCGACCAACACGGCGAGTCTTGCCGCGGCTCCTGACCGCGGCGGACTACGAATGCACCACCACGACCTGCGCTCCTTCCTCGCCCGCCTGGAGCGCGATGGCCAGCTTGCGCGGGTGCACTCCGCCGTCGATCCCGACCTGGAAACCACGGCGCTTTGCCTGCGCGCATTGCGCGAAGGCGGTCCGGCGCTGCTGATGGAACATCCGGCCGGCGCATCGCACCGGTTCCTCGGCAACCTGTTCGGCCACCGCGACCGCATCGAAGCGGCGCTCGCGGGACGGCCGCTCGCGTCGCTGCGCGAACTGGGCGAACTGCTCGCGGCGGTGAAGGAACCGCGCTGGCCCTCGTCGCTGAAGCAGGCGCTGACGACCTGGCCGGAACTGGCGCAGCTCGCGCACGTCGCGCCACTGCCGGTAGGCGATGCGGGCTTTCTCGACGAGACGCGCGCCGGTGGCGACGTCGACCTGTCGGTGCTGCCGATCCAGCGCTGCTGGCCGGGCGATGCCGGCCCGCTGATCACGCTCGGCCTGGTGGCCACGCGCGGTCCGCACAAGCCGCGCCAGAACGTCGCGATCTACCGCATGCAGGTGATCGGGCGCGACCGGGTGATCATGCGCTGGCTGCCGCACCGCGGCGGCGCGCTGGACTTCCGCGACTTCCAGGCCGCGCATCCCGGCGAGCGCTTCCCGGTGCTGGTCGCGATCGGCGCCGACCCCGCGACCACGCTCGCGGCGGTGGCGCCGGTGCCCGACACGCTGGGCGAATACGAATTCGCCGGCCTGCTGCGCGGCCAGCGCACGCGGGTCTGGCGCAGCGCGCTCACCGGGCTGGATGCGCCCGCGGGCGCCGAGATCGTGCTGGAGGGCTTCATCGAGCCCGGCGAGACCGCGCTGGAAGGCCCGTTCGGCGACCACACCGGCTACTACAACGCGCAGGACCACTTCCCGGTGCTGCGCATCGAGCGCATGCGCATGCGCCACGGCGCGATCTACCAGGGCAGCTACATGGGCCGGGCGCCGTTCGACGAGCCCTCGGTCCTGGCACATGCGCTGAACGACGTGTTCGTGCCGATCCTGCGCAAGGTGTTCCCGGAAATCGTCGACTTCTTCCTGCCGCCGGAGGCCTGCTCCTACCGCATCGCGGTGGTATCCATCCGCAAGCAGTATGCCGGCCACGCGCGCCGGATCATGATGGGCGTGTGGTCGTACCTGCGGCAGTTCACCTACACCAAGTTCGTGATCGTGGTGGACGACGACATCGACGCGCGCGACTGGTCGCAGGTGGTGTGGGCGATGGCCACGCGCGTGGATCCCGCGCGCGACACCCTGCTGGTCGAGAACACGCCGATCGACTACCTCGACTTCGCCAGCCCGGTCGCCGGCCTGGGCTCCAAGCTCGGCATCGACGCGACCAACAAGTGGCCGGGCGAGACCACGCGTGCCTGGGGGCGGCCGATCGTGTCCGACGCGGCCGTGGAGCGTCGGGTGGATGCCTTGTGGGCGGGCGTCTGCGCTGGTAGCGAGCGGGCGTCGGTCGCGTAACGCACGAGGTAGCGTCCGCTCGCGCCCTGCCGGTGCGCGCGCTCGCGGCGACGGCTGCCTGGCGTGTTCCGCGCCCCCGACCGAACCAGCGGAGTGGCGTGCGCTATCGCCCTCTCCCCGCGCGGGGAGAAGGCGTGCGCGACGCCGCGTCAGTGCTGTTCGGGTGCGTCCTCGACCGTGCCCCGGGCGTGGTCGAACTGCCGGTCGTACTGCGCCAGTGCCTCGCGCATCGGCGCGATCACGTCCAGCTTCTTCGGATCCTGTTTCAGCGCGGCCGCGCCGGACATCAGCGGCACCAGGATCGCGTGCAACGCCGCGTCCGCATCGGGCGGCAACTTGCACTGGGCGATGATCTCGTTGGCGTGGCCCTGGATCTTCGTCGCCGCGGCCACCGCCTGCTCGGGTCCCATGTGCCCGTGTTCGTAATGACCCAGGGCGTCCACCGCGGTGCGGATGCCGCGCATGTTGCGGCGCAGGGTCGCGTCGGCGGTCCAGCGTTGGGTGCTCGCGGGCGCGGGAGCGGCGGCCGGGGCCGCATGGTGCGCGGCATGGTCCTGCGCGAGCGCGGGCGGGGCCGGCCGGGCGGCGGCCAGTACCAGGGTGAGCGTGAGCAGGGACAGTCGCATGACGGATTCCTCGGTCGGTTGCCTTGATGGCTTGCGTGCATCCTCGCGCCGCGCGGCGCCGCGCGACCTGATCCAGGTCAACGACAGCGCCGATGAACGGCCGCGATCATGCGGACCCCATCCGCAGGAGTGCGCGCATGCAACTGGTCTGTCCCGCCGGCAACCTGCCGGCCCTGCAGGCGGCGGTCGATGCGGGCGCCGACGCGGTCTACGCCGGCTTCCGCGACCAGACCAACGCGCGCGCCTTCCCCGGCCTCAACTTCGACGAGGCCGAACTGCGCGCCGGCATCGGCTACGCCCACGCTCGCGGCGCCAAGGTCTATCTCGCCCTCAACACCTACCCCGACAGCGCGCGCCTGTCCGGCTGGTTCGCCGCGGTCGACCGCGCCGCGGAGCTGGGCTGCGACGCCATCATCGCCGCCGAGATGGCCGTGCTCGACTACGCCAGCCGCATGCATCCGCAACTGCCGCGTCACCTGTCGGTGCAGGGATCGGCCACCACCCTGCCCGCCCTTCGCTTCATGCACGAGCGCTTCGGCATCAGCCGCGCCGTGTTGCCGCGCGTGCTCTCGATCCAGCAGGTCGAGCGCCTGTGCGAGCGCTCGCCGGTGCCGCTGGAAACCTTCGCCTTCGGCAGCCTGTGCATCATGGTCGAGGGCCGCTGCCAGCTCTCCAGCTACGTCACCGGCGCCTCGCCCAACCGCCACGGCGTGTGCTCGCCGGCGAAGTTCGTGCGCTGGGACGAACACGCCGACGGCGGCCGCACCGTGCGCCTCAACGGCGTGCTGATCGACCGCTTCGCGCCCACCGAACCGGCCGGCTATCCCACGGTGTGCAAGGGCCGCTTCGAAGTCGATGGCGAGACCTTCCACGCGCTGGAGGAACCCACCAGCCTCAACACCCTGGAACTGCTGCCGCGCCTGCAACGCGCCGGTGTCGCCGCGTTGAAGATCGAAGGCCGCCAGCGCGGCGTCGCCTATGTCTCCGCGGTCACCCGCACCTGGCGCGCGGCGATCGACCGCCTGCACGCACGGCCGCAGGCGTGGACGGTCGAGCCCGCCTGGCAGCAGTCGCTGGCCAGGCACGCCGAGGGCCACCAGACCACGCTCGGCCCCTACCATCGCGCGTGGCACTGAGGGACATGACCGACATGAAGCTCAGCCTCGCCCCGCTGCAGTACTTCTGGCCACGCGAGCAGACGTTCGCGTTCTACCGCGGCCTCGCCGCCTCGAGGCTCGACATCGTCTACCTCGGCGAAACCGTCTGCAGCAAGCGCCGTGAACTGCGCACGCGCGACTGGATCGCCCTCGCCCACGAGCTGCGCGACGCCGGCAAGGACGTCGTGCTGTCCTCGCTTGCGCTGATCGAAGCCGAATCCGAGCTGGGCGCGCTGACGCGCCTGGTCGAGCAAGGCGGCGCCTGGATCGAAGCCAACGATCTCTCCGCGGTGCAGCTGTGCCGCGAGCGCGGCGTGCCCTTCGTCGCCGGGCCTTCGCTCAACGTCTACAACCACCGCGCCCTCGCCCTGCTGGTCGAGGACGGCCTGCGCCGCTGGGTGCCGGGCGTGGAACAGGGCCACGTGCTGATCGCCGAGCTGCGCGACGCGTTGCGCGCCGATGGCATCGCGATGCCGGAACTGGAGGTGCAGGTGCTCGGCCGCCCCGCGCTCGCCTACTCCGCCCGCTGCTTCACCGCGCGCGCGCTCGACGTGGCCAAGGACCAGTGCGGATTCCGCTGCATCGAACATCCCGACGGCCTGCCGCTGGCGACGCGCGACGGCGCGCCGTTCCTGCGCATCAACGGCATCCAGGTGCAGGGGGAGGATATCGTCGACCTCGGGCCGGAACTGCCGGCGCTGCGCGAACTCGGCGTCGACGTGCTGCGCATCGCACCGCGCGACGAGGCGAGCACCCTCGAGGCGATCGCGCACTTCGACCTTGCCCGGCGCTCACCCACCCCGCCACCCGCGATCGCCGCGCGCAGCGGGTATTGGCACGGCGAGGCGGGGATGGCGTTTCCACCGCCGCCAGGCTAACAACGTCGGCGGATTAGAACCCGCCGCCACACCGCGACGAGAGACTCAGGGTGCAGCCAGCCCCTTGCGAGGGGCGATCGTGTTGTCGAAAGCATTGCAGCCCACGACTGCGCGATCAAAGCCCACGATGAGGTTGGCAAAGACCGGGCCCGATCCCCCCTCGACCGCGCACTGGATACCGATGGTGCTGACCCCTCCGGAGAAGCGACCCGGATTGGCATTCAAGTGGTTTCCGCTCACCTGCAGGGATGCGCCGGTTTCAGAGAGGCTGATGCCGCTGGTGGTCACGTCCCGGACGTGGTTGCCGCTGACGCTGCCAGCGGTATTGTTCAAGACGGCAATGCCGGTCCCGATTACGCCACTGATCGTGTTGTCGACGATGTCGATGGAGTCCGCCATGACCATGGCCTGCGCGATCATGCCGGGCCTGCCGGTGTCGCGCACGACGTTGCGTCGCACCACGGAATCATCGCCAACCACCTCCATGCCAATGATGTTTACATCGAGCTGGTTGTCCTCGACCAGATGGCCGCCGCGCCCCCCCAGGAATTCGCGGGACAAGTTCACGCCAAACTGGAAGCCGCGAATTTTGCACCGGCGAATCGTGATGTTCTGGCGGTTGTCGGAGTGGATCCCTTTCGCGAAAGAGTCGGGGCCCGCCTCCAATCCGTCGATCTTGAAGTTGCTGCAATCGATCGTGACGTTGTCGCTGGTGACGGCAATCGCGTTTCCGCGGTCGATGGCGGTGCTTAGATCGCGCCGAAGGCACCAGGTGCCCGGGGTAGAGATCGTCGCTGGCAACGAATCGATGAAGCCGGCGCATTGGTCGAAGCCGCGGGCGGCAGGCGTCGAGATCTGGGCTTCAGGGGCCGATGCAGGAAAGGTGCTGGCCGCGACAATCAGGCCAATGGCGATGTGGCGAACTGCATTCATCATCCCGCTCCCGGCAGGTCACGTGCTGGCGAGGACGCCGCGGTTTTGAGCTGATCCGTCCGAGGCGTTCGAAAGATCATGGAGCAGATATCGTGATCTTCGTCGTGCGGAGCAATCGATGAGAGAAATCGGCGTGACGCCGAAGTAAGTTTCTCGTAGGACGCGGATGAACGGCTTCGCCGTTGAGCCAACGCACCGTTTGGTGGCGCACCACGTTGGCGGGTTAGAACGCGGCCCTGCAAAACCCGCCAACAAGTGCCCTCTGTTTCGGCAGACAACTACCTGACCATGACGGCATTGGGTTCACCGTGCCCTCCCGAATGCGGCGTTCGCCGCGCAGGAGTCCGCACATGGCGTCGATACGCAAGCAAATCCATGTGGCCGTCGCAGCGGCTCGTGCTTGGGATGCGTTGCGTGACGTCGGCCGAATCCACGAGCGGCTTGTGCAGGGCTTCGTGACCGACTGCCGTCTCGACGGCGACGCGCGCGTGGTCACGTTCGCCAACGGCATGACCGTGCGCGAGCGGATCGTGGACGTCGACGACGCGCAGCGCCGCGTGGCCTGGGCCGTCGCGGACGCGCCGTTCGAGCACTACAACGCATCGGTGCAGGCGTTCGACGAAGGTGGCGACCGCACGCGGTTGGTGTGGATCGCGGACCTGTTGCCGAATGCATTGAAGGATCGCATCGCAATGATGATTGATCAGGGCATGGCAGCGATGAAACAGACTCTGGAAGGCGCTGCTGCGGGCGGGTCTGCCTGAGCACTGCGGTCGCCGCATCGACCTTCGAGCCCGACTTTCGACCTCCCAGGGCCCGTAGGCTGGGTTGGCCCCATCAACCCAGCGTCTGGAAACAACAATCGATGCTGGGTTGGCGGAGCCAACCCAGCCTACGTGCTCAGTCCTTCGGCATGCCGTGGCTTCACCGCGGTACTTCCGGCACGTTTCCCACTCATGTTCGAGGTCTAGCTTGCTGCGCATCGACAACCGCAGCGCACCGACAATCGCAAAGGGTGGTCCGACATGCCGACACTCGACCGTCGCCAGTTTGTGAAGCTCGCCGCCGCGATGGGCGCGAGTCTGGCCTGGGGCTGCGCGACGGTGCGCCCTTCCTCGAGCGGCTGGCGCGAGCGTCGCGACCTGTTCCCGCAAGGCGTCGCCTCGGGCGATCCCGATGCCCACAGCGTCCTGCTCTGGACTCGGCGCCCCTACAGCGATGGCCGCGAGCGCGCCACACTGCTGGTCGAAGTGGCGCAGGACGCGGCATTCACGCGCGTGATCGCGACCACGGCGGCGCCGGTGCTGGCGCAGGCCGACTGGACCTGCCGCGTGCTGGTCGGCGAGCTGCCGCCGGCCGGCGAGTACTGGTACCGCTTCGTCGACGAGGAGGGCAACGGCAGCCGGATCGGCCGCACGCTGACCGCCCCCGCACCCGACGATCCGCGCCCGGCGCGCTTCGCCTTCGTCAGTTGCCAGAGCATTCCCGAGGGCTACGGGAATGCCTACCGGAAGATGATCTGGGAAGACGAGCGAGCCGCGCCGGAAGAACGGATCGGCTTCGTGCTGCACCTGGGCGATTTCGTCTACGAAGTCGTGCAATACCCCGACCAGGTCAAGAGCGGCCATCGCTACGACCGCCTGATCAAGTTCCCGATCAAGTTCCCGAAGGGTAAGACGGTCGCGAAGAACCGCTTCTGGGTGCCCGACTCGCTGGACGATTATCGCGTCCTCTACCACGCCTATCTGCAGGATCCCGACATCCAGGATGCGCGTGCGCGCTGGCCCTTCGTGGCGATCTGGGACAACCACGAGTTCTCCTGGAACGGCTGGCAGTCGATCCAGGAATTCCCCGGCACGGACGGCTGGGTTCCCGCGCAGACGCTCAAGGTCGCGGCCAACCAGGCCTGGTTCGAATACCAGCCGGCGCGGGTGCTGCAGCCGGGTTCGAAGCTGGACACTTTCGACGCGCCGCACGTTGTCGACACGCTGGTCAAGGAGTTCGACGACAGCGGCCTGGGAACCGAGCCCAACAACCTCGCCGCGATCGAAAGCCTGATCGCCTATCGGGCCCTGCGCTGGGGCCGGCACATCGACCTGATCGTCACCGACAACCGCAGCTTCCGCTCGCGCGATCCCGGCAACCACGACGAGATCAATCCGCTGTTCGAAGGCGACACGCTGGGCTTCGTCCCCGAGGAATTGTGGGCGCAACTCGACGCCGGCCGCGACTACGCCAACGGCCATCCGCCTTCGAAGCTGTCCCTGGGCGACAAGAGCGTGGCCAATTACCGCGCCGGCGAAGCCGCACAGACGATGCTGGGGGCGAAGCAGAAAGCCTGGTTCCTGGAGCGCCTGCGCAATGCGTCGGCCACCTGGAAGATCTGGGGCAATTCGCTGGGCGCGCTGGACTGGCGCGTCGATGCGCAGAATCTGCCGCCGGAGCTGGGCAAATGGAAAGGCGCCGGCTATGGCCTCATGGCGACCTACGACTGGGGCGGCACCTGGCACGAGCGGGCCGAGATCTTCGACGCCGTGCGCGACGCCGGCATCACCGGATTCGCGATCGTCGCCGGCGACCGCCACAGCTTCTGGGCGGGCTACGCGGCCAAGGCCTTGCCGCCCGCCGCATTCGAGCCGGTGGGCGTCAGCTTCGTCGGTGGCTCGCTCATTTCCCCGGGCATGGCCGAAGGCAACGAACACAACCTGAAAGAAGACAATCCGTTGCGGCCGCTGTACGTCGCCAATCCGGGCGGCGGAGCGCCGCAGCCTACCGTCAACCTGCTGCTGCACCACGGTGTGCGTTCGGCGCTGGAGTACGCCAGCAGCGGCGATCTAACGAAGGCGCATGCAGTCAGCAATCCCGAGCTGGCCCCGCACCTGTCGTTCGTCGACATGGGCGGACACGGCTACGCCACGGTGCGTGTCGACGCCAGCACGATGGCGACCGAGTTCGTCTGCATCCCGCGTCCGATCGAACGCAGCCCTGGCGTGGACGGCGGGCCGCTGCGGTATCGCGTCCGCCACGAGGTATCGCTCTGGCAGCGCGGCGAACGGCCACGGATGCGGCAGACCATCCTCGAAGGCGATGCCGGGCTGGCGGTATGAGCGCGTAGTGCGTCGAGGATGCGGTGGCCGCATGGAGCCGGAAGCGAGCGCTCACTCACTTCATCAAGGGTTAGATAGCAACACCCCGACGCGCCCCAAACTAGCGGGCAGGCCGTGCGTGTCGTCCCTCGTTGCGTTGCGTAGTCGCGCGACTTTGCGCGAACTCCGGGAAGGTCTCCGCCATCGGCGCCTCATCCGGCAGGATGTAGAACACCCCGCCCCGCTCGAACGTCGGAACGATGATCCCCTCGTAGAACTCGGGCGAGACGTTGATGCAGCCATGAGTGACGCGGTTGTCGTCCGGCGAAGGCGATGCAAGGCGTTCGGGGCGTCGCTCGGCCGGGACGCCCGTGGCGGTCGGGTGGATGGAGACCGCGGAATCGTAGTCCACCCACAGCACGCGCCCAGCGTCGATTGACGGACCAAAACCGCCCACGAAACGACCCGCAGGCGTGGTGCGATCCCGGCCCGGAATCTCGCGTAGCGCGAGGCCGGCGACGCCGGGGGCCGTATGATCGCCGATCGCCGAACCGAAGAGCCCGGGTGCTGCGCCGCGAAGCCGGCCGTCGCCGCCGAACACCAGGATCTGTGCGGCGGCCTTGTCAATGACCGCGAACGGATAGCCTTGGTTGTCCTTGGTTGCGACAACCCAGCCAGCGAGCTCGATCACCGTGCCGGACACCTCCTGGCCTCGCGGAAGCTGGTCGACGGCGGCGACCGGTTGTGCGGGGGTATCTTCAGCGGCGGCCACGCCGAAGCTCGTGAACGCCAGCGCGAGCGCGACGGCCTGGATTGCGGGGTGCATACAAGTACGGATGGGACGGTTCCTTAGTACGAAGACTGGGTACAGACAAGAAACCGGTGGCCCGCAAAGGCCACCGGTCCCGGTTCAGGCCGTTCGTCGCGAGTTGTGCAAGAGCGACTAACCGCGAGGCTTGCGGCGCGGCGCGGCTTCGAGCTGCTGGACGCGGCCTTCGATTTGATCCAGCCGTTGGTTGGCCTGCTGCGCGGACTGATTGGCGGATTCGGCGCTTTGCGCCGCGTTCTGCACCTTCGTGTCGAGCTGGTCGAGTCGGGAGTTGATCGTTGCAAACTCGTCCTTATAGGTGGCGCAGGCGCCAAGGCTCAGAGCAATGATCGCCACGCCGAGCGTACGCGCTGTTAGCAGATGTTGCTTGGTAAGAAACATGCCAATCCTCCTTCGTCTGGGGTACCGGAAATATAGCCGCCTTTTTGCCGGAGTCATGATTCCGCATTCATCTGACGCTGCATTACGTTGATGGACTGTGAAGGCGTAGCAGCTTGCGCGAGTCACCGCCGGCCGACGCGCGGCCACCACTTCGCCTGGCTCTTGCTCGCGGTAAATGAGCGGAATGTGAAGGTTGCTGGTCACCAACAGCATCGGCTCGACTACCCGACGCCGCCGGGTCCGGCTCGGTTTGGCCTACTGCCGGAGGCTTGTCTCCTGGAAGAGCTGTCACATCAGGGAATTTCACTGAAGTTGTGAGCGGCTCGCGCAAGACCTTCGAGCCTTACCATCTCCATCACGCGGGTCGCCTCCAGGTATCGCCGGCGTCTCGCTGGTAGTCACGATGACCTGCGCTTCGGGGTAACAGCAGCGTCTGCTACCGGTCGCGAGCCCACACGCGGCCCGTTCCCTCGAGGCTTGAACAGCGACGCCCCCCTATCGGGGGGGTCGTCCTTCTATTGGTAGTCGCGCGCCGCTCAGACCGAGCGGAACACCAGCGTCCCGTTGGTTCCGCCGAAGCCGAAGCTGTTCGACATCACCGTGCGCAATGCCGCGTCGCGCGTCTCTCGCAGCACCGGGAAGCCTTCCGCCGCCGGGTCCAGCGTCTCGATGTTGGCCGAGGCCGCCATGAAGCCGCCCTGCATCATCAGCAGGCTGTAGATCGCCTCGTGCACGCTGGCCGCGCCCAGCGAGTGGCCGGTCAGCGCCTTGGTCGACGACAGCGGCGGCACGTCGCCATCGAACACCGCGCGTACCGCCTGCATTTCGACGATGTCGCCGGCCGGCGTCGAGGTGCCGTGGGTGTTGAGGTAGTCGACGCGGCCGACGCCCTGCCCGTCCAGGCCTGCCATCGCCATGCGCATGCAGCGCACCGCGCCTTCGCCGCTGGGCGCGACCATGTCGGCGCCGTCGGAGGTGACGCCGTAGCCGACCAGCTCGGCGTGGATGCGCGCGCCACGCGCCTTCGCATGCTCGTAGTCCTCCAGCACCAGCATGCCGCCGCCGGAGCCGATGACAAAGCCGTCGCGCTGCGCGTCGTACGGACGCGAGGCGCGCTGCGGCGTGTCGTTGTAACGCGTGGACAGCGCGCCCATCGCGTCGAACTGGCAGGTCATGCCCCAGTGCAGTTCCTCGCCGCCGCCGGCGAACACGACGTCCTGCGCGCCGTGGCGGATCAGGTCGGCCGCGGCGCCGATGCAGTGCGCGGACGTCGCGCACGCGGCGGACAGCGCGTAGCTGACGCCGCGGATGCCGAACGCGGTGGCGAGGTTGGCCGACACGGTCGAGCCCATCGTGCGCGGCACCATGTACGGACCGACCCGGCGCACGCCCTTCTCGCGCAGCAGGTCCGCGGTCTCGATCTGCCACTGCGGCGAGGCACCACCGGATCCGGCGATTACCCCGGTGCGCGGGTCGCGCACCGTTTCATCGCCGAGGCCCGCGTCCGCGATCGCCTCGCGCATGGCCACGTACGCGTATGCGGCGGCGTCGCCCATGAAGCGCTTGAGCTTGCGGTCGATCGCGCCCTCGAGATCGATCCCGCACGCGCCGGCCACCTGGCTGCGCAGGCCGCGTTCGGCGTACTCGGGCATCGCGCGCAGGCCGCTGCGGCCCTCGCGCAAGGACGCCGCAACGGTGGCGCAGTCGTTGCCCAGCGGCGCGACGATGCCCATGCCCGTGACTACGACGCGTCGTTCGGAAGCCGTGCCCATCAGAAGCCCTCCGTCGACTGGAACAGGCCCACGCGCAGGTCCTTGGCCTCGTAGATCAGGCGGTCGTCGACGTAGGTGCGGCCGTCGGCGATCACCAGCCGCAGCTTGCCGCGCACCACGCGCTTCACGTCGATCTCGTAGCGCACGACCTTCGCATCGGGCAACACCTGGCCGGTGAACTTCACCTCGCCCACGCCGAGCGCGCGGCCACGGCCGGGTTCACCGAGCCACGGCAGGTAGAAGCCGGCGAGCTGCCACATCGCATCCAGGCCGAGGCAGCCGGGCATCACCGGATCGCCTTCAAAATGGCAGGCGAAAAACCAGAGGTCGGGACGGATGTCGAGTTCGGCGATCAGCTGGCCCTTGCCGGCGGCGCCGCCGGTCTCGCTGATGTGGGTGATGCGGTCGAACATCAGCATCGGCGGCGCCGGCAGGCGCGCGTTGCCGGGGCCGAACATCGCGCCGTGCGCGCATTCGAGCAGCTGCGTGTAATCGAGTGAAGCGGGACGCGTCATGACGTGGCCGTTGGTGGAGAACGACACAGTGTGACGCCTCCGCGGGGTGCTTCGGGTGATTGGGATCAAGAGACCAAATCCATGCGGTGACGCATGGTGGCTGCACCTCGGGAAAGCGCGCTACATAGCCTCAGGAAACCGCTTCCATGCGCCGACGCACGGTCGCCGGCGCGTCGCTGCGGAAGTGCGCGCCCAGGCTCTCGCGCCGTCGCAATGCCGCCGCCAGCAAGGCCGCCGCGACGCGCGCCTGCCAGCCCCGCGTCTGCAGTTCGACACACTCGGCAAAGGCGGCGCCGAGCGTTGCGCCGTCGCGCTGCGGCCCGGCGGCGTTCCACAGCAGCGTGTGCAGGCGCCGCGTGTGGGCCAGTGGCTTGCCGCGCTCGCGCCAATGCGCGGTCGCCGATGTGCGGACAGTGGTGGATTCGCGCAGGTGCGCACCCAGGCGCCGGCCGCAGGCGATCGCTTCGAGCAGCGAGTTGCTCGCCAGGCGGTTGGCGCCGTGCACGCCGGTGCAGGCCGCCTCGCCCACCGCGTGCAGGCCCGGCACGGAGGTCGCGCCGTCGCCGTCGACCGCGACGCCGCCCATGTGGAAGTGCGCCACCGGCGTCACCGGCAGTGCCTCCCGGCGAGGATCGAATCCGTGCCGCGCGCATGCGGCCAGCACGGTCGGGAAGCGTCGCGCCCAGTCGCCCTCCACCCCGCGTGCGTCGAGCCAGGCGCCGCCGTCGCGGCGGGCCTGCCATACGTGGCGGGCGACGATGTCGCGCGGCGCCAGGTCGCCGAGCGGATGCACGCCCGTCATCAACGGATGGCCGCGCCGGTCGAGCAGCGTGGCGCCGGCCCCGCGCAGCGCCTCGGTGAGCAGCGGCAGGCTCTGGCCTTCGACAGCCAGCGCGGTGGGATGGAACTGCACGAATTCGAGATCGCGCATGCATGCGCCGGCCGCCATCGCCAGCGCCAGCCCCGCGCCGTCGGCGCCGGGCGGATTGCTGGTGCGCGCGAACAGCGCACCGATGCCGCCAGTGGCAAGCACCACGGCCGACGCCTCGATCTCCTGCACCGCGCCCGCGGCATCGCGCACGCGCACGCCGCAAACGTGGCCGCCGCGCATGAGCAACGCGTCGCAGTCCACGCCGCCGAGCCATTCCACATGGTCCGCGCGACGCGCCTGCTCGCGCAGCGCGCGCACGATCTCCGCGCCGGTGGCGTCGCCACCCGCGTGGACGATGCGCGACGCGTGGTGGCCGCCTTCTCGCCCAAGCAGCAGTGCGCCGGCACCGTCGCGGTCGAAGGCGACGCCCTGTTCGACCAGCCACGCCACCGTCGCGGGCGCCTGTTCGCACAGCCACGCCACCATCGACGCGCGGTTGTGGCCGGCGCCGGCAAGCAGCGTATCGGTGGCGTGGGCGCGCACGTCGTCGTGCGGGCCCAATGCGGCGGCGATGCCGCCCTGCGCCAGTGCGCTGGCGCTACCGCCGCCGTCGGCGTCGCGGCACAACAGCAGCACCGGCGCGGGCGCGGCGGCAAGTGCCGTCGCCAGCCCGGCGGCGCCGGCGCCGATCACGACAATGGGCGCACGCGCCGCCGGAGTGGCGCCGCTCACGCGCGTTCGCCGCGACCGACCGCGAGCATCCGTTCCAGCGCGCGGCGCGCGCGCGGCGCGACGTCGTCGGGCACGGTCACTTCATGGCGAAGGTCGCGCAGGCAGGCATGGATGTTGGGCAAGGTGATCCGCTTCATGTGCGGGCACAGGTTGCAGGGCTGCACGAACTGCACCTGCGGGAAGCGCGCGCGCAGGTTGTCGGCCATCGAGCATTCGGTGATCAGCGCCACCCGGCTCGGCCGCGCCTGCTCGATCCAGGCGCCCATCGCGCTGGTGGAACCGACGAAGTCCGCCTCGGCCAGCACGTCCGGCGGGCACTCCGGGTGCGCGACCAGGGCCGCGTCGAGTCGTTCGCGCGCGTGCCGGGCCTGCTGGCCGGTGAACTTGTCGTGCACTTCGCACTGGCCGTTCCACAGCACCAGTTCGACCTCCGTCTTCGTCGCGACGTGCGCGCCGAGGAAGCGATCGGGCAGGAAGATCACCTTGTCCGCGCCCATCGCTTCCACCACCTGCACCGCATTGGCCGAAGTGCAGCAGGCATCGGATTCGGCCTTCACCGCGGCCGAAGTGTTGACGTAACTGACCACCGGCGCACCGGGATGGCGCGCGCGCAGCGCACGCACGTCGGCCGCCGTGATCGATGACGCGAGCGAACAACCGGCCTCGGGGTCGGGAATGAGCACGGTCTTGCCGGGCGCCAGCAGCTTGGCGCTCTCGGCCATGAAGTGGACGCCGCACAGCACGATCAGGTCGGCGTCGCAATCGGCGGCGGCCTGCGCCAGTGCCAGTGAATCGCCGGTGATGTCGGCGACGCCGTGGAAGATCTCCGGCGACTGGTAGCTGTGGGCCATGATCACCGCGCCGCGCTCGCGCTTGAGCGCATTGATCGCATCGATCCACGGCAGGTGCAGCGGCACTTCCAGGCACGGCAGCAGTTGTTCGAGCTTCTCGACGAGCGGCGCGTAACGGGTCTCGAGCGCGGGCGTCCAGGCGGGCGCAGTGGCGTTCATCGGGCGACTCCGGAATCTGCGCGCTCGCGGTACGCGGCGCGTGCGGCCTGCGCGAGGCGCGCGCCGCGGTTGAGGCCGATGCGCAGGCCCAGCGGCACCTGCTCCCACGGCAGGCGCTCGAGCAGGTTGCGCGCGGTGAGGCCGAGCTCGGTGTCGCCGGTCAGCACCAGGCGGCGCTGGAAGAAAAGCGTGTCGGCATCCTCGAGGCGGCCGGCGAGCAGCAGCAGGTCGGTGGCGGTGCCGCGCACGCTGGCTTCGGCGGGTTGTTCGACCGCGCGCAGGTGGGCGCCATCCAGCGTGACCACCCAGCGCAGCGCCAGGTCGGTGACCTCGATGCCCAGGCGCCGGCCCTGCAGGAACGCGAGTGCACCGGACGCCAGCGGCGCCGCCAGCACGCGCGCCATCGCGCGTTCCAGCAGGCGCTGCTGCAGTGCGGGTGGACAGGCGCGCAGCAGCGCGGCCCAGCGCGCGGGCGGTGGCAACAGGCGCAGCAGGCGCGCGTGCGGATCGGCAGATGAGGTCGTATGCATGGCGAGCGGGATGATGCGTGGCGTGCCGGTTTCGCAGCCTTGATCCAGGTCAGGCGCGAGGCCTTGTGCGCGGCAGGCATCGTCGATGGCCAAGGCGATCGCGCGGCGGGCCGTGGCCGCGGGCAGGCCGATGCGCGCGGCGAGTGCGTCGGCGCGCGCCTGCACGCGCGCCTCGCGTGCGGGATCGCGCGGCGGCAGTCCGGCGGCGCGCTTGCAGCGCGCGGCGTGGCGCACCAGCCGCAGGCGCGCGGCGAGCAGGAGCAGGACGGCATCGTCGATGCAATCGATCGCATGGCGTACGCGCGCGAGGGCGGATGGTTCAGTCCGCATCGCCGGCACCCTGGATGGTCGCCTGGTCCTGCCAAGCGCCGACGCGGCTGCGGCTGCGCTTTGCCAGCGCACCCGCCGCAGGCAGCACCTGGCGTACGTACACCTCGGTGGCCTGGGTCTCGTCGAAGGCGGCATGCCGGCGTTTCTTCACCCCGTGATCGGAGAGCACCAGATGGGCGTCGGCGACGACGCCAGCGCGCGCCAGGGAGGCCGACACGCAGGCCAGCGCGCAGCCGTCGAGCGCGAGGATCGGTCGCCCGCCTTGCGCGGTCCGGACCAGCCCGGCGACGCCACCGCCGACGCCGGCAATGCACGACATCTCCGCCACGCCATTGCGGTCGAGCCACACCGCGAGCTGGTTGGCCATCTGCGCCGCGCTGGAGCAGCCCGAACACGAATACACCAGCGGCAGTTCCTTGTTCACGCGGTTGCCTCCAGGGAAGCCAGGAATCGACGACTGCGGCGGCCCACGCCGCGCAGGGCCAGGAACAGCGCGGCATGGGCGCCCGCGAGTACGGCGCCGGCCAGCCGCGCCATCGCCGCGTGCGGCCATGCCACCGCGGCCAGCAGCGATACGGCGGCAGTCGCCAGTAGCAGGACGACGCGCGCCTTGTCGTCGTCGGGCAGCAGCTTCTGCACCGCTGGCAGGCGCACGCCGCGGCCGCCGCGGCGGTGCAGTTCGATCCAGCCCAGGAACGCGACGATCTCCAGTTGCATGCCGGCCACCAGCAGCGGCAATCCGATCGCGATCGCCAGCAGGCCGACCAGCAGCGGCGGGCCGCCCGATCCCAGCACCAGCGCCGCCGCGAGCAGGGCGAGCAGGCCGGCGCGCCAGGCGCGCACCAGCCAGCCGTTGCGCTTGTGTCGCGCCTGCCGTTGCCGCCACAGCGCGGACGCCACGAAGGCCGCCACGCAGGCCGCGCAACCCCAGCGCAGCACCGCGGGTTCGCCGCGCAGCGCGCCGAACGCGCCTGCCGTCAGCGCGACCACGACGGCGCCGAGCCACGCGCCCTGCACGGCCGGCCGCGACGGCGCGGTGCCCTGGAACATCGGCATCACGACCTGCGCGACGCTCGCGACGAGGAGGCCGACCCAGCCCAGTAGTCCGCCCGCTGCGTGCACGTCGACCCACGGCGACAGCGGCAAGCCGCCACGCATGCCTGTGAGACCCAGCAGCATCGCCACGCCAAGCGCAGCGGTGACCAGGCCGGCAAATATTGAAATCGCGATGCCGCGGCAGAGCAGTCGCTGCAGCGTCGTCGTGATGAGGCCGGGCAGCGTGATCACCGCCAGTCCCGCGAACGCAAGCGCCAGGCAGGCCGCCGCAAGCAACAGGCAATGCGGCTGCGACAGGCGCAGACCGGCGCACAGTCCCAACGCGCCGGCATTGAGCAATACATGCAGGCCATAGCCCGCGACGTTGCCACCGCGCACGCGCACGCCGGCGGCGGCCGGCAGGAACTGCAGCAGGCTGCCGAACATCGCGTTGCCCAGCACGCCGAGCGTGAACGCATGTACCAGCGCCAGCGTGGCCGGCGTCCAGCGCGAGAGCAGCGCGACGTCGGCATCGAACACCAGCGCCAGCCCGGTGGCCACGCCCCACAGCGGCGAAGTCAGCAGGAAGCGGCGTGGCAATGCGGCCGGTGGCGCGTGCTCAAGCGCGAGTTTCGCCATCGCCGCCCCCGCGCGACGTGGCTGCACTGCGCGAAGGACGCTCGACCTGCACCCGCGCCGTGCCGTCCGCGAGCACCTGCGCGCGCGCCTCGAAGCCGCGCTCGGCCAGCGCCTGCAGCAAGGGCACCGGCAGCATCGGCGTGCGCAATACCAGTTGCGCGCCCGCGGCGAGGGCGTCCACCGCGGCCAGTGCGCGCAGCATCGGCTCGGGTGCGGGCAGCGCACGCAGGTCCAGCTCGACGATGGAAGCCGGCCGGGCGGCGATCGCGTCGCTCGTATCGATGGTGTGCGGCGGAAGCGCCTGCGGGCAGGCCGCGTCGATGCCCGCGGCGTGCAGCGATTCGGCCACGCCGCTGGCTGGCAGCAGCGCGAATCCGGCCAGTTCGAAAGCATTCGCGCTCATGGCCGCGCCGCTTTCGGTTGCGGCCGGGTCCAGCCGATGGCGAACCGCGGCACTGGAGGGTATAGCATCGGGCGGCATCTCCTGTGGTTGGGTACAGGTTGCCGCCGGCTCGTGCTGCCGCCTTGACCTCGATCAACCGGACGCATGCGCAGCCGGGCTCCGTCGCCTGGCTTGACTCAGATCAGATCGACGGCTTCACCACAAGCTCACACTGCGCGCATCCGGAATTCCATCCACGATGCAATCCAGGGGTCTGCAATGAAAGTCAGCCGTTCTTTCCAGGCGCTGTTCCTCGTCCTCGCCATCGCCGGCCTGTCCGCCGCGGCATTGGCCGCGTACGCCAGCCGCGCCGAATCCGCCACGCAAGCCGTCGCAGTCCAACCCACCGGAATGTCCGTTCCGTTCTGAAGGCTAAGGAGTTGGCAATGAGAGCAGTGATCCGGCACCACCATTCGTTGTTCCTCGCCGTCGCGCTCAGCACGCTAGCGCTGGCCGGCTGCAAGGGCACTACCGACGACGCCGCCAAGGCGCCCGTCGCCGCCACCGACACGGGCGGCTCGCTCAAGGGCGACTTCGGTCCGCCGCAGGGCGAGCCCATCAAGGCGGTACTCACCAGCCCGCCGAACGTCCCACCCCCGATCAAGCGCGACCATCCGGCCAAGGTCATCGTCGAACTCGACGTGGTCGAAAAGGAAATGCCGATCTCCGAAGGCGTGACCTACACCTTCTGGACCTTCGGCGGCACCGTGCCGGGCAGCTTCATCCGCGTGCGCCAGGGCGACACCGTGCAGTTCCACCTGCGCAACATGCCCGACAGCAAGATGCCCCATAACATCGACCTGCACGGCGTCACCGGCCCCGGTGGCGGCGCGGCGTCGAGCTTCACCGCGCCCGGCCATGTCAGCCGCTTCACCTTCAAGGCGCTCAACGCGGGCCTGTACGTCTACCACTGCGCCACCGCGCCGGTGGGCATGCACGTGGCCAACGGCATGTACGGCCTGATCCTGGTCGAGCCGCCGGGAGGCCTGCCCAAGGTCGACCGCGAGTACTACGTGATGCAGGGCGACTTCTACACCACCGGCAAGTACCACGAGAAGGGCCACCAGCCCTTCGACATGGAGAAGGCGATCGAGGAGCACCCGACCTACGTGCTGTTCAACGGCCAGGAAGGCGCGCTCACCGGCGACAAGGCCCTGAAGGCCAACACCAACGAGACCGTGCGCCTGTTCGTCGGCAACGGCGGCCCGAACCTGGTGACGAGCTTCCACGTGATCGGCGAGATCTTCGACAAGGTCTGGTTCGAAGGCGGCACGCGCTTCCAGGAGAACGTGCAGACCACGCTGATCCCGGCGGGCGGCGCGGCGATCATGGACTTCCACGTCGAAGTGCCCGGCACCTACATCCTGGTAGACCATTCGATCTTCCGCGCCTTCAACAAGGGTGCGCTGGCGATGCTCAAGGCCGAGGGCGCCGATCGCAAGGACATCTACTCGGGCAAGGAAGTCGACGCGATGTACACCGGCGGACGCGCCGCGCCCAACCTCGCCGCCGTCGCCACCGCGGCGCAGGCGAACGCGGCCGGCACGCTCACGCAGGAAGACCAGGTCAAGGCCGGCCAGGCGCTGTTCGCAGGCACCTGCTCGACCTGCCACCAGGCCGGCGGCGAAGGCCTCAAGGGCGTGTTCCCGCCCCTGGCCGGATCCAGCGTGCTCAAGGAGAACCCCAAGCGCATCGTCGACATCATCCTGCACGGCCTCAGCGGCCCGGTCACGGTGAATGGCGAGCAGTACAACTCGGTGATGCCGCCGATGAGCCAGCTCACCGATGACGAGGTGGCCAACATCAGCACCTACGTGCTCAACAGCTGGGGCAATCCGGGTGGTCGCGTCGAGAAGGCCGAAGTCGCCGCCAAGCGCGGTAGCGGCGCCGCCCCGGCCGCGGAGCACTGAACCATGCGTCGGCTCGCCGCCCTGCTGCTGTGCGTACTGCCCCTTGCCGGCCTCACGGCCGGCATCGCGGGCACCTACGCGGCGCTGCCAGGCGGCAGCTTCCGCACCGCATTGAAGTACGAGGACCGCAAGGGCGCGAACATCCGCGTCGCGCCCTTCGCGCTGATGAAGAAACCCGTCACCAACGCCGAATTCCTCGCGTTCGTGAAGGCGCACCCGCAATGGCGGCGCGATCGCGTCGCCAGCGTGTTCGCCGAGCCGCGCTACCTGTCGCAATGGCAGGGCGCGACCGAACTCGGGCCGAAGGCGCTGCCGGAGCAGCCGGTAACGTGGGTCAGCTGGTTCGCCGCGGATGCCTACTGCCAGGCGCAGGGCGCGCGCCTGCCGACCTGGTCGGAATGGGAATATGCCGCCGCCGCGGACGAGACGCGCCGCGATGCGCGCAACGACCCGGCCTGGCGCGAGCGCATCCTGGCCTGGTACTCGCGTCCTTCCAGCAGCGTGCTGCCACGCGCTGGCCTGCAGGCGCCCAATGCCTACGGCGTGCAGGACCTGCATGGCCTGGTGTGGGAATGGACCGACGACTATTCGTCGCTGCTGGTGTCGGGCGACAACCGCAACCAGGGCGACACCGACAAGGCGAAGTTCTGCGGCGCCGGCGCTTTGTCGATGGACGACCGCGAGAACTACGCCGTGCTGATGCGCGTGGCGATGCTGTCCTCGCTCGAAGGCAGCGATGCCACCGCCAACCTGGGATTCCGCTGCGCGAGGAGCGCACGATGAAACCGATCCGCACCCTGATATTCGCTGTGCTCGCCGGACTGGCGTTCACGCTGCTCAGCGCGGCCGCCCTGGCCGGCCCCGCGACGAAACAAGCGCCGCTTCCGGGCGACTCGGTCTACCAGCTGCCGCTGGTGCTCACCGACCAGTCGGGCCGGGCCCGCGACTGGCGCACGCGGCGCGGCAAGCCGCAACTGGTGTCGATGTTCTACACCTCGTGCCAGTACATCTGTCCGCTGATCGTGGATTCCGGCAAGGCCGTCGAGAAGAGCCTCACGCCCGCGCAACAACAACGGCTCGGCATCCTGCTGGTGAGCATGGATCCCGAGCGCGACACGCCCAAGGCGCTGCAGTACATCGTCGACAAGCGCAAGCTCGACACGGCGCGCTGGACGCTGGCCTCGCCTTCGAGCGACGACGTCCGTGCCGTCGCCGGGGTGCTGGGCATCCGCTACCGCAAGCTCGCCGACGGCGAGTTCAACCACACCAGCGCGCTGGTCCTGCTCGATGCCGATGGCCGGATCCTCGCGCGCACCGAACAGGTCGGCAGCCGCCCCGATCCCGAATTCCTCGCCGCCGTGCGCAAGGCCACGACGCCGTAACGTCCCTGCCCGTCGCCTCCGCCGAACAAGCCGGGCCTCCGTCAATCGCGGCGGCGGTGGCGGGCCCCTTCCCTTTCGTCCAAAGAGATCGCCATGAAGACCACATCCGTCCGTTGCCTCGGCCTCGCCCTGTTGGCCGCCTCGGCGTTCGCGCATGCCGCGCCCAACTGCACGATCCGGCTGAAGGGCAACGATGCGATGCAATTCGACCTGAAGACCGCCACGGTCTCGGCGTCGTGCCCCAGGATCACCATCGAGCTCACCCACACCGGCAAGATGGCCGCGCAGGTGATGGGCCACAACGTCGTGGTCAGCCAGACGGCGGACATCAATGCGATCACGGCCGCCGGCATGAAGGCGGGCGCGGCGGCAGGTTACGTGCCCAAGGGCGATGCCAGGGTCCTCGCGGCCACGCCCGTCATCGGCGGCGGCGCGACCACGAAGGCCTCGTTCGCCGGCAGCAAGCTCAAGGCCGGCGGCGATTACAGCTTCTTCTGCTCGTTCCCGGGCCACTCGGCGCTGATGAAGGGCAAGCTGGTGGTGACCAAGTAGCGATTCGTTCGCCGCGCACCTCCCCTCGCCCCGCGCGGTCGCGCAACACCTACCCTCTGCTTCTCCCCGCTCGCGGGGAGAAGCTGTCCGCAGCAGGGCAGACGCGGGACGCAGCCACGACCTGCTACACCGGCTACACCAGCCAGGCCACCAACCCGAACGCCAGCACCATCGAGACAAGGCCCGGCATCAACCGCAACGCATAGCCGCGGCCGCCGGTGAGGAACGCCATCACCAGCTTCATCGTCGAGTTGGCGGCAAACGCCAGGGCGATTCCCGGCGCCGCCGTTTCCGCCCCGATCCGTCCCACCGCCACCAGCTGCGCAGCCGATGCCGCGGCCGCGTGCACGTCGGCGAGACCGGAGGCGGCAAGCGTCCATTCCAGCGCGGCATCGCCGAGCCAGGACAGCATCGCCGCCGACGCCAGCATCACCGCCGCGACGATCGCGACGAAAACCAGCGCGTGCTTCGGTTCGAACGCACGACCGGCGACCTCGCCCCCGTGCGCATCCACCTTGCGCGTGGCCCAGGCCGCGCCGAGGGCGAACACCATGATCACCGCGCCGGCCGCCACGATCGGCGGCCACAACGCGTGCAGGAGCGGCGGTGACAACGTGCCTGTGATCACGGCCAGCTGCACGATCGTGCTGACATTGGACGCCACGCCGGCGCCGGCGCACGCGGTGGCCAGCGCCGGATGTTCCTTCGCCCGCATGCCCATGCTCGCGATCGTCGCCGTGCTCGACGCGAATCCGCCGGCCAGGCCTGCCAGCAGCAGGCCCGTGCGCGCGCCGAATGCACGCAGCGCCACGTGGCCGGCGGCGTTGATCGCCATGATGATCACCGCCAGCAGCCACAGCTTGTGCAGGTTCAACACCTGCCACGGATCGATCGCGCGATCCGGCAGCAACGGCAGCACGATGGCCGCGGCGGCGGCCAGCAGCAGCGCGTCGTGCAGTTCCTGTTCCGTCAGCACCTTGCGCACGAACCGGTGCACGCGCGACTTCGCCGACAACAACAGTGCCACGGCGACGCCGAGCGCGGCGGCCAGGCCCATTTCGCGCATGGCCAGCACGCCCAGCAGGAACACCACCAGCATCGCGACTTCCGTGGTCAGGCCCGGGTCGCGCGCGCGGCTGTGGCGGTAACTGGCCAGCGCGGCCAGCGCCGTGAACGCGCCTGCGACGGCGATGCCGACCCCGCCCAGCAGTTCCGCGACCGCGCCGGCCAAGCCAAGCAATGCGAACGTGCGCACGCCGGCGGCGCCAGCGGCCGGCGCGACGCCCTTGCGGCGCTCGCGTTCGATCCCGACCAGCAGGCCCACGCCAAGCGCGACCGCCAGCCCCTTGAGCATGTCGACATCCACCATGGCGCCAGCTTGGTGCAGCGGCGTCGGGCGCGCAATCGCGGTATTGACCGGGATCAAGCCAAGCCGGAGGCGGCGTCCTACAGTGGCCGCATTCCGCCCGCGAGTTCCGACATGCCCCTCGCCCAGATCACCCTGGAGCAATTGCGGTCGTTCCTGCTGTGGAGCGCCTTGCTCAACTACGCCGTGCTCCTGTTCGCCACCCTCGCCTGGGTGCTGGCCGGCGACGCGTTGTACCGGTTGCACGCACGCTGGCTGCCGATCGAGCGCGCCCACGCCAACACGGCCATCTACCTGATGCTCGGGTTGTACAAGCTCGGCATCTGGCTGTTGTTCCTGGCGCCCTGGCTGGCGCTTGGCATCGTCTTCCCCGGAGGTGCGCGATGAATCGGCTGAAGGACAAGGTCTGCGTCATCACCGGGGCCGCGCTGGGCATCGGCCGCGCGTGCGCGTTGCGCATGGCGGAAGAAGGCGCGGACGTGGCGCTGTTCGACATGCTCGATGCGGAGGGCGAGGCGCTGGCGGCCGAGCTCGTGCGCCAGGGCCACCGCGCCGCCTACTGGCATGTCGACGTCGCCAGCGAGGCGGACGTGGCGCGCGCCATCGACGCGGTCGCCGCCCGCTTTGGCGCGGTGCACGTGCTGGTCAACAACGCCGGCATCGCCGGGCCCAGCAAGCCCACGCACGAGATCACCGAAGCGGAGTGGGACCGCGTGCAGGCGGTCAACGTCAAGGGCGTGTTCTTCTGCACCAAGCACGCGATCCCGCACCTGCGCCGCGCCGGAAGCGGCAGCATCGTCAACCTGTCCTCGATCTACGGCCTGGTCGGCGCGCCCGACGTGCCGCCCTACCACGCGTCGAAGGGCGCGGTGCGCCTGATGAGCAAGACCGATGCGCTGCTGTACGCGGCCGACGCCATCCGCGTGAACTCGGTGCACCCGGGCTACATCCGCACGCCGATGGTCGAGCACCACCTGCGCGACAGCGGCGCCACCGACCTGGAGGCCGCGATCGCCGAGGTCGGCAAGCTGCACCCGCTTGGCCACATGGGCGAGGCCGACGACATCGCTTGGGGCGTCGTCTACCTGGCCTCGGACGAAGCCAAGTTCATCACCGGCGCGGAACTGGTGATCGACGGCGGCTACACCGCGCGCTGACGCTATTCCATCGCACGGTCGGTGGCGCGCGGCGGCGTCAGTGCCGCATCAGCAGCGGCAGCTCGTTCTGCTGCAGCATGTAGCGGGTCACCCCGCCGAGCATGCGTTCGGCGAAGCGCGAGCGGCCGTAGGCGCCCATCACCAGCAGGTCAGCGTAGGCGGCGCGCGCGGCTTCGTGGATCGGTCGTCCCTCGTCCGCGTCTTCCTCGAGCATCTCGAACTCCACCGCCAGGTCGTGCCGACGGAACCACGCTTCCAGCGCGAATTCCGGCGTCGGAACCGGCGGCAGCACGGTGCGGCGCTTGCCCATCAACAGGACGATGCGCCCGGCCCGGCGCAGCAGCGGCAACGCGCCGTGGACGGCGCGAATCGCCTCGATCGAGCCGTTCCAGGCGATCGCGATGCAGTCCAGTTTCAGCTCGGTGTGGCCTGCCGGCACGATCAGGCAGGGCTGGCCGACGTGCAGCGCCACCGAGGCCAGGGCGGCCGGATTGCCCCACGGGTCCTCGTCATTGCGGGCCAGCACGACCAGGTCGTGCCAGTTGGCGGCGTAATGCAGCGCGTCACCGACATGCCCCTGCGCCACCAGCCACTGCGGGAACACCGCGCCCAGTGACTCGGCCCAGGCCTCGAACAAGGGGCCGGCAGAGCGGGCCAGTCCGACCTGTTCATCGATCGCGGCCGCGTATTCAGCCAGCAGCACGCCGGCGTCGTAGTCCCACACCGGCGGCATGCTGCCTTCCACCACGTGCATGGCGGTCAGGCCCGCACGCAGTTGCCCGGCCAGGCGCGCGGCAAACACCACGCCGGGATCCCATTCGGGATAGCGGAATGCGCGAACCAGCAGATCCATGGCGCTCTCCTGCAGCCGGTCGTTTCCGGCGCCGGACCATGCTCCGCGAGGCCCGGGAGGGGCGACTTGATTTGGATCAAGTCGGGGAACCGACCGCGTCGCGACAATTTCGCCAACATCTGGATGGGACATTTCCATGACTCCTAACGACGCGGCGCAACCGCAGGTCGGTGGTGCGCCGGCCGTATTCAGCGCCGCCAAGCCCCCGGGGCGCGATGGCTTCTACAACGACAAGGTGGTGCTGCAATTTTCGGTGGCCACCGTCGTCTGGGGCATCGTCGGCATGGCCGTGGGCGTGCTGATCGCGGCGCAGCTGTACTGGCCGACGATCGGCGAAGGCATCCCGTGGCTCAGCTACGGTCGCCTGCGCCCGCTGCACACCAACGCGGTGATCTTCGCCTTCGGCGGCAGCGCCCTGTTCGCGACCTCGCTGCACGTGGTGCAGCGCACCTGCCATGTGCGGCTGTTGTCCGACCGTCTTGCCGCATTTGTCTTCTGGGGCTGGCAGGCGGTGATCGTCGCCGCCGCGATCACCCTGCCCATGGGCCTGACCCAGGGCAAGGAATACGCCGAACTGGAATGGCCGATCGACCTGCTGATCGCGGTGGTCTGGGTCGCCTACGCGGTGCTGTTCTTCGGCACCATCGCCAAGCGCAAGGTCAGGCACATCTACGTCGCCAACTGGTTCTACGGCGGCTACATCCTCGCGATCGCGCTGCTGCACATCGTCAACAACATCGCCATCCCGGCCGGCTGGGGCAAGTCGTACTCGGTCTACAGCGGCGCGGTCGATGCGATGGTGCAGTGGTGGTATGGCCACAACGCGGTGGGCTTCCTGCTGACCGCCGGCTTCCTCGGGATGATGTACTACTTCGTGCCCAAGCAGGCCGAGCGACCCGTCTACTCGTATCGCCTGTCGATCGTGCACTTCTGGGCGCTGATCGCGGTGTACATGTGGGCCGGCCCGCACCACCTGCAGTACACCGCCCTGCCCGACTGGGCGCAGTCGGTGGGCATGGTGTTCTCGCTGATCCTGCTGGCGCCGTCCTGGGGCGGCGCGATGAACGGCATCCTCACGCTCTCGGGCGTGTGGCACAAGCTGCGCACCGACCCGATCATGAAGTTCCTCATCGTCGCGATCAGCTTCTACATGATCGCCACCTTCGAGGGACCGATGATGTCGATCAAGACGGTCAACTCGCTGTCGCACTACACCGACTGGACCATCGGCCACGTCCACGCCGGCGCGCTGGGCTGGGTGGCGATGATCTCGATCGGCTCGCTGTACGCGCTGATGCCGCGCCTGCTGGGCCAGAAGTCGATGTACTCGACCAAGTGGATCGACGTGCACTTCTGGATCCACACCCTGGGCGTCGTGTTCTACATCGCCTCGATGTGGATCGCCGGCGTGATGCAGGGCCTGATGTGGCGCGCGACCAACCCCGACGGCACGCTGACCTACAGCTTCGTCGAGGCGCTCAACGCCACCTACCCGTACTACCTGGTGCGCTTCGGCGGCGGCCTGCTGGTGCTCGCCGGCATGGGCCTGATGGCCGTGAACACCTGGAAGACCTTCGCGATGGCGAAGGACCGCGCCCCGCAAGCGGTGCTGGTCCCCGACATGAACGACGCGCGCGCCTGAGGACCGGACATGAGCGACAAGCAGGAAAAGAACAGCAACGCGCACGAGAAGATCGAGAAGAACGTCGGCCTGATGGCCGTGCTGATCGCGGTCGTGGTGTCCTTCGGCGGACTGGCCGAGATCGTGCCGCTGATGCACCAGGCCGAAACCATCCAGCCGCTGCCCGGCGTGAAGCCCTACCCGGCGCTGCAACTGGCCGGCCGCGACGTCTACGTCCGCGAAGGTTGCTACAACTGCCACTCGCAGATGGTGCGCACGTTGCGCTTCGAGACCGAACGCTACGGCCACTACTCGCTCGCGGGCGAATCGGTATACGACCGTCCGTTCCAGTGGGGCTCCAAGCGCACGGGTCCCGACCTGGCCCGCGTCGGCGGCCGCTATTCGGACGACTGGCACCGCGTGCACCTGACCAATCCGCGCGACGTGGTGCCCGAGTCGAACATGCCCAGCTTCCCGTGGCTGGCGAACAACGAGCTCGACGGCCAGCAGGTCGCCGCGCACATGCAGGCACTCAAGACCCTGGGCGATCCGTACAGCGACGCGCAGATCCGCAAGGCGGCCGACGAGGTCGCCGGCAAGACCGAACTCGACGCCGTGGTCGCCTACCTGCAGGGCCTCGGCAAGCACGCACCGCGGGGAGGCTGAGACATGGTTTCGGGAATTGTGACCGCGACGTTGCTGGTGGTGTTCCTGGCGGGCTGGGCGTGGGCCTGGAGCCCGCGCCGCCGGCGGGATTTCGATGAGGCGGCGCGCCTGCCGCTGGATGAAGGCAATGGGGAGGGTGAACGATGAGTAGCGGCTGGTCCTGGTATGTCATCGCGCTCGTCGTCCTCAACATCGCCGGCTGCGGCTGGCTGCTGTGGTGGACGGCCAAGCGCCGCCCGGGCGATCCCAAGCCCGAGGACACCAGCCACGTATGGGACGGCGACCTCACCGAGTACAACAAGCCGCTGCCGAAGTGGTGGATCAATCTGTTCTGGCTCACCATCGTGTTCGGCGTGGGCTACCTGCTGTGGTACCCGGGCTTCGGCAATTTCGCCGGCTATGGGCGCTGGTCGTCCAAGCAGGAACACGCGCAGCACAAGGCCGCTTACGACGCGACGCTGGAAGGCACCTTCGCGCCGTTCAAGAACCAGCCTATCAACATGCTCGCGGCCGATCCGGAGGCGCTCAAGCTCGGGCGTTCGATCTTCAACAACACCTGCGCGACCTGCCACGGTTCGTCCGCGCAGGGCGCGACCGGCTACCCGAACCTCACCGACGACATCTGGCATTGGGGCGGCAGCCCCGAGCGCGTGCTGGAAACCGTGCTCGACGGTCGTGAAGGCGTGATGCCCGAATGGGGCACGGTGCTCACCGGCATGGGCGGCGACAATGCCGTCGATTACGTGGTCGCCTACGTCCGCGCCCTGGGTACGCCGGGGCAGTCGCTGCAGAACGACTACATGGCCGCGCAGGGCAAGAAGCTGTACGAAGGCATCTGCGTGGCGTGCCACGGCGTCGACGGCAAGGGTAACCAGCAGATGGGCGCGCCCGACCTGACCGACGACTACTGGCTGTACGGCAACAGCAACGCGGCCCTGCACCAGACCATCGCCAAGGGCCGCCACGGGACGATGCCGGCGCATCGCGAACTGCTCGGCGAAACGCGCGCGCGCCTGGTCGCGGCGTACGTATGGTCGCTGTCGAACACCAAGGCGGGCGCCGGCGCGCCGCAGCCTGGGCGCGCGGCACAATAAGGCCCCGCCCTCGCAGCCGCCGCCATGACCGACTTCACGCAGCCCGCCTTCGACCACCCGCCGCGCCCGCTGGCGCAGCGGGTCGGCGCGATCGCCTGGCCCAGCTTCTTCGCCGCTGGCGTGGCGACGATGGTGTTCTTCGCCTTCGTCGATCCGCTGGAGCTGCGCGACATGACCTTCCCGTCGTTGCCGTTGACGCGGGAAGTCGGCTACACGATCGGCTTCTTCATGTTCTGGCTCGCGACCGCGTCTTCGAGCCTGTTCACCTGGTGGCTGCTGCGGCCGCCAAGCCGCTTCAACCGTGCCCTGCGCTGAGGCGCGGGGGCGCGGGCCGTCGTTGAGGAACACGTAGTTGAACAAGTCCATCGACATTGCACTGGCGGACGACGAAGGCTCGTTCTACGTCAGCGAACGCAAGGTCTATCCGCGCGACGTCAGCGGCCGCTTCGACCACCTGCGCAAGGCGGCGGTCGCATGGCTGCTGGGCATGTTCTACCTGTTCCCGTGGTTGCGCTGGGACGGGCGGCAGGCGGTGCTGTTCGACCTGCCGGCGCGCAAGTTCCACGTGTTCGGGCTGACGTTCTGGCCGCAGGATTTCCCGCTGCTGGCCTTGTTGCTGATCATCGCCGGCGTCGCCCTGTTCTTCTTCACCGCGCTCGCCGGCCGCCTGTGGTGCGGCTACGCCTGCCCGCAGACGGTGTGGACCGAGGTGTTCCTGTGGATGGAGCGCTGGACCGAGGGCGACCGCGGCGCGCGCATGAAGCTGGACGCCGCGCCGTGGAGCGCGCGCAAGCTCCTGCGCAAGGGCGCCAAGCACACGCTGTGGCTGGTGTTCGCACTGTGGACCGGCTTCACTTTCGTCGGCTTCTTCACCCCGATCACCGACCTGGGCGCGCGCCTGCCGTTCAACCTGGGCGGCTGGGAGGCGTTCTGGATCCTGTTCTATTCGCTCGCCACCTGGGGCAACGCGGGCTTCCTGCGCGAGCAGGTGTGCAAGTACATGTGCCCGTACGCGCGCTTCCAGAGTGCGATGTTCGACCGCAACACCCTGCTGATCGCCTATGACCCGATGCGCGGCGAGCCGCGCGGGCCGCGCAAGCGCGGCCTCGGCGACGTCATCGCGCGCGGACGCGGCCTGCTCGACAAGGCCCTGGCCTACGACTACGTCTTCCGCGCCAGCCGCCATCCCACCGCCGCCGACGCGCGTCTGCAGGCCCAGGGCACGATCACCTTCGCTGGCCCCGGCGAAGTCGAGCCACTGCCCAAGTTCTCGCCCGAGCAGCTCGGCGACTGCATCGACTGCACGATCTGCGTGCAGGTATGCCCGGTCGGCATCGACATCCGCAACGGCCTGCAGTACGAGTGCATCGCCTGCGGCGCCTGCGTGGATGCGTGCGATGACGTGATGGCGAAGATGGGCTTCGCCAAGGGCCTGGTCCGCTACACCACGCAGAACGCCCTCGACGGGCAAGGCACGCGCGTGTTGCGGCCGCGCATCTTCGTGTACGGCGGCCTGCTGCTGGCGCTGCTGGGCGCCTTCGCCTGGGGCGTGGGCACGCGTTCGCCGCTGATCGCGGAAATCCTCCGCGACCGCAACGCGCTCTACCGCGAAACCGCCGCCGGCATCGAGAACGGCTACACCCTCAAGCTGGTGAACAAGACCGAACGCGCGCAGCGCTACGACGTCGCGTTGCAGGCGGACGGCGCGCTCGCGCTGGCCGCGATGCCGGCGATCCAGGTGCCGGCCGGCGAAGTCGTCGCGGTGCCGCTGACGGTAACCGCGCCGGCGGGCACGCGGGGCCGGCGCGAGGTGCATTTCGAGGTCCGCGCCAGCGATGGCAGCGTGACCCGGAGCGTGGACAGCAGCTTCTTCGGACCGATGTGATGATGACCCTCGACAACCGCGTGCGCGGCACCGAAAAACGCAGCCCCTGGCGCGAACCGATGGTGTGGCTGATCGCGGCGATCCCCGCGGCCGCGGTAATCGCCACGATCGCGCTGCTGGTGACCGCATCGCGCTCCTCCGGCAACAACGATGCCGTCGCCGACCGCGTGCAGCGCACCGCGCAGGTGCAGGTGGCCGACCTCGGGCCCGACGCACGCGCGCGGCAACTGCACCTGAGCGCGATCGTGCGCGTCGGCAAGGACACGGTCGAAGTACTGCCGGTGGACGGCAGCTTCGATCGCGCGGCCGAGTTGACCCTGTCGCTGCACCATCCCTCGCGCGCCGACCTGGATCGCACGATCCGCCTGGCGCCGACGAAGACCGGCTGGCGCGCCGCCGGTGCGCTCGAACTGGGCCACGACTGGAACGCGCAACTCGGCCCCGCCGACGGCGCGTGGCGCCTGCAGGGACGCTGGAACGCCGGAGAGCAGGCCGCGTACCTGCATCCTGCGGTCGAGAGCGACTGAGCATGACCGCGTCGTCCGCCACCTTCGTCGCTGCCGGCGCCGGTTCGCGATCGCGCGGGGCGGACGCCTGCTTCCATTGCGGCGAATCGCTGCCGGCCGCGCCCGCCCGCGTCCGCGTCGACGGCGTCGATCGCGCCTTCTGCTGCGATGGCTGCGCGGCCGCCGCGCAGTGGATCCGCGACGCGCGCCTGGACGACTACTACCGCCTGCGCAGCTCGCCCGCCGCGCGCGTGGCCGCGGACGACGCCGACCTCGCCGTGTGGGACCGCGAGGACGTGCTCGCCGGGCACGCGCGCGCCATTGCCGGCGGACGCGAACTCACCCTGCTCACCGACGGCATGCGCTGCGCGGCCTGCGCCTGGCTGATCGACCGCGCGATCGCCCGCGAACCCGGCGTGCTCGAGGTCAGCGCGAACGCGGTGACCGGGCGCATCCGCATCGCCTGGGATCCCGAGCGCACCACGCTGTCGTTGCCGCTGCGCCGCCTGCTCGCGCTGGGCTACCGGCCGTACCTCGCCACCGGCGAAGCAAGCGAGCGCGCGCGCCGCGCCGAGCGCAACCGCTGGCTGCTGCGGCTGGGCGTGGCCGGACTGGGCGCGATGCAGGCGATGATGTTCGCCGAGGCGCTGTACCTGGATACCGCCGGGACGATGTCGCTGGCGATGCGCGACTTCCTGCGCTGGGTCGCCTTCCTCGTCTCCACGCCGGTGGTGTTCTACGCCGGCTGGCCGTTCCTCGCCGGCTGCGCGCGCGAGTTGCGCCAGCGCCACTTCGGAATGGACACGCTGATCGCCACCTCGACGCTGCTGGCCTATTTCGCCAGCTTCGTCGAGACGGTCCGCGGCGGTCCGCAGGTCTGGTACGACGCGGCGGTGATGTTCGTGTTCCTGCTCCTGGCCGCGCGCATGCTCGAGCAGCGGGCGCGCGCGGTGGCCACCGCGCAGGTGGACGCGCTGGCGCGGGCGCGGCCCGCATTCGCGACGCGCGAACGTCCGGACGGAACGCGCGAACAGGTTCCGCTGGCCATGCTCGGCGCGGGCGACATCGCCTGCATGGCCGCGGGCGAAGGCGTGCCGGCCGATGGCGTCCTCCTTGATGCCGGCGCCAGCTTCGAAGAGGCCCTGCTGACGGGCGAGCCGCATGCGGTGCACAAGGCGCCGGGAGCGCCGGTATTCGCAGGCACGGTGTGCCGCGAGCGCCCGGCGCGGATGCGCGTGACCGCAACGGGCGGCGCGACCCGGCTCTCGCAGCTCGCGCACCTGGTCGAACAGGCCCAGGCGCACCGGCCGCCGCTGGCGCTCGCCGCGGACCGGATCGCGGCATGGTTCGTGTGCGCGCTGCTGGTCGCGGCGACGGTCACGTTCCTGGCTTGGCGGATCCACGATCCGGCGCGTGCATTCGAAGTCACCCTCGCCCTGCTGGTCATCAGTTGCCCCTGCGCGCTGTCGCTGTCGGTACCGGCTGCGCTCGCCACCGCGAACGGCGCGCTGGCCAGGCTCGGCGTCCTGCCGATGCGCGCCGACGCGCTCGACCGGCTGGCACGCGTGGACGACCTGGTGTTCGACAAGACCGGCACCCTGAGCGATGGCAAGCCGCAGCTGCGCGACGTGCAGGTATTCGAGGACATGACCCCGGCGCACGCGTTGGGAATCGCCATGGCGCTCGAGCGCGACAGCGGCCACCCCTTGGCGCATGCGTTCCGCGCCGCCACCCGCGGCAGTGACCTCGCCTTCATCGCCACCGGCGTGGCCGTGCATCCCGGGCACGGCATCGAAGGCGTGGTCGGCGAGCGGCAATGGCGCCTCGGCCACGCCGGCTTCGCCTGCAACGGCGAGGACGACGGCGCGCTCTGGCTGGGCGATGGGCTGCGGGCCCACGCACGCTTCGAGATCGACGAATGCGAACGCAGCCACGCGCGCGAAGCCGTGCAGGCATTGCGCAAGACCGGTATCCGCCTGCACCTGGCCAGTGGTGACGCGGCCGCCGCGGTTACGCGCTTCGCAACCCGCGTCGGCATCGAGGGTGCGCGCGCACGCCAGACGCCCGAGGCGAAGCTCGCCTTCGTGCGCGGCCTGCAGCAGCAAGGCCACCGCGTGGCGATGGTCGGCGACGGCCTCAACGATGCCCCCGTGCTTGCCGGGGCGGACGTCTCCATCGCGATCGGGGAAGGCGCCGCGCTGGCGCAGCGGGCCGCCGACCTGGTCCTGACTTCGCCCTCGCTCACCCGCATTCCGGCCGCGATCGCGCTGGCACGGCGCACGCGATCGATCGTGCGCCAGAACCTGGCCTGGGCGCTCGGCTACAACCTGCTGGCGTTGCCGCTGGCCGCGGCGGGCCTGGTGACGCCGTGGGCGGCCGCGCTGGGCATGACGCTGTCGTCGCTGGCGGTCACGCTCAATGCCCTGCGCCTGGCGCGCGGCGGCCGTGATCCGCGCAAGCAGGACGTGGCCGTGGCCGCACGCGAGGTGCACGCATGAACATCCTGCTGCTGCTGGTTCCGCTCAGCCTGATGCTGCTCGCGCTCGCGATCGGCGCCTTCGTGTGGGCGGTGAAGCGCGGCCAGTTCGACGACCTGGACACGCCGGCGCTGGACATCCTCGCCGACGACCGCGAACCGGAGGTTCGCCGGGAACCGGAGCCGCCCCATGCCGATTGACTGGCTGGTGCTGGGTGGCGCCCTGCTCAGCGGCCTGCTCGGCGGCGCGCATTGCGCGGCGATGTGCGGCGGCATCGCCACCGGCTTGTCGATGCAGCAGCGCGGCGGCTGGTGGGTGGCCCTGCAACCCAATCTGGGCCGCATCGGGGGCTACGTGTTCGCGGGCGCGCTGGTGGGCGGCATCGGCCACGGCCTGCTCGACGTCGCCCGCATGCCGGCGCTGACGCTGGCCTTGCGGGCGACGGCGGGCCTGGTGCTCATCCTCGCCGCGCTACGCCTGCTCGATCGCAACGGCCGCCTCGCCTTCCTCGGCGCGACTGGCGGACGCATGTGGCAATGGCTGCGGCCGCTGCAGCGCCGCCTGCTGCCCGCCAATACGGCGGGCCGGCGCATCGCGCTGGGCCTGCTGTGGGGCTGGATGCCCTGCGGGCTGAGCACGACCCTGCTCGCCGCGGCATGGCTGCAGGCCAGCGCGCTGCACGGTGGCATGACGATGGCGGCATTCGGCTTGGGGACATTGCCGGTGATGCTCCCGTTGACCTGGGCCGGCGCGCGCATGGGGCAACGCCTGCAGCGTGGCGGCTGGCGCACGGCCATGGGACTGTGCGTGATGCTGGCGGGCGTGCTCACGCTGACCGCGCCGCTGCTGATGCAGGCGCCGGCGCTGCACGGGGTGCTGGCGGCACTGGGCTGCCGCAGTCTCCCGGTCTAGGCAGGCACGACCGGGGCGTTGGGAAGCTGAATCAGGCGCGGCCGCGGCGCCGCGGTTCCTCGTGCTCGGCGCTGTGCGCCAAGCGGTCGAGCTCGGCCGGGTTGCAGATGTCGACGCGGCGTCCGACCACTTCGATCACGCCGTCGTCCTGCAGCTTGGTGAAGCCGCGGCTGACGGTTTCCAGGGCCAGACCGAGGTAGTGCGCGATGTCCTCGCGACTCATCGGCAGCTTGAACTGGGTCGCCGACTGGCCGATCGCGCGGTAACGCTCGGACAGGCCATGCAGGAACAGGGCGATGCGCTCGCCGGCCTGGCGCCGCACCAGCATGCCCAGGTGGTCCTGGTCGCGACCGACGCTCTGGCCGATCACGCGCAGCAACTGGTGCTGCAGCGAAGGCAGTTGCGCCGCCACCGACGCCAGTTGCTCGAACGGGACGTCGCACACGTTCGCCTCGGTGAGCGCCACCGCTTCGCAACGGTGGACGCCCGCGCCCAGGGCGTCGAGCCCGATCAGTTCCCCAGGCAGGTGGAAGCCGATGACCTGCTCCTCGCCTTCCTCGCTGATGCTCACGGTCTTGAACGCGCCATCGCGGGCCACGTACACGGCGGTCAATGGATCGCCGGTGCGGTACAGGCGTTCGCCGCGGGCGATCGGTCGGCGTCGCCGCACGATGGCGTCCAGCTGCTGCAGTTCCTGCGGACTGATGCCGGCCGGCAGGCACAACTGCTGCAGCGAGCAGTGCGAACAGCCGCGCCGGAGGGTCGCAAGGTCGAGCACGGGGGCTTCGTTCATGGGGCTATGGTGCCACGTGCCGAGTGGAGGCTTCATGTTCCTGGGTGCGAATGCCCGCATCCGCCCGTCCGGACGCCTGCTCAGGCAAGAAAAAAGCGGGCCGAAGCCCGCTTCTTTCGCGCGATCGGTGCATGCAGGGGCTTACGCCGCCGGCACGCCCTCGCCTTCTTCCACGGCCTTCATCGACAGGCGGATACGACCCTGCTTGTCGACTTCCAGCACCTTGACCTTGACCACGTCGCCTTCCTTGAGCTTGTCGGAGACCTTCTCGACGCGCTCGTTGGAGATCTGCGAGACGTGCACGAGGCCGTCCTTGCCCGGCAGGATCGTCACGAACGCACCGAAGTCCATGATCTTGGCGACCTTGCCTTCGTAGATGCGGCCCGGCTCGACGTCCGAGGTGATCTGCTCGATGCGGGCCTTGGCGGCTTCGGCGGCGGCGGCATTGACCGAGGCGATGACGATGGTGCCGTCGTCCTGGATGTCGATCTGCGTGCCGGTCTCCTTGGTGATGGCCTGGATGGTCGAGCCGCCCTTGCCGATCACTTCGCGGATCTTGTCCGGGTGGATCTTCATCGTCAGCAGGCGCGGGGCCCACTCGCTCAGCTCGCCACGCGGGGTGGTGATGGCGTTGGCCATCTCGCCGAGGATGTGCAGGCGGCCTTCCTTCGCCTGGGCGAGGGCCGTCTTCATGATCTCTTCGGTGATGCCCTGGATCTTGATGTCCATCTGCAGGGCGCTGATGCCTTCCTTCGAGCCGGCGACCTTGAAGTCCATGTCGCCCAGGTGGTCTTCGTCACCCAGGATGTCCGACAGGACGACGAAGCGGTCGTCTTCCTTCACCAGGCCCATCGCGATGCCCGCGACCGGCGACTTCACCGGCACGCCGGCGTCCATCAGCGCGAGCGAGGAGCCGCACACCGAAGCCATCGACGAGGAGCCGTTCGACTCGGTGATTTCCGAGACGACGCGGATGGTGTACGGGAACGATTCCAGCGACGGCATCGTTGCCAGCACGCCGCGCTTGGCGAGGCGGCCGTGGCCGATTTCGCGACGCTTCGGGCCCATCATGCGGCCGCACTCACCGACCGAGAAGGGCGGGAAGTTGTAATGGAACAGGAAGTTTTCCTTGTACTCGCCGGCGACGGCATCGATGATCTGGCCGTCGCGGGCGGTGCCCAGGGTGACCACGACAATCGCCTGCGTCTCGCCACGGGTGAACAGCGCCGAACCGTGGGTACGCGGGAGCACGCCGACCTTCGAGGTGATCGGGCGAACGGTGGTCAGGTCGCGGCCGTCGATGCGGACCTTGGTGTCGAGCACCGAGTCGCGCATGGTGCGGTACTCGAGCTCGCCGAATTCCTTGGCCATGTCGCCGGCATTCCAGCCGTCGGCGGCGGCGCGGCCGGCCAGGGCTTCCATCGTGTCCTTGCGGATCGCCGAGATGGCGTCACGACGCTGCAGCTTGTCGTGGATCTTGAAGGCCTCGGCGAGCTTGCCGCCGACCGCTTCCTTAAGCGCCGCGATCATGGCGGTGTTCTTTTCCGGGGCGACCCAGGTCGACGGCTTGGTGCCGGCTTCGACGGTCAGCTCGTTGATCGCATTGATGACCTTCTGCATCTCGCGGTGACCGAACATCACGGCGCCGAGCATCACTTCTTCCGACAGCATCTTCGCTTCGGATTCGACCATCAGCACGGCGTTGGCGGTGCCGGCGACGACGAGTTCGAGGTCGGAATCGACGAGTTCGGACGTGGTCGGGTTGAGCAGGTACTGGCCGTTCTTGTAACCGACCTTGGCGGCGCCGATCGGACCCTGGAACGGCGTGCCGGCCAGCGCGAGCGCGGCCGAGGCGCCGATCAGGGCCGGGATGTCACCATCGACTTCCGGATTCAGCGACATGACGGTCGCGATGATCTGGACTTCGTTCTTGTATTCCTCGGGGAACAGCGGACGGATCGGGCGGTCGATCAGGCGCGAGGTCAGCGTTTCCTTCTCCGTTGCGCGGCCTTCGCGCTTGAAGAAGCCACCCGGGATGCGGCCACCGGCGTAGAACTTTTCCTGGTAGTCGACGGTGAGCGGGAAGAAGTCCTGGCCCTCACGCGCGCTCTTGGCGGCGACGGCGGTGACGAGCACGACGGTTTCGTCCATCTTGACGATGACCGCGCCGCTGGCCTGGCGGGCGATCTCGCCCGTTTCCAGCGTCACAGTGCGGTTGCCGTACTGGAAGGTCTTGGTGATTTTTGCCACGTTGGATATTCCTGTTTTCTGATTCGTTCCACGCGGGCCCCTGCCCGGCGCGGTTTGGCTGCGTTGCAGCCGGTGTTCGTGGTTGTTACTGGTTGAGCCGGTGAACCTTCTACGCCTCAAGCAGTTAACGCTTGGTGGTTCGCCATCAATGGCCGCTGCGGCGGCTTCGGGTGTTCCGCAACTTCATTCCGGCCGCGGCGCGACCGAAAAAAACCGCGGCGCATCGCTGCGCCGCGGTTGGTTCTCTTATCGGCGCAGACCGAGCTTCTCGATCAGGGCCTTGTAGCGCTCGTTGTCCTTGCGCTTGAGGTAGTCGAGCAGGCTGCGGCGGCGGTTCACCATCTGCAGCAGGCCACGACGGCTGTGGTGATCCTGCTTGTGGACCTTGAAGTGGCCCGTGAGCTGCTCGATGCGAGCGGTGAGCAGGGCGACCTGGACTTCCGGGGAGCCGGTATCGCCCGCGCCGCGCTTGTGTTCTTCGATGATCTTGCTGGTGTCGATGGACATTCGTTTGCCTTGTAGATGCGGGGCCCGCAGAACGCGAATCGGCAAAAGCTTTGCCGACGCACCGCCTGGTCCGCCGTTTGCTGGTAGGTGATGCTTTCCAAAGTCCTTGAAAAGCGCGCGGATTGTAGCGCGCCGCGGGGAACCGCGGCAACGACAGCGTCCGGCGCGCCGCAGCGCGCGTCGAAATCAGGCCGCCGGGAAGGGGCCAGGCGCCCCGCGAGCGCCGGGCGCCGCCTCGGTGGCCCATGTGAACAAGCGACTGGGGCGCAGGATGCCGCCGGAATCGACCTCGCCCAGCCCCAGGACACGGCCCGTCTCGTCGAAGATCGCGACGCATCCTGCCGGGCCGCCCCCTTCCAGGTGCAGCCGCTGGCCTTGGCCCAGGCGCCGGGACTCCACCGCGCCCAATTGCACCCGCGCATAGCCCGACAAGCCGGCCTCGATCGGTAGCAGAAGCGCCTCCAGCGCGGCTTCGCCCCCGCTGACGTACAGCGCCTGCAGCTCGTCGAGCGTGAACATGCGCGGCTGCTCGAACGGATCGACCCACAGGCGCCGCAGCGTGGCGACGTGCGCACCGCAGCCCAGGTTCTCGCCCAGGTCGCGGACGAGGCTGCGCACGTAGGTCCCGGAACCGCATTCGACCAGCAGTTTCGCGCTGTCGGGGCGGCGCTCCAGCACCTGCAATCGCTGGACATCGACGTCGCGTTCCGGGGCCTGGATGGCTTCGCCGCGGCGCGCCTTGGCGTACAGCGGTTCCCCGCCCTGCTTCAACGCGGAGTAGATCGGCGCGCGCTGGCGAATACGCCCACGCAGCGGCGCCAAAGCCGCTTCGAGGCGGGCATCGTCGAGGTCCGGGACGCCACGCCGCAGCAGCGGCGCGCCATCGGCGTCGTCGGTGTCGGTGGTGAGGCCGAACGCGGCCGTGGTTTCGTAGGCCTTGCGCGAGCCGAGCAGCAGTCCGGCGATCTTGGTCGCCTCGCCGAAGCACACCGGCAGCAGCCCGGTGGCGAGCGGGTCGAGGCTGCCGGTATGGCCCGCCTTCTCCGCGCGGAACAGATGGCGCACGCGCTGCAGCGCCTGGTTGGAGCTGAGCCCCTGCGGCTTGTCGAGCAGGAGGATGCCGTCGAGCTTGCGAAAGACGGTTCTGGGTTTCTTGCTCATCGCGGGCGGACGTGGCGGCGTGAGGCGGGCGTCACCCGCTTGTCGTGGACGGCCAGGCAAGCGGTCGCCCGCCTGCCGCGGGTCAATCGGAGTCGCTCTCGCCGGCGCCGGCCGGGTTGTCGCGCAGCAGGTTGTTGATGCGTTCGCCGCGGTCGACCGAGTCGTCGTAGTGGAAATGCAACTCCGGCACGTGGCGCAACTTCATCGCCTTGCCCAACTGGTAACGCAACTGGGGCGCGAGTTCCTTCAGCGCCTTCACCGCTTCCTTGGAGCGCTCTTCCTGCAGCGCGGTCACGAATACCTTGGCATGCGCCAGGTCGCGCGTGACTTCAACGTCGGAAACGCTGACGGACGGCAGGCCGTGCTCGCGCACGGCCGTGTGCACGATCGCGCCCAGCTCGCGACGGAGCTGGGCGGAAACGCGATCGGTGCGATGGAACGACTTGGTCGGCATGACGTCGGCACCTTACAGCGTGCGCTGGACCTCGATGCGTTCGAAGCATTCGATCTGGTCGCCCGGCTTGACGTCGTTGTACGCCTTGACGCCGATACCGCATTCGGTGCCGTTGCGCACTTCGTCGACGTTCTCCTTGAAGCGGCGCAGCGATTCCAGCTCGCCCTCGAAGATGACGGTGTTGTCGCGCAGCACGCGGATCGGCTTGTGGCGCTTGACCACGCCCTCGACCACCATGCAGCCGGCAACCGCGCCGAACTTGGAGCTGCGGAAGACATCGCGGACCTCGGCGGTACCGATGATCTCTTCGCGGATCTCCTTGCCCAGGATGCCCGACGCGACCTGCTTCACCTGGTCGATCACGTCATAGATGATCGAGAAGTAACGCAGGTCGACGCCGTTGCCCTCGATCACCTTGCGCGCCGACGCATCGGCGCGGACGTTGAAGCCGATGATCGTGGCCTTGGACGTCGCGGCGAGCGTGGCGTCGGATTCGGTGATGCCGCCGACGCCGCCGCCGATCACGTTGATGCGGATCGCGTCGGTGGACAGGCCGGTGAGCGCTTCGCGCAGGGCCTGGACCGAACCATGCACGTCGGCCTTGACCACCAGGTTCAGCGTCTGCTGGCCGGCACCCTCGCCCATCTGGGCCATGATGTCTTCCATGCGGTTGCCCGCCTGCGCGACCAGGCGCGATTCGCGGCGCTTGGCGTCACGCTGCTGCGCGACGTCCTTGGCCAGGCGCTCGTCCTCGACCACGACGAAGTCATCGCCGGAATCGGGCACGCCCGACAGGCCCAGGACCTGCACCGGGATCGACGGGCCAGCGGCGTTGACCTGCGAGCCGGTTTCGTCGAACAGCGCACGCACGCGGCCGTACTGCACGCCGCACACGAGGTAGTCGCCCTTCTTGAGTTCGCCCTGCTGCACCAGCACCGTTGCGACGGGGCCGCGGCCCTTGTCGAGGGAGGATTCGATCACCACGCCGGTGGCGCGGCCGGTCGGCACGGCCTGCAGCTCGAGCAGCTCGGACTGGATCAGGATCGCGTCGAGCAGGTTGTCGACGCCGGCGCCGGTCTTGGCGGACAGCTCGACCATCTGCGTGTCGCCGCCGAAGTCTTCGGCCACGACTTCTTCGGCCAGCAGCTCGTTCTTGACGCGCAGCGGATCGGCGTCGGACTTGTCGATCTTGTTGATCGCCACGATCAGCGGCACCTTGGCCGCCTTCGCGTGCTGCACGGCTTCGCGCGTCTGCGGCATCACGCCGTCGTCCGCGGCAACCACCAGCACCACGATGTCGGTGAGCTTGGCGCCGCGTGCACGCATCTGCGTGAACGCCGCGTGGCCCGGGGTATCCAGGAAGCTGATGACACCCTTGGGCGTTTCCACGTGGTACGCGCCGATGTGCTGGGTAATGCCACCGGCTTCGCCCGAGGCCACCTTGGTGCGGCGGATGTAGTCCAGCAGCGAGGTCTTGCCGTGGTCGACATGGCCCATGATCGTGACCACGGGCGGGCGCGCCGTCTTGTCGCCCTGGGTCTCCTCGACATGGGCGAGCAGCGCGTCTTCGGCGGTGTTCTCGCTCGCCTTGACCACGGTGTGGCCGAGTTCCTCGGTCACCAGGGCCGCGGTGTCGTGGTCGATCGACTGGTTGATGGTCGCCATCACGCCCATCTTGAACAGCGCCTTCACCACGTCGCCGCCCTTCAGCGCGAGCTTCTGCGCGAGGTCGGCCACGGTGATGGTTTCGCCGATGGCCACTTCGCGCACGATGGGTGCGGTCGGGCGGGTGAAGCCGCTGCCGGAGCGCGCCTGCTCGGCCTGGCGGCGTTGCGGCTTGGCCTTGCCCCGGGCACCGGTCGAACGGCGTGCACGGTCGGATGCGCTCAGGTGCATCTGGCCGGCGAAGCGGTTGGTGCGTTCGTCATCCTCGACCGTCGCGACCATCGCGTGCGAGCCACGGGTCTTGTGCGCGGGCGCGCCACGCGCCTCGGGCGCGCGCGCCGGCGCCGGCTTGGGATGGCCATGGCCGTGCGCGGGCTTGCGCACCGGCGCGTCGTCTTCGCCCGCCACGGCACTGGCATCGGCGAGCTTGGCCTTTGCCTCTGCCTCGGCCTTGAGGCGCGCAGCCTCCTCGGCTTCCTTGCGGGCGCGCTCGATCTCCTCGGCGCGACGCTTGTCGACTTCGGCGAGCTTCTGCTGCTCGGCGAGGTTGCGCTGCTTGGATTCCTCCAGCTTGCGCAGGATCTCGGCGCGCTCGTCGGTAACCGGATCGCCCGACTTCTCGGTCGGCTTGACCAGGGTGACCTTCTTGCGCACGACGACGTCGACGGTCGCCTTGCTCTTGCCGCCGCCGACGGTCAGTTCTTCCTTGCGGCTGCGATTGAGCGTGATCTTCTTCGGCGCCTCGCTGGCTTCGGCGGTGTCCGCCTTGCCGTGCGAGCGCTTGAGGAAGCCAAGCAGCTTGACCTTCTCGATGCTGGTCACGACCTGGTCGGGGCCGCTGAAGGTCATGCCGGCCTCGGCCAGCTGCTCCAGCAGCTTCTCGACCGGCGTATTCACCAGTTCAGCGAGCTTGCGGATGGTGGTTTGCTGCGACATTCGGTTCCGTGTCCTCGTGGCGCGGGACGCATCCCGCGCGTGATGGAGCGATTCTAACGTGTGGCTACCGGCCCGCCCTTCCGGGCGCCGGATCGGGTGTTACTCGAACCAGTGCTTGCGCGCTTCCATGATCAGCGCCTTGGCCCGGTCCTCGTCGACGCCCTCGATATCGGTCAGCTCGTCGGTCGCCAGGTCGGCCAGGTCGTCGCGCGTGATCACGCCGCGCGCGGCGAGCGTGAAGGCGAGTTCCTCGTCCATGCCCTCGACTTCGAGCAGGTCGGCGGCCGGCTGGTGCTCGTCGAGCTCCTCCTCGGCGGCCAGCGCTTCGTTGAGCAGCGCGTCGCGGGCGCGCGAACGCAGCTCCTCGACGATGTCCTCGTCGAAGCCCTCGACCGCGAGCAGCTCGCCGACCGGGACGTAGGCGATTTCCTCGACCGTGTTGAAGCCTTCCGACACCAGGATGCCGGCGATTTCCTCGTCGACCTCGAGCTTGTCCATGAACAGCTGTCGCGCGGTGGCCTGCTCGGCTTCCGACTTGGCGGTGACCTGGTCCTGGGTCATCACGTTGAGCTGCCAGCCCGACAGGCGGCTGGCCAGGCGCACGTTCTGCCCACCCTTGCCGATCGCCTGGGCGAGGCGGTCCTCGGCCACGGCGAGATCCATGGAGTGCTTCTCTTCATCGACGATGATCGACTGCACTTCGGCCGGTGCCATCGCGTTGATGACGAACTGGGCCGGGTTGTCCGACCACAGGACGATGTCGACGCGCTCGCCATTGAGTTCGTTCGACACCGCCTGCACGCGCGAACCGCGCATGCCGATGCAGGCGCCGATCGGATCGGTACGGTTGTCGTGCGCCTGCACGGCGATCTTGGCGCGGTCGCCCGGATCGCGGGCGCAGGCCTTGATGGACACCAAGCCCTGGCCGACTTCCGGCACTTCGAGCTTGAACAGTTCCATCATGAATTCCGGCGCCGCGCGGCTGATGAAAAGCTGCGGGCCGCGCGGTTCGGAGCGCACGTCGAACAGGTAGCCGCGGACGCGGTCGCCGGTACGCAGCACGTCGCGCGGAATGCCCTTGTCCTTCGGGATGATCGCTTCGGCGTTGCCGCCAAGGTCGACGTAGATGTTGCCGCGCTCGGCGCGCTTGACGACGCCGGTGACCAGCTCGCCGACGCGGTCCTTCCATGCGTCGACGACCTGCGCACGCTCGGCTTCGCGCACGCGCTGCACGATCACCTGCTTGGCGGCCTGGGCGGCGATGCGGCCGAATTCCGGGTTCTCGATCTGCTCTTCGATGTAGTCGCCGAGCTCGACGCCTTCGGCCTCGTCGACGGCATCCATCATGCGGATCTGGCGGTCGGGCGACTCCATAACGACGTCGTCGGCCACGACTTCCCAGCGGCGGAAGGTTTCGTAGCTGCCGTCCTTCGAGTCGATAGCGACGCGCACCAGCACGTCCTGGTCGTGGTAGCGCTTCTTGGCGGCGGACGCCAGCGCAGCCTCGATGGCCTCGAAGATGACCTCGCGCGGGACGCCCTTTTCGTTGGCGACCGCATCAACGACCAGCAGAAGTTCCTTGCTCATCTTTACTTACTCCGCACGGGACGGCTTGCTCGCCGCCGGCTTGTTGGTGGATTTCTTGCCCTTGGCCGGCCCCTTCCCCGGCTTGGGTTTTTCGGCGCTCAGGCCCAGCGCTGCCCAGTCGGGAACCAGGCGGGCCTTCTCGATGTTGTCGGCGCGCACGGTGAACTCGCTGCCGTCGACATCGAACGTGATGTCCTCACCCGTCACGCGCACGATCTGGCCCTGCAAGCGGCGGCGGCCATCCTGCGGCAGGCGCAGGACGACCTTTGCCGATTCGCCGGCAAAGCGCGCGAACTGTGCGGCGCCGAAGAGCGGGCGATCGATGCCGGGCGAAGATACTTCCAGCGTGTAATGGCTGCTGATCGGGTCCTCGACATCGAGCTGGGCGGAGACTTCCCTGCTTACCGCCTCGCAATCCTCGATGGTCACCGCGCGCGGCTCTTCGCCTTGCGCGGCGTCGGCGGGAACATCGATGTACAGGCGCAGCATCGCGCCACCCGGCGAGGGCAGGTATTCGGCACCGAGCAATTCCAGGCCCAGCGACGCTACGGTCGGAGCGAGCAATGCGGTGATTTCGTTGGCCTTGTCCGTCATGTCTTCCCTAGGAAGTCCCGTTACCCGGGCGCTTGCATGGAGAGTGCGAAATCGTTCGTGCCTTGCTTGAAACTGACAACCGGATGAACCGATCAGCGCGCGCAATTCAGAAACGCAGAAACAACAAGGGGCCCAACGGGCCCCTTGTCCGTTACAACTGGATTTCGGTGCAGTGGCGCCTGTGCCGGCATCACTGCAAAGCCCGAGCCTTGCGACTAAAAAGAAAAGCCTCCTGAGAGGCCTTTCTCCAGCCGAAGCTGGTAGCGGGGGTAGGATTTGAACCTACGACCTTCGGGTTATGAGCCCGACGAGCTGCCAGACTGCTCCACCCCGCAGCAGGAGCGGAATTATGACGGCTTGTGAAATTCCTTGCAAGCCATCCGATGAACAAAAATTACAGCCGTGGCCCACGCCGACGGAAAACAGGCGTTTTCACGCGCCGAACGCGTACTTGCACCAGGCCATGATCGGGCTCCAGGCGAAACCCAGGGCCAGCAAAGCCAGCGCATTGACGCCGAACAGCACGCGCAGCGGGCGGTCCTCGTTGGGCGCGTGCTGCTCGCCCTGCGGCTCTTCGAAATACATCGCCTTGACCACGCGCAGGTAGTAGAACGCGCCGACCACTGCGAACACCAGGCCGACCAGCGCCAGCCACCACAGGCCGCCCTCGAACGCCGCGCGGAGCACCGCCAGCTTGGCCCAGAAACCCAGGAAGGGAGGCACGCCCGCCAGCGAGGCCATGACGCACAGGATCAGTCCAGCCAGCCAGGGATTGCGGGCGTTCAGACCGCGGTAGTCGTCGATGTTGTCGGCCTCGAAGCCCTTGCCGGCCAACACCACGATCGCGCCGAAGGCCGCCGCCGACATCACCGCATAGCTGATCGCATAGAACAGCGCGGCCGCCATGCCCTGCTCGCCGCCGCCGGCCAGGCCCAGGAACAGGAAGCCCACGTGGGATACGGTCGAATACGCCAGCAGGCGCTTGAAGTTGCTCTGCACCAACGCGCTGAGGTTGCCGATCACCAGGGAGGCGACGGCCAGCGCCGCCAGCAACAGACGCCAGCGGTCGTCGAGCGGGCCGGCGCCGGTTTCCAGCAGGCGGAAGGCCATGCCGAAGTAGGCCAGCTTGGGCGCCGAGCCGATGAACAGCGTGATCGGGGTCGGCGCGCCGTGGTAGACGTCCGGCAGCCACATGTGGAACGGCGCCGCGCCGAACTTGAAGGCTATGCCCGCGACGGCGAACACCACGCCGGTCAGCAGCAGGGTCATGTTCTCGGTCGCACCGGCGGCCGCACCGATCGTGGCCAGATCGAGGGTGCCGGTCGCGCCATAGATCAGCGACATGCCGTACAGGATCAGACCCGAGGCGAGCGAACCCAGGACGAAGTACTTGATCGCCGCTTCCGAGGCGATGGGGCTGTCGCGGTCCACGGCAACCAGCGCGTACGAGCACAGCGCGAGCATTTCCAAGCCCAGGTAGACCATCACCAGGCTGCCCGCCGACACCAGCAGCATCATGCCGGCGATCGCAAACAGCATCAGCACCGCGATCTCGCCCTGGTAGAGGTTGCGCTGGCGCAGGTAAGGCCAGCCATAGACCAGCGCGAACGCGCTGACGCCGCAGATCGCAACCTTCATCACGTCGGCCGCCGTGTCGCGCACGAACATGCCATTGAGCACCGTGCCCTGCCCGCCCACGCCGGTCGCGATCATCCCGATGACGACCGCGAGCGTCGCGATCGACAGCACGTGGGTGACCACGCGGTGGCGCGCGTCCAGGAACAGGTCGAGCATCAGCCAGGCGAACGCCGCACCGACGAGCACCAGCTCGGGCAGCAGCGGCATCAGGTCGGCAAGGGTGGGCGTGGTCATCTGCATGTCTGGATCTCTAGCGGCACGGCGCGCGGCGCCTTACAGCTTGGAAGTGGCGATCTGGGTGGCGAGGTTGGCGATCGAGGGTTCCATCAGGTCGGTGAGGGGCTTGGGCCAGATGCCCAGCACCAGCACGCCGGCCGCGAACACCCCGAGCACGATCGCCTCGCGGAAATTGATGTCTTCCATCTCGGCCACGTGGGCGTTGCCGACCTCGCCCCAGATCACGCGCTTGACCAGCCACAGCGTGTAACCGGCGCCGATGATCAGCGTGGCGGCAGCGGCAAAGGCGATCAGCGGGTGCTTCTGGAAGCTCGACAGGATCACCATGAACTCGCCGACAAAGCCGGAGGTGCCGGGCAGGCCCGAGTTGGCCATCGCGAACAGCACGAAGAACGTCGCGAACCACGGCATGACGTTCACCACGCCGCCGTAGTCCTTGATCATGCGGCTGTGCATGCGGTCGTACAGCACGCCCACGCAGGTGAACATCGCACCCGAAATGAAACCGTGGCTGATCATCTGCACCATCGCGCCCTGCAGGCCGAGGCGCGCGGCATCGTAGTTGCCGTAGTCGCGGACCAGGGCGAAGGCGATGAACGTGCCGAGCGTGACGAAGCCCATGTGCGAAACCGACGAGTACGCGATCAGCTTCTTCATGTCGTCCTGGACCAGCGCCACCAGGCCGACGTAGATCACCGCGATCAGGCTCAGCACGATCACGAAGGTTGCCCATTCGGTGCCAGCGTCAGGGACGATGGGCAGGGTGAAGCGCAGGAAACCGTAGCCGCCGATCTTCAGCATGATCGCGGCCAGGATCACCGAACCCGCGGTCGGCGCCTCCACGTGCGCATCCGGCAACCAGGTATGGACCGGGAACATCGGCACCTTGACCGCGAAGGCCGCGAGGAAGCCCCAGAAGATCCACTTCTGCTCCTCGGCCGTGAGCTGCAGCGCGTACATGTCGGCGAGCTGCCAGCTGCCGCCCTTCAGATACATGTAGATCAGCGCGGCGAGCATGAACACCGAGCCGATGAAGGTGTACAGGAAGAACTTCACCGCCGCGTACACGCGACGCGGCCCGCCCCAGACACCGATGATCAGGAACATCGGGATCAGCATGGCCTCGAAGAACACGTAGAACAGCATCGAGTCCAGCGAGGAGAAAACGCCGACCATCAGGCCTTCGAGGATCAGGAACGCGGCGTAGTACTGGCTGACGCGTTTGTCGACCGAGCCCCACGCCGAGATCAGCACCAGTAGCGAGGTCAACGTGGTCAGGCCGATCAGCGCGACCGAGATGCCATCGGCGCCCAGGCTGTAGCGGATGTCATACGCCGGGATCCACGCGTGCTCTTCGCCGAACTGCATGCCCGGGTTGGGGTAGTCGAAGCCGGTGAACAGCAACACGCTCAGCAGGAGCGTCGCGAAGGCGACAGCGAGGCCGAACCAGCGGGCGCCGTTCGCGCGCTCGTTGCCGAAAGCGAGGGTGAAGAAGCCACCGATGATGGGCAGCCAGATCAGGAGGCTAAGCAAGGGCCAGGAGGTCACGTTGCGAGGTCCTTGTTGTAATCAGCGCCAGTAACGGATGACGGCGGCCAACGAAATAATCAGGCCGATGATCATCGCGAACGCGTAGTGGTAGAGGTAGCCGGTCTGGCCGCGGCGCACCAGGCCGGCGGTGAACTCAGTGAGACGGGCACTGGCATTGACCAGGCCGTCGATCACATTGGTGTCGAACCATCGCGACAGCTTGCCGATCAGCACACCGCCGCCGGCGAAGCCGCCAATCCAGAGCGAGTCCATGCCGTACTTCTCCTCAAGGATGCGCACGGGCAGCGAGAACGCCTTGCGCAGCTTGCCCGGCAGCTCCGGCCTGACCAGGTACAGGAAGGTCGCCAGTGCGAAGCCAGCGAAAGCCAACCAGAACGCCGGCGCGGTGAAACCATGCAGGGCGAACTTGACCGGGCCATGGAATTCCTGGGCCAGCTTGCCGACGGTGTCCTGCGCGGCCGGGAGGTCGATCGAGCCCAGGAAGAACGGCAACTGCCTGGCGTGACCCATGACGTCGGTGCCGAACAGCATCGGACCGACGGTGAAGAAGCCGATGAGAACGGACGGAATCGCCAGCAGGACCAGCGGCAGCGTCACCACCCACGGAGATTCGTGCGGCGTATGCGCGTGCTCGTCATGGCCATGATCCGCGTGCGCATCATGCTCGTGCGCCAGCGCGGCTTCGTGCTCGGTCGAGTCCGCTTCCGGAGCCACGTAGTGGTCCGGCGCCGGGTCATGGAAGTGTTCCTTCCCGTGGAAGGTCATGTACAGCAGGCGGAAGCTGTAGAACGAAGTGACGAACGCGCCCAGCAGCACCGCCCAGTAGCCGTAGGTCGCCACCCAGTTGTGCGCTTCGTGGGCGTGCTCGGCGGCGGCCTCGATGATGGTGTCCTTCGAGTAGAAGCCACTGAAGAACGGCGTGCCGACCAGGGCCAGCGTACCGATCACCATGGTGATGTAGGTGATCGGCATGTACTTCTTCAGGCCGCCCATGCGGCGCATGTCCTGCTCGTGGTGCATGCCGATGATCACCGAGCCGGCGCCGAGGAACAGCAGCGCCTTGAAGAAGGCATGGGTCATCAGGTGGTACACGGCGGCCGAATACGCCGACACGCCCAAGGCAACGGTCATGTAGCCCAGCTGCGACAGGGTCGAGTAAGCGACCACGCGCTTGATGTCGTTCTGCACGATGCCGATCAGACCGGTCCAGAACGCGGTGGTTGCGCCGACGAACAGCACGAAGTTCAGCGCGGTCTCGCTCAGCTGGAACAGCGGCGACATGCGCGCGACCATGAAGATGCCCGCGGTCACCATCGTCGCGGCATGGATCAGCGCGGAGATCGGGGTCGGGCCTTCCATGGAGTCCGGCAGCCACACGTGCAGCGGCACCTGCGCAGACTTGCCCATGGCGCCGATGAACAGGCAGATGCAGATCACCGTGGCGACCGACCATTCATGGCCGTTGATGATCGAGATGCCGGTGGTGGCGATCGTCGGCGCGTTGGCGAAGACGGTGGCGTAATCGAGCGTGCCGAACATCAGCAGCACGGCGGCGATGCCTAGCAGGAAGCCGAAGTCGCCCACCCGGTTGACCAGGAACGCCTTGAGGTTGGCGAACACCGCGGTCGGGCGCTTGAACCAGAAGCCGATCAGCAGGTACGAGACCAGGCCCACCGCCTCCCAGCCGAAGAACAACTGCAGGAAGTTGTTGCTCATCACGAGCATCAACATCGAGAACGTGAACAGCGAGATGTAGCTGAAGAAGCGCTGGTAGCCCGGATCCTCTTCCATGTAGCCGATGGTGTAGACGTGCACCAGCAGCGAGACGAAGGTCACTACCACCATCATCATCGCGGTGAGCTTGTCGATCATGAAACCGACGTGCGCATCGATGCCGCCCACCTGGAACCAGGTATAGACGTTCTCGTTGAACGGCGCGGCACCCTGCGAGACCAGCTGCCACAGCACGTACATGGACAGCGCGCAGCTGACCGCCACGCCGCCGATGGTGACGCTGTGGGCGCCGACGCGGCCGATACGGCGGCCGAACAGACCAGCGAGGATCGCGCCCAGCAAGGGCGCGAGCACGATGATCAGCAGATGGGTTTTGGAGATGGCCATTTTTTATCCGTTGATCAGCCGTGTTGCGCGGACCATGAACTTTCTTGTTTCTAGCGCTGCCATCCATGGCTAAACCGAGCGGGCTTTCGGAAAGCCCGGCCCGGACATCCTGTCCGGGCGTTCGCCGGCACGCGAGCCAGAGGCTCGCGAGCGCGCCGACTCACCCCTTGAGCGTGTCGATCTGAGCGACGTTGATCGTGTGGCGGTTGCGGAACAGCGTGACCAGGATCGCCAGGCCGATCGCGGCTTCCGCGGCCGCCACGGTCAGGATGAAGAACACGAACACCTGCCCCGCCGCGTCGCCCAGATGGCGCGAGAACGCGACGAAGTTGATGTTGACCGAGAGCAGCATCAGCTCGATCGACATCAGCAGGATGATCACGTTCTTACGATTCAGCACGATGCCGGCGATGCTGATGCAGAACAGCGCGGCGCCGAGCGCCAGGTAGTGCCCCAGGGCTACGCCCTCACCCAACAGACTCATGGCTGTACCTCCTCGCCCGCGGCCGGGGTTTGCGGCTTCACCGCATCCATCTTCACCATGCGGATGCGGTCGCTGGCGCGCACCCGCGCCTGTGCGGACGGATCCTGGTGCCGGGCGCCCGGACGGCGACGCAGGGTCAGCATCACCGCGGCGATCACCGCCACCGTCAGGATCACCGCGGCGACCTCGAACGGCAGCATGAAGTCGGTGAACAGCGCATTGGCCAGCCACTTGGTATTGGGGATGTCACCGAGGTTGTCGGCAAAGGGCGTGGCCATCGCGGCCTTGGCGCCGATCAGCGTCAGCATTTCGGCCAGCATTACCACGGCAACGATCAACCCGAACGGCAGGTAGCGGACGAAACCTTCGCGCAAGGGCGCGACGTCGATGTCCAGCATCATCACCACGAACAGGAACAGCACCATCACCGCGCCGACGTAGACCAGGATCAGCGCGATGCCGAGGAACTCGGCGCCGGAGATGATCCAGGTGCAGGCGACGGAGAAGAAGGTCAGCACCAGCAGCAGCGCGGCATGCACCGGGTTGCGGACTGAGATGACGCCCAGCGCCGCGATGGTGGCCATCGCCGCGAAGGCAAGGAAAGCAATCTGCACGAAATCCATGGCAGGCCTCAGCGGAACGCGGCGTCGGTGGCGCGGCGCTCGGCGATTTCGGCCTCGAGCCGGTCGCCAATCGCCAGCAGCTGCGGCTTGGTGATGATGTTCTGGCCGCGCTTCTCGAAGTGGTATTCGTGGATATGGGTTTCCACGATCGAGTCGACCGGGCAGGACTCTTCGCAGAAGCCGCAGAAGATGCACTTGAACAGGTCGATGTCGTAGCGCGTGGTGCGGCGAGTGCCGTCGGCGCGCTTTTCAGAGTCGATCGTGATGGCCAGCGCCGGGCAAACGGCCTCGCACAGCTTGCACGCGATGCAGCGCTCTTCCCCGTTGGGATAGCGGCGCAGCGCATGGATGCCGCGGAAGCGCGGCGACTGCGGCGTCTTCTCCATCGGGTACATCAGCGTGTACTTCGGCTTGAACAGGTACTTCAGCGTCAGCCAAAGCCCCTGGCATAGCTCGATGAGCAGCAGGCTCTTGAAGTAGGAAACGATGCGGTTCATGTGGGTCTCAGCGTTTCCCGTGTCACTCGAACGGCAGGAAGATCTTGTAGTACGCCAGCAGCGCGGTGACGCAGATCCAGGCGATGGTCAGCGGAATGAACACCTTCCAGCCCAGGCGCATGATCTGGTCGTAGCGGTAGCGCGGGAACGAGGCGCGGAACCAGATGAAGCAACTGGCGAAGAAGAACACCTTGGCCAGCAGCCACCACCAGCCACTGCCGAGGACGACCGACAACACCGGCACGTCCGCAATCCACGCGGCCGGAATCGGCGACAGCCAGCCGCCAAGGAAGAACAGCGAGACCAGAAAGCTGATCAGGATCATGTTCGCGTATTCGGCCAGGAAGAACAGCGCGAACGCCGAACCCGAATACTCGACCATGTGACCGGCGACGATTTCCGACTCGCCCTCGACCACGTCGAACGGCGCGCGGTTGGTTTCAGCCACGCCCGAGATGAAGTACACCACGAACAGCGGCAGCAGCGGCCACATGAACCATTCGAAGACGCCGGCATTGCCGGCCTGCGCCATCACGATGTCGGTGAGATTGAGGCTGCCCGCGGCGATCAACACGCCGACCATGGCGAAGCCCATCGCGATTTCGTAGCTCACCATCTGCGCTGCGGCACGCATGGCGCCGAGGAAGGCGTACTTCGAGTTCGAAGCCCAGCCGGCGAGGATGATGCCGTACACGCCCATGGAGGTCATGGCCAGCAGGTACAGCAGGCCCGCATTGGCATTGGACAGCACAAGCTTCGCGTCGAACGGCACCACCGCCCAGGCGGCGAACGCCGGCGCCAGCGCCAGCAGCGGCGCGAACTTGAACAGGAACGGCTGCGCGCGCGTGGGCTGGATGACTTCCTTGAACAGCAGCTTGAACACGTCGGCGAAGGCCTGGAGGATGCCCTTGCCCACGTACATCGGGCCGCGACGCACGTGCATCCAGCCGATCAGCTTGCGCTCCCACACGACGTAGAACGCAACCGTGATGATCACCGGCATGGCGATCAGCAGGATCCTCAGCACGATCCAGGCGACATTGCCGCCGGGGCCGAAGCCGAGCATCCAGTCGCGGAAAGTATCAACGGCCTGCATCACGCCCTCCCCGCCTGCACGCGGCCCACGCCAAGCGGCGCGGTGGCGCCGTGGCCGCTTTCGATCCAGACCGTCCCGCGCGCGACCCGGTCGCTAACGATGACCGGCAACGTCGCCGTACCGGCGGCAGCGGTGAACTTGCCGATCACGCCATCCCTGAAGCCGAGTGCTTCCGCATCGGCCGGGTGCATCACGGCCTGCGGCTCCAGGTTGAGCGGATGCGCCTGCAGGTTCGCGGCACGACGCACCACGGCGTCGCTGCGGTAGATCGCCGCGCTCACCGCGAGCTCGAGCCCTTCGCCGGCGATGCTCGGCGCGGCACCGGCCACCACGTGCGCATCCTGGCGATGAATGCCGGCACGCAGGCCAGCCAGATCGGTGAAGTCGAAACCGGCAGCGCCCAGCTCGCCACCCAGGGCGCGCAGCACGCGCCAGCCGGCGCGTGCGTCGCCCGGCAGCTTGCCGCCAGCGACGGTGGCCTGTTCGAGACCTTCGAGGTTGGTCAGCGTCGCTTCGATTTCCGGCAGCGCGCCGATCGGCAGGATCACATCGGCGACGGCGCGGGTGGAGCGGCAGGCGAACTGGCTGAACGCGACGACCTGTGCGGACTTGAGCGCCTGGTTGGCGGTCGCGGTGTCGGCGAAATCCAAGCCCGGTTCGATGCCGTACAGCACGTAGGCCGAGCGCGGCTGCGCCAGCATCGACTGGGCGTCGCGCGACCGCGGCAGCACGCCGTGCTTGGCCAGGCCCACGGCGTTGGCGCCCTGCGGGATACGGCACAGACTCGCGTTGGTCGCGGCGGCAAACTCAGCGGCAGCCTTGCGGACCGCCGCGGCGTACGGGCCGCTTTCGGCCACGCCACCAATGATGACGACGGCACGCGTCGCGTTCTTCAGCGCATCGCGCAGGCCGGCGTCGGCCAGCGTCGCAGCCATCTGCGACGGCGCGACAAGGCGACTGCTCGCAGCCTTGAAGGTGAAGTCGAAGTCGACCGGATTGACCACATGCACCTTGGCGCCACGCGTCCACGCCTTGCGCACGCGAGCGTGGAGCAGCGGGACCTCCTGGCGCAGGTTGCTGCCGACGATGACGATGGCATCGGCATTGGCAAGATCGGAGACCGGCATGCCGAAGGTCTCGGCGACGGCGGCATCCGACAGGTCGTGCTGGGAGATGCGATGGTCGATATTGCCGGTGCCCAGCGCCTCGGCCAGCCGTGCCAGCAGCGTGCCCTCTTCGTTCGAGGTCGCCGGGTGCACCAGCACGCCGAGGTTGTCGGCGCCGTTGTCGCGCAGGATCTTCGCGGCCTTGGCCAGCGCCTCGTCCCACGAAGCTTCGCGGAAGTCTTCACCGTCCCTGATGAGCGGGCGGGTCGCGCGGTCGGCGGCGTACAGGCCCTGGTGCGAGTAGCGGTCGCGGTCCGACAGCCAGCACTCGTTCACGGCTTCGTTGTCGCGCGGCACGGTACGCAGGACTTCGCCCCGACGCACATGCAGGAACAGGTTGCTGCCGAGCGCATCGTGGTAACCCAGCGATTCGCGCGCGGTCAGTTCCCACGGACGCGCCTTGAACTGGAACACCTTGTTGGTGAGCGCGCCGACCGGACAGACGTCGATGACGTTGCCGGACAGTTCGGTGGTCAGCGGCTTGCCGTCGAAGGTACCGATCTGCAGGTTCTCGCCGCGGTACATGCCGCCCAATTCGTAGGTGCCTGCGACTTCCGCGGTGAAGCGCACGCAGCGCGTGCACTGGATGCAGCGGGTCATCTCGGTGGCGACCAGCGGACCCATGTCCTCGTCCGGCACCACGCGCTTGCGTTCGGCGAAGCGGCTCACCGAACGGCCGTAGCCCATCGACAGGTCCTGCAGCTCGCACTCGCCGCCCTGGTCGCAGATCGGGCAGTCAAGGGGATGGTTGACCAGCAGGAACTCCATCACATTGCGCTGCGACTTCAACGCCTTTTCGCTGCGCGTGGTGACCTTCATGCCGTCCATCACCGGGGTGGCGCAGGCCGGCGCCGGCTTGGGCATCTTCTCGACTTCGACCAGGCACATGCGGCAGTTGGCCGCGATGCTGAGCTTGTCGTGGTAGCAGAAACGCGGGATCGCGATGCCGGCCTTGTCGGCGGCACTGATGATCATCGAGCCCTTGGGCGCGGCGCACTCGACGCCGTCGATGAAGACGGTGACGTGGTCCGGCGGCAGGTTCGGGTTAATTGGTTGCGCGCTCACGCTGCAACTCCTTCAAACGAAGCGACGCAGCCCCTTGAGTCAAGGGGCGAATTGTTCGCTTGCGAACAATTGGGGTTGTGGAAGCATGCAGCGCTCATGCGGCTACCTTCTCCACGACGGTGCCGGCGCGCTGGTCGTCGACCAGGAAGCGCTTGTTCACGATCGCGTACTCGAATTCATCCCAGTAATGGCGCAGGAATCCCTGCACCGGCCACGCGGCGGCTTCGCCGAACGCGCAGATGGTGTGACCCTCGATCTGGCCGGCGGCGGCGCGCAGCATCTGCAGGTCCTCCAGCGTGGCCTGCTTCTCGACGATCCGGGTCAGCATGCGGTACATCCAGCCGGTGCCCTCGCGGCACGGCGTGCACTGGCCGCAGCTTTCCTTGAAGTAGAAGCGCGCGATGCGCTGGCAGGCGCGCACCATGCAGGTGGTGTCGTCCATCACGATCACGGCGCCCGAACCCAAGCCGGAACCGGCTTTCTGGATCGAGTCGTAATCCATGGTGAGGCCCATCATGGTCTCGCCCGGCAGCACCGGCATCGAGGAACCACCCGGGATCACGCCCTTGAGCTTGCGGCCGTCGCGCATGCCGCCGGCGAGCTGCAGCAGCTCCGCGAACGACGTGCCCAGACGGATCTCGTAATTCCCCGGACGGGCGACGTGGCCCGACACCGAGAAGATCTTCGGACCGCCGTTGTTCGGCTTGCCCAGGTTGAGGAACCACTCCGAACCATTGCGGATGATGGCCGGCACCGAGGCGTAGGTCTCGGTGTTGTTGATCGTGGTCGGCTTGCCGTACAGGCCGAAATTGGCCGGGAACGGCGGCTTGTAGCGCGGCTGGCCCTTCTTGCCTTCCAGCGACTCCATCAGCGCGGTCTCTTCGCCGCAGATGTAGGCGCCGGCGCCGAGCGCGTTGTAGATGTCGATGTCGATGCCGGAGCCGAGGACGTTCTTGCCCAGCCAGCCGTGCTTGTAGGCCTCGGCCAGGGCTTCCTCGATGTGCTCGAACGGCTCGTGGTGGAATTCACCGCGCAGGTAGTTGTACGCCGCGGTCGAACCGGTCGCGTAGCACGCGATCGCCATGCCCTCGATCACCGCATGCGGGTTGTAGCGCAGGATGTCGCGGTCCTTGGCGGTGCCCGGCTCGGACTCGTCCGAGTTGCACAGGATGTACTTCTGCGTGCCCGAACCCTTGGGCATGAAGCTCCACTTCAAACCGGTCGGGAAGCCCGCGCCGCCGCGGCCGCGCAGGCCGGACTGCTTGACCATCTCGATGACGGCCGCAGGATCGATCTTCTCGGTGAGGATCTTGCGCAGCGCGGCGTAACCGCCGGTCTTGAGGTAGTTCTCGTACGACCACGGCTTCTCGAAGTGCAGCGTCGTGTAGACGACGTTGTGCTCCTGCGGAACCGGGCCGACCGGGCCGTAGCCCTGGGAGTAATCGTGGCTGCCGTGATGGTTGTCGTGCGCCATTACCCGAGCCTCACTTCAGACCGTCGAGCAGCTCGTCCACCTTCGCGGTGTCGAGCTTCTCGTGGTAATGGCCGTTGATCACGACGACCGGGGCGCCGCAGCACGCGGCCACGCACTCTTCCTCGCGCTTGAGGTAGACGCGGCCGTCGGCGGTAGATTCGCCCAGCTTGCAGCCGAGCTTCTTCTCGGCGTGCCTGACCAGGTCTTCGGCGCCGTTGAGCCAGCAGCTGATGTTGGTGCAGAAGGCGACGTTGTTGCGGCCGACCTTCTCGGTCTCGAACATCGAATAGAACGATGCGACCTCATAGGCCCACACCGGCGGCAGGTCGAGGTACTTGGCGACCGCGGCGATCAACTCGTCGCTCAGCCAGCCGTCGTTCTGCTCCTGCGCGGCGTGCAACCCCTGCAGCACGGCCGAACGCTTGCGATCCGGCGGGAACTTGGCCAGCCAGTGGTCGATGTGCGCGCGGGTCTTGTCCGACAGTACGACCATCGGATCGACATTGCGGGCGTTTTCGAAGTTGCCAGTGGCCTTCATCGGTCGATCTCACCAAACACGACGTCGTAGGTACCGATCATCGCCACCACGTCGGCCAGCATGTGGCCCTTGACGATCTCGTCCATCGACGAAAGGTGCGCAAAACCTGGCGCACGCAGCTTGCAGCGGAACGGCTTGTTGGCGCCGTCGGAAACCAGATAGCAGCCGAACTCGCCCTTGGGCGCTTCCACCGCGGCGTAGGCTTCGCCAGCAGGGACGCAATAGCCTTCGGAGAACAGCTTGAAGTGGTGGATGAGGGCTTCCATGTCGTCCTTCATCTCTTCGCGCTTGGGCGGCGCGACCTTGAAGTTGTCGACGATTACGGGGCCCGGATTGGCCTTCAGCCACTTCACGCACTGCTGGATGATGCGGTTGGACTGGCGCATCTCGGCGACGCGGACCAGGTAACGGTCGTAGCAGTCGCCGTTGACGCCGAGCGGGATGTCGAAGTCGACTTCCGCGTACTTGGCGTAGGGCTGCTTCTTGCGCAGATCCCAGGCGATGCCGGAGCCGCGCACCATCGGGCCAGTCATGCCCCACGCGAACGCCTGCTCCGGCGAGACCACGCCAATGCCGACGGTGCGCTGCTTCCAGATGCGGTTGTCGGTCAGCAGCGTCTCGTATTCGTCGACGCGCTTGGGGAAGTCTTCGGTGAAGCGCTCGAGATAATCCAGCAGCGAGCCTTCGCGCCATTCGTTGAAGCGCTTGAGCGACTGGCCCTTGCGCCACGGCGATTCCTTGTAGCGCGGCATCTGCGCCGGCAGGTCGCGGTAGACGCCACCCGGGCGGTAATAAGTCGCGTGCATGCGCGCGCCGGAGACCGCTTCGTAGCAGTCCATCAGCTCTTCGCGCTCGCGGAACGCGTACAGGAACACCGCCATCGCGCCGAGGTCGAGCGCGTTCGAACCCACCCACATCAGGTGGTTCAGGATGCGCGTGATCTCGTCGAACATCGTGCGGATCCACTGCGCACGCTCGGGCGCCTCGATGCCGAGCAACGTTTCGATAGCACGCACGTAGGCATGCTCGTTGCACATCATCGACACGTAGTCCAGTCGATCCATGTAGCCGATCGACTGGTTGAACGGCTTGGATTCGGCCAACTTCTCGGTGCCGCGATGGAGCAGGCCGATATGCGGATCGGCGCGCTGCACGACTTCGCCGTCCATCTCGAGGATCAGTCGAAGAACGCCGTGCGCGGCCGGATGCTGCGGACCGAAGTTCAGCGTGTAGTTGCGGATCTCGGCATTGAGGACGCCGGAACCATTGGAATTGGACAGCACGGAGCTCACTTCTTCACCTCCGCCTTCTGCGCGGCTTCACCGGCGGCGGTTTCGTAGCGTGCGTCGTCGCGGATCACGCGCGGGACGAGCACGCGCGGCTCGATCGATACGGGCTCGTACACGACGCGCTTCTTCTCGGCGTCGTAGCGCACTTCGACGTTGCCGATCAGAGGGAAGTCCTTGCGGAACGGATAGCCGACGAAACCGTAGTCGGTCAGGATGCGGCGCAGGTCCGGATGGCCTTCGAAGACGATGCCGAACAGGTCGAAGGCCTCGCGCTCGAACCAGTTGGTTCCGGCCCACACCGAGGTCAGCGAAGCCACCACCGGCAGGTCGTCGTTTTCGGCGAAGGTCCGCAGGCGCAGGCGCTGGTTGTGCTGGTACGACAGCAGGTGCGCAACCGCGGCGAAGCGGCGTTCGGGCGCACTGGCGGCGCCGTTCGGGACTTCGCCCCATACGAAGCGGCCGGCGCTCTTGCCTTCCACGCCACGCGAAAAGCCTTCCGAGGACACGTCGGTGTCCCACTCGTCGCTGCCGTAGCTGAGGTAATCGACGCCACTGACGTCGACGCACTGCTCGAAGCCGAATTCGTCGCGCAGCGCGGTGGCCGCGGACAGCCAGGCATTTGCGGCGACGTCGATCGTCACTTCACCGCGAGGCTCGGCAACGGTGACGAGCGCGTCGGGAAAGCGCTCGCGCAGGCGGTCGGCGAAGGAGGATGCGGTTTCCATGTCAGCGCACGCCCTGCTTGTGCTCGCCGAAATTGGTGCCGCGGCGGATCTTCTTCTGCAACTGCAGGATCCCGTAGACCAGCGCCTCGGCGGTCGGCGGGCAGCCCGGCACGTAGATATCGACCGGGACGATGCGGTCGCAGCCACGGACCACGGCATACGAGTAGTGGTAGTAGCCGCCACCGTTGGCACACGAGCCCATCGAGATCACCCACTTCGGGTCGGGCATCTGGTCGTAGACCTTGCGCAACGCCGGGGCCATCTTGTTGACCAGGGTGCCGGCCACGATCATCACGTCGGACTGGCGCGGCGAGGGACGGAACACCACGCCATAACGGTCGAGGTCCAGGCGCGCGGCGCCGGCATGCATCATCTCGACCGCGCAGCAAGCCAGGCCGAAGGTCATCGGCCACATCGAGCCGGTGCGTGCCCAGTTCCACAGCGTGTCGAGATTGGTGGTGACGAAGCCTTGCTGCATCACCGGGTTCTGGTCTTCGGGCAGCAGCAGATCGTCCAGCCGCCCTTCCGGCAGCGGGTTGTGCATCAGCCCGGAAACGGTGCCACCGATGGTCTGGATCACTCCCATTCGAGCGCGCCCTTCTTCCACACGTAAATGAAGCCAATCACCAGCAGCGCGAGGAACACGCCCATTTCGACGAGGCCGAACACGCCGAGCTCGCGGAATACCAGCGCCCAGGGAAAGACGAAGGCGATTTCCAGGTCGAAGACGATGAACAGGATGGCGATGAGGTAGTAGCGCACGTCGAACTGCATGCGCGCATCCTCGAAGGCGGCAAAGCCGCATTCATAGGGCGAGAGCTTCTCGACAGAGGGGCGCTGGGGGCCGAGCAGGCGGCCCACTACCAGCAGGGCGACGCCGATGCCACCGGCGACGATCAGGAACAGCAGGGTCGGCAGGTATTCGGCCAGCACTCGCGTTCTCTCGGCTATGCCGCTTCGAAGCGGCGTTGGCTCGGCATCTGGGTGCCGTCGTTGCTTACGCTGAAGGGGCCGCACGCCGTGCGAACCCCTTCAGAAGTTTGGTGCCCAAGGGGGGACTCGAACCCCCACGACCTAAGTCGCTACCACCTCAAGGTAGTGCGTCTACCAATTCCGCCACCTGGGCTTGAAACGTTCGGCCGTCCCGGCCGCTTCCGATCACCGCCGAAACTTTGGCGCTGACTGGCACCCGACTACTCCGTGCCGGGCTGGAAAGATGCATATGGTACCGCGTTTACCCCGATCAGCCGCCAGATGCGGGCTGTGCCGGAGCAGGCTGTTGCTGCGTCGCCGGCGCGGGATTCGCCGGGGCCGCATTGCTGGCGGGCGCGGCGGGAACCGTCGTGGCAGGAGCGCTCGAAGCCGGAGCCGCCGGGACACTGGCCGGCGCCGACGGGATCGCGGCGTTGCCCGAAGCGGGCGCGGCCGGCGCCGCCGGCACTTCCGACATCAGCCCCTTCTCTTCGGTGACCGGGCCGGAGACCTTGCTGCCATGGCTCGCGTTCCAGGCCATGAACAGGCTGATGACGAAGAAGGCGACGGCCAGCCACTTGGTCGACTTCGACAGGAAGTTCGAAGCACCGCGTGAACCGAACACCGTGCCCGACGCGCCCGCGCCGAAGCCCGAACCCGCCTGCGCACCGGCGCCGCGCTGCATGAGGATCAGCGCGATCATCGCGATGGCGATCAGCACATAGATGACGTTGAGGAACAACAGCATCGTGGAAGAACTCTTTAGGTTATGCCGCCGCGGCGACGATGGCATTGAAGTCGGCAGCGACCAGCGAGGCCCCGCCTACCAGGCCGCCGTCGACGTCCGGCTGCGAGAACAGCGCGGCCGCGTTGTCGGCCTTCACGCTTCCGCCGTACAGGATCGGCAGCGAGCCAGCGATTCTAGCATCGTATTGCGCGATTTCGCCACGGATGAATGCGTGGACTTCCTGTGCCTGCTCCGGCGTGGCGGTTCGGCCGGTACCGATCGCCCAGACCGGCTCGTACGCGATGATGGCGCCCTGCACCGCGGCGGCCCCATGTTCGAGAATGGGACCGAGCTGCTCCTGCAGGCGCCATTCCATCTGACCGTTCTCGCGTTCGCCCAGCGTCTCGCCGACACACAGGATGGGCACCAGTCCGGCCGCCTTGGCGGCGAAGAACTTGCGCGCCACCACGGCACTGCTCTCGTGGTGATGCTGTCGGCGCTCGGAGTGCCCGACCAGGCCATAGCGTGCACCGACGTCGACCAGCATGGCCGCCGACACTTCCCCGGTGTACGCCCCCTTCTGGTTGGCGCTGACGTCCTGCGCGCCAAACTGCAGGCCGCGTCCCTCGTAGCGATCGACAAGCTCGCCCACGTAGGGCAGCGGCGGCAGGATGATGCGCTCGACGCCCGCAGGCGCATCCACGACTGCAACCGCATCGAGCAGTTCGAGGGCGAACTTGCGGTCGCCATGCAGCTTCCAGTTTCCGGCGACGATCTTGCGGCGCATGGCTGACCTCGAATGCGAAAGGCGCGCAGTTTACAGCGGGCCGGGCCTTTCCTCAGCCCGCGGACTGCCAGAATAGGCACAACGCCCTGTCGGCCGTCGCACCATGCCTGTTTCGATCTCTCCCCGCCTGCCCATCCTGCCGTACCGCAAGCCCACCGAAGGCCGGGACTACTGGCTGCTTGACGATGCGCTGCCCAATCCGGACGAGGTGCGCGCGCGCTTCCTCGCGCGCACCGACTGGTACGAGGGGTATCCGCACAAGCCGGAAAGCTGGCCCGGGCTGCGCGCGATGCCGGCACTGGAACCGGACGAACTGGCGCGCCTTGAGGACCAGGTCAGAAAGGCAACGGGCGCGTTGAAGCTGTGGGTGGAGAGCGCCGGCGACGCCGGCACGCTCAACCACAACTGCGTGCAGGTGGTCGGCTACAACGAATGCGAGCCGCGGCCCCACACCGATTCTCGCGCGCTGTGCCGCTATGCGGCGGTGCTGTACCTCAACCCGAACGTGCCGGACGAATGCGGCACCAGCTTCTACCGGCAGCGCCTGCCCGGCGGACAGCGCGGCGGCAACCTCGTGCAGCCGCCGCACAACAACCTGGTGGAGGCGCTGGGCACGCGTTTCGTCGACATCGGCGCCTTCGCCGAGGACGTCGCGATTCCGCACCGCTACAACCGCCTGCTGGTGTATCGCGCCAACCTGATCCACAGCGCGACCGGCTACTGGGGCCACACGCTCGAGAAGAAGCGGATGGCGGCGGTGTTCTTCTGGATGGCCTGACGGCCCTCCCCGCCCGCGGCGGAGAGGGCGCGACGCTTACTTGAGCTTGATCTCGGCCAACCGCTCTTCCAGATAACCGTGGGCGGTGATGGGCTCCGGGTAGCGGCTCGGATTATCCGAGGTGATGCACGAAGGCAGCACGTCGATCAGGAAATCCGGGTTCGGGTGCAGGAAGAACGGCGTCGAATAACGCGGCTGGCGCGCCTTCTCGCCCGGCGGATTCACCACGCGATGGGTAGTCGACGGATACACGTGGTTGGTCAGGCGCTGCAGCATGTCACCGATGTTGACCACGATGGTGTCCGCGTCCGCGGTGAACGGCACCCACTCGCCCTTGCGCGACTTCACTTCCAGGCCTTCCGAGCTCGCACCGACCAGCAGCGTGATCAGGTTGATGTCCTCGTGCGCGCCGGCGCGCACGTTCGGGATGTCGTCGGTCGTGATCGGCGGGTAGTGGATCGGACGCAGGATCGAGTTGCCGAAGTCGGTCTTGTCGGCAAAGTAGGTTTCCGGCAGGCCGATGTGCAGCGCCAGCGCGCTCAGCACGCGCGAACCCAGCTGGTCGAGCGCCTGGTACAGGCCATAGGCGAGCTCGCGGAACTCGGGAATCTCCTCGGGCCACAGGTTCGCCGGCATGACGTCCGCGTACTTCGAATCGCGTGGGATTTCGCGGCCCACGTGCCAGAACTCCTTGAGGTCGAAGTACTTGGAATCCTTGGCCGTCTCGATGCCGAACGGCGTGTAGCCGCGCGCGCCGCCGCCGCCGGGGACGTGGTACTTGCGCTTCACTTCGTCCGGCAGCGCGAAGAAGCGCTTGAAGACGTCGTACGAACCGTCGATCAGCGATTGCGGAATGCCGTGGTTGCGGATGCCGGCGAAGCCCCACTCACGGTAGGCCGCACCGAGTTCGGCGACGAAGGCCTCGCGGTCGGTGTCGAAGCGGCGGATGTCGAGGGTCGGGATCTGGCTCATGAAAGTTGCTGTCTTGTTCGGAAGGTGGACTGTGCCGCAGCGGCGCCGGAAGCGGCTTGACCGGGGTCAAACCGCGGCCAATCGCACGGCTGTGGCGAGGTTGTCGAGGATGGCATCGACCAGGGCCGCATCATCGGCCTCGACGGTGACGCGCACCACCGGTTCCGTGCCAGATGGGCGCAGGAAGGCGCGACCACGGCCGGCCACGGCGGCCTGCGCGTCCGCGAGCGCGGCGAGCACGGTGGGCGCCTCGGCGGGCTTCACCACACCCGGGGTGTAGCGCACGTTCACCGTCTTCTGCGGCACGCGATGCAGCCCCTGCAACGCCTCGCGCAGGGACAGGCCGCGACGGCGCAGGACTTCCAGCACCTGCAGCGCGCTGACGATGCCATCACCCGTACCGCTCCGGTCCAGGCACAACATGTGCCCCGATGCCTCGCCGCCGAGCACGCCACCGTTGGCCACGAGTTGCTGGTGCACATAGCGGTCGCCGACCTTGGCGCGGATGAAACCGATGCCGTCCTGCTCAAGGGCGCGCTCGAGGCCGTAGTTCGTCATGAGCGTGCCGACGACGGGGCCGGCCAGCCGGCCGCTCTCCTTCCAGTCGCGCGCCAGCACGTACAGCAGATCGTCGCCGTCGCGTACGCTGCCGTCGCCGTCGACGAACATGACCCGGTCGCCGTCGCCATCGAACGCGATGCCAAGATCCGCCCCGGTCTCGCGCACGCGCGCCGCCAGGGTCTCCGGATGCGTCGAGCCAACGCCGTCGTTGATGTTGAGCCCGTTCGGGTCTACCCCGATGGCATCGACGCGGGCACCGAGCTCGCGCAGCACCAGCGGGCCCAACTGGTACGTGGCACCGTTCGCGCAGTCCATCGCGATGCGCATGCCGCCCAGATCGAAGCCCTTGGGCACGGAACTCTTGCAGTGCTCGATGTAGCGGCCCAGCGCGTCGCGCGTGCGCACAGCCTTGCCGAGCTGCTCCGACGCCACGGTGTGGAACGGTTGCTCCAGCGCGGCCTCGATGGCCAGCTCCGTCGCGTCGTCCAGCTTCTCGCCCTCGGCCGAGAAGAACTTGATGCCGTTGTCGTAATGCGGGTTGTGCGAAGCGGAAATGACGATGCCACCGTCGGCACGCATCGAGTGGGTCAGGTGCGCGACGGCGGGCGTCGGCATCGGCCCCATCAACTGCACGTCCACCCCGGCTGCGACCAGGCCCGCTTCCAGTGCGGCCTCGAACATGTAGTTCGAGATGCGCGTGTCCTTGCCGATGATCACCTGCGGCTTGCGCCAGTCACGACGGCCTTCGTACGCACGGGTCAGCGCGTAGCCGTAGGCGTTGCCGAGGCGCAGGACGAAGTCGGCCGAAATCGGACCTTCGCCGACCCGTCCGCGGATGCCGTCGGTGCCGAAGTACTTGCGGCTCAAGCAGCGACCTCGGGATCGTCCTGCGGCGCGGGCTGCTTCATCATCAGCGCGAGCAGGTGCGCAAGGCGGTCGCGCATTTCGCGACGGTCGCAGATCTGGTCGACGGCGCCGTGGTCGAGCAGGAATTCCGAGCGCTGGAAACCTTCCGGCAGCTTTTCCCGCACGGTCTGTTCGATCACGCGCGGGCCGGCGAAGCCGATCAGCGCTTCAGGCTCGGCCATGTTGATGTCGCCAAGCATGGCGAACGAGGCCGAAACGCCGCCGGTGGTCGGGTGCGTCATCACCGAGATGTACGGCAGGCCCTTGGCGCGCAGGCGTGCCAGCGCCGCGGACGTCTTGGCCATCTGCATCAGCGAGAACAGGCTTTCCTGCATGCGCGCGCCGCCGCTGGCGGAGAAGCACACGAACGGGCAGCCGAGGTCGGCGGCGCGTTCGGCCGCCAGGGTGAAGCGCTCGCCGACCACCGACCCCATCGAACCGCCCATGTAAGCGAAGTCGAACGACGCGGCGACCAGGTCGCGGTCCTTCAGCTTGCCCTGCATGGCCACCAGCGCGTCACGCTCGCCAGTGGACTTCTGCGCGGCCTTGATGCGGTCGGAGTACTTCTTCTGGTCCTTGAACTTCAGCACGTCGGTCGGGCCGAGTTCGGCACCGATTTCGCCGGTGGTGTCCGCATCGAACAGCGAGGCCAGCCGCGCACGGGCGCGGATCGGCATGTGGAAGCCGCACTTCGGGCAGACCTCGAGGTTTTCCTCGAGCTCCGGGCGATAGAGCACGACGCCGCAGCGGTCGCACTTCTCCCAGAGGCCCTCGGGCACGCTGCGGCGCTTGGCCGCGCCGGATTCGGTCCGGATGCCGGAGGGCATGAGTTTCTTCAGCCAGGACATGCGTTGGGTGTTCCCCTGTTAAGGCGCTAATGGCGAACGCCCAGTTTAGCGCGAGCAGGGTCCCGCCGGTCCCGGGGCCGGTTTTGTGTGGCGCGGGTCGCAAAAATCGTGTTTCCGGGCACCGCTAGGCGTCGAGCGCGGCACGCAGGGGGCGCAGGAACCCGCCCGCGGCGGCCACCGGATCGGTGCTGGCCTGCAAGGCGGCGACCAGGGCACTGCCCACCACGACGCCGTCGGCTTCGCGGGCCATCGCCCGCGCCGATGCCGCGTCCTTGATGCCGAAACCCGCCGCGACCGGCACCGTGCTGCGAGCCCGGATCGCCTGGAGACGGTCGGTGGCCGCGGCGGTGTCCAGGCGGTCGGCGCCGGTCACGCCGGCAAAGCTGACGTAGTAGAGGTAACCGCCGGCTTGCCCGCACAGCGATGCCAGGCGCGCGTCGCTGGTCGTGGGCGCCGCCAGCAGGATCAACGCGAGGCCATGGGCCGCGAAGGCGGTGCGGAACTCCGCAGCCTCCTCGGGCGGTAGGTCCACCAGCAGGACCCCGTCGACGCCAGCGGCGACCGCCTCCAGGGCGAAGCGGTCCGCGCCGCGGATCTCCACGGGATTGAGATACCCCATCAGCACCACCGGGGTGTCCACATCACCTTCGCGGAAGGCGCGCACGCAGTCCAGCACGTACGACAGCCCGGCCCCGCGCGCGAGGGCGCGTTCCGAACTGCGCTGGATCGTGGGCCCGTCCGCCATCGGATCGGAGAACGGCACGCCCAGTTCGATCACGTCGGCGCCCGCTTTGGCCAGCGCGTGCATCACCGGCACTGTCGCCTCGAGCGACGGATCGCCGGCGGTAAGGAAGGGAATCAGGGCCTTGCGCCCTTCGGCTTTCAGCTGGGAGAAGCGGTTATCGATGCGATTCATCGGCATGCGGGATTCAGAAGGTGATGCCTTCGCGGCCGGCGATCGTGTGCACGTCCTTGTCGCCGCGACCGGACAGGTTGCACAGCACGATCGCGTCCTTCGGCAATTGGCGCGCCAGCTTGATGGCCTGCGCGATGGCATGGCTGGATTCGAGCGCGGGCAGGATGCCTTCCGTACGCGCCAGCCGATGGAACGCGGCCAGGGCTTCGTCGTCGGTCACGCCGACGTACTGCGCGCGGCCGGTGTCCTTGAGGAACGCGTGTTCCGGGCCCACGCCCGGATAGTCCAGCCCCGCCGAAACCGAGTGCGTTTCGATGATCTGGCCATCGTCATCGCATAGCACGTAGGTGCGGTTGCCGTGCAGTACGCCCGGACGGCCCGCGGCCAGCGATGCGGCGTGGTGACCGGTGGCGATGCCCTCGCCCGCCGCCTCGGCGCCGACCAGGCGAACTCCTTGGTCGTTGAGGAAGGCATGGAATACCCCGATCGCGTTGCTGCCGCCGCCGACGCAGGCCGTGACCACATCCGGCAGGCGTCCGTATTCGGCCAGCATCTGCGCGCGCGCTTCGCGGCCCACGACTGCGTTGAAGTCGCGGACCATGCGCGGGTACGGATCGGGACCCGCGACGGTGCCGATGATGTAGAACGTGTCGTGCACGTTGGTGACCCAGTCGCGCATCGCCTCGTTGAGCGCGTCCTTCAGCGTCGCCGAACCGCTGGTCACGGGCACCACGGTCGCGCCCAGCAGCTTCATCCGGTAGACGTTGATCTTCTGGCGCTCGATGTCGGTAGCGCCCATGTAGACCACGCACTCCAGCCCCAGCCGCGCCGCGACGGTGGCGGATGCGACGCCGTGCTGGCCCGCGCCGGTCTCGGCAATGATGCGGGTCTTGCCCATGCGGCTGGCCAGCAGCGCCTGCCCGATGGTGTTGTTGATCTTGTGCGCGCCGGTGTGGTTCAGGTCCTCGCGCTTGAGCAGGATGCGGGCTCCGCCGACCTCCCCGCTCAGGCGCTCGGCGTGGTAGATCGGGCTGGGCCGGCCGACGTAATGCGCGAGATCGGCTTCGAAGGCGGCGATGAAGTCCGGATCCACGCGGGCCTCGTCGTAGGCCTGCGCCAGCGCCTCGAGCGGCCCGATCAGGGTCTCGGCTACGAACCGCCCGCCGAACCGGCCGAAATGGCCGGCGGCGTCAGGAAATGCGTGGAAGTCCTGGATCTCGGGGGAATTCATCGGGTTGGACGGATGGGCGGGAGGTTTTACTTTATCGCGCATGCAGGCCCGCCCAAATCGATAAAATCTGGCCGTTCTGTCAGGAAAAGTCACAGATATGAGCCGCGACCTGCCCCCGCTCAATGCCCTGCGCGCCTTCGAGGCCGTCGCCCGCCTGGACAGCGTCAGCCGTGCCGCCGTGGAGCTGCACGTCACCCATGGGGCCATCAGCCGCCAGTTGCGGGGGCTCGAGGAAGCGGCTGGTACGCCGCTGTTTGTCCGCCAAGGCCGCGGCCTGGTCCTGACCGCCGCAGGCCGGCGGTTGCACCAGGCAGCCGAATCCGCCTTCGCCCCGCTGCGCTCGGCCTGGACCGAACTGCAGCAACGGCCCGCGCACGCGCCATTGGTACTGGGCTGTCCGGGCAGCGTCTTGGCCCGATGGGTCATTCCCCGGCTGGAGCGGCTCGCGCGCGAACAGCCGGAGCTGAAGTTGCACCTCTCCGCGAGCGACTCCGTGCCCGATGAATCCATGGCCGGACTCGACGCCGCCCTGTTGATTTCGCAGCCGCCGTGGCCCTCGCGATGGCAGGTGCATGCCCTCGCGCCCGAACGCATCGGCCCCGTGGTCAGCCCGCGCTACACCGGGTTCGAACGCTTGCGCTCCGCCCCGCCGGAAGTACTGCTGGAAGTACCGCTGCTGCATACCGCATCGCGGCCGCAGGCCTGGGGCGAGTGGGCGCGTCGGGCGGGCTTGGAGCCGGCCTCGCTGCAGCTCGGCACCGGCTTCGAGCACCTCTACTACCTGCTCGAGGCCACCGAAGCCGGGCTCGGTGTGGCTATCGCACCCGAACCGCTGGTAGCCGAAGACCTGGCCTCAGGCCGGTTGGTGGCGCCGTGGGGGTTCATCGCCACGGATGCGCAATGGGTGCTGTGCTCGCCCAGGCGCCGCGAAGATCGCAGGATCGCCAGGCTGGCGACATGGCTGCGCGAGGTCCTGGCGGAAGCGCACTGACCCGTCAGTCGTGGTGGCAATCCGCGCGCCGCGCCTCTTCGACGAAACGCCGCATGCAGTCGCCATCCTTGATACCTGGCGACAGCTCTATGCCAGTCGACACGTCCACGCCCCATGGCCGCGTCGCGGTGATCGCGTCGAACACGTTGTCCGGAGTAAGCCCACCTGCCAGCAGCCACGGCTTGCCCGGATCGGGCGGAATCTGCGCCCAATCGAAGGTCTTGCCACTGCCGCCCTCGCCACCCTGCTCATGGCTGTCGAAGAGGAATCCCGCGGCACCCGGGTAACGTGCCCGCAGCGGCATGGACGGCTGGCCATTGCCGTTGCCATTGCCTCCCATGGCGACGGCCTTCACGTAAGGCACGCCGAAGCTGCGGCAGAACGCGTCGTCTTCGCTGCCGTGGAACTGCAACAGACTGGGCCGCACGTGGCGCACGATCTCGCGCACCTCGTCCTGCGAATTGTCCTTGAACAGGGCGACCGAATCGACGAATGGAGCGAGTGCCGTGCGCATCGCGCGCGCTTCCTCCGGCTCGACGCGCCGCTTGCTGTGGTGTGCGAATACGAACCCGACTGCATCCACGCCCAGCTCGCTTGCCAGGCGGACATCACCGGCACGGGTGACACCGCAGAACTTGATGCGCGTGCGGAAATAATTTGGCTTCACGGTCACGGTCTCCTCATAGGCGAACGTGCGCAGGCAGGCCGAAGCGCTCGACGACATCGGCGGGATAGCGTGGCCCAAGGAAGACCAACCCGCTCGCCGGCGCCGTCGGCCCGGCTCTGGTGCGGTCGCGCCCGGCAAGCAGTTCGGCGATCCAGCCCTCTGCCGCATCGCCGCGCCCGACCACCAGCAAGCTTCCGACAATATTGCGCACCATGTGGTGAAGAAAGGCGTTGGCCTGCACTTCCACCGTCACCACCTCGCCATCACGCGACACCGTGATCTCCTGCAGTTCGCGCCGCGCATGCGGGGCTTGGCAGTGCACGGTACGGAACGCGGAGAAGTCGTTCTCCCCCAGCAGGGCCTGCGCCGCGCGATGCATGGCGCGGGCATCGAGGGGGCGGCGCTCCCAGGTCAGCACCTGGCGGTTGAGCGCGGGCCGGATCGCACGGTTGAGGATGGCGTAGCGGTAGCGCCGCGCGCGCGCGGAAAACCGCGCGTGGAAATCCCCCGTCACCGGCACGCACCACAGCGCACCCATGGCGGGAGGCAGCTTGCTCGTCGTGCCGAGCACCCAGCCGCGCGGGTCGCGCAGCACCGGGCTGTCGAAGTGGATGACCTGGCCCGCCGCGTGCACCCCGGCATCGGTGCGTCCGGCGCAGATGGTTTCGATCGGTCCGCCCGCCACGAACGACAAGGCCTCCTCGAGCACCGACTGCAGGGTGAGGTACCCCTCCGGATCACTTTCGCCGTGCTTGCTCAGGCGCTGCCAGCCGCTGAATTCGCTGCCGTCGTATTCGATCCCCATGGCGTAGCGCTGCATGGACGGCGCGGGTACGGCGGTGTCAGGCGGGACGTGCGACATGCGTTCCGTAATGCCGTGGGAGCGGCACGCTCAATTCCGGTGAGCCTGCAGGCCTGGCATCACGCAAGGCCGCGGCGGTGAGGCGCCGAACGCAGTCCGGCGCGCGAATTCATTCCAGTTCGCGCAGCATCCGCTGCGCTTGTTGGCGCGCAGCGTGGTCGCCATTGATCACGATCTCGCCGAGCAGCTGGCGTGCGCCAGCGAGATCGCCGAGGTCGAGGTATGCGCGCGCCAGTTCCAGGCGCTCATGGGCGGCCTGTGCGGCCGGGTCGAGCAGGTCGCGTTGCGCGTTGCCGGTATGCCACGCGGGTGCCGCACGGACGGGCGGCTCGGCCGCGCGCGTTGCGACGGCAACCGGTGCGGCGGTAACGGCTTCTATCTCGGGCTCGCGCACTTCGGCCTCTTCGACCCGCTCGGGCTCCACCCTTGGAGCGAACGCATCGGCGATCGAGGGCGTGGCCGCGGCGCCGGGCGCGCGGAAACTCGGCTTCGCCGCGTCGCGACGGCGGAGGAACCAGGCCAGCAGCGCGCCGACAAGTAAGGCCCCGCCGATGCCAAACACCCAGGGCAGCGCCGAAGCCTGCGTCTGCTGCTTCTGCGTTGCGGCAAGGCGCTGCTGCGCGGCAGCCAGCTCGCTGTCCTTCATCGCGAGCAGTTGCTGCTGCTGGTTCTGCAGCTTCTCCAGTTCGGCGACGCGGCTCTTGAGCTCCTGCGTTTCGGCCTCGCGCGCGGCGAGAGTTTCCTTGGTCTGGGTCAGTTCCTGCTGCAGCATCGCGCCCTCGCCTCCGGCGCTGAAGCCGGACTGTGTGCCCGCCTTGGTCGCATCGCTGGCGCCAGGCGGAACGATTTCCAGCCGTGCATCGGCAACGCGCTTCGAGGTGGAAGTGGAAGCGGTGGAGGCCGGCGACGGCCGGCCTTGGGCGGGCGCCGCCGCCGAAGCCACGTCGGCATCCGCAGGCTGTGGCGCAGCGCGGCGCGAGACGCGCCATTCCTGGATCTGGGTATGGACGATGGCGCTGGCTTGATGGGCATCCAGCTCGGTCATCGCGTCGCCGCCGGGCATCCGCAACACGGCGCCCGCTTTCAAGCGATTGATGTTGCCGTCGATGAAGGCTTCGGGATTGGCGCGCAGCAGCGCGATCATGGTCTGGTCGAGCGTACCGGTGCCGCCCACGCGGGTCGCGATCGCCGACAGCGTGTCGCCACTGCGCACTTCGAGGTCGCTGCCGTCCAGCTCGGAGCGGGCCATCGGCGCCGGCGCCGTGGCTACCTGCGGCGGCGGGGCCGTCGGTGCGATCGCGGTGCTCTGTTCCTGCGGCGCCGGTGCGGTGGGAGCGGCCTCGGTCGGCGCGGCCTCGGTCGGGCCGGGCTCGGGTTGCGGTTCGGTTGCGACGGCGGGTGGTTCGGCCGGGCGTTCGATTACGGCGGGCGCTTCGACCACCGGCGCGGCGATCTCGGGCTGCAGCGGTGCCGAAACCGTACGCGGGGCGTCCACCAGCGCCGAATACTCGCGCACGAGGCGCCCCTGCCCCCAATCGACCTCCACCAGGAAGGTCAATAGCGGCTCGCTGACCGGCTGCGTGCTGGTGACGCGGATGACCGGATTGCCGCGGGCGTCCAGGGCCTGGGTGAACTGCAGTTCCGCGATGATGCCGATCGGCGGGCGCAGGCCGATGCGGGAGAACGTTTCGGGCGAAGCGAGGCCCGCCTGGAGTTGCTCCAACTCGGTCGGATCGCTGCTGACGATCGGAATCTCGGCCAGCAGTGGCTGCCCGATCTTCGACTTGACTTCGATCTGGCCCAGCCCGAGTGCGGACGCGCCGAAGCTGGCGAACGCCGCCACAAGCGCCAGAACTGTTCCCGCGATTCGTTTCACGACCGGCCTCTCGGCTATCCCCGGGGCGACTCTAGCCCCCAGTGCAGGCGGTTTGCAATGAAGCTGCCGCAAATGATTGAGCGGGTTCAGATTTCCGTCGCCGCGCCGGCACGAGTCGCGGCGGCAGCCGCGACCCCCTCCGCGATCAACCTTCGGCGATCACCAACTCGGCCAGCTGCACCGCGTTGGTCGCGGCGCCCTTGCGGATGTTGTCGGCCACGACCCACATGTCCAGGCCGCGCGGGTGCGACACGTCCTCGCGCAGGCGACCGACGTAAACCGGATCGCTGCCCGAGGCGTGGGTGACCGGAGTCGGGTACCCACCGGCCTTGCGCTCGTCCACCACTACCAGGCCCGGCTGCGCGGCGAGCAGCTCGCGCGCCCGGTCGACGCTGATCTTCTCGCGGGTTTCGATATGCACGGCCTCGGAATGGCCGTAGAACACGGGCACCCGCACCACGGTGGCATTCACCAGGATGCTGTCGTCGCCGAGGATCTTGCGGGTCTCGGTGACCAGCTTCCATTCCTCGGTGGTATAGCCGTTGTCGAGGAAGTCGCCGCCGTGTGGGATCACGTTGAAGGCGATCTGCACGGGATACACCTTCGGCTCCGCGTCCTGGAAGTTGAGCAGCGCGGCCGTCTGACGACCCAGTTCCTCCATCGCCTTGACCCCGGTGCCCGACACCGACTGGTAAGTCGCGATGTTGATGCGCTCGATGCCCACGGCCCGGTGGATCGGAGCCAGCGCGACCATCAGCTGCATGGTCGAGCAGTTGGGGTTGGCGATGATGCCGCGCGGACGGTTCTTCGCCGCTTCCGGGTTCACTTCCGAGACCACCAGCGGCACGTCGGCGTCGCCGCGGAAGCTCGAGGAGTTGTCGATCACCACCGCGCCGGCGGCGGCGAACTTCGGTGCATATTCCTTCGACACGGCGCCACCGGCGGAGAACAGAGCGATATCGACGCCGGTCGGGTCGAACTTCGCCAGGTCCTCGACGACGAGCTGGCGGGCGCCGAAGTCGACCTTGCTGCCAGCGGAACGCTCGCTGGCGAGGACGTGCAGCTTGCCGACCGGGAACTGGCGCTCGGCCAGCACCCTCAGCATGGTTTCGCCGACAGCGCCGGTGGCGCCGACTACGGCAACGGTATAGGTCTTGCTCATTGCTTAGCTGTTCCTGTGGTGTGGCGGCCGGTGGCGTCTGGGATTGTGCGCCCTGCCGGTCGTGGAATTGGGTTGTCGGGCGAAACGATCGCGCGGCGCGGCTGCAACAGGCGCTTGTCAGGCCTGGCGGCGGGAAGCTGCAAGCAACCGGCCGCTACCGTTTCTTGCCGGTTGCTTTCGCGGGAACGCGTGGCATTACCTCGCCCACGTCGCCGCACTGGGCACGGTGGCGCAGGGCCTGGTCCATCAGCACCAGCGCGACCATGGCTTCGCAGATCGGAGTGGCGCGGATGCCGACGCAGGGATCGTGGCGGCCCGTGGTCACGACCTCCACCGCATTGCCGTCGGTATCCAGGCTTTGCGCCGGCAGGCGCAGGCTGGAAGTCGGCTTGAACGCCGTGGACACCCGCAGCGCCTGGCCCGTGCTGATGCCGCCGAGGATGCCGCCGGCGTGATTGCTCAGGAATCCTTCCGCGCTGATCTCGTCGCGGTGTTCGCTGCCCCGCTGCGCAACGGAAGCGAAGCCGTCGCCGATCTCCACGCCCTTCACCGCATTGATCGACATCAGCGCCGCCGCCAGCTCGCCGTCGAGCTTGCCGTAGATCGGCTCGCCCCAGCCTGGCGGCAGGCCTTCGGCAACGACGTCCACGCGCGCGCCGACCGAATCGCCGGACTTGCGCAGGGCATCCATGTAGCTTTCCAGCTCATCGACCTGCGTCGCATCGGGCCAGAAGAACGGGTTGGACTCGACCACCGCCCAGTCGACATTGTCGGCATCGAAGCCGCGCGGAGCGACATCGCCGATCTGCGACAGGTAGCCGCGCACCTGCACGCCATGGCGTTCGGCCAACCACTTCTTCGCGATCACCGCCGCCGCGACGCGCATCGTGGTCTCGCGCGCGCTGGAGCGCCCGCCGCCGCGCGGATCGCGGATGCCGTACTTCTGCCAGTAGGTGTAATCCGCGTGACCCGGGCGGAACTGCGCGGCGATGTTCGCGTAGTCCTTGCTGCGCGCATCGGTGTTGCGGATCAGCAGTGCGATCGGCGTACCGGTGGTGACGCCTTCGTAGACGCCACTGAGGATCTCGACTTCATCCGCCTCGTGCCGCGCCGAGGTGTGGCGGGTCTTGCCGGTGGCGCGGCGCTCCAGGTCGTAGCGGAACTCTTCCGGCGAGATCGCGATGCCGGGAGGACAGCCGTCGATCACGCAGCCGATCGCCGGACCGTGGCTCTCGCCGAAGGTCGTCACTGCGAACAGCCTGCCGAAAGTGTTGCTGGCCACGTGGGATCCTGGTGCCGCCGCCTGCGACGAAACGTTCGGCGCGGAGTGAAGTGGGCGGGTTAAGGCCTTGAAATATACGGGAAACCGGCCAGCGCGGAGCGCACCGGCTTATGCGATGTCGCTATTGCCCGCCGCGCATCAGCCGCGCGCGTCGGCCAGTTCCTTGATCCGGGCGCGGTGTTCGACCAGGTCGTGCCGCTCGACCACGAAGATGCCCATCTGCCCGACCTTGAATTCCACCCACGCCATCGGCAGCTCCGGCAGCAGCGCGGCCAGCGCCTGCTCGGCCTCGCCCACCTCGCAGATGAGCAACCCGTTCTCGCTGAGGTGTTCCGGCGCGTCGCGCAGGATCTTCAGGGCCAGGTCGAGGCCGTCGTCGCCCGCGCGCAGGCCCAATTCGGGCTCGTACGAGTACTCCTTCGGCAGCGCGTCGGTCTCGGCGTTGGTGACGTAGGGCGGATTGGTGACGATCAGGTCGTACACCTCGCCCTCCAGGCCATTGAACAGGTCCGACTTGCGCAGGGTGCAATTGCCCGCCTGCAGGCGTTCCTTGTTCTCCGCGGCCAGGGAGAGCGCATCGTCGTTGATATCCGCGCCGTCCACCTGCCAGTTCGGGTGGTAATGCGCGGTGGCGATGGCAATGCAACCCGAACCCGTGCAGAGGTCGAGTACGCGTTCCACCTCGCGCCCGCCGAGCCACGGTTCGAACCCCGCCAGGATCAGCTCGGCGATGGGCGAGCGCGGCACCAGCGCGCGGCGATCGCTCTTGAAGTTCAGGCCGGCGAACCAGGCCTCGCCCGTCAGGTAGGCCGCCGGAACGCGTTCGGTGATCCGGCGCTCGAACAGCGCCAGCACCTTCGCCTGCTCCCCGGCGGTGACGCGCGCGGCGCCGTACACCGGGCTGAGGTCGTGCGGCAGGTGCAGCGCGTGCAGTACCAGCTGCGTCGCTTCGTCCAACGCGTTGTCGTAGCTATGGCCGAAGGTCAGCCCGGCTTCGTTGAAGCGGCTGCCGCCGTAGCGGATCAGGTCGATGATCGAGACCTGCTCGAACGTCACCTGTTCGAAGCGGGGGGACTGGACGGCCACGGCGGCTCTGCACGGAAAAGGGCCGCCAATTATACGGGTCGCCCGGCGGCAACCTGGCCCGTCGGGATCGCCCGGTATCATGGCGCCCGCTCTTGAAGGAACCGGCATGTTCAATCGCACCACCCTCTACGTGCTCATCGCCGCGCTGGCGGCCGCTTTCGGCCTGCTGGCGGCCCGCGCCTGGTTCACCCACTCGCCCGCGGCCGCCCGCCCCGCCCTGAAGGCCGCGCGCCTGTTCGACCCGCCGCGCGAGCTGCCGGGCTTCTCCCTGCGCCAGTCCGACGGCACGCCGCTCGTGCCCGGCGAACTGAAGGGGCACTGGACGCTGGTGTTCCTGGGCTTCACCCATTGCCCGGACGTATGCCCGACCACGCTGGCGCAGCTGGCCGGCGCGCAGAAGCAATGGGCGGTGCTCCCGGAGGCCACCCGCCCGCGCGTGCTGTTCGTGTCGGTGGATCCTGAGCGCGACACGCCCGATGCCATCGGCGAATACGCCCATGCCTTCCACCGCGACACCCTCGCGGCGACCGCAGACGTGCCCGCGCTGGAGACGTTCGCGCGCTCGCTCAGCATGGTCTTCGCGAAGGTACCGGCCGGCAGCGGTGCCCCCGACCAGTACTCGATGGACCACAGCGCCTCCCTGGCGGTGCTCGACCCGCAGGGGCGGCTCGCCGGCTTCATCCAACCGCCGTTCGAGCCCAAGGACATTGCCGACGACATGACCGCATTGAGCGAGGACAGCAAGTGAGCCCCATCACCGCCCTTACCTACATCCTGCCGCATCGGCTGCTGTCGTCGCTGGCGCGCAGGCTGGCGTACTCGCGCAACCCTGCGATCAAGCAATGGCTGATCGACACGGTGACGCGCAAGTTCGGCGTCGACCTGGCCGAAGCGGCGAACCCCGACCCGACCAGCTATCCCACCTTCAACGCGTTCTTCACCCGCGCGCTCAAGCCCGGCGCTCGCGTCGCCGATGCCGATCCGCGCGCATTGCTGATGCCGGCCGACGGCAAGATCAGCGAATGCGGCCACATCGGCCGCGCCGACGAAGGCGTGCTGCACGAGGACGCCGGCCACATCTTCCAGGCCAAGGGCCACGGTTTCACCACCGCCGAACTGCTGGGCGACGCGGACGCCGCGCGTGCCTTCGACGGCGGCGTGTACGCCACCGTGTACCTGTCGCCCAAGGACTACCACCGGGTGCACATGCCCTGGACCGGAACGCTGCGCGAAACGGTCCACATCCCGGGCCGCCTTTTCAGCGTCGGGCCCGACGCGGTGGGATCGGTATCGCGCCTGTTCGCCCGCAACGAGCGCCTCGTGTGCCACTTCGATTGCGATTTCGGGCCGATGGCGGTGGTGATGGTCGGCGCACTGCTGGTGTCAGGCGTGGAGACAGTGTGGGGCGGCGTCGAAATCCCTCCGTATGGCGGGCCGGTGACGACCAAGGACCATCGCGGCCGCAACCTCACCCTGCAGCGTTTCGCCGAAATGGCGCGCTTCAATTACGGTTCGACCGTGATCGTGCTGCTGCCCAAGGGCGTGGCCGAGCTGGCGCCGGAGCTGCGCGCACAACTGCCAGTGAAACTCGGATCGCGCCTTGCAACAATCGCCTGACAGGCAATACCCGATCGACACCACCGCGTCGCATACAAGGAGGCTTCAATGAGCAGACTGAGTTTCGCTGGATCCGTTCTCGCCCTCGGCTTGGCAGTGGGCGCGCTGTGTCCGTCCGCATCGGCGCAGACGGCGGCACCCGTCTTGAAGAAGGGCATCGTCGTCCAGGGCGGGCGGGAAGCGATCGGGCCCAAACAGGACGACCCCCGCGCCGTCAGCGAAGGTGGCTGCGACGACGGCGGCACGATCCGGCCTGCAACCGGCAGCAACGATCCGGCTGCGACGCAGGGAATCATCGTGCAGGGCGGCCTGGAAGCCATCGGCCCGAAGCAGGACGATCCACGCGCCGTGGCTGGCGCATCCACCGGCGCGCGCGCCATCGGTCCCAAGCAGGACGATCCACGCGCGGTTGGCGGCTCCACCGCCACGCGCGCCATCGGGCCGGAGCAAGACGACCCGCGCGCGCCTTCTGCGGCCTGCCAGCGCAAGAAGGCCAAGAGCTGACGCGGGGCACGGCATCGCCAGAAATCGGAAAAGGCGGCCATCGGCCGCCTTTTTCGTCACCAACCTGCGTTCGTCTACTGCCGGCGCACGGACAGCCCGATCAGCACCTGCGCGATCCAATAGGTCGCCAGCACCAGCACGACCGCCGCGGGAAACGGCGCCACGAAACGATCGATCGCGAGACTGGCGTCGGAAGCGACGAAGAAGACGCCGCCCAGTGCCGCCGTGGCGCTGGCGCGGTCCCGCAGCACGCACCAGGCGGCCGCCGCCTGTGCGGCCATCGCCGAGAGCAGCAGCACGTAGATCGCGACCGGCGGTTTCAGGCCGGCGGGCAAGTGCGGCCACAGGATCGCCGAGACGGTGAGCGCAATAGCCAGGTAGAGCAGGAAGGGCCACGTGGTGGCCAACGGCTTGGCGCGGCTACAGAACGCGACCAGGTAGGCCACGTGCGCGAACAGGAAACTGGCCAGGCCGAACACGAACCAGTCCGGCCCGCGCGATGCCTGCGGAAGCATCAGGAAGATGTCGCCCAGCGTGGACAGCAGCAGGCCGGCCAGCACGGCATTGCGGTAGCGACCGGCGCCGTGGCCCGCGACCACCACCATCGCCGCGACCAGCAGCGTCGCCAGTGGCTTGCAGGCGTAGTGCAGCCAACGCAACTCCGGAACGACCGCGCCAGCGATCGCGAGGCCCGAGACCAGCGCAACGGCCACGACCCAGCGCGAATCGCCCGCGCGCATGGGCGCCAACGTGTCCACGAGCATTCCCCTCTCCCTGTGGTCCTGCTTACTCGCCGCACCCATCCAGCTTCAGTTTCTGCCCCGGTCGGAGGGCGAAGCGCGGTCCCTTGATCTTGTTGACCCTGGCCAGTTCGCCCGTGTCGCACTGGAACCTCTGGGCGATGACCGTGAGCGTCTCGCCGCGCTGCACGCGGTAGTCACGCGGCCGCCGGGGCTTGCTGGGCTTGGGCTTTTCGACCTGCCGGACGACAGGCGCCGGCGCTGTCTCGCCCGCGCCTTCGACTTCTCCAGCCCCGTTCATGCCGACCGTCGTGACCGGCCCCATGCGCACCACCGCGGTATTCGGATCGCTCAACACCAGGGTGCGTGCGAGCTCCGCGCGCGGTCCGGACGTGCACCAGCGGTTGTACAGGCCCACGATCTTGGTCGTTGCGTTGAGCGTGGTGCCTGCCGGCAGCCAGCTTTCGGCCTGGTAGCGCGGATTGAGGTTGCGCAGCGCGCGCATGTAACCCTCACGCTCGCCGCGATTGCCCAGGCAGATGGTGAGCTGGTAAATCGAACTGGGCTGCGCCAGGCGCAGCGGCGCGGGCTTGGCGTCCACCTTGGGAAAGCTCAAGCCATATTCGCGCGGGTGCAGGAACAGCCAGGCCGCGGCGATCACCATCGGCACGTAGTCCTGCGTTTCGGACGGGAACTGGTTGTAGACCCCGGCTTCCCAGAAGTTTCCCCCGCTGCCCTGGTACACGCGCAGCGCGCGGCCCTCGCCGCCGTTGTACGCGGCCAGCGCCAGTTCGATGCTGCGGTTGAGCTGGCCCATGCGCTCGTTGAGATACGCGGCGCTTGCTTCCGCGGCGCGGCGCGGGTCGTAGCGCGTGTCGAAGCCGGTGCCGTCATCGCCCAGGCCGAAGCGCCGTCCGGTCGTGTACATGAACTGCATCGGCCCGGCGGCGCCGGCGCGCGAGGTCGAATGGACCTTGCCGTTGGATTCCTTGGCCATGATCCCGAACAGCAGCGCTTCGGGCAGGCCCGCGCGCTCGTACTGCGGCCACATCAGGTGGCGCATGTACTGGTAGTTCTCGTAGCTGCCGATCAGCGGGCCGCGCATGTCGGTCAACCAGCGCCGGATCCCGGCCTGCACCGCCGGATTGAACTGCACCATCTTGTCGAAGCGGTGGTCATCCGCCAGCAGGTGCGCGGCGCGCGCCGCCTCGGGGACGTCCGCGGCGAGCGTGTTCGAATGGTCGTCGTCTTCCGGCTCATCCTCGGAGGCATCGGCTTCGGCGTCGGCATTGAGCTTCAGCAAGCGCTTGTAGCTCGCCAGCATCGTGGGCACCGAGCACCCGCGCTGCTTGATGCACTCGGCGATGACGTCCTCCATGTCCTCGAGGGCGGCATCGCTCTGCTTCTGGCCGTCCGGATCGGCGTTGCCGATCTGCACCATGGCATCGCGATACTTGGATTCGGCCGCCTGCATGCGCTGGTTTAGCGCATCGACGTTGGCCTGGTCGCGGCGCGAGAGCGCGGCGGCATTGCCGGAAATCGCGGCCAGCACGGCCACGGCGAGCAGGGAGCGGGACAACTGCGGCATGGGAGAAGTGTGCGTGGGGGTCTGGGGAGGGTAGTCCCCCGGCGGCCGCGGGGGCAATGGCGAAAAACGCGCCATCGCGCATGCAGTCGCCGGAATGCGACATCCGTCCGGACGCGACGGAACTTCGACGCCGCACCAGTGGCACGGGGTTGGTGTGCACGGAACGGCGAAAGTTCGACGCTGGCATAGAATCCCTCCACCTTCCGCCCGGACCCACCCATGGCAGACAACGCGGCTTCTGTGAACGCGATCCTCATCGGCAAGGCGGTCACCGCCCCCGATTCCCTGCCGGAGACGCATGGCCAGGTCTTCCTGCAGGGCCGCCTGGGCAATCGGCATGGCCTGGTCGCCGGCGCCACGGGCACCGGCAAGACGGTCACGCTGATGACGATCGCGGAAGGTTTCTCGCGCATGGGCGTGCCGGTGTTCCTTGCCGATGTGAAGGGCGATGTCGCCGGCCTGGCGGTGCCCGGCGCACTGAACGAGAAGCTGCAGGCACGCATCAACGAGATCGGCATCGCCGATTACGCCAGCGAGGCCAGCCCGGTCGTGTTCTGGGACCTGTTCGGCAAGAGTGGCCATCCCATCCGCACCACGGTCAGCGAGATCGGCCCGACCCTGCTGTCGCGGATCCTGGAGCTGAACGACACCCAAGGCGGCGTGCTCGACATCGTCTTCAAGCTTGCCGACGACCGCGGCCTGCTGCTGCTGGACCTGGAGGACCTGCGCGCCCTGCTCGGCCTGGTCGCCGATGAACGCAAGGACATCTCCACCTCGTACGGACTGGTCAGCACGCAATCGATCGGCGCGATCCAACGCGCGCTGCTGCGCCTGGAGCAGGAAGGTGGCGAGATGTTCTTCGGCGAGCCTGCGCTGGACCTCGCCGACCTGATGCGCACCACGACCAACGGCCGCGGTGTCGTCAACGTGCTCGCGTCGGAACAGCTGATCCTGAAGCCGCGCCTGTACTCCTCGTTCCTGCTGTGGCTGCTGTCCGAGCTGTTCGAACGCCTGCCCGAGGTCGGCGACCTCGACAAGCCGAAGCTGGTGTTCGTGTTCGACGAGGCGCACCTGCTGTTCGACGACGCGCCGCCGGCCCTGCAGCAGCGCGTCGAACAGGTCGTGCGCATCATCCGTTCCAAGGGCGTGGGCGTGTATTTCTGTTCGCAGTTTCCCGACGACGTCCCCGACGAGATCCTGGGCCAGCTCGGCAACCGCGTGCAGCACGCACTGCGCGCCTTCACCCCACGCGACCAGAAGGCAGTGAAGACCGCCGCCGAAACCTTCGTCGCCAACTCCAGGCTCGACGTGGCCGAGGCGATCTCCAAGCTGGGCACCGGCGAAGCGCTGGTGTCGACGCTGCAGGACAAGGGCGTGCCGATGCCGGTGGAGCGCACGCTGATCGCGCCGCCGCGGTGCCGCATGGGTGCGATCACCGACGCCGAACGCGCCCAGGTGCGGGCCACCAGCCCGGTCGGCGCCAAGTACGACAACGCGATCGATCGCGAGTCCGCCGCCGAGATGCTGGCGAAGAAGGCCGAGGTCGCGACCACCAAGGCGGACGCGCCGGCGGCGAAGACGCGCGAACAGGACGATGCGGAAGACGCCGGCTTCGGCCAGGCGGTGAAGGATGCCGTCTTCGGCACCAGGCGCCGCCAGGGCATGGTCGAGACGATGGCCAAGCAGACCGCGCGCACCGTCGGCAGCCAGATCGGACGGCAGATCCTGCGCGGAGTGCTCGGTGGGATCTTCGGTGGGCGTCGCTGAACCACGCGTCGCGATTGCTGCACCGCAGGGTTGACGCTGGGGCGGCGGTTGCACTCGAATGCGCGCTTCGTGCTGGGGCCGGCACTCACTCAACAGGGAGTTCTTCGATGAATCGCAAGTTGTTGCTTGTTGCCGTGCTGTCCACTGTCGCCTTCGCTGCGTGCAAGCCGCAGGCACCGGCCGAACCCGCAGCGCCGGTCGCGCCGGCAGCCCCAGCCGAACCCGCGCCGGTGGCCGTCGAATCCGCGCCGGCTGCGGCGCCCGCGGACGTTCCGTTCGACACCAAGGGCTTTGCCGGCGTCTTCACCGGCACCCTGCCTTGCGCCGACTGCCCCGGCATCGACACCAAGGTCATGCTGAACCGCGACGGCACCTACATGCTCGACGAGACCTACCAGGGCAAGCCCGGCAATTTCTCGGGCGACGGCACATGGACCGCCGAGGAAGGCGGCAAGCGCATCCGCCTGGATCCGAATTCCAAGAGCCTCGAGGATCGCCTGTTCGCGGTGGCCTCGCAGGACCAGATCGAGGCACTGGACAAGGCCGGCAACGCCATCGACTCCAAGGCGCCGCACTCGCTCAAGCGCACTGGCCCGGCGACGAAGTAAGCGCACCGCGTCCTTCACGAACTTTTTGCGCAATGCGAAGGCAGCCCGCCAGAATGGGCTGCCTTCTTCTTTGGAGTCCCGCATGGGCCGCTGGCGTCCTCCCGCCGAGAAAAGCACCGCGCTGATCACGCGCGAGGGCCACGCGCGCCTGAAGGCGGAACTCGACGAACTGTGGCGGGTGAAGCGGCCCGAAGTGGTCAGGGCGCTGGCCGCCGCCGCGGCCGAAGGCGACCGTTCGGAGAACGCCGAATACACCTACCGCAAGAAGCAACTGGGCGAGATCGACCGCCGCGTCCGCTACCTGTCCAAGCGCCTGGAAGTGCTGCGCGTGGTGGGCGAGGCGCCGGGCGACCGCGAGGCCGTGTTCTTCGGGGCGATGGTGGAAGTCGAAGAGATCAACAGCGGCGACACCCACCGTTACCGCATCGTCGGGCCCGACGAGACCGATGCGAAGCTCGGCCACATCAGCATCGATTCGCCGCTGGCGCGGGCGATGCTGAAGAAGCGCCTCGACGACGAGTTCGAGGCGCATCTGCCCGGCGGCGTGCAGCGCTTCGTCATAGTCGAAGTCGACTACACCGCCTAGCGCGCCGGCGGCTCGCCATCGTTGCGGTCGCGCCTGGCGATTCGTTCGTAGTCCTCGCGCAGCCGGTCCAGTTCGCCTTCCTCGCGCTCCTCCAGGTCCATGAGGCGGTTGTGCGCCCCGCGCGTGGCCCGGATCAGCTCATCGAGCTTGATCTGCATGGCCTCGGTATCGCGGTTCTGCGTGTTCTGGATCAGGAAGACCATCAGGAAGGTGATGATCGTGGTGCCGGTGTTGATCACCAGTTGCCAGGTGTCGCTGAAACCGAACAGCGGACCGGTGACACCCCACGCCAGGATCACCAGCAGGGCGATTCCGAAACAGGCCGGTCGGCCGGTGAATCGCGACGCCGCCTTCGCAAGGCGGGTGAAGCCGTGTGAATGATCCATCGCTCTGCTCCCACGGGTTATCCGCAAAAAGTATGCATGCACGATGCCAGTACGGCGTCGATACCGCACGCATCGGCACGCATGGCCGTTCCGTGACGCAGGCGGCGTTCAACGCTGCGAACGCGCTCGTCGCCCATGCGCGCCCTCGACCGGGGACCGCCGCCGGCACGCCCCGGCCGGCCTCTTGGCCGGCGTCTTCCGGAAACCCGGAAAAGGAGCACGTAATGAACGCTACGGCCCGCCATGCAGCAAGGCTGCTGGCTCCGGCACTATTGCTCGTGGCCGCGCTGGTCCCAGCGCCTGGCGTCGCACAGGAGCCTGGCGAAGTGATGGTCTCCATCTATCGGGTGGCGCCCGGCAAGCACCTGGACTTCCTTCGCTGGCAGGCGGCGCGAGATGCCGCGGGATCCGAAGCGGGGGTGGCCGCGACCCAGTGGTACGCGCACCTGGATGGCGACAGCTGGGATTACCTCAGCATCGGCCCCACCACCACCGACGAACAGGACGACAAGGTCGAATCGATCCTCAAGGGCCGGAAGCTCACGACCGGCTTCAAGGCGTCGATCGAATTCCGCACCATGATCGCGTCGCACACGGACACCCGTGCGCGTGGGCCCACGACCGCCGCCGCGCTGGTCGAGGCGGGCAAATAGCGTCTGCCAGCCGCGACCGGCACCGGCTTGCAACCCGCTGCCGGTCGCGTCGCGGGCGTGTCGTTCGGCGCCCGGTAGCGACACGCTCAGTCGGCGAACGAAACCTCGCCGTACAGGTCGTGCTCGTCGCTGCCCATGATCTCGACATCGACGAATTCGCCGGGCTTGAGTCCGGCTTCGAAACCGTTCTGGATCTGCACCAGGCCATCGATCTCGGGCGCATCGGCCATCGAACGGGCGATCGCGAGCTCGCCGTCGATCGCGTCCACCAGGCATCGCTGCACGGTGCCGACCTTCGCCTCGAGCTTGGCGGTGGAAATCTCGGCCTGGCGCTCCATGAAGCGGGCCAGTCGCTCCTGCTTCACTTCCTCGGGCACGCCATCGGGCAGGCCGTTCGCCGCCGCGCCTTCGACCGGCGAGTAGGCGAAGGCGCCTACGCGATCAAGCTGCGCTTCGTCGAGGAAGTCCAGCAACTCCTCGAATTCCGCTTCGGTCTCGCCGGGGAAGCCGACGATGAAGGTCGAACGGATGGTGAGCTCCGGGCAGATCTCGCGCCACTTGTGGATGCGTTCGCGCACCTTGTCCACGGCGCCCGGGCGCTTCATCAGCTTGAGCACGCGCGGGCTCGCATGCTGGAACGGGATGTCCAGGTACGGCAGCAACTTGCCTTCCGCCATCAGCGGAATGATCTCGTCGACGTGCGGATACGGGTACACGTAGTGCAGGCGCGTCCAGATGCCGAGTTCGGACAGGCCCTCGCACAGCGCTTTCATCCGGGTCTGGTAGGCCTTGCCCCGCCATTCGCGCTCGGCGTACTTCATGTCCACGCCGTAGGCGCTGGTGTCCTGCGAGATCACCAGCAGTTCCCGGACCCCGCCCATCGCCAGCTTCTCGGCTTCGCGCAGCACCTGGTCGACCGGACGCGACACCAGGTCGCCGCGCATCGAAGGGATGATGCAGAAGCTGCAGCGGTGGTTGCAGCCTTCGGAGATCTTCAGGTACGCGTAGTGTTTCGGCGTGAGCTTGATCCCGATGTCGCCGGTGTCGAGCCCAAGCGGTCGACGCGGCACCAGGTCGATGAAGGGATCGTGCTTCGGCGGCAACGCCTTGTGCACGGCAGCCATCACACTGGCGTAGTCCTGTGGCCCGCTGATCGACAGGACGCCCGGATGCGCTTCGCGGATCACTTCCTCGCGCTTGCCCAGGCAACCGGTGACGATGACCTTGCCGTTCTCCGCCATTGCCTCGCCGATCGCATCCAGCGATTCGGTGACGGCCGAATCGATGAAGCCGCAGGTGTTCACGACGACGACGTCGGCGTCGTCGTAGCTGGGCACGAGGTCGTAGCCTTCGACCTTCAGCTGGGTGAGGATGCGTTCGGAATCGACCAGCGCCTTGGGGCACCCGAGGCTGACGAAACCGACTTTGGGATTGGCAACGGACATGGACCGGAAATTTCCAGAAAAAACAGGCAATTGTACCTGCTCGCGACGCCGCGGACCTGCATCTTGCGGGGCACCGCCGCAAAGCGGTTAAGTAGGCTCTCTCCCATTGCCTGACCACGCCGATGAGCCGCTGGATCGACCTGAATACGCCCCATGGACCGGTCCGGGCTTGGCGCGCGGATCCCACGGGCCCCTCGCGCGGCGCCGTGGTGGTGCTGCAGGAGATCTTCGGGGTCAATCCGCACATCCGGACGGTGACCGAACGCCTCGCCGCCGAGGGCTTCGTTGCCCTGGCGCCCAGTCTGTTCGATCCCGTCGAGACCGGCGTTGAGCTCGGCTATGGCGAGGCCGAGGCCCAGCGCGGCGTGGATCTGCGCAATCGACTCGGCTTCGACCGCGCCGTGGATGTCGTGGCCGCAGCGGACGACCTGCTGGAATCGGAAGGCCTGCGCACCGGCGCGGTCGGTTTCTGCTGGGGCGGCAGCGTTGCCTTCCTTGCCAATACGCGCCTGGGCCTGCCGGCGGTGAGTTACTACGGCGCGCGCAGCGTGCCCTTCCTCGACGAGCCCGCGCGCGCCCCGCTGATGTTCCATTTCGGCGCACGCGACAAGAGCATCCCGCCGGGCGACATCGAGTTGCATCGCGCCAGGCAGCCGGCGGCGCGGATCTTCGTCTACGAGGACGCCGACCACGCCTTCAACCGCGACGTCGACAACAGCCACTACCATGCAGCCAGCGCGGCGCTTGCCTGGCAGCGCACCCTGGATTTCCTCGCTGAGAACCTGCGATGAACCGCACGCCTCCCCCCGTCGGCTGGCACCTGCATCCGCAACTCGCCGACGACACGCATCCGGTCGCGCACTTCGCGCTTTGCGACCTGCAGCTGATGGACGACGCCAACCATCCATGGCTGATCCTGGTGCCGCGCGTGGAGAACGCGGTGGAGTGGATCGACCTCGACGAGGCCCAGCAGGCCGAACTGACCCGCGAAATCGGCCGCGCCTGCCGCGTGCTGCAGTCCGTGTTCCAGCCGCACAAGCTCAACGTCGCCGCATTGGGCAACGTAGTGCCGCAACTGCACGTGCACGTGATCGCGCGCTTCCGCGAGGACATCGCCTGGCCCCGCCCCGTGTGGGGCATGGCGACCGCGCAACCGTATTCGCCCGAGGAACTGGTGCGACGGATCGAACGCCTGCGCGCGGCGCTGACGTGAGTCCGCCGTCCGGCCCGGACATCGAGGCCCTTGCCGACGACGCCCTGCTGCTGCGCCTGGGGGATCGCATCGATCCCGCGATCAATGCCCGGGTCCATGCGCTTTGCGAGCGCATCCGCGCGCTGCGGCCAGCGTGGCTGCGCGACCTGGTGCCTGCCTACGCGAGCATTGGCGTGTTCTTCGAACCGCTGATGATCGGGGCCGACGATGTCGCACGCTGGCTTCGCGGTCTGCAGGAGGACGATGCACATCAGGCCGCGGCCACGTATGCGCCGCGCACGGTGGAGATTCCGGTGCGCTACGGCGGGGAGGACGGACCCGATCTCGCGAGCGCCGCGTCCGAGCTCGGCCTGACGCCGGCGCAACTCGTCCAGCGGCATGCCGCGGGCGAGTACACCGTGGCGATGATCGGGTTCGCGCCCGGCTTTCCCTATTTGCTCGGCCTGGACCCGGCGCTGGCCTTGCCACGCCTGTCGACGCCGCGAACCGTCGTGCCCGCCGGCAGCGTCGCCATCGGCGGAGCCCAGACCGGCATCTATCCGCGCGAGAGTCCCGGCGGCTGGCGCTTGATCGGACGCACGCCGCTGGCGCTGTTCGATCCGGCGAGCAGTCCGCCTGCCCTGCTCGCGCCCGGCGACCGCGTCCGTTTCCTCGTCGTCGAGGACACGGCATGACGCTGCGCATCATCTCGCCCGGCCCGCTGACGACGGTCCAGGACGCGGGACGCCGCGGCTGGCGGCACCTCGGCGTCGCCGTCTGTGGCGCGCTCGATCCCGCGGCGGCGACGCTCGCCAACCTGCTGGTGGGCAATGGTGCGGATGAAGCGGTCCTTGAATTGACCCTGCATGGACCCACCCTGCAGTTCGATCATCCGCTGCGCCTGGCGATCTGCGGGGCGCGTGTCGGCGGGCGCTTCGACACGATCGACGGCGAGCGCTTCGCCGTCGATTCGGGGCGTCCGGTCGACCTGCCCGCGGGCACGTTGCGCATCGGCGCATTGCGCGATGGCGCGCGCGCGTGGCTGGCCTTCGCCGGCGGCCTCGACGTCGCACCCGTGCTCGGCAGCCGCAGCACCGACTTGCGCGGCGGCTTCGGTGGCCACGACGGGCGCGCCCTGCGCGCCGGCGACGAGCTGTCGCTGTGCGTCCCGCAAACCCGCGTGCCCGCGCGGGCAACGATGCCGAAATGGTGGGTCGATCCGCATTTCGACGAGCGCGGACGGCCGATCCGCTACGTGCCGGCGACGGGTTGCGACGGCGTGCGCCTGGACGGACGCGCGTGGCAGGTCGGGAATCGCAGCAACCGCCAGGGCCTGCGGCTCGAGGGCGCGGCCTTCAACGGCGAACGCGCCGAAGAGATCTCGGCACCCGTGGCACCGGGCACGGTGCAGTTGCCTCCCGACGGCCATCCCATCGTGCTGCTGGCCGACGCGCAGACCGTCGGCGGCTATCCACGCCTCGGCCATGTCGTCGCGGCCGACCTGCCGCGGCTCGCGCAGCTGCGCCCTGGCGAAACCGTGCGATTCCAGTCCTGCGACATGCAAACCGCGACGCGCCTCGCTTGCGCCGCGCGCGCACGGGTCGCCAGAATCGCACTGATGATCGAACAACAACTCAGGGGAAATCGCCAATGAAGGGCAACATCGTCGCAGCGCTCGTGCTGATCATCGTCGGCACGCTGTTCCTGCTCAGGAACCTCGGCTTCCAGGTTCCCGGCCTCGGCCACCTGATCTCGACCTGGTGGCCGGCGATCCTGATCGTGGTCGGCCTCGGACTGCTCTTCAACCGGAAGTAGCACGCAGCCATCGTGCGCATCGACTTCAATTGCGACCTGGGCGAAGGCTGCGGCGATGACGCCGCGATCATTCCGCTCATCACCTCCGCGAGCATCGCGTGCGGCGCGCACGCCGGGGACGCAGCGACGATGCGCACGACCTTGCGGCTGTGCCGGGAGCATGGCGTGGCGGCCGGCGCGCATCCCTCCTATCCCGACCGTACCCACTTCGGCCGCATCGAAATGCCGCTCTCGCCCGTCGAGATCGAGCAGCTCGTCGGCGAGCAGATCGCAACGCTCGCGGCCATTGCGGAAAGCGAAGGCATCCGGCTCGCGCACGTGAAACCGCATGGCGCCCTGTACAACGTCGCCGCCCGCGACCGCGCGGTGGCCGATGCCATCGCGGCGGCGGTCGCGCGTTTCGATCCGCAACTGCGCCTGTTCGGGCTCTCCGGCTCGCAACTGCCGGCGGCCGGCGAAGCCGCGGGGCTTCGCGTTGCGCATGAGGTGTTCGCCGAACGCCGCTATGAAGCCGGCGGCACCCTCACCCCGCGCAGTCGCGCCGACGCCGTGATCCACGGCCTCGACGAAGCCATCGCGCAGGTCTGTGGCTTCGTTCGCGACGGCGGCGTGGTCGTGCGCACCGGCGAACGCGTGGCGCTGCGCGCCGACACGCTCTGCCTGCACGGCGACCGCGCCGATGCGGCCCAGTTCGCCCGCGCGATCCGCGCGGCGCTCGAGGCCGACGGCATCCGCATCCTTCCGCCGGGAGCAGACGCATGAATTACTGGCCCCTGCTTGGCGTCGCCGTCGTGGTGCTCGGCTTCGTGCTGCGGCTCAACCCGGTGATCGTCGTGGTCAGCGCCGGCCTGGTCAGCGGCCTGGCGGCGGGGATGACCCTGCCCGACCTGCTGGCCCTGCTCGGCGAGAGTTTCGTCTCCAATCGCGCGCTGCTGCTGTTCTGCTTCACCCTGCCGACGATCGGGCTGCTCGAGCGCGCAGGGCTGCGCGAGCACGCGCTTGCATGGATCATGCGGCTCCGCGGCGTCACCATGGTCCGTCTGCTGGTCACGTATCTCGGGGTACGCCAGTTGCTGAGCATGGTTGGCCTGATCGACATCGCCGGACATGCGCAGACCGTGCGCCCGCTGCTCGCCCCGATGGCGGAGTCGGCCGCGGACAAGACCCAGGGCGGGCTGGATCGCGCGCAGACGCAACGGGTGCATGCGCTGGCCGCGGCGACCGACAACGTTGGCCGCTTCTTCGGCGAGGATGTGTTCCTGGCGTTCGGTGCGGTGCTGCTGATCCAGGGATTCTTCGCCCAGCACGGCATCGCGCTGCGGCCGGAACAGATCGCGCTGTGGGCGCTGCCCACCGCGATTGCCGCGTTCTTCATCCACGCCATCCGCATCGTCGTGTTCCAGCGCCGCCTGCCACGCAATGCCTTGCCCGGGGGCGAGCATGCTGCGGATTGAGCATTTCTACGTCGTACTGGCCGCGTTCCTGCTGTACGCGGGCTGGCGCAACCTGCGCGAGAAGCGCTTCGCGCACGCGGCGTTCTGGAGCCTGATCGCGGTCCTGTTCGCCAGTGGCGAGTCGATCCTGGCCGCGAGCAAGGGCGGCGACAAGCTGCCGGCGCAGATCGCCGGCGCGGCCGTGATCGCACTGGCGCTGCTGGCGACGCGCATGCGCCGTGAACACATCGCCGAAGCGCCCGAGGAGCAACGGCGCACCTCGGCGCAACGCCTGGGACACAAGCTGTTCGCACCCGCCCTGCTGATTCCGCTGGTGACCGTGCTCGTCGTGCTGGTGGGCGCGAAGCTGCGCGTCGGCGCGACGCCCTTGTTCGCGGAAGGCAACATCACCCTGCCCGCATTGGCCTTGACGAGCATCCTGGCCGCGTTCGCGGCCATCGCCACCACGCGCGAGCGTCCGGTCCAGGCTGCCGTCGAAGGCCGCCGCCTGCTCGACACCATGGGCTGGGCCGCCCTGCTGCCGCTGGTGCTGGCCACGCTCGGCGGCGTCTTTGCCGCCAGTGGCGTGGGCGAAGCGGTGTCGTCGCTGGTGACCGCGGTGATCCCCGCCAACAGCCGCGTCGCCTGCCTGCTCGCGTTCGGCCTGGGCATGGTGCTGTTCACCGTGATCATGGGCAACGCGTTCGCCGCCTTCCCGGTGATGATGGCCGGCATCGGCCTGCCGCTGCTGATCCAGCGCCACGGCGCGGATCCCGCCGCGCTCGGCGCCATCGGCATGGTGACCGGCTACTGCGGCACGCTGATGACTCCGATGGCGGCCAACTTCAACCTGGTCCCCGCGGCGTTGCTCGAGCTCGACGATCCCAACGCGGTGATCCGCGTGCAGTTGCCGACCGCGTTCGCGTTGATGGCGGTCAACCTGCTGCTGATGTACTGGCTGGTGTTCCGGTGAGCGAGACGAAACGACCATCGATCCTGTTGACCGGATTCGCGCCATTCGGCGGCGAAACCGTCAACCCGAGCTGGCAGGCAGTGCAGCAGCTGCATGGGCGTTATCTTCGCGGCCACCGCGTCGTCGCACGGCAATTGCCGGTGGAATTCGGCACGGCGTTGCAGGAGCTGCGCGCAGCCATCCGTGAAACCAGGCCCGAACTGGTGCTGTGCGTGGGCCAGGCGGGCGGGCGCGCGGCGCTGTCGCTGGAGCGCGTGGCGATCAACGTCGACGACGCACGCATTCCCGACAATGCCGGCGCCCAGCCGATCGATGCGGCGGTCGTCGCCGGCGGTCCCGATGCGTATTTCACCGGCCTGCCGATCAAGGCCATGCTTGCGGCGCTTCGCGAAGCCGGCATTCCCGCGGAGGTGTCACAGACTGCGGGCACCTACGTCTGCAACCATGTCTTCTACGGACTGATGCATGCGCTGCGCAATCGCCGCATCCGCGGCGGCTTCATGCACATCCCGTACTCGCCCGAGCAGGCCGCGCTGCATCCCGGCGCCCCCGGCCTTCCGGTCGAAACCGTAGTCCGCGCCCTGCGCATCGCGTTGCAGGTCGCGCTCGAAACCGGCGCCGACCGCAAGCTCGCGGCGGGCGCCGAACACTGAAATCAACGGAGTTGCCATGCGTACGTCCCTGCTTGCCGCTGCCCTCGTCCTTACCGCCTTCGCCCTGCCTGCGAATGCCGCGCTGTTCGGGAAGAAGCCCGACACCTCGGCGGAGGAAGCCGCCGCGGCCAACCTTCCCGCCGTGACGATCTGGGTGGACGCCAGCTGGGGGTTCCGCAACCAGGGCGCCGCGAACAACCTGACCAAGGCGCACTCGGCATTCGCCGCGCGCGGCTACAAGGTGGTCAGCGTCGAGCCGTACATCGAGAACGGCGACCTGCAGGGCTTCTTCGTCACTTACCAGAAGCCCTGACGTCGCGACGGCCGCCCGCAAGGCGGCCATCGAGTCAAGTGATTAGCGGGCGTTGATGACCTGGGTGCCCGCCACCAGGTCGTGCAGACAGCGCTTGTCGCTATCCAGCAGGGCACCGCGGCTGGCCAGGTCGGGGCCATGCACTGGGTCGGCCACGACGGACTGCGGGCTTTGGTACGGGTTGTGCTCCATGCTCGACCCCTGTGCGATGAAGCGTCACGTACGCGGCAGGGTGACGCCCACCTGTCCCTGGTACTTGCCGCCGCGATCCTTGTACGAGGTCTCGCAGACCTCGTCGGACTGGAAGAACAGCATCTGCGCGACGCCTTCGTTGGCGTAGATGCGCGCGGGCAGCGGCGTGGTGTTGCTGAATTCCAGCGTCACGTGGCCTTCCCATTCGGGCTCCAGCGGGGTGACGTTGACGATGATGCCGCAGCGCGCGTAGGTGCTCTTGCCCAGGCACACCACCAGCGTGTCGCGCGGGATACGGAAGTACTCGACCGTGCGCGCCAGCGCGAACGAGTTCGGCGGGATCACGCAGAAATCGCCCTCGACGTCGACGAAGCTGCCGCTGTCGAAGTGCTTGGGGTCGACGATCGTGGAGTTGATGTTGGTGAAGATCTTGAACTCGCGCGAGCAGCGCACGTCATAGCCGTAGCTGGAAGTGCCGAAGCTGACGATGCGCTGGCCATCGGCGGCCGTCTTGACCTGGCCCGGCTCGTACGGCTCGATCATGCCGTGTTGTTCGGCCATGCGACGGATCCAGCGGTCGGACTTGATGCTCATGCGTTACGGCGTTCCGGGCGAAAGGAAGGGCGATTCTAGCCGCTCTTGGCGGGTACGGCCCCGCGACCACTGCCCCGGAAAAGGCGAAGGCCCGGCGGATGCCGGGCCTTCGTTGCTCTTGAGAGCCGGGTGGATCAGAAGCCGCTGGCGTTCAGGCGGCCACCGGTGACCGTCTTGTTCTGCAGCGAGGTGGTCGGCACCGCCGATCCCAGGATCGCCGCCTTGACGTCGGCCGCGGTGGCCCCCGGATGCGACGACTTGTACAGCGCGGCGGCACCCGTCACGTGCGGAGTCGCCATCGATGTGCCGCTGTAGCTGGCGTAACCCGAGACCACGTTGCCCTTCGAACTGACGGGCACCGTCGAGTAGATCGCCGAACCCGGCGCGCCGATGTCCACCGTGGTCCGTCCCCACTGCGAGAAGCTCGACAGCGCGCCGGCGTTGGTGATCGAGGCCACCGCGATGACGTTCGCGTTGGGATAGTTCGACGGGTAGCTGGCCGTCGCGTCGTTGTCGTACGCGTCGTTGCCCGCGGCCGCGATGAACAGGATGCCGGCGGTGTCGGCACGGCCGATCGCGTCCTGCAGGCCCTGCGAGAAGCCGCCACCGCCCCACGAGTTGTTGGTGGCGACGATGTTCATGCCGTGGCGGGTCTTCAGGTCGGTGATGTAGTCCACCGCCTTGATCGCATTGGCGGTCGTGCCGCCGCGGCGGCCGAGGAACTTGGCGCTGATCACCTTCGCGCCGCTCCAGCACACGCCGGCCACGCCCTTGCCGTTGTTGCCGACGCCGGCGATGGTGCCGGTGACGTGCGTGCCATGGTCGTCGTTGGCGCCGCCCGAGTTGATGTTGTTGCTGCCGCCGTCGAAGTCCCAGCCGCGGGTGTCGTCGACATAGCCGTTGCCGTCGTTGTCGACGCCATCGACCGGGTCGTACGGGTTGGTCCACACGACGTTGGCCAGGTCTTCGTGGTTGTAGTAGATGCCTTCGTCGATCACGCCGACATACACGCCCGAACAGTCGGTATGGCCACCGCCCCACGCTTCCGCGGCCTGCGAGCCGTACTGGTTGGTGGGGGTGGTCGCATCGCCGTACATGCCCCACAGCGAGCCGTTGGCCACGTAGGTGTCGTTGGAAATGGCGTTGTGGTGGTAGGTCCAGTTCGGCTCCGCGTATTCGACGGCCGGATTGGCGCTGAGGGAACGCACGGCGGCGGCCATGTCCTTGCCGGTCGGGAGGCGCAGCAGCGCCAATTCGCCCTTCCTGGCATTTCCTGCACGCACGGTGTCGGCCTTTTCGGCGCCCAGCGCCTGGCGCACGGCGGACTGCTGCGAGACGGTCGAGCCGTCGCGGAACTTCACCAGCAGTTCGCCGGCTTCGTGAGCCTTGCCGGCCTTGAGGCCCGCCAGCACGAGGTCGGGACGGCCACCGGCCAATGCGGCGGACGACAGACCGAGCGTGGCGATCACAGCGGCGGAGAGCGCCGCAGTGCGGAACGGATGCTTCATTTGATGGACCCTCAGGAGTGAGCTCGAGTCACGCGGCCGGCCCAGGGCCGCGCAGGGAAACGTGGCCCGTGGCCGCGTCGAGTCCGACTGTAAGGGGCGCAATTCGCTGGCTGCATGTTGCGATGCAGCAGGCGCAGCAGGGCCAAATCAGCCCAGAAGCGACACGGCGAGGGGTCTGGCGACCTGCGGGCGCTTGGCAAGCTCGATCGCCACCCGACGGGCGGCCATCCGGAAGTGATCGGCGGCGGCAGTCTTTCCCGCCGCGACAACGATGGGCACGCCGGTATCGCCCTGTTCGCGCACGTTCGCATCCAGGGGCAGGCTGCCAAGCAGCGGCACGCCGTACTGGGCCGCCATCCGCTGGCCGCCGCCCTCGCCAAAGATGTGTTCGGCGTGGCCGCAGTTGGAGCACACGTGCACGGCCATGTTCTCGACCAGTCCGAGCACCGGCACGTCCACCTTCTCGAACATCTTCAGCGCCTTGCGTGCATCCAGCGTGGCCACGTCCTGTGGCGTGGTCACGACCACCGCACCGGCGACCGGGATCTTCTGCGCCATCGTGAGTTGGATGTCGCCGGTGCCCGGCGGCAGGTCGAGGATCAGGTAGTCCAGGCTTTCCCCTTGGGAGCCGCCCCAGCGCGTTTCCGTCAGCAACTGGGTCAGCGCCGACGTCGCCATTGGGCCGCGCCAGATCATGGGCGTGTCCTGGTCGACCAGCAGGCCGATCGACATCGCCTCCACGCCGTGGGCCCGCATCGGCTCGATGGTCTTGCCGTCCGGACTGTCGGGACGGCCGGTGAGGCCCAGCATCAACGGCACGCTGGGACCATAGATGTCCGCATCCAGCACTCCGACGCGGGCGCCATCGGCGGCCAGCGCGAGGGCCAGGTTCACGGCCACCGTCGACTTGCCCACCCCGCCCTTGCCGGAACCCACCGCGATGATGTTGCGGACATTGGGAAGAGGAGAAAGCTTCTCCTGCACGGCGTGGCTGGCGATCCGGGAATTCAGCGCGAAGCTCGAAAGCGTGTTGCCGGAGTCCTCCGCCATGCGCTGGGCCATGTCGCGCAACCAAGGCTCGAGCCAACTTCCCGGGAAGCCAGCGGTGACCTCGACGGCCACGCGCCCACCGGATTCGGCGACCCGCACCTTTACTCCCGACTGGGACAGCGTGACCCCCATTCCGGGCAAGGTGAGTTCGGAAAGGCGCGATTGCATGGGTGCGTTCAATGGAGTTCGACCAGGCGCGGCGTCATGCCGCTCTGCAACATTCTAGGCCCGCGGAACGCCACGCCCAAGGCGAATGAACGGGTCAGGCACGAGTTTTGCTAAGGCCCCATGACAGTCGTGTTAACAGCATGTTAAGTTCGACCTGTCGGTCAAGCACCGGCCGCGCCGGGGGATTGGCGCAACCAAGAAAACCATCATCAACAGGGGAAACAGATGTCTGCCAGCAATACCCACCGCCTGCAGCGCAATGCGCTGTCGGTGGCGCTGATGAGCGCCCTGCTCTTTAGCGCGAACATCGCCATGGCCCAGGAAACCCAGGCCACTTCGGACGACCAGGCCACCACCGAGGCCGAAAAGAAGGACGCGACCGAACTCGAAGCGATCACCGTGACCGGTTCGCGCATCGCGCGCGACACGTTCAACTCGGTCTCGCCCGTCCAGGTGATCACCCGCGAGGAAACCACGCTCGCCGGTTTCGCCTCGACCGCGAACATCCTGCAGGGCAACTCCGTAACCGGCGGCACCGCCCAGATCAACAACGCGTTCGGCGGCTTCGTCGTCGACGGCGGCCCGGGCGTCAACACCCTGTCGCTGCGCGGCCTGGGTGCTTCGCGCACCCTGATCCTGCTCAACGGCCGCCGCGTTTCGCCGGCCGGCTCGCGCGGCTCGGTCGGCTCGGCCGACCTCAACGTGCTGCCGAACGCAATGATCGACCACATCGAAGTCCTGAAGGACGGCGCGTCGTCGATCTACGGCTCCGACGCGGTCGCCGGCGTGGTCAACATCATCACCCGCAAGAAGGTCGATGGCCTCACGGCCGAAGCCCAGTACAACGTGACTGAAGACGGCGGCGGCGACCAGACCCGCTACTCGCTGGTCTGGGGCAAGGGCGGCGATCGTTACGACCTGTCGGCCTCGTTCGAAGCCTACGACCGCAACGAACTGACGCTCGGCGATCGCGACTGGACCCGTTGCAACACGGACCTGCGCCGAAACCTCGCCATCGGCGACTTCTGGGGCAGCGGCGACACCATCGATCCGCTGACCGGCAAGCCCAAGTGCTATCCGATCACCGGCACCGGCTCCAACGGCGTCACGATCAACACCATCGGCACCAACAGCCTCACCGGCGTCGGCGCGCGTGGCGCGACCGGCACCACGTTCAACCGCTGGCGCCCGAACTCGGCCGTGACCACCGGTCTGGTCGGCTTCGAAGGCGTGGGCGGTGGCCAGACCACCAACACCAACATCCGCGACACGTTCGATCCGCGCATGCTGAACCGCTCGCTGATCTCGCCCGCCAAGATCCGTACCGGCTTCCTCCAGGGCAGCTTCGATGTTGAAGCCCTCGGTAACGCCGAGGTGTATTTCGAACTGCTCGGCAACCAGCGCAAGTCGTCGCAGACCGGCTATCGCCAGCTGTCGCTGGACTACTGGAAGGGCAGCCCGCTGATCCCGGCCAACCTGCAGGCCAGCACGTTCCAGAATGCTCCCACCGCGATCACCAATGGTCCGGTCGGTGTCCGCGCCTTCATCGGCTACGGCAACGACCACAGCCGCCAGGAACTGAACTACTGGAAGGGACTGGGCGGCATCAAGGGTGACTTCATCTTCTCCGACTGGAGCTATGACCTCACCCTGAGCCATGCGCGCTCGGATGCCGACTACACCTTCGAATCCTGGCTGACCGATCGCGTCAAGCAGAGCCTCGACGTGGTCGCCGGGCCCGGTGGTACGTTCGTTTGCCGCAACCCGGCCAACGGTTGCGTCGCTGCTCCGGCCCTGACCACCGCAGTCATCGGCGGCGTGCTGCCGCAGGCCTGGAAGGACTGGACCTTCGTCCCGGTCACCGGCAACACCGAATACACCGAAAGCGCCGCGACCTTCGGCGTCAACGGGCCGCTGTTCGCCATGCCGTACGGCGAAGTGCGCGGCGCGTTCGGCGTCGAGTACCGCAAGGGCAAGATCGACGATACGCCGCCGGTCGATTCGCAGAACGGCAACCTGTACAACCTGACCTCGGCCGCCATCACCCGTGGCACCGACTCGGTGTGGGAAGCGTACGGCGAACTCGAATTCCCGCTGCTGTCCGGCCTGCCGTGGGCGGAAGAACTGACGATGAACGCGTCGGCTCGAATCACCGACTACAAGTCGTACGGTTCGGACACCACCTACAAGCTCGGTGGCCTGTGGACGCCGTTCAACTGGGTGTCGCTGCGTGGTTCGTACGGCACGTCGTACCGCGCTCCGGCGCTGTTCGAACAGTTCCTGGGCGCGACCAGCGGCTTCCTGAGCAACCAGAACGACCCGTGCAACAACTACGGTGCCGATCCGGGTTCGATCCGCGCCGCCAACTGCGCCAGCGAAGGCCTCGCCCCGAACTTCCAGGCGACCAGTTCGGTCCAGGTCCTCACCGCCGGCGGCGCCGAAGCCGGCCTGAAGGCCGAAACCTCCAAGGCGCTGACGGTTGGCCTGATCCTGCAGCCCGACTTCTCGGACAGCGTGGGCGACATCTCGTTCGCGGTTGACTACTTCGACATCCAGGTCGACAACGGCGTCTCGCGCGCGGGTGCAGGCAACATCCTGCAACTGTGCTACGACGACCCGCAGTTCCGTTCCGGCGGAGGCTTCTGCCGCCTGGTCGATCCGCGCACCGCTGGCAGCAATGCCCTCACGGTGCATGACAGCTACGTCAACCTGGCCACCGACCACGTCCGCGGCTACGACTTCACCCTGCGCTACGTGCGCGACCTCGGCCCGGGCACCCTGCGTGCGACGACCGAAGTCACGCATTACCTGGAGCAGTCGAGCAAGCTGTTCGCGGACGATCCGATCGACGATGTCAACGGCACGATCAACAACCCCGAGTACGCGGGCTCGTTCGACGTCGCCTACAGCATGAAGAACTGGAAGATCCGTTACGGCACCGAGTGGGTCGGCGCAATGCAGAGCTACGACTACTTCGGCCTCAACGGCGAAACCGACGCGCGCAAGCTGTACGTGAAGGATTACTTCACCCACAACCTGTCGGGCCAGTACACCTTCGACACCTGGTCGCTGACCGCAGGCGTGCGCAACTTCACCAACGCGATCCCGCCGAGCATCTCGTCGGGCGTCTATAACCGCGTCGGCAATGCCCCGCTGTACAGCGGCTACGACTACGTCGGTCGCACGTTCTTCGTGAACGTCTCCAAGTCGTTCTGATGTAGCACTTCGTGGCAACCCCGCCCGCCGCCGTAACAGGCGGCGGGCTTTTTTTTGGTGGGCGACGACCGGTCGCCCTACCTCGTGGATGGAGCTGCAAACCAATGATGATCCGTTCGTGCTTTCTTGCGCTTGCGGCGTTGATCGCAACGCCAGCCTCGGCCAAGCCCGTGGCGCCGACGATCGCCCAACTGGCGGCGTTCCCCAAGATCAGCAGCGTTTCCCTTTCCCCGGATGGCAAACACCTGGCCGCGCTCGAAGCGCGTGGCGAGGAGCGCGTCATCCTGGTGTGGAAGACCGACGCCCTGGGCGAAGCGCCCACGGTGATCGCGACCAAGAAGATGAAGTTCGCGTCGGTGTCGTTCGTCAAGAACGATGCGCTGGCCGTGACGTTATGGCAGCCGTACGACCTTCGCTTCGACCAGGTGACCAAGACTTTCGTCAGCAAGCTGTTCATTACCGACCTCGAAGGCAGCCAATGGCACGAACCGATGCCGCTGGAGCGCCCCCGCGGCCGCGCCGAGCAGTTCGCCCAGGCGCTGAGCAACCCAGGGGTGCTGGATACGCTGCCTAACGATCCCGACCACATCCTCCTCGTCAACAGCGTCGGCACCGACGCCGGCGACGTCTACAAGGTCAACCTCCGCACCTTCAAGGCCGATCGGATCCAGCGCAGCGAGGAAAGCGTCGCCAGCTACGTCACCGACCTGGAAGGCCGCCTGCGCGCAAGGACGCGCTACGGCCTCGACGCCAATGGTGCTTTCATCGCCGCCGAGTTCCGCGACCCGCAGACCGGCAAGTGGGATGAGCACTTCCGCTCGCACGTGAAGGAGCGCGATGCCGTGCGCATCATCGGCTTCGCGGAGGACCCCAATGTCGCCTTCGTCCTGAGCAACAAGGGCAAGGACAAGCAGGTCATCCACGAGTACGACATAGCCGCGCGCAAGCAGAAGGAAGTGCTATTCGAGCATCGCTACTTCAATGCGAGCGACGTCTTGCTCAACCGTTACAAGACCGCCGGCGGCGCGCGTCCGGGTGAAATCCTGGGCCTCGTCTATGCGGGACCGCGCGGCTCCGACGTCCAATGGGTGGCGCCGCAATTCCAGGCCCTCGACAAGGGCCTGCGCTCGGCCTTGGGCATCAATGCGGAGCCGACCCGGTTCGTGGATCCGGCGACCGGAGCCGATGCAACGGCCAAGTACGACGCCAAGGTCGGCTATACGCTGCTGGACTACACGCCGGACATGAAGACGTTCGTCGTCAAGGTCGATGGTGCCTCGCGTCCGCCGGAGTACTACCTGCTCAAGGACGGCCGCTTGTCGCTGCTCGCCAAGCAGTATCCCGAGATCGATTCCCAGGCGCTGGGGGATACCAGGCTGATCTACTACAAGGCGCGCGACGGTCTGGACATCCCGGCATTCCTGACCACACCCAACGCCGAACTGTGCGGCCCGGGCCCGTGGCCGGCAGTCGTCCATCCGCATGGCGGCCCTTGGGGGCGCGATCAGATGTCGTTCGACGATTCGATGTGGACACCGCTCCTGGCTTCACGCTGCTTCTCGGTGCTGCGGCCGCAGTACCGCGGCTCCGATGGCTGGGGCCGCAAGCTGTGGATGGCCGGCGACGCCGAGTGGGGCCAGAAGATGCAGGACGACAAGGATGATGGCGCGAAGTGGATGATCGAACAGAAGATCGCCCAGCCCGGCCGCATCGCCATGTTCGGCTTCTCGTACGGCGGGTATGCGGCGTTTGCCGCGGCGGTGCGTCCGAACGGCCTCTACAAGTGCTCCATCGCCGGCGCAGGCGTGTCGGACATCCACCGGATCTGGTCGAAGTTCTACACCAACCCGTTCTTCCGCCAGGCGCAGGCACCGACGGTCGACGGGCTCAATCCGCTGGACCAGGCGGACAAGATCCAGATCCCGATCATGATCTACCACGGCGACCGCGATCAGACGGTGCCGATCGAGCAGTCGGACTGGTTCGCCGCGAAGGCGAAGGCTTCCGGTCAGCGCGTCGACTACCACCGGCTCGAGGACTACGCGCATGGTCCCGCGTGGACCCGCCAGATCATGGGCGACCAGTTGCAGCTGATCGAGGATTACCTGCTCAAGGGATGCGGCGGCAACGGGCTATAAGCCGCGCCTCCACACCGAAGCCCGGCGAAAGCCGGGCTTCTTTTTTGGCGGCTGAATGAACGGCGGCCCACGCGTCCGTACGCCGCCGGATGCGGTATAAAGGCCGCACTCCCGCGCCGCCGGCGCGGATCGATCAACAAAGTCCGGAGGGGGACTGCTCGATGCGTACCAAACTGATTTGCGCGCTGCTTGCCCTGCCGCTGCTGGCGGCAACCACGATGGCCTTCGCCCAATCCGCGACCTCGCCGATCGGTCGCTGGAAGACCTGGGACGACCAGACCGGCAAGGCCATGACGATCACCGAAGTGTACGAGGCGAAGAACGGCAAGCTCGCCGCCAAGGTCGTCGAGACCCTCTACGCCCCCAACGCGCTGTGCAGCAAGTGCGACGGCGACAAGAAGAACAAGCCCATCATCGGCATGCCGGTGCTGTGGAACCTGGAGAAGACACCGGAAGGCTGGGGCAATGGCCAGGGCTTCAAGCCCTCCGCCGGCGAAAGCTTCAAGGTCAAGAGCGTCAAGCTGGTCGACGGCGGCAACAAGCTGGAGATCACCGGCTGCAAGTTCGTGTTCTGCCGCTCGGCGCACTGGACCCGCGAGCACTGACGGCCACTGGCAAGCCATACCCGCACGGCCCGGCAACGGGCCGTTGCGTTTTTCAGAGAAGGGGAATTCGCCATGCGCTTCCAGTTCGCGGCACTGCTGGCCGCTTTGCTCTGCATCCCCGGAATGGCCGCCCCCGCACAGGGCGTGCCCACGGGGCGTTGGCAAACCATCGATGACGACACCGGCAAGGCCAAGTCCGTGGTCGAGATCTATCGCGCGACGGATGGAAGCTATGCCGGCAAGGTCGTCGAAATCCTCGACACCCACAACGGCACCGATCCGGCGTGCGACAAATGTCGCGGCAGCAACCGCGACAAGCCGATCAAGGGCATGGTCATCCTGTGGGGCCTGAAGGCCGACGGCCCCGGCAAGTGGAAAGGCGGCACCGTGCTCGATCCGGAGAACGGCAAGACCTACAAGTCGAAGATCGAACTCCTCGCAGGAGGCGCGAAGCTCGGGATGTCCGGCTGCATCGCCTTCATCTGCCGGCAGCAGGTCTGGGTGCGGCAATAGGCCGCGTTCCTCCGACAAAGCCCCGGCATGCCCGGGGCTTTTTGCTGCGCATGCGATAATCGCCGCCCCCTCGAACCTGTCGTCCCCATGTCCCGCGACCTGCTCGTCACCTTCGCCCTCCCCTACGCCAACGGTGCGCTGCACCTCGGCCACCTGGTGGGCTACATCCAGGCCGATATCTGGGTGCGGGCACGGCGCATGTCCGGCGACACGGTGCGCTTCGTCAGCGCGGACGACACGCATGGCACGCCGATCATGCTGGCGGCCGAGAAGGCCGGGGTAACGCCGGAAGATTTCATCGCCGGCATGCAGGAATCGCACGAGCGCGACCTCAAGGCATTCGACGTCGTCGTCGACCACTACGACTCGACCAACTCGGCGCACAACCGCGCCCTCACCGAGAGCTTCTACCGCGAGCTCGAAGCCAACGGCCACATCCAGCGCCGCGCCGTGTCGCAACTGTACGATCCGGTCAAGGGCATGTTCCTGCCCGATCGCTACGTGAAGGGCATCTGCCCCAACTGCGGCACCGCCGACCAGTACGGCGACAACTGCGAGAACTGCGGCGCGACGTATTCGCCGACCGAACTCAAGGAACCTCGCTCGGTAATCAGCGGCGCAACGCCCGAGATCCGCGAGTCGGAACACTTCTTCTTCGAAGTCGGGCACTTCAGCGACTTTCTGCGCCAATGGCTGGCTGGCGACGTCGCCACGCCCGGCGTCAAGGCCAAGCTCCTGGAATGGCTGGACGCGGAAGGCGGCCTGCGTGCGTGGGACATCTCGCGCGATGCGCCCTACTTCGGTTTCGAGATCCCCGGGCATCCGGGCAAGTTCCTGTACGTCTGGCTGGACGCGCCGATCGGCTACCTCGCCAGCTTCAAGGCGCTCAGCGAGCGCGAGGGCATCGACTTCGACCGCTATCTCGCGCCGGGCACGCCGACCGAGATGCACCACTTCATCGGCAAGGACATCGTCAATTTCCACGGCCTGTTCTGGCCGGCGGTGCTGCACGGTTCCGGCCATCGCGCGCCCACGCGGCTGCACGTCAACGGCTACCTGATGGTGAACGGCGAGAAGATGTCGAAGTCGCGCGGCACGTTCGTCATGGCGCGCACGTTCCTGGAGCATGGCTTGGCGCCCGAGGCGCTGCGCTACTACTTCGCGACCAAGACCTCGGGCGGCGTCGACGACGTCGACCTCAACTTCGCCGACTTCACTGCGCGCGTGAACTCCGACCTGGTCGGCAAATTCGTCAACCTCGCTAGCCGCTGCGCCGGCTTCATCGAGAAGCGCTTCGACGGCATGCTGGCGTCGCAACTGCCGGATGCGGCGATGTATGCGCACTTCGCCGCGCAGCTCGCGCCGATCGCCGACGCCTATGGCCGCAACGAAGCGGCCACCGCGCTGCGCCTGGCCATGGCGCTGGCCGACGAAGCCAACAAGTACATCGACGAACACAAGCCATGGGTGCTGGCCAAGCAGGAAGGCAGCGATGCGCAGCTGCAGGCCGTATGCACCCAGGGCCTCAACCTGTTCCGCGTGCTCGCGGCCGCGCTCAAGCCGGTGCTGCCGCGCGTGGCCGCGCAGGCCGAAACCTTCCTGCAGGCGCCGGTGGCCCATTGGCGCGACCTCGAGACCCCGTTGCTGGCCCGACGCATCGCCGCCTACACGCCGCTGTTCACCCGCATTGATCCGAAACAGATCGAGACCATGATCGAAGCTTCCAAGGAAAACCTGCAGGCCGCCCCGGCGAACACCGCCAGGCCCGCCGCTGCCCCCACCCCGCCGGCTGCCGCGGCAGCACCTGCCACCACCAGCGCGACCATCGCCATCGACGACTTCGCCAAGCTCGACTTGCGCGTCGGCAAGGTGCTGGCGTGCGAGTTCGTGGAAGGTTCGGACAAGCTGCTGCGCTTCGAGCTCGACGCGGGCGACCTGGGCAAGCGCCAGATCTTCTCGGGTATCCGCGGCTCCTACGCCGAACCGGAGAAGCTGGTGGGCCGCAATGTCGTGTTCATCGCCAACCTTGCACCGCGCAAGATGCGCTTCGGCCTGAGCGAAGGCATGATCCTCTCCGCCGGCTTCGATGGCGGCGCGTTGCACCTGCTGGATGCCGACAGCGGCGCTGAGCCGGGCATGCCGGTGCGCTGAGCCGGCCAATCCCGGCCATGCCAACGCATGGCTTGTCCCGCATGACGACCGAACTGACCGAGCGTTTGGACCGCATCCTGCCGCAGACCCAATGCGGCCAATGCGGTTATGCCGGGTGTCGTCCGTACGCCGAAGCCATGGCGCGTGGCGAGGCGGACGTCGACCATTGCCCGCCCGGTGGCGACGCCGGCGCGCGGGCGCTGGCCAAGGTGCTGGGTGTCGCGCCCAAGCCCTACGACCGTTCGCGCGGCGAGCACAAACCGGCGCAGGTCGCGCTCATCGTCGAAGCCGACTGCATCGGCTGCACCAAGTGCATCCAGGCCTGCCCGGTGGACGCGATCATCGGCGGCTCCAAGCACATGCACACGGTGATCGAGCCGCTCTGCACCGGCTGCGAACTATGCGTGCCCGCATGCCCGGTGGACTGCATCGAGCTGGTCGCGATCGACTGATTCCCGGCGCGGCTGCCGCGCTTGACGGCGGCCGCCGCCCAAGTCGGCGGAATTACTCCGCCTTGCTGCAGGCCGTGCAGATGCGTTCGACCTTGTAACCCTTGGCGCGCAGCTTCTCGACCACGCCATCCTGGCCGAGCAGGTGCATCGCACCCACGACGACGAGGATGTCGCCCTTGGACGCGTCATCGAGCAGCTTGCGCAGTTGCGGTACCCAGGCATCGTTGCGCTCGGTGTTGAGCACGCGGTAGCTCGTCGGCGTTTCCTTGCGCATTTCGTCGATGACCAGGTTGCCCAGGCGCCGCGCATCACCATCGCGCCATGCCGCATGCGATTCGTTCAACAGCTTGGGCAATTCTTCCGGATTGGCGAAATAGTCCTGCAGACCCCGGACCTGCTCATCCATCGGCGTGGCGTCGAGGATGGCCAGCTGCTGTTCCGCGGTCTCCAGGCCAGCCACCGGCTTGCCAGCCGCGGCGGCGCGACGTGCCAGGTACATGTCGAGCCCTTGTTCGGGACTGAAGCCCATGCGCATCGATACCCCGATCATCAGGCTCAGGTTGATGTACCAAGGCTCGACCGGATCAAGCTCATCGACGTGCTGCTTGCCGAGAACCTGCGTCATCTTCTCGCGCACGGCGGGCGGCAGGACCTGGCTGAGGGTGCGGCCATCACCGTAACCGGCCAGTTGCTGCAGCTTCTGCGCCAGCGCCGGATCGGTCAATTGCGCCGGCGGCACTTCGAAAACGACCTTGCCTGCCTTGTCGAAGGCGCTGTCGACGTCGGACGACAGCGGGTAGTCGTCCGCCTTCAGCAGGTGGAATGAGCCCAGCAGGTAGATGGAGTTGTCCTTGTCCGACACCTTCCACAGCAGCGGCTTCGGCGGCACCTTGGCGGCGGCCGTTGCGGGCGCGGCATTCGCCGCCGGGGCTCCCGCGCAGGCGAGCGGCAGGGCCAGCGCGCACGCCAGCAGTGGCAGTACGAGGAAATTGCGGCGACGCGCGGCCAGGCTCATGACTGCTTGCTCTTCTCGAAGTGGTAGGTCTTTTCGCCGGCGACGATTTCCAGGTCGAGGCGGTTTTCCGGAGGCGGCAACGGGCACGTGGCGAATGCGGTGAACGCGCACGGCGGGTTGTAGCTCTTGTTGAAGTCGAGCAGCACGGTGCCGCCCGCATCGGGCTTGGCGGCATCGAGGAAGCGGCCGGCGGGATAGCTGCCGTGGCCGCTGGTGCGATCCGCGAAGATCAGCGACAGGACGCCATCGCCCTCGTCGAGCGTTTCGATGCGGTAGCTCTTGCCGTCGCGTTGGAATTCGACCGCGCCCGGGTTGGAGACGTTTTCGGTGGTGCCGACGATGTTCGCGATCGGCAGGGTCTTGCCCGGCGCATTGGGCACGAACTTCGCGCGAATGATCCAGTCGTTGCCGCCCGGCCAGTACTCGATGGACTTGAAGCCGGTGCGCGTCGGCGCATCGGCATGCTTGACCCGGAAGGCGTAGCGATCAGCGCGCTTGATGATCGTGATCACGCCCTTGCCGTCGTCGAAGCCGAGCTTGCTGGGGCCGTTGGCGTCCGCGTCGCTCAGCAGGGTGGTCGCGCCCTTCAGCGGCTCGCCGTCCAGCGTGAACGCCGCGCCCTTCTCGGGGACGAAGCGGATGCGGTCACCTTCGAGCGAGATCATCCCGGCGTGCGCCGGTCCCGCAGCCAGGCGGATGCCGTTGTCCGGATCGCTGCCGAAATAGTGCTCGCCCTTCTCGATCCAGTGCAGCCCGACCAGGCTGGTCCACCCGTCCGGTTGCAGGAGCTTCGCCCTGCGTTCGTCGCGCCATTCCTTCTGGGTGGCGGCGAACGCCTGGACCTTGGCCTCGGCGGCCTTTCGCGCGGCTTCCTTGTCCTCGCAGGCGGTAGCTGCCAATGCCAGCAGCAACAACGGCAGCAGTTTGTTCGTGAGTCGCGACATCAACGTCCTCGCAGGAACCAGCGGTCGATTTCGGCCAGGGAAAAGCGCGCCCAGGTCGGACGGCCATGATTGCATTGCCCGGAACGCTCGGTCACTTCCATTTCCCGCAGCAGCGCGTTCATTTCCGGCAAAGTGAGACGCCGGTTCGCCCGCACGGCGCCGTGGCAGGCCATGGTCGCCAGCAACTCGTCGCGCGCGGCATCCACCCGGCGGCTCTCGCCGTGCTCGCGCAGGTCGGCAAGCACGTCGCGCAACAGGGCCTCGACGTCGCCGTGGGCAAGCAGCGCCGGAACCGCACGCAACACCAGCGATTGCGGGCCGCTGCGGTTGAGTTCGAAACCCAGGGTTGCCAGCGTTTCGGCTTCGCGCTCGGCGACGTCGGCCTCGCGTTCCGACACGGCGACGGTCATCGGTACCAGCAGCGGCTGGGTGCGCAGGCCTTCACCGTCATGCGCGCACTTGAGCTTCTCGTAACCGATGCGCTCGTGTGCGGCATGCATGTCGACGACGATGAGGCCGTCGGCGTTCTCCGCCAGGATGTAGATGCCGTGCAACTGGGCGACGGCGTAGCCCAACGGCGGCATCGTCGCGTCCGGGCCGTCCTGCAACGGCATCGGTGAGGCCGGCTCGGGCATGGCCGCGGCCGCGCTGCCGTACAAGGTGGCGTAGCCGGCGCGGGCTTCGGCCACCTGCTGCAGCCCCAGCGGCGATTGCGGTGCGGCGGCGTTCCACCGGTACGCGAGTTGCGCCGCGCTGCCGGCGTCGTGCATCGCGGCCGGGGTCGGCGCGCTGCCGGCGCGCGTTTCCGCCAGTGCCTCGTTGAGCGTGCGGTAGACGAAGTCGTGGATCAGGCGTGCGTCGCGGAAGCGGACCTCGTGCTTGGCCGGATGCACGTTGACGTCGACGCGGCGCGGGTCCAGTTCCAGGAACAGGACATAGGCAGGTTGGCGTCCGTGGAACAACACGTCGGCGTAGGCCTGCTTGACCGCGTGCGCCACGCTGCGATCGCGGACCGCGCGACCATTGACGTAGAGGTACTGCTGGTCCGCGCTGGCCCGGTTGTATACCGGCTGTGCAATCCAGCCATGCAGGCGCAATCCGGCGGCACTGTGGTCGATGCGCAGCGCGTGGTTGGCGAATTCCTCGCCCAGCGCCTCGTGCAGGCGTACTTCGGACAGCAGGTCGCCCTCGCCTTTCCAGCGCCGCGACGGCTTCCCATTGTGGGAAACACGCAACTCCACATCGGGACGCGCCAGCGCGAGCTGCCGCAGCCATTCCTCGATGTGGCCGAGTTCGGTGCGCTCGGCCTTGAGGAACTTGCGCCGTGCAGGCACGTTGAAGAACAGGTCGCGCACCTCGACGGTGGTGCCTTGCGGGTGCGACTTGGGCACGACCTCGCCGAGACGGCCGCCGTCGATCTCAAGCGCGGCGCCGTGTGGCGAACCGTTATGGCGCGAGACCAGGGCGAAGCGGCTGACCGAGGCGATTGACGGCAGGGCCTCGCCCCGGAAGCCCAGGGTCGCCACGCCCTCGAGGTCGTCGAGCGAGGCAATCTTGCTGGTGGCATGGCGCGACACCGCCAGCGGCAGGTCGTGCGCGGGGATGCCGCCACCGTCGTCGCGGATCCGGATCAGGCGGACTCCGCCCTCCTCCAGGTCGATATCGATGCGACGCGCGCCGGCATCAAGTGCGTTCTCGACCAGTTCCTTGACCACGGACGCGGGGCGTTCGACGACTTCGCCGGCGGCAATCTGGTTGATGAGGGTGTCGGGAAGCTGTCGTATCGCCACGGCGGGAACGGCGCCGCGCGCCGTCGAGGATTGCTGAGCCGGGATGATATGCGGCGCGGGGGGTAATCCCAACGCCCGGGCGCGCGTTACTTGCTGCCGCCGCCCGCGCCCGCGACCGCGGGCACGTCGGCGGCCGCCTGCGCCGCGTACAAGGTTCCCGGCGGTGGCTGGCGCACGAAGTAGGTGTTGACCCCATCGAGCACCGCGCGGGCCAGCTGGCGCTGGTAGACGGGGTCGCCGAGGCGGCGCTCTTCATCGGGGTTCGAGATGAAGGCGGTTTCCACGAGCATCGCCGGCATGTCGGAGGTCCGCAGCACGGCGAAGTTGGCGCGCTCGATGTGCGGCTTGTGGTTGCGGCCCAAGCGGCTCAGGCCGCTGAGCACGTGCGTCGCCGCGTCTTCGGACGCTTTCATCTGCCCGCTCTGGGTCAGGTCGATCAGCACCGACGCCAGCGTGCCGCTGGTCTTCTCCAGCCGCACGCCGCCAATGAGGTCGGAGGCGTTTTCCTTGTCGGCCAGCCAGCGGGCGCGCTGCGACGAGGCCCCCTTGAGCGACAACACGTAAACCGATGAGCCGCTGGCGGCGCGGTTCTCCGCCGCATCCGCATGGATCGAGACGAACATGTCCGCGCCCGCCTTCCGGGCCAGCTGGGCGCGGTTGTTGAGCGGGATGAAGACGTCGTTGTCGCGGGTGAGATAGGCCTTGAGACCCGGCGTGGCATTGATCTGGCGCGCAAGCTCGCGCGCGATCGCCAGGGTCACGTCCTTCTCGCGCTTGCCGTTGAGGCCGGTCGCGCCCGGGTCCTGGCCGCCATGGCCGGCGTCGATCGCGATGACGAGCGGACGCATGCCGCGGCTGCGCATCACGTCTTTCATGGTCTTCACCGCATCCGCCGGAGGGGCGGAGACGGGCAACTCGGCCACGGACGACGCACTGCCTGCTGTCTGCGCTGGCGTGCCGGCGGCCTTGATGGCGGCGGAGGCACCTGAATTGGAGCCGGCGCTTGCAGGGTCAGCCCGCGTACCCGGATTGGCTGCAGCTTCGAACTTTTTGGCCTCGCCGCGAGCCGCCAGCTCGGAGATCAGGCGGGACGTCGCGGCGCTGGAAGCGCCAACCTCGTCGCCGGCGGTCTGTGCCCCGGCCGAAGGTGACTGCGAAGCCGTGGCCTTGGATTGCGCCGCAGGCTTGACGTCGGCGTTGCCAGCAGCCGGTTCGCCATCGCCCGGCCACTCCAGCACCAGTCGCGGACCGCCAGCCCCCTGCTCGATACGTGGCTTCAGAACGGCGACCGGCTGGGCAAGGTCGAAAACGATGCGGGCCGTGTCCGCCGCCGGTTGGCCGGCGCGCACGGACTTGATCACGCCCGAGCCGGCAGGTAGGGCGAGCCCCTTGCGGATGTGGGTCGCCGGCAGGTCTACGACCAGACGTTCCGGGTCAGCCAGACGGATCAGCTTGAAGTCCACCGCCCGATCGAGCGCGATTTCCGCACGCGTGCCGGTCGCGCCGTCGCTCAGCTGCAAGCCATTGATTTCACTCGCGTGTGCCAGGTTCCAGGCCAACGCTGACACCAGCGCCATGCCCAACAGAACCTTCTGAACGGTAGCCCCCGATACGCGCATGGGCACTAGTCAAGCACCGGCCGCCAGCGCCGTCAAGTATTTTTTCCTTACGAATCCGGCACCTGCCGGCCTTTCCTTCGGAATCGTTCAGGAGTCCGCCGCAACTCGTCGGGGATTTACGCCCCGCAAACGCTCCAGCCACTCCCCACCCGCTTCCGTGACCGGAATCACGTCCACCCGTCGGCCCGTCCCCGCGACCTCCATATCCAGTCGCAGGTCCGCCGCCGGAAGGAAGTGCCCACCACGCTCAGGCCATTCGACCAACCAGAGCGTCGCCTCGTCGCTGTCGAGCCCGAGGAATTCCAGTTCCGCACCATCACCAATGCGATACAGATCGAGGTGCCACGCCTCGCCGCCCGATGCGAGCGGGTAACGCTCGACCAGCGTGTAGGTGGGACTGCGGATCGCACCAGCCACGCCCAGTTCGCGCAGCAGCGCCCGCGCCAGCGTCGACTTGCCCGCGCCGAGGTCCCCGTGGAGATGGATCACGCCTCGCGGCGGGCGGGTGCGCGCGAGCGCCTCGCCCAGAGCATTGGTGGCATCGGCATCTTCTAGCAGCATAGAAATCACTTCGTCGTTCCGGGATTGGCGAAGCGCCGCAACCATGGCATCAGATCCGTCGGCAACAGGCCACGCTCGCCGCCATCTGTCGCCGCGTCGCCTGCAAGCGCGTGCAGTAGCGTGCCTGCACTCGCGGCGTCGAACCCGTTCAGCCCCTGCGCGCGCAATGCCGCGATGGTTCCGGTGAGCACATCCCCCATGCCTCCGGTTGCCATGCCGGGATTGCCCGCGGCGACCACCCGCGAAAGACGATCCGATGCGGCGACGATGCTTCCCGCGCCCTTCAGCACGACGACACAGCGGTAACGTGCGGCCAGTTCATGCGCAGCCGCATGGCGATCGCCCTGCACCTGCGCCGTAGAGGTGGCCAGCAAACGCGCCGCCTCGCCCGGATGCGGGGTGATGACGGTTTCATCCGGCAAGGGACCGCCCGCGGATCCGATGAGATTCAGGGCATCCGCGTCCAGAACCAGCGGCTTCCCGCTTGCGAGGCTGCGCCGTTGCAGAGAACCGCCCCAATCCCCGTGGCCGAGCCCGGGACCGACCGCCACGACATCGGCCTTGTCGAGCAACGCGTCGAATCCGCCATCCTCGTCCAGCGCGTGTCCGAGCGCCTCGGGTGTACGCGCAAGCAGCGCAGGCAAATGCTCGCGGCGCGTGGCGACATCAACGAGTCCGGCGCCGCAGCGCAACGCCGCCTCGGCGCAGAGGAGAATCGCGCCGCCGCCACCGAAGTCTCCTCCGACGCACAGCACCCTTCCATTCGTACCCTTGTGCGAATCGCGGCGACGGGGGCGCAGCCAGCGCGCGAGATCCACGGCCTCCAGCAGTTCCGCGACGGGCGTGGCGTCGGCGATGAGCTTTGGTGGCAGCTCGAGCGACGCCAGCGCGACGGTGCCGACATGGTCCAGCGCCGCTCCCGTGCGCAGTCCGGCCTTGCCCGCGATGAATTCCAAGGTCCGCGTCGCGAATACCGCCTTGCCGGGGACGCTGCCACGATCGCAGTCCACGCCACTGGGCGCATCCAGCGAAAGCACCGGCGCGCCATGGCCGTTGATCGCGTCGATCAGCACGGCACTCTCCGCATCCGGGGCGCGCGAAAGCCCGATGCCGAACAGAGCGTCGACGACCAGGTCGGCCGGGGGCAACTGCGCTTGGAAGGGCTGCACCCGGCCAAACGCAGCTTCGTAGTCGGCACAAGCGCGCGCCGCCAGGTCGCTGCGGGGCACCTGGGTGGCCAGCCGCACCACATCCACTTGGCGCCCGGACATCAGCGCGTGCCGGGCCAGCACGTAGCCGTCGCCGCCGTTGTTGCCGGGCCCGCAGACCACGACGATGCGCTGCGCCTGCGGCCATCGCTCCAGCAACTCGCGCCAGGCGGCCTGCCCGGCGCGGCGCATGAGCTCGAACGCGTCGCCCAGGGAGGCCGTCGCACGCGCCTCCATCCCGCGCAGGGCGGCACCATCGAACAGGTAGGAGGGGCTGTGCATCGCGCGATTTTATACTTGGCGCCGATGACACCTCCCATCACCCGCGCCCAACCCGACTACGTGGCACTGGCCGGCCGCATCCGCGAACTCTCGCGCGACTTCGGCTTCCAGCGCTGCGGCATCGCCGGCATCGAGCTGGGGGACGACGAGGCCCACCTGCGCGACTGGCTCGCGCAGGGCCTGTACGGCTCGATGGACTGGATGGCGCGCCATGGCGAAAAGCGATCGCGTCCCGACGACCTGGTGCCCGGAACGCTGCGGGTGATCTCGGTGGGCCTGGACTACGGTCGGCGCGACGACGAGGAAGCCTGGCAGACGCTCGCCGACGGCGAGCGCGCCTACGTCGCCCGCTATGCCCTCGGACGCGATTACCACAAGCTGATGCGCCAGCGCCTGCAGAAGCTCGCCGACCGCATCGCCGAGGAAGTCGGCCCGTTCGGCCATCGCGTATTCGTCGACTCCGCTCCCGTGCTCGAACGCGCGCTCGCCCGCAACGCGGGCTTGGGGTGGATCGGCAAGCACACGTGCCTGATCGACAAGGACGGCGGATCCTGGTTCTTCCTCGGCGAGATCTACGTCGACCTGCCGCTTCCCGTGGATGCGCCGGCCACTGCGCACTGCGGCACGTGCACGCGCTGCATCGACATCTGCCCTACCCGCGCCATCGTCGCGCCGAACCGGCTCGATGCGCGGCGCTGCATTGCCTACCTCACCATCGAGCACGAGGGCACGATCGACGAGGAACTGCGACCGTTGATCGGCAACCGCATCTTCGGCTGCGACGATTGCCAGCTGGTGTGTCCCTGGAACAAGTTCGCCAAGCGCACCGACGAGCCCGACTTCCGCGCGCGCAACAACCTGGACGAGGCCACGCTGGCAGAACTCTTCGCCTGGGAAGAAGCCGAATTCCTGCAGCGCACCGAAGGCACCGCCATCCGCCGCAGCGGCCACCAACGCTGGCTGCGCAACATCGCCATCGCCCTGGGCAACGCGCCGACCACTCCCGAGGTGATCGCCGCACTCCGCTCGCGGCGCCACAGCGACAACGCGGTCGTGCGCGAGCACGTGGAATGGGCGCTCGCGCGGCACGGCGCCGCGTAACGCCAAGTCGGCCTACTTCGCCAGTTCCGCCAACAGCGCGCGGGTCACCACGTCGTCGGCCACCGCCTCGCCGCGTACGGCGGGCAGCAATCGGTTGGCGACCTGCTTGCCGAGCTCGACCCCGAACTGGTCGAAGGGATTGATCCCCCACATCAGCGCCTGCAGGTAGACGCTGTGTTCGTACAAGGCGAGCAGCGCCCCCAGCGAACGCGGCGTCAGCGCGTCGAGCAGGATCATCGTGCTCGGGCGATTGCCGGCGTAGGCCCGATGCGGATCCTCGCTGCCCTGCCCGTTGGCCAGGGCTTCGGCCTGGCCCAGCAGGTTCGACAACAACGCCGCATGGTTGTCGAGGTACGGATCGTCGCCGCGCGCCACGCCGATGAAGTCCACCGGCACGACCTGCGTGCCCTGGTGCAGCGCCTGGAAGAAACTGTGCTGCGAATCGGTGCCGACGCCGCCCCACCACACCGGCACGGTGTGCGCGTCCACCGGGGAACCATCGAGCTTCACCGACTTGCCCAGGCTCTCCATCACCAGTTGCTGCAGGTAATTGGGCAACAGCTTCAGGCGTTCGTCGTAGGGCATTACCGCCTGCGTCGCCAGCCCTCGCGCGTTGACGTTCCAGATCGCGGTCAGCGCGTGCCAGGCGGCCATGTTTTGCCGCGGCGGGGCTTCGAGGACGTGCGCGTCCATCTCGGCGGCACCGGCCAGCAGTTCGTCGAACCGCTCCACGCCGATCGCCAGCGCGATCGGCAATCCGACCGCGGACCATAGCGAGTAACGCCCGCCGACCCAGTCCCACATCGGCAGGATCCGCTCGGCGGTGACGCCGAATGCCGACGCGGCGCGCTCCGCGTTTGCGGTGATAGCGTACAGGCGCGAATCGTCGCGAAGCCACTGGCGCAGGATCGCGCCGTTCAGCAGCGTTTCCTGCGTGCCGAAGCTCTTGGAGATCAGCAGGACCGCGCTGCGCGCCGGATCGAGCCCGGCCAGCGCGCGTTGCGCGGCCGCGCCGTCGACGTTGGACAGGAAGTGGACCCGGAAGCGGCCCGGGAGCGGACCCGACAGCGCATCCACCGCCAGTCGCGGCCCGAGGTCGGACCCGCCGATGCCCACGCTGACGATGTCGGTGACGTCGCTGGCCGTGAGTGCGGCGATCAGCTCGCGCATGCGCAGGCGCGCGGCCTTGGCGTGGGCGTGGGCGTCGCGGGCGACGGGTTCGTGCGCGAGGTCGCCGCGCAGTGCGGTATGGAGTGCCGGGCGGGCCTCGGTCGGATTGACCGATGCGCCGGCGAACAGCGCGCGCACGCGACCGGGAGCATCGACCGCAGCAAGCTCGGCGAACAACGCGTCCAGCGCCGCCCGGTCGTAGCCTTGGCGGGCGAAGCTGGCAAGAAGCGGTCCGGCCCGCACGGCGAAGTCACCTGCGCGGGCCGGGTCGGCCTGCAGCATCGATTTCAAGTCCACGTCCGCCAGGCGTTGGGCCTGGCCCCTGAGTTGCTCGAACCGATGCGCTGCTGGCATGGGACTCCGATCAGGCCGCGGCTTGTTGCGGCATGGAGTGGTTGGTGTGGGTCAGCTGGTTCTGCCGGTCGACGTAGACGCACGTCGGCTTGTACTTCGCCGCTTCGGCCTCGTCGCAGACGCCGTAGGCGCAGATGATGACCAGGTCGCCGGGCTGCGCGCAGTGCGCGGCCGCGCCGTTCACCGAGATCACGCCACTGCCTTCCTCGCCACGGATCGCATAGGTCACGAAGCGCGCGCCGTTGTTGACGTTGTAGATGTGGATCTGCTCGTACTCGCGGATACCCGAGATGTCGAGCAGGCGGCCATCGATCGCGCACGAGCCTTCGTAGTGCAGCTCGGCATGGGTCACGCTGGCGCGGTGGATCTTGGCCTTGAGCACGTTCAGTTGCATTTCCCGTCTCCGGCCGCCGGGCTTGGCGGCGAGAAAGCCCAAGTTTAGCAGCGCATGGCGCGCTGCAACATGGAACGCGGCGTCCCGTTACCGCGGATTTAACGCCGCCCGGCGCGGCCTTCAGGCCTCGAATTCGAGGTTGTCGATCAGGCGCGTCCGCCCCAACCGGGCCGCGATCAGGGCCACGCGCGGCCCATGCCGGCCCGAGGGCAAGTCGAGGTCGGTCGCTCGCACGGCGGCGTAATCGACGACGAAACCTGCCGCCTCGAGGCGAGCGACCGCTTCGGCTTCGGCCTGTTCGCGGCTCGCGCCGGCGCGGATGGCCTCGCGCATGGCATGCAGGCAACGGCTGATCTGGGCGGCGATGGGCCGCTCCTCCGCCGAGAGGTATTGGTTGCGCGAACTCATGGCCAGGCCGTCGGCCTCGCGGCAGGTCTCGGCGGCCACGATCTCGATGGGAAACGCGAGGTCGCGGACCATGTAGCGGATCACCGCCAGTTGCTGGAAGTCCTTGCGGCCGAAGATCGCCACGTCGGGCTGCACCTGGTTGAACAGGCGGGCAACGACGGTGGCAACGCCGTCGAAATGCCCTGGCCGGTGCGCGCCTTCCAGCGTTTCGGTCACGCCGGGCACGCTTACGTGAACGGTCGCGTCCGCGCCGAAGGGATACATCGTCTCCACCGAGGGCAGCCACAGCAGGTCGCAGCCGGCATCGGCGAGCCCCTCGGCGTCGGCTTGAGGCGTGCGCGGGTAACGATTGAAGTCTTCGTTGGGGCCGAACTGGGTCGGGTTGACGAAGACGCTGGCGACGACGCGATCGGCGTGCCGGCGCGCCAGTTCGATCAGCGAAAGATGCCCGGCATGCAGGTTGCCCATCGTGGGTACGAAGGCGACGCGCTGGCCCGCGCGCTTCCATTCGGCGATGCGGGCGCGCAATGCGGGCAGTTCGGTAACGACGTCGATCATCGTCGCAGGGTCAATCGTAGGAATGAGCGGCGTCGGGAAAACGACCTTCGCGCACCGCGGCGGCGTACGCCTCCACTGCCCCCGCGATGGTGCCGGATTCGGCGAGGAAGTCCTTCACGAATTTTGGCCGGCGATGCCCGCTGTTTACGCCCAGCAGGTCGTGCAACACCAGCACCTGGCCATCGCAATGCGGGCCGGCGCCGATGCCGATCGTGGGGATGCGCAGGTCGGAGGTGATGGCCTGCGCCAACGCGGTCGGAACGCATTCCAGCACCAGCATGGCCGCGCCCGCCTCGGCCACCGCGCGCGCATCCGCGCGCAGCTTGGCGGCCGTGGCATCGTCCCTACCCTGCACCTTGTAGCCGCCCAGGCGCAGCACCGACTGCGGGGTCAGGCCCAGGTGCGCGCACACCGGGATCTCGCGTTCGACCAGGAAGCGGATGACCTCGAGCTTGTGGCCCGCACCTTCCAGCTTGACCATCGCCGCGCCGGCCTGGAGCAGCATGGTCGCGGCGTCGAGCGCGCGCTCGGGCGTCGCGTCCGACTGGAACGGCAGGTCGGCGACAAGCAAGGCCCGCGAGAGCCCGCGTGCGACGCAGGCGACGTGATAGGCCGTGTCCGCGACGGTGACCGGCAGCGTGCTGTCGTGTCCCTGGATCACCATGCCCAGCGAATCGCCGACGAGGATCAAGTCGGTACCAGCCCCGTCGAGGGTGCGCGCGAAGCTCGCATCGTAGGCCGTGAGCATGACCAGCTTGCGGCCGTCGCGCTTGGCGTCGGCGAGCATCGGCACGTTCCAGGGCTTGTCTTGCGGGGTGGAGGTATACATCCGGCTAGCCTAACGCTTCGATGTCGGAAGGTTGCATCTTGGCCAGCACTTCGCGTGCGGAGCCAACGCCCGGGATCATCGCATCCGGCGCGATTTCCACCAGCGGCACGAGCGCAAAGCTCCGTTCATGCAGATGCGGGTGCGGGACGCGAAGCCCGGGTTCGTCGATCACCGCGTCGCCAAAGAGCAGCAGATCCAGGTCCAGCGTACGTGGCGCCCAACGCTCGTCGGCCTGGCGCTCGCGACCGGCGCGATGCTCGATGCCGAGCATCGCATCAAGCAGTTCGCGGGCATCCAGCGAGGTCTCGATCATCGCCACCGCATTGATGAAGTCCGGCTGGTCCGTACGTCCCCAGGCGCGGCTGCGATAGAGCCTGGAGGCTCGCAGCAAGCGGGTGTCCGGCAACGAGTCGAGTTCCTGGAAGGCAAGCCGCAGCGTCGCGGCCGCATCCCCGAGGTTGCCGCCCAACCCGATCAGGGCAATGGTCCCCGCGTTCACTCGCCGGAAGCCGCGGATCCGCCACGGCGCCGGCGGCGTCGCCGGCGTGGGGCGCCGGTGGCCTCTCCCGCGGCCGGCTGCGCATCGAGCTGCGCGGCGAGCACGTCGCCAGGCTGGCGCTGGGCCTCGCGCCAGAAAGCCACGTCATCGGCATGTTCGTTCGATGCGGCCAGACGCAGGTTGAGGAAGTCGAACGCGGCGCGGAAGCGCGGATGGGCCAGCAGGCGGAAAACGCGCTTGCGCTGGCGCAGCGAGAACCGCGACTGCAGCAACCAGATTTCCTGCATCGGCAGCGAGAACCGACGCGGCAGTGCGATGGTGTTGAGCTGATGCACGGTGACCCTGTCCGCGGCACGGCGCTCGGCCTCCGCCGTGTGCATGCCGCCGCTCTGCAGCTGCGCCAGCGCCCGGCAGTAACCGGGCCACAGCAGCAGCGCGAACAGGAACGCCGGCGAAACTGGCTCGTCGTTGGCTACGCGTGCGTCGGTGCCGCGGAGGCCGGCAACCAGCATGCGCCGCAGCGCGCCGCTGCGATTTGCGCGCAACGCCAGCGCCGATTCGGGGAACAGGGCGTCGAGCAGGCCATGCCGCTCTAGGCCTTCGAAGCTGGCGACGGCGTGGCCGGTGAGGAACAGCTTCAGGCATTCCTCGAACAACCGGGCGGGCGCGGCTTCCGCCAGCAGCGGCGCCAGGCGCGGAATCGGCTCGGCCGTGTGGGCTTCGATCTGGAAATCGAGCTTGGCCGCAAGGCGGACCGCGCGCAGCATCCGCACGGGATCCTCGCGATAGCGCGTCTCCGGATCGCCGATCAGGCGCAGCAGGCGGTTCTGCACGTCCTGGAAACCGCCGGTGTAATCGCGGACCGAGAAGTCCTCGATCGCGTAGTACAACGCGTTGGCGGTGAAATCGCGCCGGACCGCATCGTCCTCGATCGAGCCGAAGACGTTGTCGCGCAACACGCGCCCACCCTCGTGTGTCTCCCGGTCGCCACTGCCGTCGTCGGCATTGGCCCGGAAGGTCGCCACTTCAATGATCTCGCGGCCAAACACCACGTGGGCCAGGCGGAACCGGCGACCGATCAGGCGGCAGTTGCGGAACAACTGCTTGACCTGCTCCGGCGTTGCGTCGGTAGCAACGTCGAAGTCCTTGGGATGTCCGCCCACCAGGAGGTCGCGCACCGCGCCGCCCACCAGGAACGCACCGAATCCGCCTTCGCGCAGCCGGTAAAGGACACGCAGGGCGTTGGGGCTGACGTCCCGGCGCGAGACGTTGTGCTCTTCGCGCGGAATCAACCGCAGCGTGGGATGGATGGACTGGAGTTCGGACATCTAGGTTTCGTACCGCGGTCCTTGTCGGACGGAGTCAAAGTGCTCGCCACCAATTGCCCGACGGCAACGGCGCTGCGTATACTAGCAGTCTGCGTTCAGGTCCGATGCCGGACGCAGGCAAGCAAGCAGTTTGCTCCCTTCGTCTAGAGGCCTAGGACGTGGCCCTCTCAAGGCTAAAACACGGGTTCGAATCCCGTAGGGAGCGCCATATCCGCAAGGCCCGAGTTGAGATAGGGCCTTGAACACGAGCCCGGCCTTGCCGGGCTTTTTGTTGCCCGAAGTCTTGCGTGCGCCGGGCGACGAATCGCTACACTATCCAGCGCACCAGACACGCCTACCCGGAAGCTGCCCGCCCATGCCCTTCGTCGTCACCGAGAACTGCATCAAGTGCAAATACACCGACTGCGTCGAGGTGTGCCCGGTGGACTGCTTCCACGAAGGTCCCAATTTCCTGGTCATCGACCCCGACGAGTGCATTGACTGCACGCTGTGCGAGCCCGAGTGCCCGGTGAACGCGATCTACCCGGAGGACGACGTGCCCGCGGGCCAGGAAGCATTCGTCGCCCTGAACGCCGAACTGGCCAAGGCGTGGCCGGTGATCACCACCCGCAAGGATGCCCTGCCCGATGCCAAGGAGTGGGAAGGCAAACCGGGAAAGATCGACCTGCTGGAGCGCTGAGACGGCGCGCAGGTCTCATACGAAAAACGGGCGCCAGGCGCCCGTTTTTCATGTCCGGCCGCGATGACGGGTCAGTTGGGGGCCAGTGCAGCCTTCAACGCCGCGATGGCCTTCACCGCTGCCGGCGCCGTCGCCGGCTGACCGCGCGGATCCACCGCCGCCACGTACGCACCGGCCTCGACCGTGCTCACGCGGATCAGGAAATTGCTGCCCTCGTAGCCGACGTCGTAGACGCCGAGCAACTGGGCACGACTGGCGACGGTAAGGCCGTCGATCTTGGCAAGGGCTTCGCCGACCTTGGCGAACGCATCGTCGCGGGTACCTGCAACGGTGAAGCCGTTGGATACGCCGGCCACCGGCGCGGCTGACGTGCCAGCCGACGCCTGCGCGACGGGAGCCGCTACCGCGCCGTCGGTGCGCGGCAGGTCCAGGTCGGGGGGAACTTCCAGCGGACGGCTGCTCGGATCAGCGGCGTACAACTTGTTTTCCCTGTGGAACCAGGTGCAGCCCTGCGCTGCCAGCATGGCGGCCAGCACTAGGGGAATCGTGGCAAAGCGGGTCAGGCGCATGGTGCATCTCTCCTGGGGGAAACGTGGGGTCAGGCCGCGTTGGCGCAGGCGCTCTCGAGTTCGCGCACCCGGGCCGCCAAGGCGGATGCCGCATCGGCATGGCGGGCAGACAACGGCAGCAACGGGAGGCGAAGGCCATGGCCGATACCGTGCAGTGCCAGGATGGCCTTGACGGGTATGGGATTGGGCTCGACGCCCATGAAATCAAAGGCCGGCTGCAGGCACGCGTCCAGTTCGCGCGCCGCATCGGCACTGCCGGAGCGCGCGAGGTCGCACAACTGCCGCAGCGCGACGGGCAACACATTGGAGGCTACCGAAATCACGCCGTCGGCGCCGGCGAGCATCGCCCGGCACGCGGTGGGGTCGTCGCCGCTCAATACCGCGAAGCTGCTGGATTTCATCGACAGCAACGCATCCATCCGCTCGGCTTCCGCGCGCGCTTCCTTGATGCCGATGATGCGCGGATGCCCGCACAACTCGGCGACGGTTTCGGGCAGCAGGTCGCAACCGCTGCGGCCGGGCACGTTATAGAGCACTACCGGCAGCGCGTTGTCGTCGGCGATCGCGCGGTAATGCGCGACCAGGCCAGGCTGCGTCGGACGCACGTACGGCGGCGTGACCACGAGCGCAGCATCGGCGCCCAGGGTCGCGGCGCGTCGGGTCTGTTCGATGGTCTTGGCGGTATTGGACAAGCCGGTGCCCGCCAGCACCGGAATGCGGCCGGCGATGAACTCCACCGCACTGCGCAGCAGCACGTCGAATTCGCCGTCGTAGAGCGCCGCGGCCTCGCCGGTCGAGCCGGCAACGACGACCGCCTGCGTGCCGCCATCGAGCTGCTGCTGCAACAGGCGCTGCCACGCATCCAGATCGAGTTCGCCTGCGGCGGTGAAGGGTGTAGCCAGCGCGGTGATGCTGCCGGAAAGTCGCAAGTCGGTAAGCCCTGAGTGGCGTGGGAAATCTAAGGATCTGGCGGAGCCTTCGCGGCCGCTGGATGCGGCGCCGGAAGCGGCAAACAGGCCCGCAAAATTCACCTGAATGTTACTTGCGGCACGAAACCGCGGGCAAGTATGCTGATCCCGGCCCGCCACCAGGCGGCCGGCTCGAAGAGCCAGTTCCAACGATCCGGGCATCCCGCCCCCAACGCTAGGCGCCGCCTTGACCGATAACGCTCCCCGGCCGTCGCCGAACGAAAACCACCTCCTGATCAACGCCTACACGACGCATCCGGAATCACCGCTGCTGTCGGTGACGCGGCGGATAACCGACAGCGGCTGCAACCTCGTCGATGCCCGGTTGTCCACTGTGGGCCGTGACGTCTCCGTCACCGCACTGGCCGTGGGACCGTGGGATGCCGTGGCCAAGCTGGAAGCCATGCTGGCGCGGCTGGAGCGCGAGGAGGGCCTCAAGCTCAACTGGTACCGCACCGGACCCAAGCAGATCCAGTCGAACCTGCTGCCCTACGTTGTCGAAGTCGTCGCGGCCGACAAGCCCGGCATCCTGTTCCAGCTCGCCGACTTCTTCGACCGCCAGGGCATCACCATCGAGAGCCTGCACTGCTCGCGCTACCGCGCCATGCAGACCGGCGCGGACATGTTCTCGGCCCAGGTGACGATCGGCGTGCCGGCGAGCATGCACATTGCTGCGCTGCGCGATGACTTCCTCGAGTTCTGCGATCACCTTAACCTCGACGCGATCATGGATCCGATGAAGTTCTGAAGGGCTTGCAGTGCCGTACCGAGTCCGGCACGCTGGCGGCGAAAGCAACACCGCGCCGGGCTCGCCCGGCGCATAAGCAGGGAACCCGATGCTGGACACTGGCGACAAGATCCCCGACCTTCCCATCGCGCTTTCCAGCGGCTCGAAAGGCCGCCTCTCCGACTACCAGGGCCAGTGGCTGGTCCTGTACTTCTATCCCAAGGACAGCACCCCGGGCTGCACCACCGAAGGCCTGGACTTCAACGCGCTATTGCCCAAGTTCGAGAAACTGGGCGCGACAGTCCTCGGCGTATCACGCGACTCGCTCAAGTCCCACCAGAACTTCTGCACCAAGCAGGGGTTCAAGTTCGACCTTGTGAGCGATGCGGACGAAGCCCTCTGCAACGCATTCGGCGTGATCAAACCAAAGAAGCTCTACGGCCGCGAATACGTCGGCATCGAGCGCAGCACCTTCCTGATCGATCCCAAAGGCGTCATCGTCCAGTCATGGCGCCCGGTGAAAGTCCCCGGCCACGCCCAGGCCGTGCATGACGCACTCAAGGCGGCCGCAACGAAGTGATCACTCCGCGTATCAACGACTCCACCACCCCGCCTCGCGGGTTCGTGGTGGCCTGCCCCTGCCCGGCTTTTGAACAGCTCGCCTCCAGGAAAGCATGATGACCCGAAGCAAGCGCATCTACGTCCTCGACACCAATGTGCTGATGCACGACCCGACCGCGCTGTTCAAGTTCGAGGAGCACGATGTCTACCTGCCGATGCAGGTGATCGAGGAACTGGACAACGGCAAGAAAGGCACCAGCGAAGCCAGCCGCAACGCGCGCCAGGTAAGCCGCTTCCTCAATGAACTGGTCGAGAGCCACGGCACCCGCTCCATTTCGGAAGGCATCCCGCTGACCCGCCCCCAAGGGCTGCAGCTGCGGGGCGCCCAGAGCATCGGCAGGCTGCGCTTCCAGACGCGGGACTTCGATTCCGGCAAGCGTTTCGGCGCGGTCATCCCCGACAACCACATCCTTGGCGCCATCCTTGCGCTGAAGGAGGCCGAACCTGGCGTCCCGGTGGTTTTTGTCTCCAAGGACATCAACCTGCGCATCAAGGCGTCGATCGCGGGCATCGAATCGGAGGACTACGAGAACGACCGCGCGCTCGACGACTTCAGCCTGCTCTACACGGGAGCGACGGCGCTTCCCGAGGACTTCTGGCAGCGCTACGGCAAGGACTTGCGCTCGTGGACCGAAAAGGGCCGCACCTTCTACGAGATCCGGCGGAGCGAGGAGGACGAGTGGTATCCCAACCAGTTCCTCTACCTGCCGGGCGACGAGGAGGCCGAACTGAAGGTCGCGCACATCGAAGGCGAGCGCGTGATCCTGCAGATCGTCGACGACTATCGCCACAACCAGCACGCCGTTTGGGGCGTCACCGCGCGCAACCGCGAGCAGAACTTCGCGCTCAACGCCTTGATGGATCCCGAAATCGACTTCGTGACCCTGCTCGGCACCGCGGGTTCGGGCAAGACGCTGCTGGCGCTGGCCGCCGGCCTGGCACAGACGATGGACCAGCAGCGATACCGCGAGATCATCATGACCCGTGCCACGGTGAGCGTCGGCGAGGACATCGGCTTCCTGCCCGGCACCGAAGAAGAAAAGATGACGCCGTGGATGGGCGCGCTGACCGACAACCTGGAAGTGCTCACGCACAACCCGGAAGGCGGCAGCTGGGGACGCGCGGCCACCAACGACCTGCTCGCCTCGCGCATCAAGATCCGCTCGCTCAACTTCATGCGCGGCCGCACGTTCCTGAGCCGTTGGCTCATCTTGGACGAAGCGCAGAACCTCACGCCCAAGCAGATGAAAACCCTGATCACACGCGCCGGCCCGGGCACGAAGATCGTGTGCCTGGGCAACGTCGAGCAGATCGATACGCCCTACCTGACGGAAACCACGTCCGGCCTGACCTACGCCGTGGACCGTTTCAAGGGCTGGTCGCACAGTGCCCACGTGACATTGCGTCGTGGCGAACGTTCGCGGCTCGCGGACTACGCTTCGGAAGTGCTGTAAGCCCGTCACGGGGCCGGCCCCGCGGCCGGCCCTGCCGTGTAGCCATGTCGCCGCGCCGGCAGCGGCGCACATTCCTCCCCCCTGGGACTTTCGTTACGCGTATGCCCGTCGTTTCAGCACTGACTATCGCCGGCTCCGATTCCGGCGGCGGCGCCGGTATCCAGGCTGACCTGAAGACGTTTGCCGCGCACGGCATTCACGGGTTGAGCGCGCTTGCGGCGCTGACTGCCCAGAACACGCGCGCGGTCACCGCGATCGAAGTGCCCAGCCTGCCCTTCATCCACGCGCAGCTCGATGCCTGCTTCGACGATTTCGACATCGGCGCGGTCAAGCTCGGCATGCTGGCTACTGATGATGTGATTCACGCCGTGGCCGACGCGCTCGCGCGGCATGGCCCCCGGCAAGTGGTACTCGATCCTGTGATGGTCGCGACATCAGGCGCCCGCCTGCTGGAGCCGGCCGCACTGGAGGCGTTGCGCAATCGCTTGCTGCCGTTGGCCACGGTGGTCACTCCGAACATCCCGGAAGCCGAACTCCTGCTCGGTCGTCAAATCCAAAGCCGGGCCGCGATGCGTGAGGCCTGCGCGGAACTGCTCGGCGGCGGCGTGCGCGCGGTGATGCTCAAGGGCGGCCATCTGGCAGATGAGGGCGATGTGGTCGACCTGTTCGCGGATGCCGGCGGCACCCTCGAGTATCGCCATGCCCGCTTTCGCCTCGAAGCGCACGGCACCGGCTGCACCCTGGCTTCGGCCATCGCCGCGAATCTGTGCCGGGGCTTGACACTGCCCGAAGCGTGCCGCGCCGCAGGGGACTATGTGCATGCGGCGCTGAAGCTGGGCTACCGGCCGGGCCGAAGCGACACGGTGGTGCTCGATCATTTCGGGGCGGCTCCCAGGTGATGGAGCTGCCGCTGCAGACATTCGACCTGGAGGCCGGCGATGGACACCGCTGGCAGTTGCTCGCGGTGGTCCCGGAACGACCGTCGGCCCGGCTGCTCTGGCTGCCGGCGATGGGCGTCGCGGCGAAGCATTACCTCTCCTTCGCGCAAGGGCTCGGGCAACGAGGCGTCGCCACGTTCATCCACGACTGGAGGGGCAACGGGACCAGCAACCAGCGCCCGGCGCGCGACCGCGATTGGGGTTATCGCGAACTGCTGGAACTGGACCTGCCTGCCAGCGAGGCCGTAGTGTCCGGCCACTTCGGCCACCTTCCGCTAATACTCGGAGGACACAGCTTGGGAGGGCAGCTGGCATGCTGCCATCTGGGCATGGCGCCGAGCTCTGCGAAACGCCTGTGGCTGGTGGCCAGCGGCTCGCCCTATTGGCGCGCCTTCCCGGCCCGCACACGCTGGTGGCTGCCCATGACCTATCGCTTCCTGCCTTGGCTGGCGGAGCGACGCGGCTTCCTGCCAGGCCACAGCATCGGGTTCGGTGGCAACGAATCGCGCAGCCTGATCCAGGATTGGGCGCGCACCGCCCTGAGCGGCCGCTACGCGGCGCGAGGTCTGGCCTTCGATCTGGAAGCCGGCATGTCATTGCTGGATGTGGACGCGCACGCCGTCGTGTTGGCACAGGACTGGCTCGCGCCAGTCGGCTCGACGCGCTTTCTAGCATCGAAACTGCAAGCTTCCCGGTGGCAAATCGAAAGCCTGGATTCACGCACGCTGATGACCCGTGCTGGGCACTTCGAGTGGATGAAGCAACCCGCAGCCGTCATCGATGCCCTGACGCGGTCGCTGTAGGGACGTCCTTCATTTGACCCCGCAACGGCGCGCGAGCTCGTCGGTGGAGACGGCATGGCGGCCGTTGGCGAGGAGTTCCTCGACTTCCTTTGCGCTGGGCACACTTGTCTGTGCTCCCAGGCGCGTGCACGCGAGGGCGGATGCGGCGGAGGCGCGACGGAGCGCGTCCGCGAAGCGATGACCCTGCGAAATCGAGGCGACGAAAACACCGCTGAAGGTATCGCCGGCCCCAGTGGTATCGACGGCGTCGACTTCGAAGGCCGGCTGCAGCAACCACGCTCCCCGCGTGCGCGCACAGCTGCCCCACACCCCCAGGGTGACGATGACATCGGTGGTGCCCAACGCCGCAACGGCGTCGGATATCCCACGCGTGCGACCGGTTATGGCGGCCAACTCGCCCTCGTTGACGATCAGCACGTCGACGGCAGCCAGCAGGTCCTGCGGCAACGACTGCGCTGGCGCCGCATTGAGCACGACGCGCACTCCGGACTTACGGGCCGACCCCGCCCACGCCGTCAGGGCATCCAGCGGGGTTTCCAATTGCAGCAGCAGGTGCGAGACGTCGGACAGCTCGGGCAGGTCTGTCGCCTGCAAGCGTGAATTCGCCCCTGGCGCCACCGTGATTGCATTCTCGGCGTCGTCGGAAAGGCAAATGAACGCAACGCCGGTGGCCTCATCTTGGATGCGCACGATTCGCGCATCCACTCCGGCCGCGCGCAGCGATTCTTCCAGCGGTACCGAGTATGCATCCGCTCCCAATGCCAGCAGCATGCGGGTCGGGGCACCACCAGCGCGCGCGCAGGCCACGGCCTGGTTCGCTCCCTTTCCCCCGGGAAACGTCTCGAAAGAGCGGCCCAGCACGGTCTCCCCGGGAACGGGAATGTGCGGTGCGCGCACGACGAAATCGAGGTTCGCGGAACCCGCGACAAGAATAGTGTTGCGAGCAGTCATGCATGTCCCCAATAGGCGTTCGTGGACGGCGGTCGGGAACATAACGCATGCAAATTCCCGTCGGCTCAACCGGGTGGGAGCCCACGGCGCCAAAACAAGAAGGCCGACGGGGAAACCGTCGGCCTTCTTGTTTGTATGGCGCGCCCGGAGAGATTCGAACTCCCGACCACCAAGTTCGTAGCCTGGTGCTCTATCCAGCTGAGCTACGGGCGCAAAAGCTAGAAGCGGAATTATGCGTCAGTTGTTATCGCCTCGTCAAACACTTTGGCGATTGAAACTGGCGGAGACTGAGGGATTCGAACCCTCGATGGAGCTTTTGACCCCATACTCCCTTAGCAGGGGAGCCCCTTCGGCCTCTCGGGCAAGTCTCCGCGGCAACTTCGCGGGGCGCAGAGCATAACGGCTCTGCGCATGCGCGGCAAATCTTTTAGCCGCCCTCTCCCTTACGGTCGTGCTCGGAGATGCCCTCGCCGCGCTGTATGCGCTGGTAGATCTCCTCGCGATGGACCGCGACGTCCTTGGGGGCCGTGATGCCGATACGCACCTGGTTGCCCTTTACACCGAGCACGGTGACCGTAACGGAATCACCGATCATCAAAGTCTCGCCGACGCGACGCGTCAGGATAAGCATGCAAATCTCCTCGATACCGGCCAAGATCGCCGGTCAGGGCGCCCGTTCCCTCAAGGGCGCCTTACTCCTGAAAACAAACGCCGGCCTTTCGTTGACCGCGGCAGCGGCCGAGAAGTTCAGCGTCCCCCTGTCACATACCACACCCGGCATCATGCCAGTTTTTGTGCCACCCAGTCCGTGACGCTGGACAGCGCCTTTTCGAGGGCCGGACCGTCCTCGCCACCGCCCTGAGCCATGTCTGGACGACCACCGCCCTTACCATTGATCTGAGCTGCCACGTGGGACAGCAGCTCCCCAGCCTTCACCCTGGCGGTAAGCGAACTGCTGACCCCCGCGATGAGCGCCGCCTTGCCATCGCTGACCCCGGCAAGCAAAACCACCGCGTCGCCGAGCTGCTGCTTAAGGCGATCCACGGCGTCACGCAATGCCTTGGCATCAAAACCCTCCAGTCGCGTCGCCACTACCTTGACTCCACGGACGTCGACCGCCGAACCGGCCAGATCCGCGGTGGCACCCGAAGCCGCCTTGGCCTTCAGCGATTCCAACTCGCGCTCCAGTTTTCTCTGCCGGTCCAGCAACGCGCGCACCTTGTCGGACACGTCGGCAGCGTTGCCACCAAGCAACTTCGCGGCCTCGTCGAGACGACGCTCCTCTTCGGCCACATAGTCCAAGGCTCCCTGCCCGGTCAGGGCCTCGATCCGTCGCACGCCGGCCGAGACGCCGCTTTCCGAAACGATCTTGAACAAACCGATGTCGCCGGTCCGCGCAACGTGAGTGCCGCCGCAGAGCTCGGTCGACGCGTCGCCCATCCGCATCACGCGCACGCGCTCGCCGTACTTTTCGCCAAACAACGCCATCGCGCCAAAATCGAGTGCTTCCTGCATGCCCATGTGGCGCACTTCGGCGGCGTGGTTGGCCCGGATCTGCGCGTTGACCTGGCGTTCTATCTGAGCCAGTTCGCCCGCCGTCACGGGCTGAAAGTGCGCGAAGTCGAAGCGCAGGCGCTCTGGAGCGACCAGCGAGCCCTTCTGGGTGACATGCGCGCCGAGCACGTCGCGCAGTGCGGCATGAAGCAGGTGCGTGGCACTGTGGTTCAAGACTGTGGCTGCGCGGCGATCGTGGTTGACCGCGCCGACAAGGTGGTCGCCCCGCTTGAGCGTGCCGATGGTCAAAGTACCGATGTGCCCATGGAACTGGCCGGCGAGCTTCTGGGTATCGCTTACCACCAGCATCACCCCCTGCTCAGCGAGTTGCCCGACGTCGCCGACCTGGCCACCGCTCTCGGCGTAGAAAGGCGTGCGATCAAGGAATACCACTGCCTCGTCCCCGGCCTGGATGGCATCGACCGGCTTGCCATCCTTCAGCAGGGCCACGACCTCCAGGCCACCGGCTTCCAGGTGCTCGTAGCCGATGAATTCCGTGGGCTTGAGTTGCGCGATGAGCTCGGCAGGCAATGCAGTACCGCCGCCGAACTTGCCCGCAGCGCGAGCTCGTTCGCGCTGCTGTTCCATCAGGCGCTCGTAGTCGGCCATGGCCGTTGGCGGCAGCTCCGCGCCCTTCTCGCGCAGGATGTCAGCGATCAGGTCGGGGGGGCAGCCGTATGTATCGTGCAGCTGGAACAGCTGTTCACCATCGATCACGCCCCCGCTCTGGGCAAGGTAACCCTCCAGGCGCTGCATGCCGGCGTCGAGCGTTTGCGAGAACGCGGCCTCTTCCGCCTTGAGCGCGCGCTCGACCAGCTCGCGTTTCTGCACGAGTTCCGGGTACGCCTGGCCCATGACGTCGATGAGCGGGGCGACCATGCGCCAGAAGCTGCCCTCGGCGCTGAGCGAGCCCAGCTTCCAGAAATGGCGCACGGCACGGCGAATGATTCGGCGCAACACATAGCCACGGCCTTCGTTGCTCGGCAGCACGCCATCGACGATGAGGAAGCTGCAGGCGCGGATGTGGTCGGCAATGACCCGGAGCGACTTGTGCTCGAGGTCGCTGCCGCCGGTGATGGCGGCCGCAGCCTTGATCAGGTGCTGGAAAAGGTCGATCTCGTAGTTGCTATGCACGTGCTGGAGCACGGCCGAGAGGCGCTCCAGGCCCATGCCGGTATCGACGCACGGCGCCGGCAGCGGCACCAGGCTGCCATCGGGCTGGCGGTCGAACTGCATGAAGACGTTGTTCCAGATTTCGATGAAGCGATCGCCGTCTTCGTCCGGCGAACCGGGAGGACCGCCGGCGATGTGCTCGCCGTGGTCGTAGAAGATCTCGGTACACGGACCGCAAGGGCCGGTATCGGCCATCTGCCAGAAATTGTCCGACGCGTAGGGAGCGCCCTTGTTGTCGCCGATGCGGATAATCCGCTGGGGCTGAAGCCCGACCACCTTGTGCCAGATATCAAAGGCTTCGTCGTCGGTGTGGTAGACCGTCACCAACAGTCGTTCCTTCGGGAGCCCCCAAACGTTGGTCAGCAGCTCCCATGCCCAGACGATGGCGTCCTTCTTGAAGTAATCCCCGAAGCTGAAATTGCCCAGCATTTCGAAAAATGTGTGATGACGCGCGGTGTAGCCGACCTGGTCCAGGTCGTTGTGCTTGCCACCGGCGCGCACGCAACGCTGCGAACTGGTCGCGCGGCTATAACTGCGCTTTTCGGCCCCGAGGAACACGTCCTTGAACTGGACCATGCCCGCATTCGTGAACAGCAGGGTGGGGTCGTTGCCGGGCACCAGCGAACTGGAGGGGACCACGGCATGGCCCTTGGAACGGAAGAATTCGAGGAAATCGCTGCGGATTTCAGTAGTGGTTTTCATGCCAGGCGCGGATTGAGGGCTGGGCAGGTCGCCGCGACCCGCCCGGACCCGCCAAGATGGCGGCGGAGGGCCGAGCAGGCAACCCAATCGGAAAGCCTTCTAGCCTAGCAGGCGCAGAGCCCCCTCGCAGTCGCCTGATCCGTGCCTAGTCTGGCTCGAAGTCTTCACGCACCGCGGTGCGCGCGCTGGCGGCGTCGAATCCCCGCCGCAACAGGAAATCCGCGGCTTTGCGCCGCTGGGTCAGATCAAGGGCGGCGACCGGGCCGTAGCGCCGACGGACGAGGTCGGAGGCGATTTCGGCCCAGTCGCCATTGAAGGTATCCAAGGCGTCAGCGATGGCCTCGCGATCGAGGCCATGGGTTGCGAGCTCCGCGCGTATGCGCGCCGGTCCATACCCGCCCGAGGCTCGCGCACGGACGAGGCTTTCGGCGAAGCGACTGTCGTTCTGCCAGCCGTCCTCGGCCAGCTTAGCCACGGCCGCTTCCACCTCGACGACGTCCACGCCGCGCGAGGTCAGTTTGCGGGTCAGCTCCTTCCTGGAGTGTTCGCGCCTGGTCAGCAGGCCCAACGCACGTTGCGTCGCGCTCAACTCCCGTGCCTTGCGGCGCGGGGGGGCGCATTCGGCTTCGGCACTGCGATCATCCATGCGTGATCATCCCAGGCAGATTCAGTCCTCGGCCTCTTCGCCCGCGCCTTCGTCACGGCGCGCCTCGGCCGGTTGGAACTTCTCACGCAGCGCAGCTTCCAGCTGCGCCGCGAGCGCCGGGTTGTCCTTGAGGAACTGGCGGGCGTTCTCTTTGCCCTGGCCGATGCGCTCGCCGTTGTAGCCGTACCAAGCTCCGGATTTCTCGACCAGCTTGGCCTCCACACCCATGTCGATCAGCTCACCCTCGCGAGAAATGCCTTCGCCGTAGAGGATTTCGGTAACGACCTGCTTGAACGGCGGGGCCAGCTTGTTCTTCACCACCTTGATGCGGGTCTGGTTGCCGACGATCTCGTCGCCCTTCTTCACCGAGCCGATACGGCGGATATCCAGTCGCACCGACGCGTAGAACTTCAGCGCATTGCCGCCGGTGGTGGTTTCCGGGCTCTGGCCGGGCATCATGATTCCGATCTTCATGCGCAGCTGGTTGATGAAGATCACCATGCAGTTGCTGCGCTTGATGTTGCCGGTGAGCTTGCGCAGGGCCTGGCTCATCAGGCGCGCCTGCAGGCCGGGGAGCTGGTCGCCCATCTCGCCTTCGATTTCGGCCTTGGGGGTGAGCGCGGCCACGGAGTCGACCACCACCATGTCCACAGCGTTGGAACGCACGAGCATGTCGGCGATTTCCAGCGCCTGTTCGCCGGTATCGGGCTGACTGACCAGCAGGTCGTCGACATTGACGCCGAGCTTGGCCGCGTAGGTCGGATCGAGCGCGTGCTCGGCGTCCACGAAGGCGCAGGTGCCGCCGGCCTTCTGACACTGGGCAATGGTCTGCAGCGTCAGCGTGGTCTTGCCCGAGGACTCGGGACCATAGATCTCGACTACGCGTCCCTTGGGCAGACCGCCGATGCCAAGGGCGATGTCCAGCATCAGCGAGCCGGTGCCGATGACCTCGGCCGGTTCGGCCACCTGGTCGCCCATGCGCATGACCGCGCCCTTGCCGTACTGCTTTTCAATCTGGCTCAGGGCAGCCGAGAGGGCGCGCTTCTTGTTCTCATCCATCGTGGCGATTCCTTGGTTCGGTGTATGTGTGCGTTGGGATCAGGCTAACGGACGCGTATCGCAGGGGCTGAGACGCAACCGGACCGGGTGAAAAAAGTTTCTGCTGCCTTGGCGAATGGGGGAAGCAGAGGAAGCCGGGGCCAGCGGTAGGGAAAACCCGCGCGCGTAGGCCTCTCATCGGTTTGGCCGCACCAGGCCGCAGTACAGGCCTTCGATGGCGAAATCCTGGTCCGGCAACACTTCGATTGGGGCGTAATCCGGGTTGCGAGGCAGCAAGCGAATCCGATCCTTGCCGACCTTGAGGAGCTTGACGGTGATTTCGTCGTCGATGCGCGCGACCACGATCTGCCCGCTGCGTGCTTCGGTCGTCCGATGCACGCCGATCAGGTCGCCGTCGAAGATGCCCTCGTCGCGCATCGAGTCGCCCTTCACCTTGAGCAGGTAGTCCGGCGCCGGCGCGAAGAAATTCTTGTCGAGGAGGACATAGTCGTCCGCTTCCAGGTCCACCCCTGCGCCGATCGGCAAGCCGGCCGCGACCCGACCCAAAACCGGCAGTCGCAACATGTCGTCGTTGGCTGCGGGCCGCGGCTGCGCCTGGACCAGCCGGATGCCACGGGCCTGACCCGGGACCCGCTGGATGGCGCCCGCCCGTTCCAGGGCTTCCAGATGGTACTGGGCAGCGCGGACGCTACTGAATCCGAAGGCCGATGCGATCTCGGTCTGCGACGGCGGCACGCCTTCGCTCTCGATCCGCTCGGCGATGAGGGCCAGGATGGCGCGCTGGGTGTCGGTCAGGTTCATTAGTAGCAATACTACTAATGCCTTTTCCGGAAAATCAACCCCCTGCTCGACGCAGCTATCCCGCCAGCCGCATCAGCCCCAGCAGGGCGGCTTCGACCGTCTGCCGGCGTACCGCCTCGCGGTCGCCGGCGAAATGGAAGACTTCGGCGGTGGGGTAACCGCCGCGGCGCTTCCAGGCGACCCACACAGTGCCCACCGGCTTGTCGTCCGTTCCGCCGGACGGCCCTGCGATACCGGTCACGGCGACGGCCAAGGTGGCCCCCGAATGGACCAGCGCACCCGAGACCATCTCCAGCACCGTTTCCCGGCTGACCGCGCCGTGGTGTTCGAGGGTCTCCGGCCGCACCCCGAGCAGCGCCTGCTTGGATTCGTAGCTGTAGGCAGCGATACCGCATTCGAACCACGCCGACGAACCCGCGATGTCGGTCAGCACCTTGGCGATCCACCCGCCCGTGCAGCTTTCCGCGGTGACCAGCGTGTGGTGTCCGACCTGCGCCGCGGCGCCGAGCTGCCGGGCCAGGTCTTGCAGCGTCGTGTCGGAGGCGATGTCGCTCATGGGGGCGAACTATAGCGGCGATCCCCGGCGGCAATCGCAGAAAAGCCGACGGCCCGTCCTCAGACGGGCCGTCGGACACGCTTCCAGCCGCGATCAGTAGGTGATGCGGAAAGTCAGTCCGTACGTGCGCGGCGCACCGAGGAAGGCGTTGTAGGAGTTCAGCGGATCCCCCGGCAAGGACGTGCCCGGCGCCTGCAGCGGGGCATCGAACGCCACCTGCATGTACTCCGCATCGGTCAGGTTCTGCGCCCACAACTCCAGCCCCCAGCGCTTGTCCTTGCGGCCGATGCCCACCCGCGCATTGACCAGGGTGTAGGCGTCCTGTTCCTTCTCCACGTCCAGGTCGGAGCCGGTGTTGTTTTCGGAGGTGTACTTCGCGCCCAGGTTGAACCGCGCCACCAGGTCGTTGCCGAAGCCCCACTCGTAGGTCACCGATCCCGACCCCGACCATTTCGGGGCGAAGCTCGCCTGGCTGCCCGGCAGCTTGTACAGCGAGCCCGGTGCGGTCGCCGGCGTGTCGGCGAACTCCGCGGTCGGACGCTCGTCGCCGTACTTGGTGTCGGCGTAGGTCAGGCCACCCTGGAAGCTGAGGCCTTCGACGCCGGTCTGCCACAGCAACTCGGTGTCGATGCCCTGGGACACGACTTCCGGAATCGAGCGCACCACGAAGCTGGTGCCAAGGAAGCTGTTGAGCTGGAAGTCGCTGTAGGTCTGGTGGAACAGCGTGGCGTTGAACAGCAGGTTGCCGTCCGCCCAGGTCGTCTTGGCGCCGAGCTCGTAGCTGTCGACGAATTCGCCGGGGAATGAAGTGTCATCGACCGGCGTCAGGCCCGCACCGCTGCTGGACTGCCCATCGGCCGACTGGACGCGGTCCAGGTTGAAGCCGCCTGCCTTGTAACCGCGGGCCGCGGAGAAGTAGGTCATCAGCGTGTCGTTCCAGCGATACGCCGCCTTGAACGTGCCGGACCACTCCTTCTCGGTGCGTTCCTGATGGGTAACACGACCGTCATGCAAGGCGTTGGCCCACGGCAGGCACATGAAGCCGGCGATGGTCGGAGCCACCGCACCGACGATCGCGGCGCGCTGGGCGGCGCTTAGCGAACCCCAGTTCGTCACACGCTGCGCCAGCGCCGTACCCACGCGCAGGCCCGGGTTGGATAGCACGGCCCCGCAGCCGATGCTCCCGTTCGGATTGCTGAAGACCGAATCCAGCTCCTTGTCTTCCTGCGTGTAGCGCAGGCCCAGGGTCAGGTCGAGCGCATCGCTCGCGTGCCAGGTGTTGTTGGTGAAGAGCGCCTTGCTCGTGGAGTTCTGGCGATGCCGGTCGAGCGCGCCGAACCCGGTGAAGTTGGTGCCGAACGCCTGGCCGCTCACCTGCGACAGGAAGGTCGCCGGATTTGCCGCGTTAACCGGCAGGCCCATCGCCGCCAGCGCGCTGAAGACGCGCGATCCCACCAGCGTCGACAGGTAGGGTTCGTACGCCGCACCAATCCGGTAGGAGTCGTTGCGGTCCAGATCCTCATCGGAATAGAACGCGCCAACCATCCAGTCCAGGCGGTCGGTGGAACCGGTCAGGCGGAATTCCTGGGTGAAAGTCTCGAAGGCCGTTAGCGACTCATCCTCGTCAGGATTGCGATAGAGGATGTCCGCGCTGGTGAAATCGAAGTCGAGTCCGTTGATGGTCTGCCAGTCGCGTGATGCACTGATCGAGGTCAACGTCGCATTGCCGAGCCAGGGCGTGATCCAGTTGACCTCCGCCTGCACGCCCTTGTCCTTGATGTCCTGCTCGGTACTGCGGTTGCTCCAGACCTGGCGATCGAAGGGGTCGGTACCGGCCGGCGCTACTCCTTCGTCCGCAGCCAGGGCGTCGATGATCGCCGCGGTCGCGCCGCGGACGATGGTGACCGCGCCACAGCAGTTCTCCTCGCGACTGGTGAAGTCCGCCATCAGCACGATGTCGAGGTTCTCGGTGGGTTCCAGCAACAACTGGCCGCGCAGCGAGTGGAAATTCTGGTCGCCGTCTTCCTTCTCGACGCGCGGGCCCGCGCCGGTGTGCACGTCCATGAACCCGTCGCGCTTGCGCTTCACCGCGTAGATGCGCATCGCCGAATTCTCGCCAAGCGCCGTATTGAAGGCGCCCGATACGCCCAGGGCGTTGTAGTCGCCGACCGTGAGTTCGCCCTCGACCGACGTTTCGTAGCTGGGGCGCCGGGTGATGACATTGATGACGCCCGCGGAAGTGTTCTTCCCGAACACCGTGCCCTGCGGCCCCTTCAACACCTCGATGCGTTCCAGCTCGCCCAGGTCGCCGAAGCCGACGCTGTTGCGCGGACGGTAGACACCGTCGATCACCACGCCCACCGACGACTCCAGGCCGGCGTTGTCGCCGACGGTGCCGATGCCGCGGATTCGGGCGGTGGTGATGGCTTCGTTCTGGGTGCTGGTGACGATCAGGCCGGGCACCAGGATCTGCATGTCCTTGATGTCGCGCACGCCGGTGTCGCGCATCAGCTGCTCGGGAAGCGCGGTCAGGGAGATCGGCACGTCCTGCATCGTTTCTTCGCGCTTCTGCGCCGTGACGACCAGTTCGGACAACGTGGTCGCCTTTTCTTCCTGCTTCGCCTCGGCAGGCGATGCAGCCTCCTGCGCAAAGGCAGGCGCGGCGGCCAGCATCGAGGCCATGGCGGTTGCCACGGCCCGCGACAGCAGCTTCTTCTGGATACTGCTCGGAATCATCGCGAATCCCCTCCGTCGTGTGCGCGCGGCTGCGGCTGCGGCCGTCGCTGTTGCCACGCCCCCGCGCGGCCCCCATGCCCCACCCGACCGCACCGTTGGGTAGCCCGTCGAGCACGGCCGAACCTATCACAGCTTTGAGACGGCGGTCATGGAATGCGCGGCATCGCCTGCGGCAAGGCAATCGTCCCGCGCTGCTGTCATCATGTCGCCCGTCGCATGCGCCCCAGCGCCCGAACATCGATGGACAGCACGCCTTCTATGCACGGCAATACCCCCGGCCCTACTCCCGAACACACGCCCCTGATGAAGCAGTTCTTCGCCGCGAAGGCGGAGCATCCGGACGTATTGCTGTTCTTCCGTATGGGTGACTTCTACGAGCTCTTCTACGACGACGCCCGCAAGGCTGCGCGCCTGCTCGACATCACCCTGACCCAGCGCGGCAATTCCGCCGGCCAGCCGATCCCGATGGCCGGGGTTCCGCACCACGCCTACGAGAGCTATCTCGCGCGGCTCGTGGCGCTTGGCGAATCGGTGGCGATCTGCGAACAGATCGGCGATCCCGCACAGGCGAAAGGGCTGGTCGAACGCAAGGTCGTGCGCATCGTCACGCCCGGGACCGTCACCGACGAAGCCCTGCTCAACGAACGCCGGGACACGCTGCTGCTTGCCGTCGCACGTGGCAAGACCGGTTACGGCGTCGCCTGGGCCGACCTGTCGGCGGGCCGCCTGCTGGTGAACGAAGTAAGCAGCGAGGATGCGCTCGAAGCCGAACTCGCCCGCCTGGAACCGGCCGAAACCCTGGTCGCGGACGAGGAAGGTTGGCCCGACTTCGTCGCCACCCGCATCGGCATGCGTCGTCGCGCGCCATGGCTGTTCGACGCGGACAGCGGCCGGCGCCAGCTCCTGCGCTTCTTCGGCCTGCACGACCTGTCCGGCTTCGGCATCGAGGACAAGCCGCTGGCGGTTGCCGCGGCCGCCGCGTTGCTGGGCTATGTCGAGGAGACGCAGAAGCAACGCCTGCCGCATCTCACCTCGATGGCGGTCGAATCCGGCGACGGCGCGATTGCGATGAATGCGGCCACGCGCCGCCACCTCGAACTCGATACCCGCGTCGACGGCGATACGCGCACCACGCTGCTGGGCGTGCTCGACTCCACGATCACGCCGATGGGCGGACGCCTGCTGCGGCGCTGGCTGCATCGGCCATTGCGGGACCGCGCCACGCTGCGCCTCAGGCACCAGGCGGTTGCGACGCTGATCGATTCCGGCGCGGCCGAGCGGCTGCGCGAATCGTTCCGCGCGCTGGGCGACCTGGAGCGCATCCTCTCGCGCATCGCCCTGCGCTCCGCGCGGCCGCGCGACCTTTCCACGCTGCGCGACGGCCTTGGGCTGCTGCCCGCCGCGCGCGTGCATCTGCAGCCGCTGGATTCCCCACACCTGCGCGCCCTGGCAGCCGAACTGGGCGAACACGACGCCCATGCGCACCTGCTTGCGTCGGCCATCGTGGCGCAGCCGCCGGTACTGGCGCGCGACGGCGGCATCTTCGCCGAAGGCTACGACGCCGAACTGGACGAACTGCGCACGCTGTCGACCCATGCCGACCAGTTCCTGATCGACCTGGAAGCACGAGAGCGCGCCGCCACCGGCATCGCCACGCTCAAGGTCGGCTACAACCGCGTGCACGGTTACTTCATCGAGATCAGCAAGGGCCAGAGCGACAAGGCGCCGACGCACTACTCGCGCCGCCAGACGCTGACCGGCGCCGAACGCTACATCACCGAGGAGCTCAAGCAGTTCGAGGACAAGGTGCTGTCCGCGCGCGAACGCGCCCTCGCCCGCGAGCGGCTGCTGTACGAGCAGTTGCTCGACGCCTTGAACGAGCGCCTGGAGCCGCTGAAGCGCTGCGCGGCGGCATTGTCGGAGCTCGACGTGCTCGCCTGCTTCGCCGAGCGCGCACAGAGCCTGGACTGGTCGCAGCCCGAACTGGTGGAGGAACCCGCCATCCGCATCGAACGCGGGCGCCATCCCGTCGTCGAAGCCGTGCGCAGCGAACCGTTCGAACCCAACGACCTGCTGCTGGACGACGCGCGCCGCATGCTGGTCATCACCGGCCCGAACATGGGCGGCAAGTCGACCTACATGCGGCAGAACGCGCTGATCGTGCTGCTCGCGCACATCGGCGCCTTCGTCCCCGCGGCGCGCGCGGTGCTTGGCCCGATCGACCGCATCCTGACCCGCATCGGCGCAGGCGACGACCTGGCGCGCGGACAGTCGACCTTCATGGTCGAGATGAGCGAGACCTCGTACATCCTGCACCACGCCACCGCGCAGTCGCTGGTGCTGATGGATGAGATCGGCCGCGGCACTTCGACTTACGACGGACTGGCGCTGGCCGAAGCCTGCGCGCGGCACCTGGCCCACAGCAATCGTGCCTACACGTTGTTCGCGACGCATTACTTCGAACTCACCGCGCTGGCCGAGCCCGGGAGCGGCATCGCCAACGTGCACCTGGACGCCGTCGAACACGGCGACGCACTGGTGTTCATGCATGCGGTAAAGGACGGCCCGGCGGATCGCAGCTTCGGCCTGCAGGTCGCCGCACTCGCAGGCCTTCCCAAGTCGGTGGTGAAGCAGGCGCGCGGGCGGCTCAACGAGCTGGAGCAGCAAAGCCGCGACGCGCCCAGGCCGGAGCTCACGCCGGCCGCGCTTGATCAGCCCCAGCAGTTCGGACTGTTCGCGCCGAACTCCGCGGCATTGGATGCGCTCGCCACGATCGATCCGGACGAGCTGACGCCCAAGCAGGCGCTCGAGGCGCTGTACCGGCTCAAAGCCCTTTCCTGAGGGCGGCGCCGAGCCCGGCCCGAGCGAGGCAAAGGCTCTTGAAAATGGAATACCGATAGCCTCGTTCTATCGTTCCGTTTCCTATATTCAATTTCACTTCGTCTGGGTCGCGGCGTTAGCTTGTCATCGCTGTTTGCACGCATTCCGCCTTTTGCTGCAGAAGCGCAGGCGCTTCGAATGGGGACGATCGGAAGCAACGAACGGCCTCCGCGAAGCACGATCCCCATCGTCACCCGCACGCAGGACGCGTCGCAGGCGCCGGGTGCACCCGACCAGAGGTAAGTCGCATGAACGTTGAATCCAAGTGCCCCGTTGCCCATGGGTCCCACCGCACGCGTACCAACGCGAACTGGTGGCCCGATCAGCTCAACCTGGGGCTGCTCAACCAACAGTCCGAACTCTCCGACCCGATGGTCGAGGACTTCGACTATGCCGCCGAATTCAAGACGCTCGACCTCGATGCCGTCATTCGGGACCTGCACGCGCTGATGACGGATTCGCAGGACTGGTGGCCCGCCGACTATGGCCACTACGGACCGTTCTTCATCCGCATGGCCTGGCATGCCGCGGGCACCTACCGGATCTTCGACGGACGGGGCGGCGCCCGTTCCGGCGAACAGCGTTTCGCCCCGCTCAACAGCTGGCCCGACAACGGCAACCTCGATAAGGCGCGCCGCCTCCTGTGGCCGGTCAAGCAGAAGTACGGGCGCAAGCTGTCGTGGGCGGACCTGATGATCCTGGCCGGCAACGTCGCGCTCGAATCGATGGGCTTCAAGACCTTCGGCTTCGGCGGCGGCCGCGAGGACGTGTGGGAACCGCAGCCGATCGACTGGGGCCCCGAGTCCACCTGGCTCGGCGACGAGCGCTACAGCGGCGAGCGCGAACTCGCCAATCCCTTCGGCGCGGTGCAGATGGGCCTGATCTACGTGAACCCGGAAGGCCCGAACGGCAATCCCGATCCGCTCAAGTCGGCGCGCGACATTCGCGAGACCTTCGCCCGCATGGCCATGAACGACGCGGAGACGGTCGCGCTCACCGCGGGCGGGCACACCTTCGGCAAGGCGCATGGGGCCGGCCCGACCAGCCACGTCGGCGTGGAGCCCGAGGGCGCCAACATCGAGGAGCTCGGCCTTGGCTGGCGCAACAGCTTCGACAGCGGCATGGGCGCGCACACCATCACCAGCGGGATCGAAGGCGCCTGGACTCCGACCCCGACCAAGTGGGACATGAGCTACTTCCAGACGCTGTTCGGCTTCGACTGGGAGCTGACCAAGAGCCCGGCCGGCGCGCACCAGTGGAAGCCCAGGGGCGACGCCGGCAGGAACGTTCCCGATGCGCACATCCCGGGCAAGCTGCACCAGCCGATGATGACCACCGCCGACATGGCGATGCGCATGGATCCGGCGTACGAAAAGATCTCGCGCGACTACCTGGCCAACCCGGACAAGTTCGCCGACGCGTTCGCGCGCGCCTGGTTCAAGCTGACCCACCGCGACATGGGTCCGAAGGTGCGCTACCTCGGCAAGCTCGTGCCGAAGGAAGACCTGATCTGGCAGGACCCGGTACCCGCGGTGGATCATCCGCTGGTCGATGCAAAGGACATCGACGCGCTGAAGGCGAAACTGCTCGCGTCGGGCCTGTCGGTCGCGCAACTGGTCAAGACCGCTTGGGCCTCGGCGTCGACATTCCGCGGCAGCGACATGCGTGGCGGCGCCAACGGCGCGCGCATCCGTCTGGCGCCGCAGAAGGACTGGCCGGCGAATGAACCTGCGGAACTGGCCAAGGCACTGGCCACGCTCGAACTCATCCGCGAGGAATTCAACGCCGCGCAGTCCGGTGGCAAGAAGATCTCGCTGGCTGACCTGATCGTGCTGGGCGGATGCGCTGCGATCGAAGCGGCGGCGAAGAATGGCGGCCACGACATCGCCGTGCCGTTTTCGCCCGGACGCACCGACGCCACGCAGGCGCAGACCGATGCGAATTCGTTCGAAGTGCTCGAACCGGCCGCGGACGCATTCCGCAACTACATCCGCCCGGGCTACGAAGCAGCCACGGCCGCGACGTTGGTGGACAAGGCCAGCCTGCTCACGCTGACGGCACCGGAGATGACGGTGCTGATCGGCGGGATGCGCGCGCTCGGCGCGACTACCGGCGGCACGCAGCATGGCGTCTTCACCCGGAGTCCGGGCACGTTGAGCAACGACTTTTTCGTCAACCTGCTGGACATGCGCACCGCGTGGAAGCCATCGGATCAGCAGGCCTGCGTCTTCGAGGGCCGCGACCGCAAGACGGGCGCGCTGAAGTGGACCGCCACCATCGCCGACCTGGTTTTCGGATCGAACTCGCAGCTGCGCGCGCTGGCGGAAGTGTATGCAGCGAGCGATGGAGAGACGGACTTCGTGCGCGGCTTCGTGGCCGCGTGGGACAAGGTCATGAACCTCGACCGGTTCGATCTCCGCAGCCACTCGCGCTAGGCAGTCGGAGTGCCGGCAGAAGGCGGGCCAGATCGGCGGCGAGACTCCTGCCACGTGAAGGCGCTGCAACGGCACAGGTCTAGCATGGGCCCTCAACCCCCCTGCACGGAGCACCGCCATGAATGCCTCGCTGACCGATGACCTGTTGTCCCAGCTGCAGGGCGCTCCGTTGCAGCAGATCGGCCAGCAGCTGGGCTTGGCACCGGACCAGGCCCAGGGCGCGGTGAGCGCAGCCCTGCCGCTGTTGCTGGGTGCGCTCGGCCGCAATGCCAGCCAGCCGCAAGGCGCCGAAGCCCTGTTCGGCGCGCTACAGCGCGATCACGCCGGCCTCGACGTGGGCAGCGTGTTGGGCTCGCTGCTGGGAGGCGGCGGCCAGGGCGCACAGATCCTCGGCCACGTATTCGGCGATCGACAGAACAACGCTGCCCAGGGATTGGGCGCCGCCACCGGGCTGGGCGGCTCGCAAGCGAACACATTGCTGAAGCTGCTCGCGCCGATCGTGCTCGCCTATCTCGCACGGCGCTTGTTTTCTCAGGGCAATGCGACATCGCAGGGACTAGGACAGGTGCTGGGCCAGGAACACCAGCAGATCCGGCAGCAAGGCGGGCTGGGCGGTGGCCTGCTCGGCGCAGTAATGGATCGCGATGGCGACGGCGACACGGACTTTTCGGATCTGATCGGCCTGGCCGGGTCGGTTCTGGGCGGCCGTCGCTAGTCGCTCCGGCTTGTCCGCAGCCGCCGGCCGGCGCGGTCAGGTCGCGTCGATGTCGCCCAGCGCCCGGATCAGGCGCCGCGCACGCTTGTCGGGGCGCGTTTCGGGCGCACGGTAGCCGGCGCGCTCGGCGGCGCGCCCGGCGCGCTCGTTCTCGCGGCGCAGTCGCGATGCCTCGCTTTCGAAGTAGAGGCCTTGCGCCACAGTCGCAGGGCCGCGGGTATCGCTGAGCGCGCGGACTTCGATTTCGAAGACTTCCTCCCCCCGCGTGATCGTGAGGGCATCGCCGACGCGCACGCCACGCGCGGGTTTGGCGCGCTGCCCGCCGATTTCTATCTTGCCGGTCTCGATCGCCTGCTTGGCGAGCGCGCGCGTCCTGAAGAAGCGCGCGGCCCAGAGCCATAGGTCGAGGCGCACGCTGGCGGTTGTCTCGGTCGAGGCATTTTCGGGTGGCTTCATCGCAGTGGAATTATCGCGCGGCATCGCCTGCTAGATCGACACACCGACTTCACCAAGGCGCTGCCGCAGGCGGGTGAGGTGGCTGCCAGGCCAATAGAACTGTCCGCAATCCCTGCAATGACTTAACTGGGGGCGACCGCTGCCCGTCGCCACCGCCGACTCCGCCGCGAGCGCTTCGACCATGCCGTTGCAATGCGCGCAGCGCGTGAACGGCGCAATGCGCGCATCCAGCTGGAAGCGGTCGCACACTTCCCGCAATTGCCGGCGCGGATCAGTTGCGTGGACGAATGCGCCATGCGTGAGCGCAGCGCGCTTGAGCAGGCCGGTATCGCGGCTGAGCAGGATGCGGTGCTGCGCCTGCGAGATTGCCAGCAATTCCTCGTCGTCGTAGTTGTTGCGATAGAGCGTGTCGAAGCCGAGCAGGCGCAGGTAGGAGGCCAGTCGCCCCAGGTGCACATCGAGGACGAAGCGGGGTTCGCGTAGCGGCGTCGGCCGCAAGCGCGTCGCCGAACCAAGCTCGAAGCATTCGAACATCGGGTACACCGCAACCCGCTCCGCACCCTGTAGGCGGTGGCGGAAGTCCACGGGTTGGCCATCGACCAGGATGAGGTCGACTTCGGTATGTGGCACGCCCAACGCCTCGATCCGATCCTTGACCGCGGGGGTGCCGTCGAATGCATGCAGGAAGCTGCGCTTGCGGCGGTCCGGCGGAAGAAAGTCGCCCAGCTCCTCGTAGAAGCGGAATTCGCACTGGCGTTTCATGAGGGGACTCCGCCGCAGCCGGCGATTGCGTCCAAGGCTACTCCGCGCTGCGCAAGCGGATGTGCCGGCGCGCAAAAACAAACGGCCGCCTCGAGGGCGGCCGTCGTGGCGCGGCGCACGTTGCGTGCGGCGCCAGGTATTGCTCGGGAATTACTCGGCCTTGGCCTTGGCGTAGGCGGCGAGGTCTTCCTTGATGCGGGCCTTCTTGCCTTCCAGGCCACGCAGGTAGTACAGCTTGCCGGCGCGGACCTTGCCGCGGCGCTTCACTTCGACCGAGTCGATGATCGCGCTGTGCGTCTGGAAGACGCGCTCCACGCCGTAGCCGTGCGAGATCTTGCGGACGGTGAAGGACGAATTCAGGCCGGCGTTCTTCTTGCCGATCACCACGCCTTCGTAGGCCTGGACGCGTTCGCGGTTGCCTTCCTTGACCTTCACGTTGACGACGATGGTGTCGCCCGGACCGAACTCCGGCAGCTGGCGCTGCACCTGTTCGGCTTCGAAATTCTGCAGGAGCGTATGGAGCGAGGGCTTGTTCATGGGTGTGGCCTGTTGGATTAGTTGTAGCGCGAGTGCACGTGGACCCGCGTCTGGCATCGGTGTTGCGGTAAAACCAAGCCGCGCATTCTAGCGGAGTTTTCCCTTGTGCGGCAATTGGTTAGGGCCCGGAATGTGGCCGCCGTGCGAAGCAGGCACGCTGCCCGGTGCGGTAGCCCCAGGCCATGGCATCCGTCTGCTTGACCGACGGGCCCGGAGCCCTTCACCCGTCCGAATCGTCCCCAACTTCCGCGAATCTGGCTCGATATTCGTCCAACAGTCGGTGATCCGCCTTGGAAAGCGTCGCCTCGTCCAACAGATCCGGCCGCCGCTGCCACGTCCGGCCCAAGGCCTCCTTGCGGCGCCACCGGGCGATGTCGGCGTGGTTTCCGGAGAGGAGCACGTCGGGGACGCGCCCCAGCGCATGCTCGACCGGGCGGGTGTAATGCGGGCAGTCCAGCAGCCCGCCTTCGAAACTGTCCTGCTCCGCCGACTCGGCATCGCTCAGCGCACCTTCCTGCAGGCGGGCGATCGTGTCGACCACCACCGCAGCCGCCAGCTCGCCGCCGGAAAGCACGTAGTCGCCGATCGACAGTTCCTCGTCCACCTCGGCTTCGATCAGGCGCTCATCCACGCCCTCGTAGCGACCGCACAGCAGGATCACGCGCTCGCGCGCCGCCAGCTCGCGCGCCTTCGCCTGGGTTAGCGGCGTGCCTTGCGGGCTCATGTAGACGACCTTCACCGGCGCCGGATCGGCCGCGCGCGCCGCTTCGATCGCGGCACGCAGCGGATCGATCAGCATGACCATGCCGGGTCCGCCGCCGAACGGCCGGTCGTCCACGCGCCGGTAATTGCCTTCCGCGTAGTCCCGCGGATTCCAGGCATGCAGGGCAACCAAGCCACGCTCCCCCGCCCGTCCGGTAACTCCGAAGGCGGCGCACTGGGCGATGAAATCCGGGAACAACGTGATGACGTCGATGCGCATGACGGCCTTGTAACGAAGATCCTGGTTGGGGTCGCGAGGCGGCACGGCACCGCGGCCGTCACGATTGAGGCAGGATTCTAGAACTCGGGATCCCAGTCCACCGTAACGACGCCCGCCTCGAAATCGACGCCGGCGACGTATTGCGGCAGCACAAACGGAATCATGCGCTCACGCTCGCCATCGCGCGCGACCAGCACGTCGTTGGCGCCCGTGGAAAACAGGTGCGAGACCGTGCCGAAGTCGACGCCTTCGACAGTCACGACGCGCAGCCCTTCCAGGTCCACCCAGTAGAACTCCCCGGGCTTCGGGGGCGGCAGCGCGGAACGGGGAACGTAGATCTCGGTACCCCGCATCGCCTCGACGGCATCACGATCGGCTACATCGGGGAAGTGGGCGACGAGGTTCTTGCCCACTTCCTTGCCGCGCACGCCGCGCAGTTCGCGCTCATTGCCCTGCGGGTCGCGCAGGATCCACGGCTGATACCGGAAGATGGCCGAGCGCGGCTCGGTCCAGGACTCGAGTTTCGCCTCGCCCCGAACGCCAAAGGCGCCGTTCACCCTGCCCAGCAGGATGCGGCGCCCTTGATCGTCTTTCATGCGGATTGCGGAATCAGCCGCGCGGCTGGCGCGCGGCCGGCAATCAGGCAGCGGCCTTGGCCGCTTCCTTGTAGAGGACGGCGACCTTGTCGGTCAGCTGCGCACCCTTCGAGACCCAGTGCTTGACGCGCTCGAGATCGAGTTCGACGCGCTTTTCGGCGCCCTGCGCAACCGGGTTGTAGTAACCGACGCGCTCGATGTTGCGGCCGTCGCGGGCGCTGCGGCTGTCGGTGACGATGATGTGGTAGAAGGGGCGCTTCTTCGCGCCGCCACGGGTGAGGCGGATCTTGACCATTGCTTTCTCGTGTTGCCCAGCTGCCGGAATGGCAGGGTAAGCCCGCAATTGTAAGCCATTGATTCGGGCGAGGAAACCGCGTCGCCCCAAAAAAGCGGCTTTAGAGGCTCATTCCGGCCCGGGAGCCCCGAATGCCGGTGCCCCGACTTCTACCCCCTGGCCTGCCGGAACAGGACTGCATCGCCAGCTGCGGAACGCCCCAGTCAGGTGGTCAGCAGGAAGTGGTCAGCGCGGGCCACAGCCTCGGCATCCTGCGCTACATCCCCGGGCCGGTTCCCGTAGCCGGTCAGCATTCCCCGCCACTCCATTCCCATGTAGCCCGCGGTGAGTTCCAGCATGCGCGAGAAAGGCTCGGCCGCGCTGAAGTCCTCGTCGCTGACCACGCAGACGGCGTGCAGGCGCTTGCCGGCCATCTGCCGCTTGAAATCCAGGCCGGGCACTCGAAGCCACGCGCTCCAGTAATCGAAGTACAGCTTCACGGTGGCCGGCACGCTGTACCAGTACAGCGGCGCGGCGATCACGATGTCGGACGCGTCCAGCGTCGCCTCGACGAGCAGCCGTTCGTTCCCTTGGGGCGGGGGATAGATCCCGGCCGAATGCCGGATGTCGCGGAACGCCGGCAACGGACAGTCATCCAGGTGCAGGGTGCGGTGGCTGGCGGTGGCCGGCAGGGCCGCAGCCATGCGCCGGGCGAGGAATTGGGCGTTGCCGCCCGCGCGGGCACTGCCCAGCAGGAACAATACGTTGTGGTCGGCAGACATGTCCGGAACGGCAGCGGCGACGGAGGCATCCAACTCTAGGTCACGCCCCACCGCCCGCCGTCCGCGACGACGGCACACATCATTCCACCGCGGAGTGCGCGCTCAGCGGAACGGCATTCCGCCGCGGCCGCCCATCATCCCCTTCATGCCGCGCATCAAGCCCTTCATGCCGCCGCCCGAGAGCTTGCTCATCATCTTTTCCATCTGCTGATACTGCTTCATCAGCTTGTTCACGTCAGCGGGGGTGGTGCCGGATCCACGGGCGATGCGAGCGCGACGCGAACCATTGAGCAGGTCGGGATTGCGGCGCTCCTTCGGCGTCATCGAATTGATGATCGCAACCATGCGCGGCACTTCCTTGCCGGTGACCTGGCTCTTCACGTTGTCGGGGATCTGGCCCATGCCCGGCAGCTTGTCCATCAGCCCGTGGATGCCGCCCATGTTCTGCATCTGCTCAAGCTGGTCGCGCAGGTCATTGAGGTTGAAGCGCTTTCCCTTGGCGACCTTCTCCGCGAGCTTCTGCGCCTTGTCCTTGTCGACCTGCTGCTCGACCTGCTCGACCAGCGACAGCACGTCGCCCATATCGAGGATGCGGCTGGCGATGCGGTCCGGATGGAACACATCCAGGCCGTCGGGCTTTTCGCCCACGCCGATGAACTTGATCGGGCGGTGGGTGATGTAGCGCACCGACAGTGCGGCTCCACCGCGCGCGTCGCCATCGGTCTTGGTCAGCACCACGCCGGTGAGCGGCAGCGCCTCTGCGAAATGCTTGGCGGTGACCGCGGCGTCCTGGCCGGTCATCGAGTCGACCACGAACAGGGTCTCGACCGGATTCACCGCGGCATGCAGCGCCTTGATCTCGGCCATCATCGCTTCGTCGATGCTGGTGCGGCCCGCGGTATCGACGATCAGCACGTCGACGTAGGACTTGCGGGCATCCTCGATCGCGGCTTTCACGATGGCCTCGGGCTTCTGCGAGGCGTCGGACGGGAAGAACTGCACGTCGACCTGCTGGGCCAACGTCTTCAACTGCTCGATCGCGGCGGGACGGTAGACGTCGGCCGACACCACCATCACCTTCTTCTTGCGCTTCTCCTTCAGGTGCTTGGCGAGCTTGGCGACCGTGGTCGTCTTGCCCGCACCCTGCAGGCCGGCCATCAGGATGACCGCTGGCGCCGGCACGTTGAGGTTGAGGTCGGCGGCGGTCGAGCCCATCACCGCGGTCAGCTCGTCGCGCACGACCTTGATCAGCGCCTGGCCCGGGGTCAGCGACTTGAGGACTTCCTGACCGACCGCGCGCACCTTGATGCGCTCGATCAGTGCCTGCACCACCGGCAGGGCGACGTCGGCTTCGAGCAGGGCGATGCGGACTTCGCGCGTGGCCTCGCGGATGTTCTCCTCGGTCAGGCGTCCACGGCCGCGCAGGCGGTCGATGGTGCCGGAGAGACGCTGGGTGAGGGACTCGAACATGCGGGAAGCCTGCGTGCGATGAGCGAAAACGGGCGCGAATTATACGTGCTGCTGGCGCAACCCCCGGCACGTGCGTTCAAAACGGGCGGTCGCGGACGGCAAGCATATGCGACACTTCGGCGATGACAATCGTTCTCATCGCCGTCGTTCTGTACCTGATCGCTGCCGGATTGCTGGTCGCACAACTGCGGCAGGAACACCGACGCGGGCTTCGCTGGCTCCTGCCGGCCCTGGCCGCCGCCGGTCTGCACCTTGCCGCACATGGCCTGGCTTGGCGCAATGCCGGAGGCGCGGATCTGCACTTCTTCGCGGCCCTGTCGCTGGTCGGATTGGGCATGGCCGCAATGACCACGCTCTACGGAGCGAGCGGCCGCATGTCGGCGCTGGGCGTGGTGGTCTTCCCTATTTCCGCCGCGTCGCTCGCCGCCTACGCAGCTTACGGACACGTGGCCGCGGAGCCCCTGGACTGGCGGCTGCAATTGCACGCCTGGTGCGCCCTGCTCGCATACGCCACGCTGGCGATCGCCGCGCTCCTGGCCATTACCTCATGGCTGCAGGAACGCGCACTGCGCCGCCGCGAGTTCCATGGCTGGCTCCGCGCCTTGCCGCCGCTGGTCGAACTGGAAAGCCTGCTGTTCCGCACGATCGCCGTCGGGTTCATCCTCCTCACGGCCACCTTGCTGACCGGCGTGCTTTTCGTCGAGAACCTGTTCGCCCAGCATTTGGTGCACAAGACCGTGCTCAGCGTGTTGTCGTGGCTGCTGTTCGGCGGCCTGCTGCTTGGGCGTTGGCGCCGCGGATGGCGTGGGGTCACGGCGGTGCGCTGGACCTTGGCGGCAATGGCGCTGCTGGTGCTGGCGTTCTTTGGCAGCAAGTTCGTGCTGGAGCTGCTACTCGGGCGTGGCTGACCTGGGGCCTTTCATGCAGCCAACCCGGCCGAACGGAATTCCACTGCCCAAACAATATTTGCATTGACAAATATTGCAGTGGTCGGCATATTTGCCGGCCATGAACGCCCCTGCACCTATTTCGCCCCCCTGTGGCGGCTCCACGTTGGCCCTCCTGCTGCGCGAGATCCGCGCAGCGTTCTGGACCCAGATGGAAACCGAGCTGCGCGCGGCCGGCCACGATCTCAACTTCAGCCAGTACATCACTCTCAAGCATCTGGCCGAGGGCACCGCGAGCGTCACTGACCTGGCCAACGTCGCCCAGCTGAATCCGGGCGCCATGACCCGCCTGCTCGACAAGCTGGAGCAGCGTGGCATCGTCGCCCGCGTCGCCGACCCGACCGACCGCCGCGCGCTGCGCATCCACCTGACCCCGGCTGGCGCCGAGATCTGGAACGAAATCAACCACTGCGGCCTGCGCGTGCGCGAGCGCGCCACGCGCGGCATGAGCGACACCGACCGCGACACCCTCACGCGCCTGCTGACCCAGGTGCGCGACAACCTTTCTCATCCGGAAAGCTGACATGTCCTTCTCCACCCCCCGTCGGCTGCGCGCACCGCTTGCCGTGGCCCTGACCCTGCTGGTCGCCGCTTGCGCCAGCACGCATGGGCTCGAACCCCAGGGCCAGCTGTTGAATGCCGATTCGCTGGCCGCTTCCCGCAGCCTCGCCGGCCGGTCCGATGCGGGCTTTCCGCAGCAGGACTGGTGGAAGTCCTTCGGTGACGCCCAGCTAGACGCGCTGATCCAGGAAGCCCTGGCGGGCACGCCCTCGCTGGATGCGGCCGACGCGCGCGTGCGCCAGGCAATCGCGCAGGCCGGCCTCGCAGAAGCCGCGGGCAAGCCGACCCTGGGCGCAACCGCGCAGTACTCCGGCGTGCAGATCCCGGAAACCGTTGCGCCGCCGCCGATCGGCGGCGACTACATCGGCGTGACCCTGCTCGGCCTGCAGTTCAAGTACAGCCCCGACATCTGGGGCGGCCATCGCGCCCGCACGCAGGCCGCGCTGGGACAGGCGCGCGCCGCCGAAGTGGAGGGCCAGGCCGCGCGCCTGACGCTGTCCTCGAACATCGCCCGCACCTACGTCGCGCTGGCGCAGGCGCATGAAGCCGCGGAGATCGCCAAAGCCGATGGGCAGCGTGCGTCGCAGCTGCTCGACCTTGGCCGTCAGCGCGTCAAGGCCGGGCTCGACAACCAGCTGCAGATCCGAAACGCGGAAGCCGCGGTCGCCACCGCGCAACAGCAGGAACAGGCCGCGCAGCAACAGGTCGACGCAGCGCGCAATGCCATCGCCGCACTGCTGGGCAAGGGCCCGGACCGCGGCCTCGACATCGCCAGGCCGTCGTTGCTGGCCGCCGCCACGCCCGCAGTTCCCGGCGTGGTGCCCAGCGAACTGCTCGGCCATCGTCCCGACGTCGTCGCCGCGCGCTGGCGCGTGGAAGCCGCGCGCCATGGCATCAAGGCGAGCAAGACCGAGTTCTATCCGACCGTGAACCTCAGCGCGCTCGTTGGGCTCGCAGCGGGCAACCTCTCGGACCTGTTCTCAAGCAATGCCCTGCTGGCCCAAGGTGGTCCGGCGATCAGCCTGCCGATCTTCGATGGCGGCCGCCTGCGCAACAACCTCGCCAAGAGCGACGCGGAGTACGACCTCGCCGTCGCCACCTACAACCAGAGCCTGGTGGGCGCCCTGCGCGAAGTCGCCGATGCGCTCCAGGCCGCACGCTCGCTGGATGCGCAGGTCGCATCGGCGCAACGCGCGCGCGAAGCCGCGCAGTCTGCGTGGCAGCTTGCCACTGCGCGCTACAAGGCCGGGCTCGGCACCCAGCTCGACGTGCTCAACGCGCAACGGCCGCTGTTGCAGCTCGACCAGCAACTCGCCGCCCTGCGCGCGCAACGCATAGGCGCTTCGATCGACCTCGACCGCGCGCTCGGCGGCGGCCTCGAATTTATCGCGCCTTCCCTCGACACCTCCCAAGACACCACCGACATCACCAAGGCCTCCACGCCATGACTACCGAAATCAACCCCAATGCCGCCGTGGCGCAGCCGCCGAAGAGCAAGCGCAAGCGCGCGCTGACGATCCTGGCCGTCGTGGTCGTGGTCGCGGGCATCGCCTGGGCGCTGTGGTACCTGCTGGTCGCCCGCTGGCACGAGAGCACCGACGACGCCTACGTACAGGGCAACGTCGTCGCGATCACGCCGCAAGCAGCCGGCACGGTAGTGAGCATCGGCGCCGACGACGGCATGAAGGTCGACGCCGGCCAGGTGCTGGTGCAGCTCGACCCCAGCGACGCGCGCGTCGCCTACGAGCAGGCCGTGGCCAACCTCGCCAGCACCGTGCGCCAGGTCCGTGGCCTGTACAGCGCGGTCGACGCCGGCCAGGCCGACATCGCGGCCCGCCGCGTCGCGGTCGCGAAGGCGAGCGCGGACGTCAAGCGTCGCGAAGGCCTGGTCGCCACCGGCGCGGTGTCCGCGGAAGAGCTGGCGCACGCACGCGACGAACTCGCCGCCGCGCAAGCCGCGCTGTCGGCATCGAACGAGAACCTCGCCCGCAACCGCGCCCTGGTCGATGCCACCACCGTGATCGACCAGCCGCAGGTCAAGGCCGCCGCCGCGCAGCTGCGCCAGGCCTACCTCAACAACCAGCGCATGGGCATCGTCGCGCCGGTGTCGGGCTACGTCGCCAAGCGCAGCGTGCAGCTGGGCCAGCGCGTGCAGCCGGGCACCACGCTGATGACCGTGGTCCCCCTGGAGCAGGCCTGGGTTGAAGCCAACTTCAAGGAAACGCAGCTGACGAAGATGCGCATCGGCCAGCCGGTGCAGCTGCACGCCGACCTCTATGGCGACGACGTCGAGTTCGACGGCAAGCTCGCCAGCCTTGGCCTGGGCACCGGCAGCGCCTTCGCCCTGCTGCCGGCGCAGAACGCCAGCGGCAACTGGATCAAGATCGTGCAGCGCGTCCCGGTGCGGATCGAACTCGATCGCAAGCAACTGGCAGAGCATCCGCTGCGCATCGGCCTGAGCATGCACGCCGATGTGTCGCTGCGCGACCAGAGCGGCGCGGTGCTCGCCAGCGTGCCACAGGACAAGGCGCTGCTCACCACCGATGCCTACGCGAAGCAGCTGGCCGACGCGGACGCACTGATCCAGAAGGTCGTCCGCGAAAACCTGCCGCGCAGCCACGGTTGATCCTGCAGGCACGCCACCCAGCACACGTGCTCCCGCGACGCTTGCGGAAGCGATGAGACCGCTTCGAGACAACACATCCCATGTCGTCCCCCGCTCCCGCCAACGGCTTCCGGCCGCCGAACATCGCCCTGACCACGCTCGGCCTGGCGTTGGCGTCGTTCATGCAGGTGCTGGACCTCACCATCGCCAACGTGTCGCTGCCGACCATCTCCGGCAACCTCGGCGGCAGCGCCAACCAGGCGACGTGGGTCATCACCTCCTTCGCCGTCAGCAACGCGATCGCCCTGCCCCTCACCGGCTGGCTCACCCGCCACTTCGGCGAACGCAAGCTGTTCGTCTGGGCGACGTTCCTGTTCGTCATCGCCTCCCTGCTGTGCGGCCTGGCCAACAGCATGGGCCTGCTCGTCGCGGCGCGTGCGCTGCAGGGCTTCGTCGCTGGTCCGATGTATCCAATCACCCAGGCGCTGCTGATCTCGATCTATCCACCGCACAAACGCGGCCAGGCCATTGCGCTGCTGGCGATGGTGACCGTGGTCGCGCCGATCGCCGGCCCGATCCTGGGCGGCTGGATCACCGACAACTACAGCTGGGAATGGATCTTCTTCATCAACGTGCCGATCGGGCTGTTCGCCAGCTTCGTGGTCGGGCGGCAGCTGAAGGGGCGCCCGGAGCGGCTCGAGAAGCCGAAGATGGACTACGTCGGCCTGATCACTCTGGTGCTCGGCGTCGGCGCGCTGCAGGTCCTGCTGGATCTTGGCAATGACGAAGACTGGTTCCGCTCGCAGCTGATCGTGTGGCTGGCGATCATCTCGGCGATCTCGCTGGCGGTGTTCGTGATCTGGGAGATGACCGACAAGGACCCCATCGTCAACCTGCGCCTGTTCCGCCATCGCAATTTCAGCGCGGGCACCGCGGCGATGGTGGTCGCCTACGCCGCGTTCTTCAGCGTCGGCATCCTGGTGCCGCTGTGGCTGCAGCGCAACCTGGGCTTCACCCCGATCTGGGCCGGCTTCGCCACGGCGCCGATCGGCATCCTGCCGGTGATCCTGACCCCGTTCGTGGGCAAGTACGCGCACAAGTTCGACCTGCGCATGCTCGCGACGATCGCCTTCATCGCGATGTCGCTTACCAGCTTCGCGCGCTCGGGTTTCAACCTCGACGTCGACTTCCGCCACATCGCGCTGGTGCAGCTGTTCCAGGGCTTCGGCGTGGCGCTCTTCTTCATGCCGGTACTGCAGATCCTGCTATCCGACCTGCAACCGCACGAGATCGCCGCGGGTTCGGGCCTGGCCACGTTCATGCGAACGCTTGGCGGCAGCTTCGCCGCATCGCTCACCACCTATGCCTGGACCGAACGCGGCGCGGTGCACCACGCGCACCTGACCGAGAAGCTCGCGGCGACCGACCCGGGCGTGATCGACAGCGTCACCCAACTGGGCCGCGGCGACCTGCAACGCGGCGCGTTCGTGCTGGAACGGATGATCTCCAACCAGGCCGCGCAGATCGGCTTCAACGAGATCTTCCATCTGCTCGGCATCATCTTCCTGGTGGTGATCGCGTTCGTATGGGTCGCGAAGCCGCCGTTCGTGGCGAAGGCCGGGCCGGAGGCAGCGGGCGGGCACTGACCCGTCGACGGGCCGGGCGCTCCGGCCCCGTTTCGATGCAAATCGCGTTATATCCGGCGTGCTTCCCGGGAAGGTCGCGATGCCCGACTACGTAGTCACCTTGTCCTGCCCTGACCGTCCCGGGATCGTCAACGCCGTGAGCGGGCGCCTGCTGCACCACGGCGGCAACATCCTGGATTCGCAGCAGTACAACGACCTCGCCACCGATCGCTTCTTCATGCGCACCGTGTTCGCAGCGGATGCCGCACTTGCGGACCTGCAGGGAAGCTTCGGCGAACTGGCGTCCGGCTTCGGCATGGACTGGTCGCTGCGCGATCGCGCGCAGCCGCGCCGGGTGATGTTGCTGGCTTCGAAGTTCGACCACTGCCTGGCCGACCTGCTCTACCGCTGGCGGATCGGCGAGCTGCCGATGCAGGTCACCGCGGTGGTGTCGAATCACCCGCGCGACAGCTTCCGCCATCTCGCCCTGGAGGGCATCGACTTCCACCACCTGCCCGTCGCCGGGGACGGAAGGCACGAGCAGGAAGCGAAGCTCTGGTCGCTGATCGAAAGCACGCAAACCGAACTGGTCGTGCTCGCGCGCTACATGCAGGTCCTGTCGGATGACCTTGCCGCGAAACTGGCCGGACGCTGCATCAACATCCACCATTCGTTCCTGCCCGGGTTCAAGGGCGCGCGCCCCTACCACCAGGCCCACGAGCGTGGGGTCAAGCTGATCGGCGCCACCGCGCATTTCGTCACCGCCGAACTCGACGAGGGCCCGATCATCGATCAGGACACACAGCGCGTCGGCCACCACGACACGCCCGAGGACATGATCCGCATCGGCCGCGACATCGAACGCCGCGTGCTGGCGCAGGCGCTGCGCTACTGGCTGGACGACCGGATCCTGCTCAACGGCCGCCGCACGGTGGTGTTCGCGGTCTAGACGCCGGCGTCCAGGGCGTCGGCGAGGCGCTCGACGGCCACCACTTCCATGTCGCCGACGCGACCTCCTCGCGGCGCGTTGGCCTTGGGCACGATCGCCCGCTTGAATCCGTGGGTCGCCGCTTCCTTCAGGCGCTCCTCGCCGTTCGGTACCGGGCGGATCTCGCCCGACAGCCCCACTTCACCGAACGCGATCGTCTGCTCCGCCAACGGCCGATCGCGCAACGAGGACAGCACCGCCAGCAACACCGGCAGGTCGACCGCGGTCTCCTGCACGCGGATGCCGCCGACCACGTTCACGAACACGTCCTGGTCGCCCACCGCGATGCCGCCATGGCGATGCAGCACCGCCAGCAGCATCGCCATGCGATTGCCCTCCATGCCGACCGCGACGCGGCGCGGATTCGAGAGCGGCGAGGCATCCACCAGCGCCTGCACCTCGACCAGCAGCGGCCGGGTGCCCTCGCGCGTGACCATCACGCAACTGCCGGGCTGCGGCGTGCCGTTGCCGGACAGGAAGATCGCCGAAGGATTGGGCACCTCGCGCAGGCCCTTGTCACCCATCGCGAAGACGCCGAGTTCGTTGACCGCGCCGAAGCGGTTCTTGAAGGCGCGCAGCACGCGGAAACGGCTGCCGCTCTCGCCTTCGAAGTACAGCACCGCATCCACCATGTGTTCGAGCACGCGCGGACCGGCGATGCCGCCCTCCTTGGTGACGTGGCCGACGAGGAACACGGCGGTGCCGGTTTCCTTGGCGAAGCGCACCAGCCGCGCGGCCGATTCGCGCACCTGGCTCACCGAACCCGGCGCGGCGCTCAGCGATTCCGTCCACAGCGTCTGCACGGAGTCGGCGACGATGAGTTGCGGCCGCGTCGCGGTCGCATGCTCGAGGATGCGTTCGACGCAGGTTTCCGCCAGCGCATGCACGCCGTCCAGCGGCAGCCCCAGGCGCGCACCGCGCCCGGCCACCTGGGCCAGCGACTCCTCGCCCGTTACGTACAGCCCGGGCATGCTTGGTGCGAGTTTCGTCACCGCCTGCAGCAGCAGGGTCGACTTGCCGATGCCCGGATCGCCGCCGACCAGCACCACCGAGCCATGCACCAGGCCGCCACCGAGCACGCGGTCCAGCTCGCCGATGCCGGTGGAGGCGCGGGCGTCCTCGTGGTGGCGCACGTCCTTGAGCGCGGTGACCTTGGGCGCTTCGACGGCGCCGGCCCAGCCGCTGCGACGGCTGGCGGCAACCGCCTTGACCGCGCTCGCGGGTTCGAGCACGACCTCGCTCAACGTGTTCCACGCCCCGCATTCGCCGCACTGGCCCTGCCACTTGCTGAATTCGGCGCCACAGTCGTTGCAGACGTAGGCGGTCTTGCGGGTCGCGGTCTTGGCCATGTCGCCGGATGTTCTGATCGATGCGGCCACTCTACCCGGCGGCCGTCTCCGGGGGCGAGACGGAGCGCGGTCGAAAAACAAAAAGCCCGCGCGAGGCGGGCTTTTCGTCGAATCAATGGTGCCGGAAACAGGAGTCGAACCTGCGACCTACGCATTACGAATGCGCCGCTCTACCAACTGAGCTATTCCGGCGAAGGGGGCGCAATTGTAGGCGCCGGGCCGCGGCAGGGTCAATCGACCAGCTGGACCCGGAGCTCCTTGGGCAAGGCGAAAACCATGTCCTCGGGTTCGCCGGCGAGTTCGCCCACGTGTTCAGCGCCCAGCTCGCGCAGCCGGTCGATCACGCCACGCACCAGCACCTCGGGTGCCGATGCACCTGCGGTGATGCCCACGCGCTTGCGGCCCTGCACCCAGCGCGGGTCGATCTCGATCGCGCCGTCGATCAGGTAGGCCTGCACGCCCTCGCGCTCGGCCAATTCACGCAGGCGATTGGAATTGGAACTGTTGGGCGAACCGACCACCAGCACCAGGTCGCACTTGCCGGCCAGTTCGCGCACCGCATCCTGGCGGTTCTGGGTGGCGTAGCAGATGTCGTCGTTTTTGGGCCCCTGGATGGCCGGGAACCTGGCCTTCAGTGCCTCGATCACGGCGCGGGTGTCGTCGACCGACAGCGTGGTCTGCGTGGTGTAGGCGAGATTGTCCGGCTGGCCGACCTCCAGCGCCTCGACGTCCTCGATGTCCTCGACCAGGTAGATCTGGCCGGTGCCCGCTTCGCGCTTCCACTGGCCCATCGTGCCCTCGACTTCCGGGTGGCCGTCGTGGCCGATCAGCACGACATCGCGACCGGCGCGGCAATTGCGCGCGACTTCCAGGTGCACCTTGGTCACCAGCGGGCACGTGGCATCAAACACCTTGAGCCCGCGGCGCGCGGCTTCGTTGCGCACGGCCTGGGACACGCCGTGGGCGCTGAAGATGACCGTGGCGTTGTCGGGAACCTCGTCGAGTTCCTCGACGAAGATCGCGCCGCGGTGTTTCAGGTCATCGACGACGAAGCGGTTGTGCACGACTTCATGGCGCACGTAGATCGGCGCGCCCAGGGTTTCCAGGGCGCGCTTGACGATCTCGATGGCGCGGTCGACGCCGGCGCAGAAACCGCGGGGATTGGCGAGCAGGACATCCATTCGGCGATTTTACCCCCGTCGGCCGGCGTCGGCCTGGCGCTGCCGGCCACCGAGAAGGCCGAACAGCGCAATTCCGATGGCCCCGCCGACGATCGCCGAGTCGGCGACGTTGAAGGACGGCCAGTAGTGGTCGCGCCAGTACCACTGGATGAAGTCGATCACCTTGCCGTGGACGAGCCGGTCGATGACGTTGCCGAGCGCACCGCCGATCACCAGCGCATACGGCAGCGCCACGCGCCAGTCGCTGCGCGGGGTGCGGGCCAGCCAGACGCCGAGCATGGCGCTGATGCCGAAGGCGAGCACCGAGAACAGGTACTTCTGCCAGCCGCCAGCGTCGCTCAGGAAGCTGAAGGCCGCGCCCGTGTTGTAGGTGCGGTACCAGTTCCAGAAGCCGTCGATGACCGGCACGGCCTTGAACTCGGGCAGCGAGGTCAGCACCCAGTTCTTGCTCCACTGGTCGAGCGCGATTACGGCGACCGACAGGATCAGCCAGACGAGGGCATTGGGGCCTTTCAGTTTCTGCATTCTGTTTGCTCGTGATTGGGAAACGAAGGAACGCGCGGTCAGAACCAGCGTCGATCCTCGCCGGGGCCTTCCACGTTGTTGACGCAGCGGCCGCACAGCTCGGGGTGCCCGGCATTGGCGCCCACGTCGGCACGGCGGTGCCAGCAACGCACACACTTCTGCTTGGTGGTCGGCGTCGCCAGCACCGCGATGTCCTTGGCGGCATCGTCGGCCAGCACCTCCACGTCGCCACTGATGAACAGGAAGCGCAATTCATCGGCCATCGGCGCCAGCCAGTTCTGGTCGGCAACGCTGGCACGCAGGCCGATTTCAGCATCCAGCGCCGCGCCGATCTCGCCGGCGGCACGCATCGGCTCCAGGGTCTTGCTGACCTCCTCGCGCAGGGCCAGCAGCCGGTCGAAGTCGGCCGCCGACAGGGCGGCGTTTTCCGGCAGCGGCGCAAGGCCGTCGTACCAGGTGGTGAACAGGACGTTGTCATCCCGTTCGCCCGGCAGGTACCGCCACATCTCGTCAGCGGTAAAGCTCAGGATCGGAGCGATCCAGCGCACGAACGACTCGGCGATGCGGAACATCGCGCTCTGCGCCGAACGGCGTCCGCGCGAATCCTCGCGCATCGTATAGAGGCGGTCCTTGGTGACGTCGAGGTACAGCGAGCCGAGGTCGACGCTGCAGAAGTTGGACAGGGCCTGCACGATGGCGGCGAAATCGTAGTCCTCGTACGCCTGGGCAATCTGCTGCTGCAGCTCGAACGCGCGGTGCACGATCCAGCGATCGAGCGCGACCATCTCATCGAGCGGCAAAAGATGCTGCGCCGGCTCGAACCCATTGAGGTTCGCCAGCAGGAAGCGCGCGGTGTTGCGGATGCGGCGATAGGCATCGCCGCTGCGCTTGAGGATGTTGTCTGAAACCGACATCTCGTTGCGGTAGTCGGTCGAGGCGATCCACAGGCGCAGGACGTCGGCGCCCATGGCGTTGATCACCTTCTGCGGCTCCACCGTGTTGCCGATCGACTTGGACATCTTCTTGCCCTGCTCGTCGACGGTGAAGCCATGCGTCAGCACCTGGCGGTACGGCGCCACACCATCCATCGCCACCGCGGTCAGCAGCGAGCTGTGGAACCAGCCGCGATGCTGGTCCGAACCCTCCAGGTACAGCTCGGCCGGCTTGTGCAATCCGTCCTGCGGACGCTGCGCCAGCACGCATTCATGGGTCACGCCCGAATCAAACCAGACGTCGAGGATGTCGGTGACCTTGTCGTACCTGGCGGCCTCGTCGCCCAGCACCGCCGCAGGATCGAGCGAATACCACGCGTCGACGCCTTCGCGCTCGACCACGTCGGCAACCTGGCGCATCAATTCGGACGCGCGCGGGTGCGGCTCCTGGGTTTCGCGATCGACGAACAGCGCGATCGGCACGCCCCAGGTGCGCTGGCGGCTGATGCACCAGTCCGGGCGGCCTTCGATCATGCCGTAGATGCGGGCCTCGCCCCATTCGGGGATCCACTGCACCTTGCCGATCTCGCGCAGCGCGTCCTCGCGCAGGTGGGCCTGCTCCATCGAGATGAACCACTGCGGCGTGGCGCGGAACGCCACCGGCGTCTTGTGGCGCCAGCAGTGCGGATAGCTGTGCTCGAGCTTGAACTGCGCCAGCAGGTGGCCGCTGTTGCGCAGCACGTCGATGATGACGTCGTTCGCCTTCCAGATGTGCAGTCCGGCCAGCGTGACGCCGTCAGCCGGCGGGGTCGACAACAGGTAAAGGCCACGACCATCGACCGGATTCATCTGCGCCGCGGTGTACTTCTCCAGCAGGCCGTAGCGCTGGCCCACCACGAAGTCTTCCTGGCCGTGGCCGGGCGCGGTATGGACGACGCCGGTACCGTCGTCGGCGGTGACGTGTTCGCCCAGCAACACCGGGATGTCGCGGTCCGCGTAGAACGGATGCTGCAGCAGCTGGCCATCCAGATCGCTGCCGTTGACGTTGCCCAACACGACAACGTCGCTTACGCCGTAGCGCGCGAGCGCCTTGGTCGCCAGCGCTTCGGCAAGCACCAGCAGGCGCCTGCCGCCGTCCTTGCTCCTGGGGCCTTCGACCAGGACGTATTCGAGCTCCGGGCCGATACTCACGGCGAGGCTGGCGGGCAGCGTCCATGGCGTGGTGGTCCAGATCGGCATCGCGACATCGACGCCCTCTTCCACCGGCACACCGAACACAGCGGCCAGCCTGGAAGGGTTTCGCGCGCTGTAGGCGGCATCCACCGCCGGCGACACCTTGTCGGCGTATTCGATCTCGGCCTCGGCCAGCGCGGAACCGCAATCAAAGCACCAGTGGACGGGCTTCGCGCCGCGCACCAGATGGCCGCGCTCGATGATCTTCGCCAGCGAACGCATGATTCCCGCCTCGGTGGCGAAGTCCATGGTGCGGTACGGGTTCTCCCAGTCGCCGAGCACGCCCAGGCGCTTGAAGTCGCGGCGCTGCAGGTCGATCTGCTCGGCCGCGTATTCGCGGCACTTGGCGCGGAACGCGGCGGCGTCGAGCTTGTCGCCGACCTTGCCGAACTTCTTCTCCACCGCATGCTCGATCGGCAAACCATGGCAATCCCAGCCCGGCACGTATGGCGCATCGAAGCCGGCGAGCAGCTTCGACTTCACGATCACGTCCTTTAGCACCTTGTTGACGGCATGCCCGATATGGATCGCCCCGTTGGCGTAGGGCGGGCCATCGTGCAGGACGAAGCTCTTCTCGCGGCCGCCGGTCTTCGCGCGAATTCGCTGGTACAAGCCCTCGCCTTCCCAGCGCGCCAGCGTTTCCGGCTCGCGCTTGGGCAGGTCGCCGCGCATCGGGAACTCCGTGGCGGGCAGTTGCAGGGTGGACTTGTAGCGGCTGGCTTCTTGGTCGGTCACAGCGGGGTGCTCAGGCAAAGACTCGTTTGTTCGAAGTACCGGAAGACAGGATCGCGCGCGCCTGTTCGGCGTCGCGATGCATCTGCGCGGTGAGCGAGGAAAGATCCGGGAATTTCAATTCGTCGCGCAACTTGGCGACGAATTCGACTTCGATCCGGCAACCATAGATGTCGTCGGCGAAGTCGAACAGGTGGGCTTCCAGCAACGGCTCGATTCCGGCCACCGTCGGGCGCGTGCCCAGGCTGGAAACCGAGGCGCGCGGTGCGCTGCCGACGCCATGCACCCATGTGGCATAGATGCCCGACAGCGCCGGCGTTTTGCCGCCGAAGCGGAGGTTCGCGGTCGGGAAGCCCAGTTCCCGACCCAATTGCCTGCCGCGCACGACGTGCCCGGCGATGGCATATGCGCGCCCGAGCAACCGCGCGGCGGCGGCGAAATCGCCGGCCTGCAGCGCGTTGCGGATACGCGTGCTCGATACACGTTCGCCGTCCAACTCCACCGGAACAATCTCATGGGCGACAAACCCGAGGTCCGTGCCGACCTTGCGCAGCAGGGCAATATCACCCATGCGCGCCTTGCCGAAACGGAAGTCGGGTCCGACCCACACTTCGCGCGCCGAAAGACGTTGACCTAGCACGATCCGCGCGAACTCTTCGGCCGGCAGCCCGCTCAGCCGGCGGTCGAACCGCAACAGGCCAGCCTGGTCGACGCCGAGTTCCAGCAATCCTTCGACCTTGGCGCGCGGCAGCAGCAGGCGGGGCGGTGGTTCGCCCTGGGCGAAGAATTCGCGGGGCAGTGGCTCGAAGCTGAGCGCCACCGCAGGCACTCCCAGATCGCGCGCACGCTCAACGGTGCGGCGCACCAGCGCCTGATGCCCCAGATGCAGGCCGTCGAAGGCGCCAATGCAGACCACACTGCCGTGCGGGCACCGGGGCCCGCCTTCGACGTCGCGAAACAGCCTGCTCATGGAATCTCTGATGTGGCCCGGCCGAAGCGGCCGGGCAGTCAACCGAAGCCCGGCAGGGCCGGGCTTGCGCGGGAAAACCGCTCTACCGAAGTATAGCCGCGCCGGCCCGGTCTCAATGCTCGCGCAGATCGCGCGGGCGGAAGCCCAGCGCCAGCAGCGCCGCGAGGTAAACGACGCCGCCGCCACCGACCAGCGCCGCGAGGTAACCGACGCGCTGCCACTTGCTGATGGCAGTGAAGTCCGGGATCCAGTACAGCGCCAGCAGCAACGCGACCGCCATGGCCGCGCACGCCAGGCCCAGCCGGGTTAGATGGCGCGCCCACCCGGGCTGGCGCTGATACACCCCGGCCTTGCGCAGCCAGTGCCACAGCAGCATCAGGTTGATGTAACTCGCCAGGGCGCTCGCCAAACCGATCGCCAGATGCAGGCCGGGCGTGCTCGCCAGTCCGCGCATCAGGTTGCCCTGCTCCGAGGCCGGAACCCAGAGCAGGTAGAGGACGGCAAGGAACAGGACGTTCAGCACCATGTTGGACACCAGCGAAGCCACGCCGGCGCGCACCGGCGTGCGCGTGTCCTGGCGGGCATAGAAGGCGGGCAGCAGGATCTTCACCAGCGCGAAGGCCGGCAGCCCGAAGCTCAGCCCGAAGACGGACATCGCCGCCATCCTGGTGTCGAAGGCGGTGAACTGCTTGTGCTGGAACAAGGTGGCGACCAGCGGCTGGGAGAGCAACATCAAGCCCAGCATCGCGGGCAGCGCGATCAGCAGACTCGTGCGCAGGCCCCAGTCGAGCGCCTTGGAGAAGCCCTCGCGGTCGGTGTTGACATGGTGGCGCGAGAGGGTCGGCAGGATCACGGTGCCCAACGCGATGCCGAACACACCCAGCGGCAACTCGAGGAAGCGATCGGCCTGCGACAGCCAGGTCTGCGAGCCCGTGTACAGCAGCGCGGCGATCACCGTGTCGAACAACAGGTTGATCTGTGCGATCGAGGAACCGAACAGCGTCGGCACCATGAGCTTGACCACCTTGCGCACGTCGGGGTGGTTCCATCCCCACTTCGGCAGGGTTAACAGGTTGAGGCTGCGCAGTGCCGGCAGCTGGAACAGCAACTGCAGGACGCCGCCGACGAGGATCGCCCAGCCGAGCGCCGTGATCGGCACCTGCAGGTGCGGCGCCAGCCACAGCGCACCGGCGATCATGCACAGATTGAGGATCACCGGCGTCAGCGCCGGCATGCCGAACTTGTGGAAGCTGTTCAGTGCTCCGCCTGCAAGTGCGGTCAGCGACACGAACAGGATGAACGGGAACGTGAGGCGCAGCAGGTCGACGGTAAGTCCGAACTTCTCGGTATGGACGCCCCCGCCTAGATTGAACAGCCACGCCACCTGGGGCGTGAAGATCAGGCCGAGGGCCGTCACCACCAGCAGGATTCCGCCCAGGGTGCCCGAGACGCGGGCCATCAGCTCCTTGAGGTCGGCATGCGGGCGGGTTTCCTTGATCTCGGTGAAAACCGGAACGAACGCCGTGGAGAACGAACCCTCCGCAAACAGCCGGCGCATGAAGTTGGGAATGCGGAACGCGACCCAGAAGGCGTCGGTGGCCGCATTGGCGCCGAAGGTGGTCTGGATCGCGATGTCGCGGACCAGGCCCAGTATCCGCGAGACCATGGTCATGCTGCCGAACGACAGCACCCCACGCAGCATCCGGGGCTTGGTCATGCCACGCTCCCGGAGGCGACAGCGTTGGATCGAGGTCCGCCCGGCAGCGGGTTGTTGACGCAAGCTACTGAATCGCCCATACTTTCCTGTCTGATTTTCCCAAAACCCTTCAACACCCAGTTTCCAGGATTCCTGTCGTGGCCAATATCAAGTCCGCCAAGAAGCGCGCCAAGCAGACCGTCGTGCGCAATGCCCGCAACGCCGCTCAGCGTTCGATGCTCCGCACCGCCGTCAAGAAGGTCCTCAAGGCACTCGACGCCAACGACGCCGCCGGCGCCAAGGCTGCCTTCGACGTGGCGCAGCCGATTCTCGATCGTTTCAGCTCGCGTGGCCTCATCCACAAGAACAAGGCCGCTCGCCACAAGAGCCGTCTGACCGCGCGCATCAAGGCGCTGTCGGCTGCTGCCTAAGGCACGCGGCTCCATCGCCGGCGCCGCAAGCGCCGGCTGAAAAAGCCCCGCCATGAGCGGGGCTTTTTTGTTGCTCGCGAAAAGCGACAGCTCAGGCTTCATCGACGGAGCGATCCGCCTGGACCTGGGCACGGAAAGCGGCCTCATCGGCTGCTTCGTGCTCGGCTTCCTTGAGCTCGTCGAAAAAGCGCATCACGTCCAGCATGATTGGCCAGGTGTTCTCGCGGCCGATGGCAGAGACCAGATACCAGCGATCCTTCCAACCGAGTTCGTCGACGATGGCCTGGGCGGCGACCTGCTGCTCCTCTTCCAGCAGCAGGTCGGCTTTGTTCAGCACCAGCCAGCGAGGCTTCTGGAGCAACTCCGGATCATGCTTTTCCAGTTCGCGCTCGATGGCCCGGACCTGCTCGGCCGGGTTGACGCCTTCGACCCCACCTTCCATTGGCGCGATATCGACCAGATGCAGCAGCAGGCGCGTGCGCTGCAGGTGCTTGAGGAACTGCGTGCCAAGGCCCGCGCCGTCGGCGGCCCCTTCGATCAGGCCCGGAATATCGGCGATGACGAAGCTGCGGTGGTGTTCGATGCTGACCACACCGAGGTTCGGATAGAGCGTGGTGAACGGATAGTCCGCCACCTTCGGCGTTGCCGCCGACACCGCACGGATGAAGGTGCTCTTGCCGGCATTGGGGAATCCCAGTAGGCCAACGTCGGCCAGCAATTTCAGTTCGAGCTTGAGCGTCCGCTCCTCGCCCGGCAGGCCTGGCAGCGCTTTGCGCGGCGAGCGGTTGACCGAGCTCTTGAAGTGCATGTTGCCCAGGCCGCCCTTGCCGCCCTTGGCGACGAGCAGGCGTTCGCCATGAGTGGTTAGATCGCCGATGACCTCGTCGGTCTCTACGTTGGCAACCACGGTGCCGACGGGCACGGTAATGATCAGGTCGCCGCCGGCCTTGCCGTACATCTGCCGACCCATGCCATTTTCGCCGCGCTGCGCCTTGAACTTCGTCTGGTGGCGGAAATCCACCAGGGTATTGAGGTTCTCGTCCGCGACCAGCCAGACGCTGCCGCCGTCGCCGCCGTCGCCGCCATCGGGGCCGCCGAGCGGAATGAACTTCTCGCGACGGAAGCCAACGCAGCCGTTGCCGCCATCGCCCGCAATTACCTGGATTTCGGCTTCGTCGACGAGTTTCATGGGAGGAAATTAGATAGGAAGGCGGGCGGGTTCACAAACGGACGGAAACCGCTTGCCTGAAATGCGAAGCCCCGCCGGAGCGGGGCTTCGCCGGACTACGTCGCGATGCGCGGATTACTCCGCGGCGACGACGCTGACCGTGCGGCGCTTGTTCGGGCCCTTGGTCGAGAACTCGACCTTGCCGTCGACCAGCGCGAACAGGGTGTGGTCGCGGCCAAGGCCGACGCCCGAACCCGGGTGGAAGTTGGTTCCGCGCTGACGCACGATGATGTTGCCGGCCTCGATGGACTGGCCGCCGTAGATCTTGACGCCCAGATACTTCGGGTTGGAGTCGCGGCCGTTGCGCGAGGAACCTACGCCCTTTTTGTGTGCCATGGCTGCTTCTCCTGCTTAGCCGGCGATGCCGGTGATTTCGATTTCGGTGTAGTGCTGACGGTGACCCATCTGCTTGCGGTGGTGCTTGCGGCGACGGAACTTCACGATGCGCACCTTGTCGGCGCGGCCGTGGCCGATCACCTTGGCGCTGACGCTGGCGCCCTTGAGCGCGTCGCCGATCTTGATGGTTTCGCCATCGCCGATCATCAGCACATTGTCGAGCTTGATCTCGCTGCCGGCATCGGCTTCGAGCAGTTCGACGCGAAGGGTTTCGCCCTTCATCACGCGGTATTGCTTACCGCCGGTGAGTACAACTGCATACGACATGACCAGATTCCTCTGTAGTTATTTTGGTCGCCTGCCGCGCCCACACGGGCGGACAGAAGCGGAATTCTATAGGTTTCAGGGAGTTAGGGTCAACCCGCCTGGCAACCGGAAGCGGGGCGGCCAGCCCGACCGGTTCCAGGCCCCGCTTGAGGCCGGCCTTCCCCCTAAGCCGCCCGCTGGGCCGCCCCCCCCCCCCGGGGCCGAATTTCCGCAGCCGCCAGCCTGAATCGTTGCCGCCGCCCCTGTCGCAGGTGCTGCGACGGCGGTCGAGCAGACTGGCAAATGGGGTGATTTGCCCCCATTTCGTCCGCTCGCTACGCTCCCCTGTTCGCCCCCGGATCCCCACTCTCAATGGCGCTGGATTTCATCCGCATCCGCGGCGCGCGGACGCATAACCTCAAGAACATCGATCTCGACCTCCCGCGCGAGAAGCTGATCGTGATCACCGGGCTTTCGGGCTCGGGCAAGTCGTCGTTGGCGTTCGACACGATCTACGCCGAAGGCCAGCGTCGCTACGTCGAGTCCCTGTCGGCTTACGCCCGCCAGTTCCTCAGCGTGATGGAGAAGCCCGACGTCGACCACATCGAGGGCTTGTCCCCGGCGATCGCCATCGAGCAGAAGGCTACCTCGCACAACCCGCGCTCAACCGTCGGCACGATCACCGAGATCTACGACTACCTGCGCCTGCTCTACGCCCGCGTCGGCACGCCGCGCTGCCCGGACCACCATTACCCGCTGGAAGCACAGACGGTCAGCCAGATGGTCGACCAGGTCCTGACGCTCGACCCGGAGCAGCGCTACATGCTGCTTGCCCCGGTGGTGCGCGAGCGCAAGGGCGAGCATGCGCAGATCTTCGAACAGCTGCGCGCCCAGGGCTACGTGCGCGTGCGCGTCGACGGCCAACTGCATGAAATCGACGCCGTCCCGCCGTTGGCGCTGCGGCAGAAGCACACCATCGAGGCGGTGATCGACCGCTTCAAGCCGCGCGACGACATCAAGCAGCGCCTGGCGGAATCCTTCGAAACCGCGCTCAAGCTCGGCGACGGCATGGCAGCGGTGTATTCGATCGACAAGCCCGAGGCCGAACCGCAGCTGTTTTCCTCCAAGTACAGCTGCCCGGTCTGCGACTACTCGCTGCCCGAACTGGAACCCCGCCTGTTCTCGTTCAACTCGCCGGTCGGCGCCTGCCCGACCTGCGATGGCCTCGGGGTCGCGCAGTTCTTCGATCCGGCGCGCGTGGTCGTGCATCCCGAGCTGTCGCTGGCCGCCGGCGCGGTGCGCGGATGGGATCGCCGCAATGCCTACTACTTCGCCCTGATCCAGTCCCTGGCCAAGCACTACAAGTTCAGCGTCGACACACCATGGCAGTCATTGCCGGAAAAGGTGCGCAACGCAGTGCTGTTCGGCAGCGGCGACGAAACGGTCAACTTCACCTACACCAGCGAGAGCGGAACGCGGCACCAGCGCAAGCACCGCTTCGAGGGCATCGTTCCGAACCTCGAGCGGCGCTACAAGGAAACCGAATCGGCCGCGGTGCGCGAGGAGCTGGCCAAGTACATCAGCGAGCGCGCCTGCACCGAATGCCATGGTGCCCGCCTCAACCGCGCCGCGCGCAACGTGTTCGTCGCCGACCGGCCGTTGCCGCAACTGGTGGTGCTGCCGATCGACGAGGCGCTCTCCTTCTTCAAGGCGCTCAACCTGCCGGGCTGGCGCGGCGAAATCGCGATCAAGATCGTCAAGGAAATCACCGACCGCCTGCGCTTCCTGGTCGACGTCGGCCTCGATTACCTCACACTGGAACGCAAGGCCGACTCGCTGTCGGGCGGCGAGGCGCAGCGCATCCGCCTGGCTTCGCAGATCGGCGCCGGCCTGGTCGGCGTGATGTACGTGCTCGATGAACCGTCGATCGGCTTGCACCAGCGCGACAACGAGCGCCTGCTCGGCACTCTCACCCGCCTGCGCGACCTCGGCAACACGGTCATCGTCGTCGAGCACGATGAAGACGCGATCCGCCTCGCGGACCACGTAGTGGACATCGGGCCTGGCGCCGGCGTGCACGGCGGCGAAGTCGTGGCACAAGGCCAGCTCAGCGACGTGCTGAAGGCCCCGCGCTCGCTCACCGGCCAGTACCTCAGCGGCAAGAGGAAGATCGAAGTGCCGGCCAAGCGCCACAAGCCCGATCCCAAGACCACCTTCCACCTGCGCGGCGCGACCGGCAACAACCTCAAGGACGTCGACCTGGCAGTTCCCGCCAGCCTGTTCACCTGCATCACCGGTGTGTCCGGTTCGGGCAAGTCGACGCTGATCAACGACACGCTGTTCGCGATCGCGGCCAACGAACTCAATGGCGCCTCGCATACGCCGGCGCCGTTCCACTCGCATGAGAACCTGGACCTGTGGGACAAGGTCGTCGACATCGACCAGTCGCCGATCGGCCGCACGCCACGCTCGAACCCGGCGACGTATACCGGCCTGTTCACGCCGTTGCGCGAACTGTTCGCCCAGGTCCCCGAGGCGCGCGCCCGCGGCTACTCGCCCGGCCGCTTCAGCTTCAACGTGCGCGGCGGCCGCTGCGAGGCCTGCCAGGGCGACGGCCTGATCAAGGTGGAGATGCACTTCCTGCCGGATGTGTACGTTCCTTGCGACGTCTGCCATGGCAAGCGCTACAACCGCGAGACGCTGGAGATCCTCTACAAGGGCTACAACATCAACGACGTGCTCGAGATGACGGTGGAGGATGCGCTGAACCTGTTCGAGGCGATCCCGTCGATCTCGCGCAAGCTGGAAACGCTCATGGACGTCGGCCTGAGCTACATCAAGCTGGGCCAGAGCGCGACTACGCTTTCCGGCGGCGAGGCGCAGCGCGTGAAGCTGTCGAAGGAGCTTTCCCGCCGCGACACCGGCCGCACCCTGTACATCCTCGACGAGCCCACGACGGGCCTGCACTTCCACGACATCGAGCACCTGCTCAGCGTGCTGCATCGCCTGCGTGACGACGGCAACACGGTCGTGGTCATCGAACACAACCTGGATGTGATCAAGACGGCGGACTGGGTGATCGACCTCGGCCCGGAAGGCGGCCACCGTGGCGGCACCATCCTCGCCACCGGCACGCCCGAAGACATCGCGGGGCTACCGAACTCGCACACCGGTCGCTTCCTCGCGCCGTTGCTGGGCATCACCCCGGGTGAGACGGCGCGCAAGCCGGCGAAGCGGAAGTCCGCTGCATGAACATGGAATCCACGAACAAACCCGTGCTGTTCCGCATGCCCGTCGCGCTGCGCTGGCGCGACCTGGACGCGTTCAACCACGTCAACAATTCCAACTTCCTGACCTACCTCGAGGAAGCGCGCATACGCTGGTTCGCCAGTTGGGGCGGTGAGTGGGTCAGCGAGACCATGGCACCGCTGTTGGCTGCCGTGCAGTTGAACTACCGGATGCCGATCCCGTATCCGTCCGACGTGGTGGTCGAACTATTCACTGACCGCCTGGGAACCAGCAGCGTCACCATCGGCCACCGCATCATGTCGGAAGACGGCGCGACGCTGTACTGCGACGGCCACGTCGTCGTGGTCTGGATCGAGCGCGCCAGCGGTCGCCCGATTCCGCTTCCGCAAGCCGTGCGCACTGCAATGGCTTGATCGCGGCACGAACGCCTTCGCGGCGTTCGTTCCGCGTCACGGCGCGGGCTTGCGCACTTCCAGCTCGCCGCGCAGGACGCCGCCGCCCTTCAGCGCGAACTCGACGACGACGCGACTGCCCTCCTTCAGCGGCGCGCGCGGCTCCATCAGCATCATGTGCATGCCGCCGGGCTTCAACACCGCGGAGGCGTCGGGGGCGATGCGCAGCTCGGGCAGTGCGCGCATGCGGCTGACGCCCCCGACAACGCGGGTCTCGTGCAGCGACACATCGGCGAATGCCGGACTGCTGGCGCCCACGATCGTGACCGGCCTCGGGCAGCGGTTCTCGATGCGGCCGAAGCCGGCCATCATCGGCATCTTCACCGGCGTGAGGCGGATCCAGCCGTCGCGAACCTGCGGCGCGCATTCGCGCGCACAGGCTGGCAACGCGAGCAGCAGGCACAGCACCAACACGGAAGCTCGGGAGCGATTCATGCGCCTATGATAACGGCAGCCTCCCGGACGACTTCACGCATGGCCATCGAAACCTACCGCCACGACGGCGGCATCGTCGAAATCCGCCTCGCCCGCGCTCCAGTCAATGCGCTCGATCCCGAACTGTGCCGCGCGCTGGAGGGCGCCATCGCAGCAGCCGTGGCCCAAGGTGCGGCCGGCCTGGTGCTGTCCGGAAACCCCAAGGTGTTCTCCGCCGGGCTGGACGTGCCCTTCCTGCTCTCGCTTGGCGATGACCGCCGCGCGCTGCTCGCGGGTTGGGGAGCGTTCTTCGAGGCGGTCCGTGCCTTGGCCGCCGCTCCCGTGCCTGTCGTCGCCGCCCTCACCGGCCACGCCCCTGCGGGCGGGTGCGTGCTCGCACTGTGTTGCGACTATCGCGTGATGGGGCAGTCCGACGATCCGGCGCGCCCGTTCCGCATCGGACTGAACGAGACCCAGGTGGGACTCGTTGCGCCGGCGGGCATCCAGCGGCTGATGGAGCGAACCGTGGGCAAGCATCGCGCCGGCGTGCTGTTGGCCACGGGCGAACTGGTGGATGCCGAGCGCGCCCTTGCGATCGGCCTGGTGGACGAGGTCGTGCCCGGCGACCGGGTGGTTGCCCGTTCCGTGGCCTGGCTGCAGGCGCTGCTGATGTTGCCGCGGCAGCCCGTGCTGACGACGCGAGCCATCTCGCGCGCGGACCTGATCGCCGCCGTAGCCCCGGAGAACATCGAACTCGAACGCTTCATCGATGCGTGGACGGAGCCCGACACGCAGGCCGGATTGAAGGCGCTGGTGGCGCGCCTGGGCAAGTAGCCCGGTCAACCGGTCGCGATCGGACGCTCGGGATTCTCGATCCAACCGCTCCATGACCCCATGTACAGCTTTGCCCCGGGCATGCCCGCGCGCTGCATGGCCAGCAGGTTGTGGCAGGCAGTCACCCCGGAGCCGCACATCATGATCGCCTGCTCCGGTGGTCGACCGTCCAGCAGTTGGCGGAATGCCTCGGCCAACTGCACCGGATGCTTGAAGCGGCCTTCGTGTAGGTTCTCGGCATAGGGCCGGTTGGTCGCGCCGGGCACGTGGCCGTGCACGCGATCCATGAGGTCGTTCTCGCCGCGGAAGCGATCCGCCGGCCGTGCATCCAGCAGCAGATCGCCCGCCTCGACCCTGGCCTGCACCGCGGCGGCATCCAGCAACAACGACTCATCGAACTGCGCGGTGTACGTGGTCGGCCGGCGTCGCACCAGGTCGGAACTCAATGGCAGGCGCAGTCCGCTCCAGTGGGCAAAACCGCCGTCCAGCACCGCCACCTTCTCGTGGCCCAGGGCGCGCATCAGGAACCAGAAGCGCGATGCCATCGCACCATCGGCGTCGTCGTAGGCGACGACCTGGTGGTGCGGCAAGATGCCCCAGCGGCCGAGCTTGGCAGTGAAGGTCGCGGCGTCCGGCCATGGGTGGCGCCCGTTGCCGTTGCCGCGCTTGGACATGTCCGAAAGGTCGCGATCCAGGTGTGCGTAAACCGCGCCCGGTAGATGCGAGTGGTCGTAGGCGACTTCCCCCGCCCCCGGACTCACGGACGAATAACGGCAATCGACGATCACCAGGTCCGGGCGTTCAAGTGCGACCGCCAGGGTCTCCGCCTGCACCAGCGTGTTCCATCCCATCGCGCGCTCTCCCAATGCGTTTTGCAAGGATTGTAGGGGTTGGCCAGCCCCTCGATCACCCGCCGCCTGCAGCGAGGCGTTCGCGCAGGTTCAAGAGGATCGCAGCGGTCACGCCCCAGATGCGCTGGGTCGGGTAGGTGAACTCCCAGACCAGGCGCGGGCGGCCGCGATGTTCCAGCGAGAGGCTGCCGAGGTTTGCCGGATCGAGCAGGAAAGCCAGGGGCACTTCGAACACCTCTGCGACTTCGTTGGGATCCGGGCTCGCCACATAACCAACGTCGATGGTCGCCACGACCGGCAACACGCGAAAGCCGGTGATCGTGGTGAAAGCGTCGAGATACCCCAGCGGTTCGATCTGCGCTGGCGCGATGCCGACCTCCTCGAACGTCTCGCGCACGGCCGCTGCCACTGCATCCGCGTCCTCGTGTTCGAGGCGTCCGCCTGGAAAACTGACCTGCCCGGCATGGTGGCGCAAGGCGTCGGTGCGGCGTGTCAGCAGCACCTGCGTGCCTTCTTCGCGGGGAACCAGCCCGACCAGCACCGCCGCTTCGACCAGCGCATGCCCGTCGGGCAGCAGGTCGATGATCTCCGCGTGGTTCCAGCCGTCGCCGGTCGGCACGGCTGCCAGCGGATGCAGCGCGGCAACGATGCTCGGGAGCGGTACGGTCGGCCCGGTCACCCGCGACGCGACTCGCGCTCTGGCAGGACGGCCTCCATCAGGTGCAGGCGCTCGTCGTCGTTCATCTGCGACCAGCGCGCGATTTCACTAGTGGTGCGGTGGCAGCCATCGCACAGGCCGTCTTCACCGAGGGAACAGACGCCAACGCAGGGACTCAGGACGGCGCGGAAGTAGATCGTCATGGGGGCGAGTTTACGGGTTTTGTCCGGCCCGAAATGCATTGCGCCGGCTCGTGGCCGGCGCAATGCGTGAAACCAAAACCGGGACGCTGCGTTACTTCACGCTGACGAGCTTGATCTCGAACTGCACCGCGACGTTCGGCGGGAACCGGCTCTCCGGGTTGTTGCCCATGTACTTGTCGGCAGGCAGCGTGACTTCCCACTTCGAGCCGGCCGGCATCTGCTGCAGGACTTCGCGCATCGCGGCAACTTCGATCTCGCTGATCTTGATGCCCGGGACCTGGCCTGCCGGACGCGGCTGCGCCGGACGCTCGCCGAACGGATAGGGGCCCGCGACTTCCAACTGGACCGTGCTGGCCATGCTCGGCTTGGCGCCGGTGCCGGCCTCGATCACGCGGTACTGCACACCGCTCGGCAGCGCCTTCACGCCCGGCTTGGCCTTGTTGGCCGCAACGAAGCTGTCGCTCTTGGTCTTGTTGGCGGCGGCCGCCTTGTCCCACTCGGCCTTGGCCTTCTCCGCCTGGCGCTTCTGCATGTTCTGCACGGCGGTGCGGAGCTGGTCGACCGGCACCGACGGCTGCTTCTTGGAGTAGCCGTCCTGCAGGCCCTTGATGACGGTGTTGATGTCGACGGGCTCGCCGCTCTCGACCGCATTGCGGCCCAGGTCATAGCCCAGCGCATAGCTCAGCTTGCCCTTCTCCGTCGAAGTATCCTGCGCTGCAGCGTTGCCGGCGAGGAACAGAGCCGCAACGGCGGCAGCAATCAGACGCAACTTCATTCGTTGGAACCTCTTTATGAAAAGAAGGCGGCCTGTGCCGCCCGGCAAACTGATATGCCCCTTTTTGCCAACCAGACCGGTTGACCACGAGGGCGCGCTAGGATAACGGCGACAGGGCTTAACCGCCACTGACGCCTCCCCTGTGACCCCAAGGCCCGCATGGAGTTCCCTGCGGCCGGAAACTTCCCACACGCCATGTCCGAAACCACGAACTCCGCCGCCCCCGTCTCCACTACCGACCGCGGCGCGATCCGCATCGTCGCCGTCAACCGCCCCGACAAGCTGAACGCGCTCAACGCCGCCACGCTCGATGCCCTTCACGTCGCTTTCGATGCCGCCGCCGCGGATCCGGGCGTCCGCGTGGTCGTGCTCACCGGCACTGGGCCCAAGGCGTTCGTCGCCGGGGCCGACATCGCCGAGATGAACTCGCTGACGCCGGTACAGGGCAGAGACTTCTCGTTGCGCGGCACGCGCATGATGCGGCGCGTGGAGCGCATGCCCAAGCCGGTCATCGCGATGGTCAACGGCTTCGCCCTCGGCGGTGGCCTGGAACTGGCAATGTGCTGCCACCTGCGCATTGCCGCCGAATCGGCGAAGGTCGGCCAGCCGGAGATCAATCTCGGCCTCATTCCCGGCTTCGGCGGGACCCAGCGCCTGCTGCGGCTGGCAGGACGCGCCGCGACCCTGGAGCTGTGCCTGACCGGCGCGCCCATCGATGCGGCGCGCGCGCTGCAGCTGGGCATCGTCAATCGCGTGGTGCCGGCCGCGGACCTCGAAGCGGAAACGATGAAGCTGGCCGAACAGCTCGCCAACGCCGCGCCATTGGCACTGCGCGGGATGATCGATTGCATCAACATCGGCGGCGAGTGCGGGATCGAGGAAGGACTGGAATTCGAGTCGGCGCAGTTCGGCCTGATGTTCTCCACCGGGGACATGCGCGAAGGCACGTCGGCCTTCCTCGAGCGGCGCAAGCCGGAGTTCAAGGGCGCCTGATCCCCTAGCGCTCGAACTCACTGCCGATGACCGACATCGCTTGCCCCCTATGCGGATGCCACGCGCGATCGCCACAGCACGCGATCGTGGCGGCGCTGGCCGTGGACGACCTGGATGGCGCACTCGATGCGGGCCTGCTCGGCTGCGCACCGTGCGGGCAATGCAGTGCGGCCTGCGTGGAGACGATGACTGCCGCGCGCGACGCGCGGCAACGCGCCCTCGCCGCGCGCGAACGCTTCCGCGCGCGCCAGGCACGCCTGCAGCGCCGGGCCCAGGAACGCCTGGCCGCACGCGCGGCACCCGCTGCTGCAGCGAGCACGGACGACAAGCCCGCGCTGCCCACCGCGGCGGCGGCGGCGCTTGCGCGCGCCAAGGCCCGCGCCGCGGAACGCCACAAGCCATGAGCGTGGCGAAGAAGGCGGCGAAGAAGCCGCCGGTGCGAAAAACCGCGGCAAGGCCGCGCGCGCAACGCGGCGGAAAGCGCCTGTCTCCGGCCGAGGTCGAGGAGATGTTCGCGCGCCTTGCGGAGCTCAACCCGAAACCGACGACCGAACTCGAGTACGCCACGCCCTACGAATTGCTCGTCGCGGTCACGCTCTCGGCGCAGGCGACCGACGTCGGCGTGAACAAGGCGACGCGCAAGCTGTTCCCGGTAGCCAACACGCCGGCGAAGATCGCCGCGCTCGGCGTGGAAGGGCTGAAGCCCTACATCGCCACCATCGGGCTGTTCAATACCAAGGCGGCCAACGTGGTCGCGATGGCGCACCAGCTGCTCGAGCAGCACGGCGGTGAAGTGCCGCGTGACCGCGCAGCGCTCGAGGCGCTTCCGGGCGTCGGTCGCAAGACCGCGAACGTGGTGCTCAACACCGCCTTCGGCGAACCCACCATTGCGGTCGACACCCACATCTTCCGCGTCGCCAACCGCACCGGCCTGGCGCCGGGCAAGGATGTGCGCGCGGTCGAGGCCGGGCTGGAGCGCGTAGTGCCGCCGCACTACCTGCAGGACGCCCACCATTGGCTGATCCTGCACGGGCGCTACGTGTGCAAGGCACGCAGACCCGACTGCCCGCATTGCGCGATCCGGGACCTGTGCCGGTTCCCGGACAAGACCCCGGGCGAACCCGTACCCGCCACGCGCTGAACTGATCCGGACGCATCGCGTCGCCCGGCACGCCGTCATCGGACGGTCACCGTCGGGAAATAAGTCAGCGCTGTCACATTTACGCAATCTTCACTACTTAGCCTGCGCGGGTCCTCTCCACGCCCTAAGGGCTAATTCCATGAAACTGTCCCGCAACACCCTGTCCGTCGCCCTGCTGGCCGCGCTGGTGGCGCCGGCCGCTCACGCCGAAGTCGCGCTCGACGTGATCGGCGGTTCGGAAGTCTCCTTCGAAGGCCTGGTCCAGGCCGAAGGCAACTGGTACGACAACGACCTGGTCGACCTGAACTCGGCCGGCACCGGTGGCACCGCGGCCAGCGCCGGCGCGAACGGCAAGGACACGGAGTACGGCATCCGCCGCGCGGAAATCATCGTCAAGGGCAAGGGCCCGGGGAACTACGAGTGGGTCGTCGGCTACGACGCCAGCTCGCAGAAGTCGGTGACGGTCGCCAATCCGTCCAACAACGGCGCGACCAACCCGAGCACCGCGGTGGCCTCCAGCGGCAAGTGGCTCGACGTCAACGTCAAGTACAAGCTCGGCGGCGACGCCAACCACTACCTGCAGGTCGGCCAGTTCAAGCAGCCCAACAGCATGGAAGAGCTGTCGAGCACGCGCTTCAACGACTTCATCTCCAAGGCGGCGGTGACCAACACCTACGCCGTAGCGCGCCGCACCGGCGTCGCCTACAGCGTCGGCGACGTCAACTGGAGCGTCACGGGCAGCTACTTCGGCCGCGAACTGACCCGCAACCTCGCCCACGGCTCGGGCTACGGCGTGCGCGGCACCTGGGCGCCGATCAACGAGACCGGCAACATCCTGCACGTGGGCTTGGCCTACGTGGATTACGACACCGACGGCGATGCGTTCCGCCTGCGTTCGCGCCCGGACGCCGACCTGGCCACCCAGCGCCTGGTGGACAGCGGCAACCTGACCGACACCGACCGCACCGGCATCGTCAGCGCGGAAGGCCTGTGGGTGCACGGCCCGGTCAAGCTGCAGGGCGAGTACTACCAGTCCAACCTCAAGCGCTACGGCGCCGGCCACGGCGACTACAAGACCGACGGCGCCTACATCAGCGGCGTGTGGAACGTCACCGGCGAGACCTGGGGCTACAAGGCCGGCGTGCCGGTCACCAACCTGCCCGAGGATCCGGGCGCCGGCATGTGGCAGCTCGGCCTGCGCTACGACACGCTCGACCTCAACGACGGCAGCGGCAACCCGACCACGGGCGCCGTCACCGGCGTGCTCGGCGGCAAGCAGAACATCTGGACCGCCGGCGTGAACTGGTACTGGCGTTCCAACTTCAAGTTCGCGCTGAACTACGTGATGGTCGACTCCAGCAAGTGGTCCACGACCGCCCGCCGCGCCGTCGACGACAACCCGAACATCGTCGAAGGCCGCATCCAGTTCTACTGGTAAGCCTGCTTCCCTCTCTTCGGGAATCTGCGGGGCGCGGTGTTACCGCGCCCCTTTTTATTGCCCGCGCCGGGTGCCTTGCGGGCCGGGCGCCTGCCTGAACCGCAACCGGCAATCCTCGCCTTGTCACCCAACTGAAATATTTGTGACCTCCTGCTGTCATCGAACCGTTATGGAATGCGCAGGGAACGGGCCCGGCCCGTCGTTTCTCTCCAGGAGCCCATACGTGTTCAAGTCCTTCAAGTTCCGTCTCGCCGCGCTGGCGGTTGCAACCTCGTTCGTTGCCGCCAATGCATCCGCCGCCGACGTCACCGGCGCCGGCGCTTCCTTCGTCTATCCCATCATGTCGAAGTGGTCGGCGGAGTACGCCAAGTCCACCGGCAAGAAGGTCAACTACCAGTCGATCGGCTCGGGCGGCGGCATCGCCCAGATCAAGGCCGGCACCGTGGACTTCGGCTCGTCCGACGCCCCGATGAAGCCGGAAGAACTGGCCAAGTTCGGCCTCGCCCAGTTCCCGTCGGTGATCGGCGGCGTGGTGCCGGTGATCAACGTGCCGGGCGTGGCCTCGGGTGCGCTCAAGCTGGATGGCGCGACGCTGGCCGACATCTTCCTCGGCAAGATCACCAAGTGGAACGATCCGGCGATCGTCGCCCTCAACAGCGGCGTGCAGCTGCCGGACGCCAAGATCACCGTCGTGCATCGTTCGGATGGTTCGGGCACCACCTTCAACTTCGTCAATTTCCTGTCCAAGGTCAGCCCGGAGTGGAAGACCAGGGTTGGCGAAGGCACGGCGGTGAAGTGGCCGACTGGTATCGGCGGCAAGGGCAACGAGGGCGTCGCCGCCTACGTGAAGCAGATCAAGGGCGGCATCGGCTACGTCGAGCTGTCGTACGCGCTGCAGAACAAAATGGCCTACTCGCGCATGAAGAATGCCGCCGGCAACTTCGTGCTGCCGTCGGACGAGACTTTCCAGGCCGCTGCCGCGAACGCCGACTGGGCGAACGCCAAGGACTTCTACCTGGTGATGACCAACGCGCCGGGCGAGAAGTCCTGGCCGATCACCGCCACCAACTTCATCCTGATGTACAAGCAGCCGAAGAACGCCGCCGGCGCGAAGAACGCCAAGGACTTCTTCAGCTGGGCCTACGCCAATGGCGACGCCTCGGCCAAGGCGCTGGACTACGTGCCGCTGCCCGACGCGCTGGTGAAGCAGGTCGAGGCCTACTGGACCCAGAACATGAAGTTCTGAGCAACAGCTTCATCGCAACACCGGAAAGCGGGCCCCCGGGCCCGCTTTTCTTTTTGCGGGCGAACGCCGACCGCTCCGCGCACGAACCACGCCGGGTTCGCACACCAACCTCCACCCACCGCGCACGAAGCTCTTTGGCTGCGCGCACGAACCTCTTCGGCCCCACGCACGAACTTCTCCGGCCCACGTACGAACCCCTGCAGCCCCACGCGCGAGCCCTGCCAACCCCGCGCACGAACCCCTTCGGCACCGCGTACGAACCTTGGGGCCCCACGCACGAGCCTCTACGCGACCGCGCGCGAACCTGGCCAGCCCCTCGCACGAACCCTCCGCCCCCGCGCGCGAACCCCTCCAGCCTCGCGGACGGACCTTTCGGGCCCCGCGTTCGAACCTCTGCCGCCTCGCGCACGCACCTCCTCCAGCTCCGCGCACGCGCCCCGCGGCCCCGCGCGCGCCCATGCCGGGCTCGCGACCGGGGCGGATCACGTCGCTCGCGGCCGCCAGGCTCGCCATGACCGGTCCGTGACAGGCAGATGTCATTCCCCTGTAACAAAAACATCATTTCATAGCGCCAAGCCGGCCGAACCGCTCGGCATCCGGGCCGGCGCCCTGGCGCGACCCGTGCTCCTGCCCCCTCACGCGGACCCGAATGAACGCCACCGCCCTCCCCGCATCGACGTCCAGCCGCCGGGACGTGATCGACGCCCGCAACGACAAGCTGTTCCGCTGGGTGCTTACCGGTACGGCCCTGTTCGTACTGGTCGCCCTCGCCGGCGCGGCGCTGTCCATGCTCTGGGGCGGCCGCACCGCACTGCAGGTGCAGGGACTGAGCTTCTTCTTCTCCAGCGACTGGAATCCGGTCGAAGACAAGTACGGCGCTCTCGTGCCGATCTACGGCACGGTGGTCACCGCGATCATCGCCATGCTCATCGCGGTGCCGGTCAGCTTCGGCATCGCCTTCTTCCTGACTGAAGTGGCGCCGCGCTGGCTGCGCGGCCCGATCAGCTCGGCGATCGAGCTGCTCGCCGGCGTGCCCTCGATCATCTACGGCATGTGGGGTTTCTTCGTGCTGATGCCGGTGATGCGCGAGTCGATCGTGCCCTGGCTCAACGACCACGCCGGCACCTGGCCGCTGGTCGGCCCGCTGTTCCAGGGCCCGCCGATCGGTGCGGGCATGCTCACCTCGGGCATCGTGCTGTCGATCATGGTGACGCCCTTCATCTCCTCGGTGATGCGCGAGGTCTTCCTCACCGTGCCCACGCGCCTGAAGGAGTCGGCCTACGCGCTGGGCGCGACGAAGTGGGAAGTGAGCTGGGACATCGTCCTGCCCTACACCCGTTCGGCTGTCATCGGCGGCGTGTTCCTGGGCCTGGGCCGAGCGCTCGGCGAGACCATGGCGGTGGCCTTCGTGATCGGCAACAGCGTCGGCTTCACCAAGTCGCTGCTGGAGCCGAGCACGACCATCGCCGCGCTGATCGCCAACGACTTCGGCGAGGCGACGGAGACCTACCGTTCCGCCCTGCTGCTGCTCGGCTTCGTGCTCTTCATCGTGACCTTCGTCGTGCTCGCCATCGCCCGCCTGATGCTGATGCAGCTCGCTCGCAAGGAGGGCAACTGATGTCCGCCGTTTCCAACGCCCTCTACCTGCGGCGCCGGATCGCCAACGCCGTCGCCATCGCGCTCGCGACCGTCGCGGCGCTGGTAGGCCTGGCCCTGCTCGGCTGGATCCTGTGGACCCTGATTGCCAAGGGCATCGGCGGGGTGAACTGGGCGCTGTTCACCCAGGACCAGCCGCCGCCGCTGGAGGAAGGCGGGCTGAAGAACGCCTTCTTCGGCAGCCTCGTGATGTGCGGCCTGGGCATCCTGATCGGCACCCCGCTCGGCATCGCCGCGGGCACCTGGCTGGCGGAGTACGGCAACAGCCGCAAGCTCGGCACCGCGGTGCGCTTCGTCAACGACATCCTGCTGTCGGCGCCGTCCATCGTGCTGGGCCTGTTCGTCTACGCGGTGTTCGTGATGCAGACCGGCGGCCAGTTCTCCGCGCTCGCGGGCGCGCTGGCGCTGGCCTTCATCGTCCTGCCGGTGGTGGTGCGCACCACCGACGAAATGCTGCGGCTGGTGCCCGCGCAGATGCGCGAAGCCGCGCTGTCGCTGGGCGTGCCGCAGTGGAAGGTGATCGTGCAGGTGCTGTACCGCAGCGCCTCGGCCGGCATCGTCACCGGCATCCTGCTCGCCCTGGCGCGCATTTCCGGCGAGACCGCGCCGCTGCTGTTCACCGCGTTCGGCAACGAGTTCTGGAGCACGGACCTCACCGGCGCGATGGCCGCGGTTCCGCTGGTCATGTACAAGTTCGCCGGCAGCGGCTTCGCCAACTGGGAAGCGATCGCCTGGGCCGGGGCGCTGGTCCTGACGCTGTTCGTGCTCGCCGTCAGCCTGTTCGCGCGCACCTTCCTGCTGCGCAACAGGATCTCCCATGACTAAGCCATACCCGACCGGGGACGCCATGGACGGGCTTCCGCAAGCTCCCTCTCCCACTTCCTTCCGACACACCGCCGCCATGAACGATGCCCGCCTCAACGTAGCCATGCCCGACCGCAGCGGCGCCGCGGCGGCACCGGCTCCCGCCGTGAAGCTCGCCGCGCGCGGCCTGGACTTCTATTACGACAAGTTCCACGCGCTCAAGAACATCCACCTGGATATCCCGGAAAAGCGCGTCACCGCGCTGATCGGTCCTTCCGGCTGCGGCAAGTCCACGCTGCTGCGCGTGTTCAACCGCATCTACGCGCTGTATCCCAAGCTGCAGGCCAGGGGCAACGTGCTGCTGGACGGCGAGAACATCCTCGACCCGAAGTACCCGATGAACCGCCTGCGCAGCAAGGTGGGCATGGTGTTCCAGAAGCCGGTGCCGTTCCCGATGACCATCTTCGAGAACGTGGCCTATGGCATCCGCCACCACGAGCGGCTGTCGAAGTCGGAGATGAACGACCGCGTCGAGAACGCGCTGCGCCAGGGCGCGCTGTGGGACGAGGTGAAGGACAAGCTCGGCCAGAGCGCACTGGGACTTTCCGGCGGCCAGCAGCAGCGCTTGTGCATCGCGCGCGCGGTCGCGCTGAAGCCCGACGTGCTGCTGCTCGACGAGCCGACCTCGGCGCTGGACCCGATTTCCACCAGCCGCATCGAGCAGCTGGTCGAGGAACTGAAGAAGGACTACACGATCGCGATCGTGACCCACAACATGCAGCAGGCCGCGCGCGTGTCCGACTACACCGCCTTCATGTACCTGGGCGACCTGGTGGAGCACGGCCCGACCGAAACGATCTTCTCGCAGCCGACCAAGCAGCAGACCGAGGACTACATCACCGGCAGGTTTGGGTGAGCGACCGCGCTCAGCAGATGCCCTATCGGCATCCGCTGCGGTCGCGAACGCCCGGCCATGGATGGCCGGGCCGGACGATCCGAAGCCGGTGATGTCGCGCCACGGATGGCATCGAAATACCCACACGCTGCGGCAATCCGCCGCAGGGACAGAGATACGCACATGGGCACCAACATGCACGACCACATCGTCAAGAGCTACGACGACGAGCAGAAGCGCCTGCTCGCCGAAACCCTGCGCATGGGCGAGATGGCCGCCGCGCAGCTCGACGCCGCCCTCGACGTGGTCCAGCGCCGCGACGACAAGGCCGCCGAACGGATCATCGCCAACGACGAGGCGATCGACGCGCTCGAGCACGAAGTCAGCCACGACGTGATGAAGCTGGCGCTGCGCGGGCCGATGGCGCGCGACCTGCGCGAGATCCTCGCCGCGATCCGCATTGCCGCCGACATCGAACGCATCGGCGACCTGGCCGCGAACGTCGCCAAGCGTTCGCGCGCCCTCAACCTCGCCCCGCCCCTGCCGCACATCTCGGGCCTGCACGCCCTGGGCATCCTGGCGGTGCAGCAGGTCCGCGATGCGCTGACCGCGTATCGCGACAGCGACATCGAGCTCGCCCAGCGCGTGCGCGCCCGCGACGCGGAGATCGATGTCGCCTATACCGGACTGTTCCGCGAGCTGCTGACCTACATGATGGAGGATGCGCGCAGCATCACCGGCTGCACGCACCTGCTGTTCATGGCGAAGAACATGGAACGCGTCGGCGACCACGCCACCAACATCGCCGAGAACGTGTGGTTCCTGGTGAAGGGCGACGAGCCGCTGCCGCCGCGCGAGAAGCGGGACGAGTCCATCGCCCCTGGCGGCTGAGCAGGAATCGGGCCAAGGCCATGGCCCTCGCATAAATCTCGGCTGAACGCGGGCGTGAAGGCATCCTTCACGCCCGCACCTTTTTTGGTCTACCCCCACTCTTGGGATATGCAGGCGCCCGCTGCGGCGCGCATTCTCCGGACCCGCGAGGCACGACGACATGGAACTGGTACTGGCCAATGGCGATCTCGAGGCGGCCCGCACGGGCGACCGCCTGGCGCTGGAACGCGTGCTCGGCCAGTCGCGCCAGAACCTGCGCCGCTATGCCGAGTTCCACTGCATCGTCAACGACGTCGAGGATGCGGTGCAGGAGAGCCTGCTGCAGGTCTCGCGCAAGCTCGGCAGCCTGCGCGAACTCGAATGCTTCGCCTCCTGGCTGTTCCGCATCGTCAAGCGCGAATGCAACCGCCTCAAGCGCGGCCGCAAGCTGCTCACAGGCCAGGACATCCCCGAATGCCTGCTCCCGGTCGTCTACCCGGACCCGATCGAATGGCGCCAGGACGTCGCGGCGGCCCTCGAATCCCTGCCGCTGCATTACCGCGAAGTCATCCTGCTGCGCGACCTCGAAGGCCTGACGATCGAGGAGACCGCAGAGCAACTGGGGCTGAGCCGCGAGGCGGTGAAGTCGCGGCTGCACCGCGCGCGGGTCGTGGCACGCGAATTCTTGGCGTGCTGACGACACGCATCCATTTCCCCTGCCGTTCCGTACATACTCGGCCGGCCAAACCCGCGGGCATCGCCCACATCCACGCACCCCAGGAGCTCACCATGTCCACCAAGCAGACCAACAAACCGCTCGCCCTCGCTGTCGGCGCCGCCCTTGCGGGTGGCCTGGCGCTGTCGGGCTCGGCCTTCGCGATGACCGATCTCGCCAGCGGCTACATGGTGAGCGCGAGCCATGCCGCGGGCGAAGCCAAGACCGCCGACAAGAAGACCACCGAAGCCAAGTGTGGCGCCGACAAGATGTCCGCCGAGGGCAAGTGCGGTGAAGGCAAGTGCGGCATGGACAAGATGGACGCCGACAAGGACGGCAAGATCTCGTCCGCCGAATTCGCCGCCGCGCACGATGGCGACAGCAGCAAGTTCGGCGCGCATGACACCAACCACGACGGTTTCATCAGCTCCGACGAGATGAAGGCGCACATGGAAGGCAAGTGCGGCGAGGGCAAGTGCGGCGGCGACAAGAAGGCTGCCGACGAGAAGGCCAAGATGGAAGGCAAGTGCGGCGAAGGCAAGTGCGGCGGCATGGCCTGAAGTGATGCGAGGCGGAAGGGACGAACTTCGTCCCTTCCGTCGATTGGCGAGAACAACGATGTCCTCCCTCCTCCCGCACAGCGTCGGCCTGGGCCTGCGGCGAACCCTGCTTCAACCCTTGCAGTCCGCGCCGGCGGGCGACTTTGACTTCCTCGAGTGCGCGCCGGAGAACTGGATCGGCGTCGGCGGCAAGTTCGGCGACGCGCTGGACGCCCTGGCCGCACGGCATCCGCTCGTATGCCACGGCCTGTCGCTCTCGCTGGGTGGCTTCGCACCACTCGATGAAACCTTCCTGGGGCGGGTGCGCCGGTTCCTCGACCGCCACCACGTGCCGCTGTACAGCGAACACCTGAGCTACTGCGCCGACGACGGCCAACTCTACGACCTGCTGCCGATTCCATTTACCGAGGAAGCCGTCCACCACGTCGCGGCGCGCATCCGCCGGGTCCAAAACATTGTCGGCCGCCGCATCGCCGTGGAGAACGTCTCGTACTACGCCGCGCCGCACCAGGCGATGCCCGAGATCGACTTCATCAATGCCGTGCTGGCGGAAGCCGACTGCGACCTGCTGCTCGACGTCAACAACATCTACGTCAATGCGATCAATCACCACTACGACGCCCACGAATTCCTGTCGCGGTTGCCGGGCGAACGCGTGGCCTACATCCACGTCGCCGGCCACTATGACGAGGCCGAGGACCTCAAGGTCGACACCCATGGCGCGCCGGTGAAGGACGCGGTGTGGCAGCTTTTGGCAGCCGCCTACCAGCGCTTCGGCCCGCGTCCCACCCTGCTGGAACGCGACTTCAACATCCCGCCGTATGCGGAGCTGGCAACCGAACTGCGCACCATCCGTTCCGTCATGCACGAGCACGCGCCGGATGCGCGCGCGCACCGCCATGCCCGCACCTGACCACGCCCGCACCCAAGCGCATCCGGGGACGCCTGCGCGCCTGCGTGAGCAGCAGCTCGAGCTGACCCGCCACCTCCGCGACCCTGAGCATGTCGCGCCGCCGCCCGATCTCGAGGACCGGCGCCTGGCGATCTACCGCGAGCTGCTGTTCAACAATATCGAGAGCCTGCTGGCGGGCAACTTCCCGGTGATCCGCAAGCTGCTGGGCGACGCGCGCTGGAGATCGCTGGTGCGCGACTTCTATCGCGACCACCGCAGCCAGACCCCGCTGTTCCCGGAGATCGCGCGCGAGTTCCTGCGCTACCTCGAGGCGCTGCCGGCGCTCGACCCGCCGTTCCTGCGCGAGCTTGCGCACTACGAATGGGTGGAACTGGCGCTGCAGATTTCCGAAGCGCGCGTGGAGGATGCCGTCCACGATCCGGACGGCGACCTGCTCGAAGGCGCGCCGGTGGTGTCGCCGCTGGCCTGGGCGTTGGCGTACCGCTGGCCGGTGCACCGGCTGGGGCCGGATTACCAGCCGGACGAAGCGCCCGCGGCCCCTACCTTCGTGCTGCTGCGGCGCGAAGCCGACGGCGACGTGCGGTTCTCGGCATTGAGTCCCCTCGCATTCCGCCTGCTGGCACGCCTCGACGAGCATCCGCTCCTGACCGGGCGCGAACAACTGGAGGCGCTGGCGCAGGAAGCGGGCGTGGCCGCGGACGCGGCGTTCCTCGCGCAGGGCCGGCAGTTGCTGGAACAGATGCGCGGCAACGGCACGCTGCTGGGCACATCGCTGTAGCGGCCGTCCGATGTCTGATCAGTCTGCGCCGTGAAGGTGGCTCATCCGGCTAAACTGACCGGATGCAAGAAGCCGCGAAGAAATCCGCCTCCCCGCTCGCCACCCGCTTCCGTGGCTTCCTGCCCGTGGTGGTGGACGTGGAGACCGGCGGCTTCGACTGGAACCGGCACGCCCTGCTAGAGATCGCGGTCGCGCCGATCGATGTCGACGACAACGGCCAGCTCTTCGTCGGCGAGATCACCAGCAGCCACGTGGTGCCGGCGACCGGCATGGAGATCGATCCCAAGTCGCTGGAAGTGACGGGCATCATCCTCGACCACCCGTTCCGCGACGCCAAGCCCGAGCGCGCGGCGCTCGACCTGGTGTTCGCGCCGGTGCGCGAAGCGATGCGCAGGCACGGCTGCCAGCGCGCCATCCTGGTCGGGCACAACGCCCACTTCGACCTCAACTTCCTCAACGCCGCAATCGCGCGCTGCGGCCACAAGCGCAGTCCGTTCCATCCCTTCAGCGTGTTCGACACGGTGACCCTGGCGGGCGTGGCCTACGGGCAGACGGTGTTGTCGCGCGCGGTCCAGGCGGCCGGCCTGGACTGGCGCAACGAGGAGGCGCACTCGGCGGTGTACGACACCGAGCGCACCGCGCAGCTGTTCTGCCGGATCGTCAACGGCTGGCCGATGCTGAAGGCGCCCGGCGCGGTACCTCCGGGCGCGACCGACGAAGTGGATACGCACGCGGTCTGATCGGGCCACTTTGTCCCACGGAGCCAGTTGGACGCGCGTTCAAGGCGTCGCGAGCTTGAGCCCGACCAGTCCGGCCACGATCAACGCCACGCTGCCGATACGCAGCGCATTCATCGGCTCGTCGAACAGCACGATGCCGAGGATGACGGTGCCCACGGCGCCGACGCCCACCCACACCGCGTACGCGGTCCCCACCGGCAGCGATTTCATCGCGATGCCGAGCAGCCCAAGGCTGATCACCATCGCGGCGATCGTCGCCAGCGAGGGCCACAGGCGGGTGAAGCCTTCGGTGTATTTCAGGCCGATCGCCCAGCCGACTTCGAGCAGTCCGGCGAGCACGAGAATAATCCAGTGCATGCATGGTCTCCGATCACGTGGGGCCGTCCCCGGATGATGATCGAGAGGCGGGTCGTCCCGCTTCGGTGCAGTTGGAATGGTCGATTCCGCGGCGGCTGGGCTCCCGCCGACGCGGCTCGGACCGGCTACTTCGCGGCAGCCGCGCGCTGCCTGACGGCTTCGAACAGGGTCACGCCGCTTGCCACCGACACGTTTAGGCTTTCGACATCGCCGCCGCCCGGCATCGGGATCTTGACCAGCTGGTCGCAGTTCTCGCGCGTCAGCCGGCGCAGGCCATCGGATTCGCCGCCGAGCACCAGCGCGACATTGCCGCGCAGGTCGAGGGCCCAGAACGACGCGTCGGCTTCGCCGGCGAGGCCATAGATCCACACGCCCATCTGCTGCAGGTCGCGCAGGGTGCGCGAAAGATTGGTGGCGGGAATCACCGGGATGCTGTCGGCGGCGCCGGCCGAAGTCTTGCGCACGGTCGCATTGACCTGCACGGCCTTGTCCTTGGGGAAGATCACCGCGGTCGCGCCGGCCGCCGCGGCGCTGCGCAGGCAGGCGCCGAGGTTGTGCGGGTCCTGCACGCCGTCGAGCACCAGTACCAGCGCCTTGCCTTCGGCCGCCTCGACCAGGCCCTGCAGGTCGTTCTCGCTATAGGTCTTCGCCGCCGCATACCGGGCGACCACGCCCTGGTGGCGCAGGTTGCCGACCACGCCGTCCAGCGCCTGCGTGGCGACGCGGCGCACGTCGATGTCCTTGCGCCGCGCCTGCGCCTCGATCTCGACCAGGCGCGGGTTCTTCGCGCCGGCCTCGATCAGGACTTCGCGCACGTTGTCGGCGTCGTGCTCGACGGCGGCCGACACTGCATTGATGCCGGCGATCCACTGTTTAGTGCTCATGTGTGTTCCGTAGGACGGGCCCTGGCCCGCCATATGTGAGGCATACCGCGAGGCGGGCCAAGGCCCGTCCTGCGCACCGCCCATTATCTCAGTACTTCTGCTTGACCCGCTTCGCCGGCTTTCCCCGCGGCGGCGGGGGCTTCACCCCACGCTCCTCGACCAGGCGGAAGTCGATCTTCCGGTCCTCGACGCTGGCCTTGAGCACGACGATGTCGACGCGGTCGCCCAGGCGGAATTCGCGCCCGGTGCGCTCGCCCGCCAAGGTCTTGCGGATCGGATCGAAGTGGTAGAAGTCGCTGGGCAACTGGGTCACGTGGATCAGCCCGTTGACCTTGGAGTCGTCGAGTTCGACGAACAGCCCGAAGCTGGTGACGCCGCTGATGACGCCGGAGAACTGGCCGCCCACGTGCTGTTCCATCCATGCGGCACGGAAGCGTTCGTCGACCTCGCGCTCGGCCTCGTCGGCGCGGCGCTCGCGTTCGGAGCATTGCAGGGCCAGCGCGGCCATCGCGCTGGGCTGGTACTTGAACTGCTCGACGCGCGCCCCGCTCAGCGCGTGCTTGATCGCCCGGTGCACCAGCAGGTCGGGGTAGCGGCGGATCGGCGAGGTGAAGTGCGCATAGGCCTCCAACGCCAGGCCGAAATGCCCCACGTTGTCCGGCGAATACACCGCCAGCGACTGGCTGCGCAGCAGCACCGATTCCAGCAGGGTGGCATCGGCCCGCTCGCGGATCTTCTTCAGCAGCGCGGTGAAGTCGCGCGGCTGCACCTTCGCCCAAGGCGGCATGCGTAGGGCAAATTCCTTGAGGAACTCGAGCAGGTCGGCGTACTTGGCTTCCGGCGGCCGCTCGTGGATCCGGTACGGCGCCGGCACCTCGCGCGCCAGCAGGAACTTCGCGGCCTCGACATTGGCCGCGATCATGCATTCCTCGATCAGCTTGTGCGCATCGTTCCGCAGCAGCATGCCCGCCTGCACGACTTCGCCCTGCGGACCGAGGACGAATCGCACTTCGCTGGATTCGAACTCGATCGCGCCGCGGCGTTCGCGCGCCTTGGCGAGCACGCGGAACAGCTGGTGCAGGTGTTCGACGTGCGGCAGCAGCGAGCCGATCTGCGCATGCGCGTCGGCCCTGGCCTCTTCCGGGACGTCGCCGACCGCGTTCCAGACCAGGGTGTAGGTCAGCCGCGCGTGCGAATGCATCACCGCTTCGTAGAACTTCGAATGCGTGACCTCGCCGTCGCGATTCACCTGCATGTCGCAGACGAAGCACAGGCGATCGACCTTCGGCATCAGCGAACAGATGCCGTTGGACAGGGTCTCCGGCAGCATCGGCACGACGAAGCCCGGGAAATACACGGACGTGGCGCGCTTCTGCGCCTCATCATCCAGCGGCGTGCCGGGACGGACGTAGTTGGAAACGTCGGCGATCGCCACCACGAGGCGGAAGCCGTCGCGGTTGGGTTCGCAATACACGGCGTCGTCGAAATCCTTGGCGTCCTCGCCGTCGATGGTGACCAGCGGCAGCTGGCGCAGGTCGACGCGCGCGGCCGCGGTCGCCGCGTCGACGGTGAGCGGCACCGCCGCGGCTTCCGCCAGCACCGCCTGCGGGAACTCATGCGGCAGGTCGTGCCCGTGGATCGCCGCCTGCACCGCCAGCGATGCGGTCAGGCGCTCGCCCAGCACCGTGAGTACGCGGCCGATCGGCGGACGCCACGAATCCGGCGCCTGCGTGATCTCCGCCACGACCAGCTGGCCGTGCTTCGCGTCGCCGCGCGCGTCGGGCGGAATCTGCACGTTGCGCTGGATGCGGCGGTCGTCGGGCACGACATAGCTGATGCCCGATTCGATCTCGAAGCGGCCGATCAGGCGGGTCAGGCGCCGTTCCAGCACCTCGACGATCGCACCCTCGCGGCGGCCACGCCGGTCCATGCCGGTGACGCTGGCGAGCACGCGGTCGCCATGCATGGCCTTGCGCATCTCCAGCGGCGGCAGGAACAGGTCATCGCCGCCACCCGCCTCCGGGCGCAGGAAGCCAAAGCCGTCCGGGTTGGCAATGACCGTGCCGGCGATGAGATCGAGGCGTTCGGTCGGCGCGAATTCGCCGCGCCGGTTCAGCAGCAACTGGCCGTCGCGCAGCATCGCGGCGAGACGCTTGTTGAGCGCTTCGAAGCGATCGGGCGACGCCAGGTCCAGTCGTTGCGCAATCGCGTCGGCGGACATCGGGCCTTCGCCCAGCAGGCGCAGGATCAGTTCGCGGCTCGCAATCGGCTGTTCGTAGCGGCTCGCTTCGCGCTCGGCGTGCGGATCTTGGAACTCGCCGGCGCCGGTGCCCGCGGCCGGAATGCCGCCGCGCGCCGGCGGCCTGGCCATCTTCTTCGGGTTGAACCCGCGCGGCGGCGGTTCGGGCATCCACGCCGGGCGTGCCGTGCTGCTCGCGGGTCGCGCCGCGCCCTGCCTTTTTCCCTTCCCTGGTGCCTTGGGCGGAGCGCCCGATCCCGTGGAGCCCGAGGTGCGGCCGCTACCCTGGCCCGCGGTTTTTCGACCGCCCGTGGTCTTCTTTTTCATCCGCGCATGGTCGCATACCGTCATGAAGGCGCGGTCGGGAGCGCCCCGGGATGACCGGGGCGAACAAAGATGCACGGCGGTCGTTGACAAAGCGTGCCGCCGCACCGCAACATACGCGCCCTCGCAGCGGTGCAAGCCGCTCGCGATGCCCAGGTGGCGGAATTGGTAGACGCACTAGTTTCAGGTACTAGCGGGTAAAACCGTGGAGGTTCGAGTCCTCTCCTGGGCACCAACGAGTTCGCGATGAAGCCCCGCAGAAATGCGGGGCTTTTTCTTTGCCGCATCTGCCCTCGCCGCTGGCCGCAGGCGCCGATTGCCGGGCCTGCGGCCCACGAGGTTGCCGCCTCCACCCCTGCGGGCTAAGGTCGCTCCACAACCCAACCAGCGGGCGGCGCATCCGGTGCGCCGCCCGCTCTGCTTTTGGAGCCACCGTGAACCAAGAACGCCTGGAAGAACCCATCGCCCCCACCCTGCTGGTGTCGCGCCTCGACCGCGAGCGCATCGAGGCGCTGCTCGAGTCGACGGCGGCCCGGAACATCGACACCACCGCCCTGCGCGCGGAACTCGATCGCGCCGAGGCGGTGGAGCCCAGCAGGATGCCGTCCGACGTCATCACCATGAATTCCACCGCGCGCTTCGCCATGAACGACGGCAGCGAGCGCGAACTCACGCTGGTCTATCCGCGCGACGCCGATGGCAGCCCGGACCGCGTATCCATCCTCGCCCCGGTCGGCAGCGCCCTGCTCGGGCTGCGCATCGGCGATTCGATCCGGTGGCAGGCGCCGGGCGGCGCGGTCGACCTGCGCGTGCTTGCCATCGGTTACCAGCCCGAAGCCGCCGGCGAATTCCACCGCTGAGCAGCGGCGGCCGCCGCCGCCGCGCCGTTAGAATCCTTCCCTCAGCACCCGCCTCCATTCCGCAGGTTCCGTAGCTTCCATGAGCGACACCGTACGCCCGACCTTCCACGGCTTCGAACAGATTCCCCTGCGCGAATACGCCGAACGCGCCTACCTCGACTACTCGATGTACGTCGTGCTCGACCGCGCCCTGCCCTTCCTGGGCGACGGCCTCAAGCCGGTGCAGCGCCGGATCATCTATTCGATGAGCGAACTGGGGCTCAATGCCGGCGCCAAGCCGAAGAAGTCGGCGCGCACCGTCGGCGATGTGATCGGCAAGTACCACCCGCATGGCGACAGCGCCTGCTACGAGGCGATGGTGCTGATGGCGCAGCCGTTCTCGTACCGCTATCCGCTGATCGAGGGCCAGGGCAACTTCGGTTCCAGCGACGACCCCAAGTCGTTCGCGGCGATGCGCTACACCGAATCCAAGCTCACCCCGATCGCCGAAGTGCTGCTGGGCGAACTCGGCCAGGGCACGGTCGACTGGGACCCGAACTTCGACGGCACCCTGGAAGAGCCGACCTGGATGCCGGCGCGCCTGCCGCACCTGCTGCTCAACGGCACCACCGGCATCGCGGTCGGCATGGCCACCGACGTGCCGCCGCACAACCTCAATGAAGTCGTCAGCGCCTGCGTGCGCCTGCTCGACGATCCGGATGCGACCACGCGCGACCTGTGCGAGCACATCCTCGGCCCGGACTACCCGACCACCGCCGAGATCATCACGCCGCGCAGCGAGCTGATGGCGATGTACGAGACCGGCCTGGGCAGCGTGCGCGCCCGCGCGGTGTTCGAGAAGGACGGCGCCAACATCGTCGTCACCGCCCTGCCGTACCAGGCCTCGCCGAGCAAGGTGATCGAACAGATCGCGACGCAGATGCGCGCGAAGAAGCTGCCGTGGCTGGAGGACATCCGCGACGAGTCCGACCACGCCAACCCGACCCGCATCGTGCTGGTGCCGCGCAGCAACCGCGTCGACGCCGAGCAGCTGATGGGGCACCTGTTCGCCACGACCGACCTGGAGAAGAGCTTCCGGGTCAACTTCAACGTGATCGGCCTGGATGGCCGCCCCCAGGTCAAGGGGCTCAAGGCCTTCCTCGGCGAGTGGCTGCGCTTCCGGACCGACACCGTCACCCGCCGCCTCAAGCACCGCCTCGACAAGGTCGAGCGCCGCCTGCACCTGTTGGAAGGCCTGCTCATCGCCTTCCTCAACCTGGATGAAGTCATCCGCATCATCCGCAGCGAGGACGAGCCCAAGCCGGTGCTGATCGCGCGTTTCAAGCTCAGCGACGAACAGGCCGACTACATCCTCGAGACCAGGCTGCGCCAGCTGGCGCGCCTGGAGGAAATGAAGATCCGCGGCGAGGAAGCCGAACTCGACGCCGAGCGCGACCGCATCATCGCCACGCTCGACAGCAAGGCCAAGCTGAAGAAGCTGGTGAAGGACGAGCTGCTCGCCGACGCCAAGAAGTTCGGCGACGCCCGCCGCTCGCCGCTGATCGCACGCGAAGCCGCGCAGGCGCTGTCGGAGACCGAACTGGTAGCCAGCGAGCCGATGACGATCGTGCTCAGCGAGAAGGGCTGGATCCGCGCGGCCAAGGGCCACGAGGTCGATGCCGGCTCGCTCAGCTACCGCGAGGGCGACGGCCTGCTGGCCGCGGCCCGGGGCCGCAGCACGCAGCAGGTCGCGTTCCTCGACTCCACCGGTCGTTCCTACTCGACCGTGGCGCACACGCTACCGTCGGCGCGCGGCAACGGCGAGCCGCTCACGGGCCGCTTCTCGCCGGCACCGGGCGCGTCGTTCCAGGCGTTGGCCACCGGCGACAACGACACCCGCTTCGTGCTGGCCTCGTCGCACGGTTACGGCTTCGTCACCCGCTTCGAAAACCTCACCGGCCGCAACAAGGCGGGCAAGGCGATGCTGTCGCTGACGCCCAACGCCAAGGTGCTGCAGCCGGCGCAGGTCACGGCCGGCGAGAAGGACCGCGTCGTCGCCGTCACCAACGTCGGCCACCTGTTGGCCTTCCCCGTGTCCGAACTGCCGGAACTCGACAAGGGCAAGGGCAACAAGATCATCGAGATTCCCAAGGCCAAGCTCGGTACGGAACGCGTGGTCGCGGTCGCCGTGGTCCCGCAAGGCGGCACCCTGGTCGTCAGGTCCGGCACGCGCACGATGTCGCTGTCGTTCAAGGACCTCGACGAGTACGTCGGGGCGCGGGCTTCGCGGGGTGGCTTGCTGCCGCGCGGATGGCAGAAGGTGGAAGGGCTGGATGTCCAGTAGGCCCAGCCTCCCGGCGCGCTTCGGCGCGTCGGGCATCGCGCAACCGTTGCGGGATGATGTCCTCAGTTCGCACGTGCAGCGCGCCGCGGCGCGTTCAACATTCCAGTAACCCCCACTTCCTGGCGGCGCCATGCAACCCGACTTCTGGCTCCAACGCTGGCACGACAACCAGATCGGCTTCCACCAGAACAAGCCGACGCCGCTGCTGCTCAAGCACTGGCCCGCGATCGGGATGCCGGTGGGGGCGAAAGTATTTGTGCCCCTGGCCGGCAAGTCGCTGGACATGGTGTGGTTCGCCTCGGAAGGCTATCGGGTGCTGGGCGTGGAGATCTCGCCGCTCGCGATCAAGCAGTTCATCACCGAGCACGGCGTGGTGCCGGAAGTGCGCAACTCCAAGTACGGCGCGCGCTACCTGGCCGGCAGCGTCGAGATCATCCAGGGCGATGTGTTCGCCCTGGATGCTGCCGCCCTGGAGGACTGCAGCGTTGTCTTCGACCGCGCCGCCCTGATCGCGCTGCCGCCAGACCTGCGCCACCGCTACGTTCGCGACGTTTACTCGCTGCTGCCGCCGGGTTGCCGCGGCCTGCTGATCACGCTGGAATACCCGCAGGCCGAAAAGCAGGGCCCGCCCTTCAGCGTGACCGAGGCCGAAGTACGCGAACTGTACGAGCCCGACTGGTACGTCGAGGTGCTGGAGCGCCGCGACATCCTCGCCCAGCAGCCGGCCTTCATCGACGAAGGCGTGACCGCGCTGGATACCGTCGTGTACCGGCTAACCCGCCGCTGAGCGTTGCCCCGGCGCCTAGTGCCGGAGCTGGTTCGCCCATTCCGACGCCGGCCTTGCGCGCGAGAACAGGAACCCCTGCCCCAGCTCGCACCCCATCTCGAGCAGGCACTCGCGCTGCTCGTCGGTCTCCACGCCTTCGGCGATGACATCCATGCCGAGCGTGCGCGCCATCGCCAACACGGCCCGCACGACCGGCGTGCTGCCACCGCGCTCGTTGCGCTGCAACGCACTGACGAACGAACGGTCGATCTTGATCGAATGCAAAGGGAACCGATGGAGGTAGCTCAGCGAGGAGTAGCCGGTTCCGAAATCGTCCAGCGCGGCGAAGATGCCCGATTCGCGCAGGGCTTCCAGCGTGACCCGGACCTGTTCGGGATTGTCGAGCAGCGCGCCTTCGGTCACTTCCACGCGGATGCGGTCGTGGGCGAGCTGGTAGGTGTCGAACAGCTCCAGCATCTGCCCGGCCAGCGTCGGCGAACGGAAATGCCGCGGCGATACGTTCAGGGTGACGTATCCGCTGTCCTCGCCCAGCATGCCGATCTCCCGGCAGGTGCGTTCGAACAGCTGCCAGTCGATCTGTTCGACGCTGCCGTTCTCCTCGGCGACGTCGAGGAACTCGCCCGGCGCGACCAGGCCGCGGCGCGGGTGGCGCCAGCGCAGCAAGGCCTCGTAGCCGACCACGTGGCGGTCGGACAGGCGCACGATCGGCTGGAAGTGCGGTTCGAATTCGTAGCGCTGGATCGCCCGGCGCAGGTCGCTCTCCAGTTCGAGCAGCTGCAGCGCCTCGCGGTGCAGGCGTTCGTCGAAGATCTCGAAGCGCTGGCGTCCATGCGCCTTGGCGCGGTACATCGCCACGTCGGCGTCGCGTAGCAGTTCCTCCGCGCGGCGGTAGCGCGAGTGCCCCAGGGCGATGCCCACGCTGGCCGAGGTGAAGAGCTCCTTGCCGTCGATGTGCATCGGCTCGCTCAACGACTCGATCGCCCGCTGCGCGACGTGGCAGGCCTCTTCGGGAAGGTTGACGTCCTCGAGCAGGACCGCGAACTCGTCGCCGCCCAGGCGCGCGACCACGTCGAAGGGCCGCACGCAGGCGGCGAGCCTGGCCCCGGCCTGCTTGAGCATCTGGTCGCCGGCGAGGTGGCCGACGCTGTCGTTGATCACCTTGAAACGGTCGAGGTCGAGGAACAGCACGGCAAAGCGATGGCCGGGATTGCGCGACATCCGCGCCAGGGAACGCTCCAGGGCCTCGTACAGGAAGCTGCGGTTGGGCAGGCCCGTCAGCGAGTCGTGCATGGTTTCGTGCATCAACTGCTGCTCGGCCCGCTCGCGCTCGCGGATCTGCTCGCGAAGCTCGCCCACGACCTTGGCCAGCTCGCGCGTGCGGTCCATCACCCGGTGTTCGAGTTCCGACTGCGCCTGCTTGCGGTCGAGCGCGGTGAGGATGTGCTGCGCTACGTAGGCCAGGAGCGCCCGGTCTTCCTCGTCGTAGCGCTCGGCGACGTCGTAACTCTGGACCAGCACCGCGCCGCGCACGACGCCTTCCGACACCATGGGCACGCCCAGCACGTCCTCGGAGACGGCGCCGACGTACACGCCCTCGGGCAGGTCGAGCTGCTGGCTCACCTCGACCGGGTGGCCCATCACCGCGCGGCCGCTGCGGATGACGCCGAGCGTCATCGTGTCGCGCATCTCCGCCTCGGGAATGTCCACGCCGGTCGCGACCAGGCCCGGATCCTTTTCGTCGGCGTGGTAGATCACGCGCAGGGTTTCGTGCTCGCCGTCGTACATCGCGATGATCAGGTTGCGCGCGTACATCAGCTCCGCCACCACCAGGTGGATGCGCCGGAGCATCTCGTTCATGTCCAGGTCGCTGCTGGCCAGGTCGGCGATGCTGTACAGCGCGGCCTGCAGCTTCTCGCCGCGCTGGCGCTCCACCACCTCGGTCATCAGCGCGCGCGTGCGGTCCTCGACCCGGTGCTCCAGTTCCACCTGCGCCTGCTTGCGCTGCAGCGCGGTCAGGATGTGCTGGGCGATATAGCCGAGCTGGGCGCGATCGGCGTCGGTGTACTGGCGCGGCCGCTGGTAGCTCTGGACCACCATCGCGCCGTGCACCACGCCTTCCGACACCATCGGCACGCCCAGCCAGTCGGCGCTGTCCGGACCGAATTGACCCGCCGGTCCGAGCCCGAACTGACGACGCAACTGGTGCGAGGGCCCCATCGCCGGCAATCCGCTGCGGATCACCGCCAGGGTCAGGCTGTTGCGCAGGCGCTCGGCCGCAACTTCCTCGCCCACCTGGAAGCCATGCGTTCCCTTCTCGTCGGCGACATACATGAATCGCAGCGTGTCGCGCTCGGCGTCGTACAGCGCGATCAGGAAGTTCTCGGCGTACATCAGGCCCGCGACCACGGCGTGGGTCCGCCGCAGCATTTCCTCCATGTCCAGGTCGCTGCTGGCGAGGTCGGCGATCGAGTACAACGCGGTCTGCAGGTGCGCCGCCTTGCCCATCCGGCCGGTGGCGTGTTGCGCGGCCACGAGCTCGATCTCGGCGCGCATGCGCGCCGCCAGCAGCATCAGGAAATCCAGCAGCCCGTCCGGCGTGCCGCCCGGCTGCGCGCACTGCTCCGGCCAATCGGCCAGGAACACGGCGCGGGCGTAGTCCAACGCGTGGGCGATGCGCACCCAGCCGTCGCGGACCTTGGCACCGGCCACGCTGGCATGGCGCCCCAGGGCCTCGTCGATGAGCTGGGACTCCTCCTGCGTGAGCGGGGTGGTCGGCCACTGGTGCCGGCGCAGCTGGCCCTCGCTGGTGGTGCCCGAGACCCACACCAGGCGGGCATCGCGGCAACCGAATACGGTCTCCGCCAGGCGCAGCACCACCGCATCGATCTCCCCTGGCCGGGTAGGGGTCTGGGGAATCGCGACCCCTTCCAGCGCGCGCACGCCGGCAGGCTCGGAGCGCCCGGGCCCGCGCGGCGTGTTGAATGAGCTGGCCATACCAATTATCCAACGCTGCCGCGGGCCCGAAACGGCCGCGCGCCTGCGCGTGGCCCGGCTCAGGCCATCGCGGCCTCGTGCACGCCGGCGACCGCGCGCCCGGACGGGTCCGCCATGGCGGCGAACCTGGCGTCCCACGCGATCGCCGCCGGCGAGGAACACGCGATCGACTTGCCTCCCGGCACCGTCAGCGCGCAGGCCGCGCCCGGGAAGAACTGCTCGAAGACGTGCCGGTACAGGTAGGCCTCCTTGCTCTGCGGCGGATTCACGACGAAGCGGCTGGCCGCCGCAGCGAACACCCGGTCGCTCACCTGCGCTTCGGCGTGCGCCTTGAGGCCGTCGATCCAGCCGTAACCGACGCCGTCGCTGAACTGCTCCTTCTGCCGCCACAGGATCGATTCGGGCAGGTAGCCCTCGAACGCCTCGCGCAGGATCGCCTTCTCGATCGGCCGCGTTCCGCCCGGCCGCGGCGCCGCCATCTTGAACCGGGCATCCATGCGCATCGCGACGTCCAGGAACTCGACGTCGAGGAACGGCACGCGCGGCTCCACGCCCCAGGCCATCATCGACTTGTTCGCGCGCAGGCAGTCGTAGTTGTGCAGCGCGTCGAGCTTGCGGATGGTTTCCGCGTGGAATTCGCGCGCATCGGGCGCCTTGTGGAAGTACAGGTAGCCGCCGAACACCTCGTCGCTGCCCTCGCCCGACAACACCATCTTCACGCCCATCGCCTTGATCCGCCGCGCCAGCAGGAACATCGGGGTGGACGCGCCGATGGTGGTGACGTCGTAGGTCTCGACGTGGCGGATGACCTCGGGCAACGCATCCAGGCCCTCCTCGAAGGTGTAGGTAAAGCCGTGGTGCACCGTGCCGAGCGCTGCCGCCGCGACCTCGGCCGCGGCCAGGTCCGGCGACCCCGCCAGGCCGATGGCGAACGAATGCAGCCGCGGCCACCAGGCTTCGGCCTGGTCGTCCTCCTCGATGCGCCGGCGCGCGTAGCGTGCGGCCACCGCCGCCACCAACGAGGAATCCAGGCCGCCCGACAGCAGCACGCCGTAGGGCACGTCCGACATCAGCTGGCGATGCACCGCGCGTTCAAAGGCCTCGCGCAATTCCTGCCTGGCGACTTCCACGTCGCGTGTCGCCGCATGCTCGCGCCAGGGCTTCGCGTAGTAGCGCACCGGCTCGCCGCGCACGCTGTCGAAGTAGTGACCGGGCGGGAACTGGGCGACGTCCGCACAGGTATCGGCCAGGGCCTTCATCTCCGAGGCGACCCACAGGCGGCCGTCCGCATCGTGGCCCCAGTACAGCGGGCACACGCCGATCGGGTCGCGGGCGATGAGGTAGCGCTGCCGGGCACGATCCCATAGCGCGAACGCGAAGATGCCGTTGAGCGCGCCCAGCCACCGCGCGATGTCGCCATCGTCGCGGTACAGCGCATTGATCACCTCGCAATCCGAACCGGTCTGGAAGGCGTAGGGCTGCACCAGGCGCTGCTCGAGCTCGCGATGGTTGTAGATCTCGCCATTGACCGCCAGCACCAGCGCGCCGTCGCCGGAGCGCAGCGGCTGCGAACCGCCGGCGGGATCGACGATCGCGAGGCGTTCGTGGACCAGGATGGCCCCTTGGCCAGCGCCGCCATCGTCCTGGTACACGCCGCTCCAGTCGGGGCCGCGATGGCGCTGGCGCTGCGAGCGTTCGAGCGCGGCCCGGCGCAGGCCGTGGTGATCGTCGCCGGCCTGCAGGCCGAAGATGCCGAGGATGGAACACATGGGAAGACTCCTTCAGTGGTTCTTGCGGGGCTTGGTGGTTCAGGCGGGGGACACGCAAAACGACGAAGCCCGCGCTTTGCGGCGCGGGCTTCGTGAGCGATCGGGGCGTTGTTATCTAACGCGCACTAATCGCCGGCCCGCGGGAGGCTGGCGTTATTGCGGTTGTTATTGACCTGCCGGGCGAACATCGGAGCCGACGCGGGCATGCGGCCGCGCGGTGCGGCGGCGGTCATGCGGGCTGGAGTCCGGAAGCAGGTCATGGACCGATCCTGCGCGAGGTTGCGGCGACATTGCAAGCGAACGTTTCGACTGCAACGGCCGCAACGGCAGTTCGGCTAAGCTCCGGCGCGGAGGGAACACACATGCTGAAGTGGATCCGGCGCGGCCTTCTGGCCCTCGTGCTCTTGCTGGTCGTCCTGGTCCTGGCCGCCTGGTGGCTGCTGCGCGGGAGCCTGCCCCGACTGGATGGCGAGCTGTCCCTCGATGGCCTGTCCGCGCCGGTGACGGTGCAGCGCGACAAGCTCGGCGTGGTCACGATCGAGGCCGCCAGCCAGGCCGACGCCATGCGCGCGCTTGGCTACGTGCACGCGCAGGAGCGCTACTTCGAGATGGACCTGCTGCGGCGCACCGCGGCCGGCGAACTGGCGGGCCTGTTCGGCCCGATTGCGATCGACGTCGACAAGCAGCACCGCGTGCATCGCTTCCGTGCCCGCGTCGACGCCGACCTCGACGCCATCGTCGGCCCGCACCGGCCCGAGATGCAGGCCTACGTCGATGGCGTCAACGCCGGCCTGCACGACCTCAAGGTGCGCCCGTGGCCGTACCTGCTGCTGCGCACGCAGCCGGAGCCGTGGCAGCTGAGCGACTCGCCGCTGGTCGCCTATGCGATGTACTTCGACCTGCAGGACGGCGAGAACGCGCGCGAACTCGCACTGTGGAAGATGCGTCCGCACCTGCCGCCCGCGTTGTTCGCGCTGCTTACCCACGACGGCAGCCGCTGGGATGCGCCGCTCACCGGTCCGGCGCGCGGCGACGCGGTGCTGCCGACGGCGGACCAGGTCGACCTGCGCAAGCTGCCGCATCCGGACCGCGCGGGCGACGCCGAGCCGATGCCCCGCGTCATCGGCAGCAACAACTTCGCCGTATCCGGCGAACTCACCCGCGACGGCCGCGCCATCGTCGCCGACGACATGCACTTGGGCCTGCGCGCGCCCAATCTCTGGTTCCGCGCCCAGTTGCGCTACCCCGACGACCGCGCGCCCGGCGGTCGCGTCGACATCGGCGGCTTCACCCTGCCCGGCTTCCCCTTCACCGTGGTGGGCAGCAACGGCCACGTGGCCTGGGCGTTCACCAACAGCTATGTCGACACGCTCGACTGGGCGGTGCAGGACGTCTGCGGCGCGGACACGGCGCCGTCCTGCGTGCCCTCGGTTCATCACCGCGAAACCATCGCCGTGGCCGGGGCCAAGCCGGTCGAATACGACGTGGAGGAAACCGCGTGGGGGCCGGTGATGGCCCACGATGCACGCGGGCGCGCGCTCGCCCTGCGCTGGGTCGCGCACCTGCCCGGATCGTTGAACCTCAACCTGGTCGAGATGGCGCGTGCCCGCTCGCTCGCCGACGCGGTGGCGGTCACGCGCGCCTCCGCCATCCCCGCGCAGAACATGCTGATTGCCGACAGCCAGGGCGCCATCGGCTGGCGCTGGCTCGGACCGATTCCGGTGCGCGCCGCGACCTGCGACGCGACGCAACCGATCGAATCCATGGCGTCATGTCCGCCGTGGCCGATCAGCACGTCGCGCGCGCCGCTGCTGGTGCCGACGCACGGGCGGCTGTGGACCGCCAACAACCGCGTCGTCGGCGACGAGGTGCTGCGACTGGCGGGCGATGGCGGCAGCACGCTGGGCGCACGCGCGAAGCAGATCCGCGATGACCTGTTCGCCAGGCGACAACTGACCGAGCGCGACCTGCTGGCCGTCCAGCTCGACGATCGCGCCCTGTTCCTGCGCCCGTGGTGGCAGTTCCTGCGCGAGCAGGCGGCGCACAACCCGCACTCCGCGCTCGCCGAACTCGCCGCCGCCGCGACGACGTGGCAGGGCCATGCAAGCACCGACTCGGTCAGCTACCGCATCGTCCGTGCCTGGCGCCGTGCGGTCACCGATCGCGTGCTCGACGGCCTGACCGGCCCGGCGCAGGCAGCCCTGGGCAAGGATTTCGTGATGCCTGGCCTGCAGCAGCAGGAAGGTTTCGTGTGGCCGCTGGTGACGCAGCGCCCCGCGCACCTGCTGTCGCCGCGCTATGGCGACTGGAATGCGCTGTTCGAGGATGCCGCACGGGAAGTGCGCGACGACCTGGCCAAGCAGGGACCGCTCGCGCAACGCAGCTGGGGCGAACAGAACACGGCGCGGATCTGCCACCCGCTCGCGCGCGCGCTGCCCGGCTTCGCGCGCGGTGCGTTGTGCATGCCCTTCCAGCCGCTGCCGGGCGACGTGGCGATGCCGCGCGTGCAGGCGCCGGATTTCGGCGCTTCGGAACGGATGGTGGTGTCGCCCGGCCACGAAGCCGACGGCATCATCCACATGCCCGGCGGACAAAGCGGGCATCCGCTGTCGCCGTTCTGGGGGGCGGGCCACGCGGACTGGGTAGCCGGACGCCCGACGCCGTTCCTGCCCGGCGCCGCGGCGCACACGCTGCAGATGCGGCCGAATTGAGGAAAGAGACCTCCCTTCCCTCCGCGAGCTGATGGTGCCGCGGGACGGACGAGCGGCGAACGCCGCGACCGCCCGCCAACGTCGTGGCGCGATCTAGCGCAGCATCCGCTCGATCAGTTCGAGGTACAGGCCCGGCAACGCGTCGAGATCCGCGACGGCCACATGTTCATTGACCTTGTGGATGCTGGCGTTCACCGGCCCGATCTCGATGCACTGCGCGCCCAGCGGCGCGATGAAGCGCGCGTCGGACGTGCCGCCGCCGGTGCTTTCCTCCGGCGCGCTGCCGCTGAACTTCGCCAGCACGTCGCGGGCATTCGCGCGCAGCGGGCCTTCGCGGGTGTGGAACGGCTCGCCACCGCGGTGCCAGTGCACCTCGTACTCAAGGCCGTGTGCGCGCAACACCGCCTCGCACTCCTGCTCCAGCTGCGCCGCACGCCAGTTCGGGTTGTAGCGCAGGTTGAACAGCACGCGCAGTTCGCCGGGGATCACGTTGTTGGCGCCCGTGCCGGCATTGATGTTGCTGATCTGCAGGCTGGTGGGCGGGAAGGTCTCGTAACCGCCGTCCCAACGGCGCGCCGCGAGCTCGGCCAGCGCCGGCATCGCCTGGTGGATCGGGTTGCGGGCCTTTTCCGGGTAGGCCACGTGGCCCTGGATGCCGCGCACCGTCAGCGTCGCCGACAGTGTGCCGCGTCGTCCCACGCGCAGCAGGTCGCCGAGCCTATTCATCGAAGAGGGTTCGCCGGTGACGCACCAGTCGATCCGCTCGCCGCGTTCGCGGAACAGGTCGGCCACCTTGCGCACGCCGTCGATCGCATCGCCCTCCTCGTCCGAGGTCAGCAGCAGGCCGACACGGCCGGCGTGCTCGGGATGCGCGGCGACGTAGCGTTCCAGCGCGATCACGAACGCCGCGACGCTGCCCTTCATGTCCGCCGCGCCACGCCCGTAGAGCACGCCGTCGCGGATCTCCGGCACGAACGGGTCGCTGGCCCAGGCCTCGCGCGGCCCCGGCGGCACCACGTCGGTATGGCCGAGCAGCACCAGCGTGGGGCCACCATCGCCATGCGTGGCCCACAGGTTGTCGACCTCGCCGAAGCGCAGGTGCTCGCAGCGGAACCCCGCGCGCTGCAGCCGCTCGCCGATCAGTCGCTGGCAGCCCGCGTCGTCGGTGGTGACCGACGGCCGGGTGATGAGTTCCTTGGTGAGGTTGACGACCTCGCTCATGCCCGCGCTCACTTCGCAAGCCCGAAACGCTGCTTGAAGCCGTTGTCGCTGAAGCCCTGCGTGACCGCGCCGTCGTCGGTGACGACCAGCGGGCGCCGGATCAGCTGCGGATATTCCTTCAGCAGCAGCTTCCACTCCGCGTCCGACCCGGGCGTCCTGCGGTTCTCCGGCAACGTGCGCCAGGTCGTCGACGACTTGTTGATCATCGCGTCCCAGCCGCCGAGCTTGTCTTTCCATGCCACCAGCGTTTCCGGCGACTGGCGGTTGTCGCGGTAGTCGACGAAGGCGTGCGCGATGCCGAAGCGGTCGAGCCATTTGCGCGCCTTCTTGCAGGTGTCGCAGTTGTTGAGGCCGTAGAGCGTCGTCATGCGTTTATTCGGCCAGGCCGCGCAGCAGGTCGTTGATCGAGGTCTTCGAACGCGTCTTGGCGTCGACCTGCTTCACGATCACCGCGCAGTACAGGGAGTGCGAACCGTCCTTTGCCGGCAGCTGGCCGGACACGACGACGCTGTACGGCGGCACCGAGCCGTAGCTGATCTCGCCGGTCATGCGGTTGTAGACGCGGGTCGACTGGCCGAGGAACACGCCCATGCCGATCACGCTGTGGTGGCCGACGACGAAGCCTTCGACGACTTCCGAACGGGCGCCGATGAAGCAGTGGTCCTCGATGATCGTCGGCGAGGCCTGCAGCGGTTCCAGCACGCCGCCGATGCCCGCGCCGCCGGACAGGTGGCAATGCTTGCCGACCTGCGCGCACGAGCCCACCGTCGCCCAGGTATCGACCATGGTGCCCTCGCCGACGTAGGCGCCGATGTTGACGAAGCTCGGCATCAGCACCACGTCCTTGCCGATGTGCGCGCCGCGGCGGGCGATCGCGCCAGGCACGACGCGCGCACCGACCTTGCGGAACTCGCTTTCGCTGAAACCGGCGAATCGCGCGGGCACCTTGTCCCAGAACGGCGCCGGCTGCGCCTCGACCAGCTGCATCTCGTTGACGCGGAAGTACAGCAGGACCGCCTTCTTCAGCCACTCGTTGACCTTCCAGCCGCCCTTGCCGTCCGGCTCGGCGACGCGGAACTCACCTTTCTCCAGGCCTTCGATCACACGCTCGACGGTCGGTCGCGTCGAGCCGTCGATCTCGTCGATCGTCAGCATCGTGCGGCGCTCGAAGGCGCTTTCGACCATGAACTTCAGTTCGTCCACTCCCGGCCCCTTCGGCGCGGTCTTCTTCGCGACCTTGCGGGCCGGCTTCTTCTCGGTCATTGCTTCTCTCCATCGAGGCAGGCGAGCAGCGCGGTGCGCAGTGCCTGCTGTTGCGTTTCGTCCAGCGGCTGGTCGCGCTGGTCGGTGATCTGGAAAACGTCTTCCGCGCGCTCGCCGAACGTCGCGATGCGCGCGTCGTGCACGCGCAGCTGCTGCTGGCGCAGGACCTGGGCGACGTCTGCGAGCAGGCCCGGGCGGTCGTTGCAGACCAGGCTCAGCATCGTCCGGCCCGCCCTGCCGCCGGCGACGTTGTCGAAGCCGATCTGCGCCGCGATGCGGAAGTGCCTGAGATGGCGCGGCTGCGTGCGCCTCGTCGGCCGGATGCTGTCGAGCGAGCCTGCGAGCGCGGCGGACAGCCTGCGCTCGACGTCCTCGGCGCTGGGACTATGGCGCGTGTCCGCCGGTATGACCTCGAAGCTGTCGAAGATCATGCCGTGCGGGCCGTCCAGCACGCGCGCCTGCTGGATGGCGAGTCCGGCGCGGTCGAGCGTGGCCACGATCGCGGCGAACAATCCGTCGCGATCGGGTGAATGCACGAATACTTCCAGCGCACCCTCGTTGCCGCTCACCGGGCGGGCGCGCACGCAGCCCTCGCCGACGGCGACTTCGCGCAACGACGCAGCCTGCCAGGCGATCTGGTCGGGGCGGCTGCGTTCGAAGCCGATCTGCGGCATCCGGGCGAACAGTGCATCGACTTCGGCATCGTTGCTGCCGAATGCAGTCAACGTGGCGCGCGCGTCGGCGCGGGTCTCGTCGCGGCGTTCGTCGGCCGCGACGGGATTCTCCAGCCCGCGGCGCAGCGCGAGCCGCGTGGCCGTGTACAGGTCGGCCATCAGCCGATCCTTCCAGGCATTCCACAGCTTGGGCGAAGTGCCGGCGATGTCCGCGCAGGTCAACAGATACAGGTTGTCGAGGCGCTCGCGATCGGCGACCCGCGTGGCGAAGCGATGGATCACCTCGGGATCGGCGATGTCCTGCTTCTGCGCGGTAACCGACATCAGCAGGTGCTGCCGCACCAGCCATTCGACCAGCGCCGTGTCGCCTTCGGACAATTCATGCGCCTCGCAGAACTCGCGCGCATCGACCGCGCCGAGTTCGGAATGGTCGCCGCCACGGCCCTTGGCGATGTCGTGGAACAGGCCGGCCAGCAACAGCAATTCCGGCTTGCGCAGGCGCGGCCACACCTGGTGCGCGAGCGCGAAACGCTCGTCGGGCTCGCCCGAGGCGAACGAAGCGATGTTCTTCAGCACGGCCAGGGTGTGCTGGTCGACCGTGAACACGTGGAACAGGTCGAACTGCATGCGTCCCGAGACCTTGAAGAACGCGGGGATCCAGCGCCCGAGCACACCCAATCGGGCCATCCTGGACACCACGGCAACGGGCTTGGGGCCACGCAGCAGGCGCAAGAAACGCTGGCGCAATTCCGGTGTGGCCTCGAAGTAGGCGGGAATGCGCTCGAGCGCTTCGGCCATCGCGCGCGCGGTTCGCGAATGCAGGCCGCGGATCTCGTCATGGGCCGCCCAGGCGGCGAACAGCGCGAACAACTCGTCGATGTCGCGCGGCCAGTGCGGATCGCGCGCCGCGAGATAGCCGCGGCGCAGCTCGAACAGCTCGTCGAGTGGCTGCGGCTCGCCCTCGCCTTCCAACTGCTCCTCGAAGCGCTGCAGCAAACGGTCGCCGATGCGCAGCACGCGCGCGGCCGCGCGGTAGAAGCCCTGCATCATCTGTTCGACCGCGAGGTTGTCCGCGTTGTCGACGTGGCCCAGCCTTGCGGCCAACAGCTTCTGGTAATCGAAGCGCAGCCGTTCCTCGCGCTTGCCCGCGACCAGGTGCAGGCCGAAGCGCAGCCGCGCGAGCACCCGGCGCTCGCGTTCCAGCGTGGCGAACTCGTCGGCGCCGAGCTGACCTATCGCCATCAGCGAATCCGGGTCCCAGGTGCCGATGATCCGCAACGCGACCCAGCGCAAGGTGTGCAGGTCGCGCAGGCCCCCGGGGCCTTCCTTGATGTTCGGCTCGAGGTTGTCGGAGGTGTCGCCGAAACGGGCATGGCGGCCGCGCTGTTCCTCGCGCTTGGCGGCGAAGTACTCGCGCGGCGGCCAGATCAGGTTCGGCGAGATCGCATTGGCCAGTTGCGAAGCGGCGTCGAGGTCGGCGGCGAGAACGCGCGCTTCGAGCAGCGCGGTGAGCACGGTAATGTCTTCCAGGGCGGCGCGCGTGCATTCCTCGGCCGAACGCACCGCATGGCCGGTGGGCAATCCCGCATCCCACAACAACCGGAAGAAGCGCGCCAGCGCATCGGCGTGCGTGGCCTGGGCCCGGGCTTCGCCGACCACCAGCAGGTCGATGTCCGATTGCGGAAAGAGTTCGCCGCGGCCGTAGCCCCCGACCGCAAACAGGGAGAGCTCCGCATCCTGCGGCACGCAGTGCGACCACGCCTCGCGCACCACGGCGTCCACCTGCTGCGCGCGTGCCACGACCAGGCGGTCGATGTCGCCGTTGTCGTCGAAGCGCGCGGCCAGGGCGGCATCGCATTCGGCGATCGCGCTACGCGTCGCCGCGGCCCATTGCGCGTCGGCGACCGGGTCAGCGTGGTCGGTCGCCGCGGTGCTCACAGGTCGTTGTCGTCCCCGGGCAGCCGGGTGAGGATCTCGACGCCGGTGTCGGTCACCGCCACCGTGTGCTCCCACTGCGCCGACAACTTGCGGTCCTTGGTGACGACGGTCCAGCCATCCGGCAGCAGTTTGGTGTGGCGCTGGCCTTCATTGATCATCGGCTCGATCGTGAAGGTCATGCCCGGCTTCAGCACCAGGCCTTCGCCCGGCCGGCCGTAGTGCAGGACCTGCGGATCCTCGTGGTACACACGACCGATGCCATGGCCGCAGTACTCACGTACGACGCTGAAGCGTTCACCCTCGGCGAACTGCTGGATGGCATGCCCGATATCGCCCAGGGTCGCACCCGGGCGCACCGTGCGGATGCCACGGAACATGGCTTCGCGGGTCACGTCCACCAGCCGCTTGGCCATCACCGACGGGGTGCCGGCGAAATACATGCGGCTGGTATCGCCGTGCCAGCCGTCCTTGATGACGGTGACGTCGATGTTGACGATGTCGCCGTCCTTCAGGACCTTCGCCTCGCTGGGGATGCCATGGCAGATGACGTTGTTGACCGACGTGCAGATCGTCGCCGGGAAGCCCTTGTAGCCGACGTTGGCCGGGATCGCGTTCTGGACCTTGATGATGTGGTCGTTGCAGACGCGGTCGAGCTCGGCGGTGGTCACGCCTGGCTTCACGTAGGGCGCCACGACTTGCAGCACCTCGGCCGCCAGGCGGCCGGCGATGCGCATCTTCTCGATCTCGTCCGGGGTCTTGATGGTGATAGGCATCGGCAAATTATCGCCCAAGTGGGGTGGACCATGGCCGCCGGCCCGCAGAACGATGCGGCATGAACCGGCCGGGAGGCCCGATCGGCCGGCTTCAGCCCCCAACTGCCGCCCGAGGTTGCCCGGCCCCGCCCTTCCCGGCATAATCCCGCGGCTCTGCGGCCCGTCCGCAGGCCGTCACGCCGGACGACATCGGCGAATACACACCCGCTGCCACAGCCCGTGCCGGGGTGCTTCAAGTCCAACAGGACTGGAGTTCGGTCACGGAAGCAGCGGGGAGGACCAACCCCGGAACCCGCCTTCAGTGGCGAAGCCGTCCTTGGATGAGTCGCTCATTTCGAGCCCGTCGAAGGAGGCCGGTTCCCCATCGGAGTAATGCAATGCCCCAGATCACCATGCGCCAGATGCTGGAAGCCGGCGTCCATTTCGGCCACCAGACCCGCTACTGGAACCCCAAGATGGGTCCGTACATCTTCGGTGCCCGCGGCAAGATCCACATCATCAACCTCGAGAAGACCGTTCCGCTGTTCAACGACGCGATGAACTTCATCTCGGGCGTTGCGCAGAAGCGCGGCGTCATCCTGTTCGTCGGCACCAAGCGCTCCGCGCGCGACGCGATCAAGGAAGAAGCCGAGCGTTGCGGCCAGCCGTTCATGACCCAGCGCTGGCTGGGCGGCACCCTGACCAACTTCGCCACCGTGAAGAAGTCGGTCGCCCGCCTGAAGGAACTGGAAGCCGCTGAAACCGATGGCACCTTCCAGAAGCTGGTCAAGCACGAAGTGCTGACCCTGCGCCGCGAGCGCGAGAAGCTGGAAGCCTCGCTGGGCGGCATCAAGGAAATGAACCGCCTGCCCGACGCCCTGTTCGTGATCGACGTCGGCCACGAAGACATCGCCATCAAGGAAGCCAAGAAGCTCGGCATCCCGGTGATCGCGGTCGTCGACACCAACTACGATCCGGAACTGGTCGACTACGCGATCCCGGGCAACGACGACGCCATCCGCGCCGTGCAGCTGTACGCCCGCGCCGCCGCCGACTCGGTGCTGGAAGGCAAGGCCGCCGCCCCGCAGGCCGCTTCGGTCCGTGAGGAAGAGTTCGTCGAAGCCGCTGCCGAAGGCGAAGACAAGGCCCCGCGTGGCCGCGCCCCGGCCAAGAAGGCTCCGGCCAAGAAGGCCGACGCCGCCGAGTAAGACCTGCGTAACGCGGCCGCGCCACGCTGCGCGGCCGCTTGCTGCATTGCGTTGGCGGGTTGGTCCCGTCGCGCCGAACCGGCGGGCTCGAGCCCGCCCTACAAATTCCTGAGGTAACCCCCATGGCAGAAATCACCGCTTCCCTGGTCAAGGACCTGCGCGAGCGCACCGGCGCCGGCATGATGGAGTGCAAGAAGGCGCTCACCGAGAACAACGGCGACATCGACGCCGCGGCCGAGTGGCTGCGCAAGTCGGGTCTCGCCAAGGCCGACAAGAAGGCCAGCCGCGTCGCCGCCGAAGGCCGCATCGCCGTTGCCCAGAACGGCGGCAAGGCCGTGCTGGTCGAGATCAACTCCGAAACCGACTTCGTCGCCAAGGACGCCAACTTCGTCGCCTTCACCGACGCCGTCGCCCAGGCCGCCCTGGCCTCTGGCGCGAGCGACGTCGAAGCGCTGAAGGGCTTCAAGCTCGCCTCGGGCGAAACGGTCGAAGAAACCCGCGCCGCCGCCATCGCCAAGCTCGGCGAGAACATCCAGATCCGCCGCATGGTCAGCGTCGACAGCACCAACAACGTCGCCGCGTACGTCCACGGCGGCAAGATCGGCGTGCTGGTCGAGGTCAAGGGCGGCGACGCCGACCTGGCCCGCGGCATCGCGATGCACGTCGCCGCGATGAACCCGCCGTACAACAAGGCCGCCGATGTCCCGGCCGAGTTCGTGGCGAAGGAAAAGGAAATCGAACTGGCCAAGATGTCCGAGAAGGACAAGTCCAAGCCGGCGGAGATCCTCGAGAAGATCATCAGCGGCAAGATCGCCAAGATCGTCAACGAGGTCACGCTGTACGGCCAGCCGTACGTGCTCAACAGCGACCAGTCCGTCGAGCAGGCGGTGAAGGCCGCCGGCGCCGACGTGGTCGGCTTCCAGCGCCTGGTGGTCGGCGAAGGCATCGAGAAGGTCCAGGAGGATTACCTGGCCGAAGTGCAGAAGGCGATGCAGGTCTGATCCTGCGCTGCTCGAAGCCACGAAAAAGCCGCGGATATCCGCGGCTTTTTCTTTGCGCGCGATCCTGTGCGCGGCCGGTTCAGCGCGCCCTCGACTGGAAGTAGACCTCCCCGTACGGCTGAACGACGACCCACCCCGAACCGGCGAACTTCAGCTGGTTGCCTGCGCCGGAGCCGAGGCCCAGCAGCGTATCCAACGATATGTTGGCCACTTCCGGCCTCGGCGTGCCGACCAGGCAACGGTCGCATCGGGATCGGTGATCACCGGCTGCTCCGGCGTCACCGCAAGCGCCAGCGGATCGTAGTGCGAGGTGATCGCCACCACGCCATCGCCTGCCAAGCATGATGCCTCCACGAACTCGCGCAAATTCCTGATCGCTACGCATTTCTCCCCGTGGTTGGCCGCACCCGCCTGCGGCGGAGCGGCAATCACAGGAGATGGGTACGACGCCGTGACCCGCCCCGGAGCAAGGCCCGCATCGGCTACAATCCCGGCGCTTTCGCGCTTCACCGCCCACCCCCGAGGTCGCCATGTCCCAGCTCGCCTATCGCCGTGTCCTGCTGAAACTGTCCGGCGAGGCGTTGATGGGGAACGAGGATTACGGCATCGACCCGGCCGTGCTGAACCGCCTGGCGCGCGAGGTGATCGAGGTCCAGCAGGCCGGCGCCGAGATCGCGCTGGTGATCGGCGGGGGCAACATCTTCCGTGGTGCCGGCCTGGCGGCAGGCGGCATGGACCGGGTCACGGGCGACCAGATGGGCATGCTTGCCACCGTCATCAACGCGCTGGCGATGCAGGATGCACTGGAGAAACTCGGTGCGAAGTGCCGGGTGATGAGCGCGATCAAGATCAACGACGTGTGCGAGGACTACATCCGCCGCCGCGCCGTGCGCCACCTCGAGAAGGGCCGCATCGCGATCTTCGCCGCCGGTACCGGCAACCCCTTCTTCACCACCGATTCGGGCGCCGCGCTGCGCGCGATCGAAATCGGCGCCGACCTGTTGCTCAAGGCGACCAAGGTCGACGGCGTGTACGACAAGGACCCGAAGAAGCACGCCGACGCGGTGCGCTTCGACAAGCTCAGCTACGACGAGGTGATCGCCCGCAACCTGCAGGTGATGGACACCGCCGCGTTCGCGCTGTGCCGTGACAGCGACCTGCCGCTGCGCATCTTCGACATGAGCCAGCCCGGGGTGCTGCTGCGCATCCTGCGCGGCGAGACCATCGGCACGCTCGTGCAGGGCCGCAACCCCGGCCTCTGAGCGCACAGACGCAGCCCGGGCGCAATAGTGTTGCGCCGGCGCCGCGTGACAGGATCGGCGCCATGGGCCTCCACCACCACGACCACGACGGGCACCACCATGGCCACGGCGCCACGCGCGCCTTCGCCATCGTCACCCTGATCAACCTGGCCTACACGGTGCTGGAAGCCGGGTACGGCTTCGCGACCAATTCGCTCGCGCTGCTTTCCGACGCCCTGCACAACCTTGGCGACGTTCTTGGCCTCGCCCTCGCCTGGGGCGCCGCGGTGATCGCCAAGCGGCCGCCGACGTCGCGGCACACCTACGGCTGGCGCCGCGCGACGCTGCTCTCCCCGCTCGCCAATGCGCTGCTGCTGGTGGCGTTCTCCGGCGCCCTGGGCTGGGAGGCGATACGCCGCTTCTCCGCACCGCCGGAGATTCCGGCGCTACCGGTGATCGTCGTCGCCGCAATCGGCATCGCGGTGAACCTGGGCGCGGCCTGGTTCGTGCGCGATGGCCACGCCCACGACCTCAACCGGCGCGGTGCATTCCTGCACCTGGTCGCTGACGCGGCGGTGTCGCTCGCCGCGGTGGTCGCCGGCGCCGGCATGTGGTGGCTCGGCTGGGAATGGCTGGATCCGGTCACGGCCCTGCTGATCGGCGCGGTCGTGGCGCTGGGCGCCTTCGGTTTGCTGCGCGAGAGCTTCAACGCGGCGATGGACGCGGTCCCGCGTGGCATCGACCAGGCCGAGGTTCACGGCTTCCTCGCCGGACAGGTCGGCGTGACCGCGGTGCACCACCTGCACATCTGGTCCCTGGGCGCGGGCGAGATCGCGATGACCGCGCACCTGGTGCGGCCGGACGACCACGATCACGACGCCTTCATCGACCGCATCAACCACGAACTGGACCACCGCTTCGGGATCAACCATCCCACCCTGCAGGTCGAACGCGGCGCGGGATGCGAGCACGACCGCCACGATCGCGCCCCGCACGGCCAGGTGCCGCACACCCATTGAACCGGGAACGGCACGGCGGCATTTCGGCTCGCCACCCTCCCGCCGCTATAATCCCGCGCCTATCGAAGGCGCCCCTTTGGCGCCATCACGCATACACGGAGCCGGCGATGCTCAACGAGATCAAGAAGGACGCCCAGACCCGCATGGCCAAGAGCGTCGAGGCGCTGCGCCACGACCTCGTCAAGGTCCGCACGGGCCGCGCGTCGACCGCGCTGGTCGACACCATCAAGGTGAACTATTACGGCTCGGACATGCCGCTGAGCCAGGTCGCCAGCGTTGCCGTCGCGGACGCGCGTTCGCTGACGATCACGCCGTGGGAAAAGCAGATGGTGGGCGCGGTCGAGAAGGCCATCCTCGCGTCCGACCTGGGCCTGACGCCGAATACGGCAGGCACCGTCATCCGGCTCAACCTGCCCGCCCTCACCGAGGAGCGCCGCAAGGAACTGACCAAGGTCGTGCACGGCGAGGGCGAGGACGCCAAGGTCGCCATCCGCAACATCCGCCGCGATGCCAACAGCCAGGTCAAGGAACTGCTGAAGGAAAAGAAGATCACCGAGGACGACGTCACGCGCGCCGAGGCGGACATCCAGAAGATCACCGACAGCGCGATCAAGGACGTGGACGACGTGGTCAAGGCGAAGGAACAGGAACTGCTGGCGGTGTGAGGGCCGTTGCCGGCCCGCCCGGCAACCCCGACCGTCACGTTCCCCGCCCGGCAACAACGAATGCCCCCGGACATCGCGTCAGCGCCAATTCCCCACCACCTTGCCGTGATCATGGACGGCAACGGCCGCTGGGCGCAGCGTCGCCGCCGCCCGCGCATGATCGGCCACCGCGCCGGCGCCCGCGCGGTCGACCGATGCATCGATTTCTGCCTCGACACCGGCATCCAGGCGCTGACCCTGTTCGCGTTCTCCAGCGAGAACTGGGGGCGTCCCGAGGACGAGGTGGGCGCGCTGATGAAGCTGTTCCTGGGCGCGCTCGAACGGGAAGTGGATGAACTGGATCGTCGCGGCGTCCGCATCCGTTTCATCGGTGAACGCGAGCGTTTCAGCGAATCGATCCGTGCGCGAATGAACGCCGCCGAGGCGCAGACGGCGCGCAACACCCGCCTGCAGCTGTCCATCGCGGCCAGCTACGGCGGCCGTTGGGACATCGCCCAGGCCGCGCGCTCGCTTGCGCGCGACGTGGCGGCCGGACGCCTTGATCCCGACGCGATCGACGAAGCGATGCTCGGCGCGCGCGTCGCCCTGGCCGACCTGCCGCCCCCCGACCTGTTCATTCGTACCGGCGGCGACACCCGGGTCAGCAATTTCCTGCTGTGGCAGCTCGCCTACACCGAACTGTGGTTCACCGAGACATTGTGGCCGGACCTCGATGCCGCCACACTGCGCCGCGCCCTGGACGATTACGCTAGCCGCGAGCGCCGCTTCGGCCTCACCGGCGAACAGGTCGCCGGCACGCAGCCACGAGAGAACGACGCATGACGAGAACCCGCCTGCTGGCTGCCCTGATCATGGCTCCGATCGCGATCGCCGCGATCCTGCTGTTGTCGACGCCGTGGATCGTGGCGCTCACGGCCGTGGTCTTCCTGGCCGGCCTGTGGGAGTGGTTCGAACTCGCCGAGATCGAAGACACCCTCGCGCGCACGGTGCTGCTGGTGGCGCACCTCGCGCTGATGGTCGCGATCGTCTGGGCTTCGCGTTCCGCCGCCGGCTACAGCTACGTGCTGTTCCAGCTGGCGAGCGTCGTCGGCGTGGTCTGGTGGCTCCTGGCACTGCTGTGGCTGCGCCATTACGACTTCGCCAGCAACCACGAGACCTGGGCGCGCTTCTTCAAACTCGGCGCGGGCGCCCTGGCCGTCATCCCCGCCTGGTGCGCGCTGGCATGGCTCCACGCAGCCGAGCCCAACGGCCACATCTGGTTGTTTACCGCGCTCGCCGTCGTATGGGCGGCGGACAGTGCGGCCTATTTCGCCGGCCGCCACTTCGGCGGCAAATTGTTCAAGGGCCGCAAGCTCGCGCCGCGCGTGAGCCCGAACAAGACCTTCGAGGGCCTCGCCGGTGGCGTACTGGCCGGCGTGCTGATCGGTGTCTGCGGATCATTGCTGGCCGGGGCCGCGGGCGCGCAGGTGCCGCTGGTCGCGCTGGTAGCGCTCGCCGCCACGCTCGCCTCGGTGATCGGCGACCTTTACGAAAGCCTGCTCAAGCGCCATGCCGGCGTGAAGGATTCGGGCCACCTCATTCCCGGCCACGGCGGCATCCTCGACCGCATCGATGGCGTGCTCGCCGCCCTGCCTGTCTTTGCCATCGGCAAGGCGATGTTCGGCTTCTGACAGCCGGCCGGACCAGCGTCCGGCACGACGAGATGATGTGACCCGATGTCCCAGCTTCCTACCCGCAACATCGCTGTCCTTGGCGCGACCGGATCCATAGGCGCGTCGGCGCTGGATGTGATCGCGCGCCATCCGGGACGCCTGCGCGCGACCGTGCTCGCCGCCGGCAGCAAGGTCGAGGCGTTGCTGTCGCTGTGCCGCACGCATCGGCCCAGGCATGCGGTCATTGCCGACGCGGGGCAGTTCGCAGCGCTGCGCGACGGGCTTCGCGATGCGGGACTGGATACCCAGGCGCATGCGGGCGACGCCGCGCTCGATGCGCTCGCCGCCGGGGACGAATGCGACACCGTGGTTGCGGCGATCGTCGGTGCAGCGGGTTTGACTTCGACCCTGGCCGCGGCGGCGGCAGGCAAGCGCCTGCTGCTGGCGAACAAGGAATCCCTGGTGCTCGCCGGCGAACTGCTGATGCAGGCCGCACGCGACAGCGGCGCGGTGATCGTGCCGATCGACAGCGAACACAACGCGATCTTCCAGTGCCTGCCCGACGCCGATGCGCGAGCGGGACTGCGGCGCATCGTGCTGACCGCCTCCGGGGGACCGTTCCGCGGCCGGCGTCGCGACGAGTTGCTCGCGGTCACGCCCGAGCAGGCCGTAGCCCACCCCAAGTGGTCGATGGGGCCGAAGATCTCCGTCGATTCGGCGACCCTGATGAACAAGGGCCTCGAGGTCATCGAGGCACACCATCTGTTCGGCGTGCCGCGCGAGCGCATCGACGTGCTCGTGCACCCGCAGAGCCTCGTGCATTCGCTGGTCGAGTTCATCGACGGCTCGACCCTTGCCCAGTTGGGGCTGCCCGACATGCGCACCGCCCTGGCCGTCGGCTTCGGCTGGCCGCAGCGTATCGCCTCGGGTGTCGCTGGGCTGGACCTGCTGCAGCACGGACGCCTCGACTTCGAGGCGCCCGACCTCCAGGCCTTTCCATGCCTGCGCCTTGCCTTCCAGGCGCTGCAGGCGGGCGGCACCGCACCGGCGATGCTCAACGCGGCAAACGAAGTGGCGGTTTCAGCCTTTCTTCAGCGGCGGATCGCTTTCCTGTCGATTCCCGCGCTGGTGGAAGCCACCCTGGATGCACTGCCCGCCACGGCCGCAGGCTCACTGGACGAATTGTGCGAGGCCGATGCGGCTGCGCGCCGCCATGCCCTCGCGGCGGTGGGATGATGGCGCGGACGATGGTCCCCGGGGGGCGGCGCGATGAGTGAGGTGTTCGGCTCGATCTGGTGGCTGCTGGTCAGCCTGGGCGTGCTCGTCACCTTCCACGAGTTCGGCCACTACTGGGTGGCGCGCCGCTGCGGAGTGAAGGTCCTGCGCTTTTCCGTCGGTTTCGGCAGGCCGCTGTGGTTGCGCCGCGGCAAGGACGGGACCGAATACGCGATCGGCGCCATCCCGCTCGGGGGCTACGTCAAGATGCTCGGCGAGCATTCGCTCGAAGGCCAAGATCTGGAACGGCCGCTATCGCCCGAGGAGTTGGCGCAGTCGCACGACCGCCAGCCGGTGTGGAAGCGCATGGCGATTTCGTTTGCCGGTCCGGCCGCCAACCTGATCCTGTGCGTCGTGCTGCTGTGGGGCATGTTCGTGATCGGCCGCCCCGACTTCGCACCCGTGATCGGCAAGGCCCAGGGAGTGTCGGCGACGGCCGGATTGCAGGCAGGCGACGAAGTCCTCTCGGTGGCCGGCCGTCCCACGCCGACCTGGAGCGAGGTGAGCATGGGCCTGCTCGCCGCCGCGCTCGACCGCACCGACGTCGTCGTGCGGGTGCGCACGCCCGAAGGGGTGCAAGCGGAACGCACGCTGCCGCTGTCGCGCCTGCCCGCGCGCTTCGATGAAACCCGCGCCATGCAGCAGCTCGGTTTGCGCGGGCGCCACGAAGTGGGGGCGTTGGCGATAGGCGAGGTGAGCCCGGGCAAGCCCGCCTGGGGCGTGCTGGCGGAAGGCGACCGCATCACCGCCATCGATGGCGAGCCCACGCTGTCTTACGAGGACATCGTCAGGCAGGCCCGGCGCCTGGGCGAAGAGAACCGCGAGGCAATGGTCGAAGTCCAGCGGGGCCCCGACCGGCTTGCGCTCCTCCTCAAGCCCACCAGGATGGAGACCGCGCCCGGCAAGCAGGACTGGGGGTTTGGTATCCGGCTGGTGTCCACTGATCCCAAGCGCGACGCCGTGCTGCGGTACGGTCCGGTCGCGGCCATTCCGGCGGCCTTCTCCGAGGCCACGCACCAGGCCCGCGAGCTCCTCGCCACGTTCACGCGCGCCTTCAAGGGCACCGTGTCGGCCCGCAACACCGTGGCCGGCCCGATCACGATCGCGCGCGCCAGCAACTATTTCGCCCAGCAGGGGCCGGCGCACTTCCTCATGCTCCTCGCCCTGCTTTCCCTCAGCCTGGGCATCCTGAACCTGCTACCCATCCCAATCTTGGACGGCGGTCACCTGCTGTATTACCTTATCGAGCTGGTCAAAGGCAGCCCGGTCAGCGAACGGGTGATGGCCGCCGGCAATGTTGTCGGCCTGGCCTTGATCGTCGGGCTGATGGGTCTGGCGTTCTACAACGACATCGTGAACAACCTGGTGCGGTGATGGAAACCGCAACGACTTCGCCGCACCCGGGAACCAGTTCAGGAAGGACTTGTCCGACCACCGATTCGACGACCACCGAAACGTCCGCGGAGCCCGTGCACGGCACCCGCATCCCCAACCGGATTTGATGATGACGCGACTTCCCAATCGCCGCCTGCTTGCCCTTGCCCTCACTGCAGCGATGGCGCCGGCGTTCCCCGCACTGGCACAGTCGACCGATCCATTCGCCCCTGCCACCGACAGCGCCCCGCTCGCGCCGGCCGGGACCTTCACCGTCAGCGACATCCGCGTCGACGGCCTGCAGCGTATTTCCGCTGGCGCCGTCTTCACCTACCTGCCCATCGAACGCGGCGACACGGTTGACTCGAGCAAGGCCGCCGCTGCGATCCGCGCGCTGTACAAGACCGGCTTCTTCGAGGACGTCCGCCTCGACCGGCAGGGCGACATCCTCGTGGTCACCGTGCAGGAACGCCCCGCGATCAACAAGCTGACCATCACCGGTAACAAGGACATCAAGAGCGAAGACCTGCTCAAGGGCCTGAAGGAAAACGGGATGGCCGAAGGCGATACGTTCAATCGCCTCGTGCTCGACAAGATGAGCCAGGAGCTCACCCGCCAATACCAGAACCGGGGCAAGTACAACGTCGAGATCACGCCGACCGTGTCGCGGCTCGACCGCAACCGTGTCGACGTGACCATCGCCATCAAGGAAGGCAAGGCCGCGCGCATCCAGCACATCAACCTGGTCGGCAACGAGAAGTTCAGCGACAAGGACATCGTCGACACCTGGGAGTCCGCGGAGCACAACTGGCTCAGCTGGTACCGCCGCGACGACCAGTACTCGCGCGAGAAGCTGTCCGGCGACCTCGAGAAGCTCAACAACTATTACCTGGACCGCGGCTATGTCGACTTCAACGTCGACTCGACGCAGGTCTCCATCAGCCCCGACCGCCGCGACATGTTCATCAGCGCCGGCGTAAGCGAGGGCGACCAGTACAAGATCTCCTCGGTGCAGCTCACGGGCGACACCGTGTTGCCGAAGGAAGAACTGCAGAAGTTCGTGCTCGTCAAGGAAGGCCAGATCTTCTCCCGCCGCCTGCTCGAACTGACGTCCGATTCGATCGTCGCCACCCTCGGCAACATCGGCTACGCCTTCGCGCAGGTCAATCCGGTCCCCGACATCGATCGCGAGGCGAAGACCGTCGGCATCAGCCTCCAGGTCGTTCCCGGCCCGCGCGTCAACGTGCGCAACATCGTCTTCAGGGGCAACACCCGCACCAGCGACGAGGTGATGCGCCGCGAGATGCGCCAGTTCGAAGGCAGCTGGTATTCGCAGGCCGCGGTCGACCGCTCCAAGATCCGCCTGCAGGGCCTGGGCTACTTCGAGAGCGTGGATGTCGAAAGCAAGCCGGTCGAAGGCAGCAACGACCAGGTGGACGTGGTCGTCAACGTCAAGGAAACCTCGTCAGGCAGCTTCGTGTTCGGCCTGGGCTATTCGCAGCTGAGCGGCCTGAGCACGCAGATCCAGCTGTCGCAGGAAAACTTCCTCGGCACCGGCAACCGCGTTTCCGTGCAGGCGCAGCGCAGCCGCTACCAGTCGCGCTACGACTTCTCGTTCCTCAACCCCTACTTCCTCGATAACGGGCTGTCGCTGGGTTACAACGTGTGGTGGCGCGAGCTGGACTACTCCGACTTCGGTACCGCCCAGTACAACAGCAACAGCGGCGCCGCGCAGGTGGTCCTGGGCTTCCCGATCACCGAGACCGACACGGTCACCGGCCTGTTCGGCATCGACACCAACAAGATCAACACCATCCCGGGCAGCACGCCCGAGCCGATCATCGATTACATCGATGCGCTCAACGCCAAGACCTTCCACGCCTTGCGCGCGGAGATCGGCTGGAGCCGCAACTCGCTGGACAACCTGCTGACGCCGTCGCGCGGCATGCAGCAGCGCATCTGGCTGGAAACCACGATTCCCGGCTCCACCGTCGAGTACTACAAGCTCAACTACAACATTTCCAAGTTCTGGCCGCTGTCGCGCCACCTGGTGCTCAACACGCGCGCCGAACTCGGCTATGGCGACAGCTACGGCGACGCTTCCACCCGCAACATCTGCTTCACCGCGGACCGCTGGGTCGATGCCGACAACGACAAGATCATCGACGACGGCGAGATCATCCTCGGCCCCGCCCCGAGCGAACCCTGCCTGACCTCGTCGCCGGACTATCGCAAGACCGTGACCGCCGATGGCCTGCCCTTCTTCGAGAACTTCTACGCGGGCGGCGTGCGCTCGGTGCGCGGTTTCCGCGACAACACCCTGGGTCCGCGCCAGGCTCCGTTCGCCAACAGCACGTACCTGCAGCCCGTCGGCGGCGCGCTCAAGACCACCGGTTCGCTGGAAATGTTCTTCCCGACCCTGCTGGATACCCCGTCGGCGCGCGCTTCGGCCTTCGTCGACTTCGGCAACGTGTTCAAGGACCTGGATGCCTTCGACGCCGGCGAACTGCGCGCCTCGACCGGCATCGCGCTGATGTGGCGTTCGCCGATGGGCCCGATTTCGATCAGCTACTCCTTCCCGCTGCGCAAGGAAGAAGGCGACGAACTCGAGCGCCTGCAGTTCACCTTCGGCGGCGCGTTCTAAACCAGGCGGCCGGACGTGGCCATGGCTTCGTACAGCGCCGCCGAACTCGCCGAACGCTTCGGGCTCGAGCTGCAGGGTGATGGCGCCGTGCGCGTACACGGCGTCGGCACGCTCGCGGGCGCCCACGACGGGCAACTGGCGTTCCTGGCAAACAGCAAGTACCGCGGCCAGCTCGCCCAGTCGCGTGCCAGCGTGGTCACCATGCGCGCCGAAGACGCCGCCGCCCATTCGGGCACGGCGCTCATCGCCCGCGACCCCTACGCCGCATTCGCCAAGATGTCGGCCCTGTTCGAACCCCTGCCGTCGCGCCCCGCGGGCATCCACGCCTCGGCCGACATCGCCACCGATGCCGAGGTCGACCCGGCCGCGCACGTGGGCGCATTCGTCGCCATCGGCGCCCGCAGCCGCATTGAAGCCGGAGCGGTGATCGGACCGGGCTGTGTCATCGGCGAGGATTGCGTCGTCGGCGCCGGCAGCCACCTCGTCGCACGCGTGACCCTGGTTACGCGCGTTCGCCTGGGACGCCGGGTCACCGTGCACCCGGGCGCCGTGCTCGGCGCGTCCGGCTTCGGTCTCGCCATGGAAGCCGGCAAGTGGTTGAACGTGCCGCAGCTGGGGGGCGTCGTCATCGGCGACGACTGCGAGATCGGCGCCAACACCACGATCGACCGTGGCGCCATCGAGGACACGGTGCTGGAGGAGGACGTCCGCCTCGACAACCAGATCCAGATCGGCCACAACGTCTTCATCGGCGCGCACACCGCGATGGCAGGGTGCGCGGCGGTCGCCGGCAGTGCCCGGATCGGCCGCTATTGCCTGATCGGCGGCGCGGCCGGCGTCCTCGGGCATCTGGAGATCTGTGACAAAGTGATGGTCACGGCCATGAGCCTGGTCACGCATTCCATCCGCGAACCCGGCGAATATTCCTCGGGCACGCCGTTGATGGACAACCGCAGCTGGCGCAAGAACGCCGCGCGCTTCAAGCAGCTCGACGCCCTCGCCCGCCGCATCCCCCGTTCGCAGGAAGACCGCGAGCCGTAATCCCGGTAAGCTTCGCGCCATACGGACGCGCATGTGGCAGTGAAGCCGGATAATTACCGATTCGCTGCACCCTTCCGTGCGCCAGGAAAAGATGATGAACCAGCCCGTGCAACTCCCGGTCGATGTCGCCGGCATCCAGAAGGTGCTGCCACACCGCTACCCGTTCCTCCTGGTCGACCGCGTGGTCGAACTGGAACCGCACAAGCGCGTCCTGGCGTACAAGAACGTCAGCGTCAACGAGCCCTTCTTCAACGGCCATTTCCCCGGCCACCCGGTGATGCCGGGCGTGCTGGTCATCGAGGCGCTGGCCCAGGCCGGCGGCCTGCTCACCCAGCTCTCGGGCCATGACGGCAAGGGCAGCCTGTTCTACCTGGTGAAGGTGGACAACGCGCGCTTCGCCAAGATGGTCGTGCCGGGCGACAAGCTCGAACTCGAAGTCACGCTCAAGCGCGTCATCCGCAACATGGCGCTGTACCTGGGCACCGCGCGCGTCGACGGCCAGGAAGTCGCCAGCGCCGAGATCCTCTGCGCCGAGGTAAAGACCGAGGCATGACCACCGCCACGCCAGAGCCCGTGATCCATTCCACCGCGGTGGTCGAAGCCGGCGCGAAACTCGGCGCCGGCGTGCGCGTCGGTCCGTTCTGCTACATCGGCGATGACGTCGAGATCGGCGACAACACCACGTTCGGTCCGCACTGCAGCGTTCTCGGACCGACGCGCATCGGCCGCGACAACCGCTTCCACGGCCACTGCGCCATCGGCGGCGAACCGCAGGACAAGAAGTACGCCGGCGAGCGCGTCGAACTGGCGATCGGCGACCGCAACGTCTTCCGCGAGTTCTGCACCGTCAATCGCGGCACCGGCGGCGGCGGCAGCAGCACGAGCATCGGCCAGGACAACTGGTTCCTCGCCTATACGCACGTTGCGCACGACTGCCACGTCGGCAACCACTGCGTGTTCTCCAACAATGCGACGCTGGCCGGCCACGTCACCGTGGGCGACCATGTGATCCTCAGCGGCTTCGCCGGCATCCACCAGTTCTGCCGCATCGGCTCGCACGCCTTCATCGGCATGGGCGCGTTCGTCAATGGCGACGTGCCGCCGTTCCTGATGGTCGCGCAGGAGGGTTACGGCAAGCCTCGCGGCATCAACAGCGAAGGCCTGAAGCGCCGCGGTTTCGACAGCGAGCGCATCGCCGCGATCAAGCGCGCGTACCGCGCGCTGTACATGGGCGGCGCCAGCCTGGACGAGGCGCGGGGCAAGCTGGCCGACATGGCGAACGACAGCGCCGACGTGCGCGCGTTCCTGGATTTCATCGAAAGCGGCGAACGGCCGCTGCTGCGCTAAGGCGCCAGGAAAGGACTGCCATGCGCATCGCCCTCGTCGCCGGCGAAGCCTCCGGCGACCAACTCGGCGCCGGCCTGATCGCCGAACTGCACAAGCGCTATCCGAATGCCCGTTTCGCGGGCATCGGCGGCGACGCCATGCGCGCAGCCGGGATGGATACCTGGTTCGATGCTTCGGAACTGGCGGTGATGGGCCTGGCCGAGGTGCTCAGGCACCTGCCCCGGCTGCTGCGCGTACGCCGGGAACTTCGCCAGCGCGTGCTGGCGTGGCGTCCGGACGTGTTCATCGGCATCGACGCGCCCGACTTCAACCTCGGCGTGGAGAAGTGGCTGAAGAAGCGCGGGATCCGCACCGTGCACTACGTCAGCCCGTCGATCTGGGCCTGGCGGCAGAAGCGCGCCGCCAAGCTCGGGCAAAGCGCGGACAACGTGCTGTGCCTGTTCCCGATGGAACCGCCGGTCTACGCCAGGTACCGCGTGAAGGCGCGGTTCGTCGGCCACCCGCTCGCCGACGAGATGCCGCTGGATCCCGACCGTCTGGCAACGCGCGAACAACTCGGCATTGATACCGATCGCCCCGTGCTGGCCCTGCTGCCGGGGTCGCGCGTCGGCGAGATCGAACGGCTGGCACCCAGCTTCCTCTCCGCCGCCACGCGCGTGCTCGAGGAAGTGCCGGACCTGCAGATCGTCATCCCGATCGCCAATTCGCCGGCCAACCTTGCGTTCCGCCGGATGCTCGGCGCGCATCCCGACCTCGAACAGCTGCGGCCCGCGCTGCGGATCCTGGTCGGCAACGCGCGCCGCCTGATGATCGCCAGCGACGTCATCCTGCTTGCGTCCGGAACGGCGACGCTCGAGGCGATGCTGGCGAAACGGCCGATGGTGGTCGCCTACAAGGTGGCGCCGCTGACCTACGCGCTGGTCAAGGGCCTGGGCATGCTCAAGACCAAGTACTTCTCGCTGCCCAACGTGCTGGCCGGCGAACGCGTCGTCCCCGAGCTGATGCAGGGCAACTGCACGCCGGCCAAGCTCGCCGATGCCACCCTCGCGCTGCTGCGCGATGGCGAGGCGATGGCACGGATCGGGCCGCGCTTCCGCGAACTGCACCTGCAGTTGCGGCAGGACGCTTCCGCGCGCGCCGCCGACGCAGTCGCGGAACTGCTTCCCGCAGCGCCGTCCGTGCTTGCGTGAACGCGCCGCGCTGCCGCACTCTGCCGGCCGCGCCCTCGAATCCTTCCTCGAATGCAGTCCGACTCCACGCCAGCCCAAGCGGAACCCGCGGAAGCGCGACCGGCCGCGCTGCCGCTGCGCATCGCGGGCATCGATGAGGCCGGACGCGGACCGCTTGCTGGGCCGGTGGTCGTGGCCGCAGTGGTGTTCACGCCCGGCCGCACGCCGGTCAACGGACTCGACGATTCCAAGCAACTCGATCCGGAGCGGCGCGAAGTCCTCTACGACCGCATCGTGCAGCGCGCGCTGGCGTGGCGGATCGAGTTCGTCGACGTCGAGGAGATCGACCGCATCAACATCCTGCAGGCCACGCTCACCGGCATGCGGCGCGCGCTGGAAGGCGTGGCGCACGCAGCCGATGCGGCGCGGATCGACGGCAACATCGTGCCGCCGGGCCTGTGCCGCCCCGGGGAAGCATGGATCGGCGGCGATGCGCGCGATCGCGCGATCATGGCGGCCTCCATCCTCGCCAAGGTCGCGCGCGACCGCTACATGCGCGCGCTGCACGAGCAGTGGCCGCACTACGGCTTCGCCGAGCACAAGGGCTATTCGACGCCCGCGCACCTGGCCGCACTGAAAGCGCATGGCCCGTGCCCGCACCACCGCCGCAGCTTCATGCCCGTGCGCCTGGCGCAGGCGGACCTGTTCGCCACCGAGCTGGCCTGAGCGTCTCGCGGGCACCGCTTACTGGTTCTGCGATCTCGGCCCGATGATCACGTCCGGGTCGACCTCGCCACCCTTGACCGCGATCCCGTACGAGTAGGTGCCGTAGACGGCGCCGGCGGTGACCTCCAGGACGTGCGAGTCGCCGGCCATCCTCGACTTGCGCGTGACCCGGTCTTCGGTCCAGAGCAGCTTGAGCACGATCTCGAACGGCTCGGCGCATTTCCAGGTGATCTTTCCGCCCGCCGCCACCCGCGCGCTCTCCGGATCGGCCTGCGGCTTGCGCGTCTGCGCATCCACCAGGATGCTGATCTCTGCATCGCCGAGTTCCTTGTTCTCGCCTTTGCCCGAACTCAGCGTCGGCACCATTCCCATCGTTGCGAACGACAACAGGTTCATCGCGTTGTACTCCTTGCTGTGCGCCCGTCCGCTGGGCCGTGGGGGTCAGCGGGCGCGTCCGATCGCCGGCTGCTGAAGCGGAGGAAGGCCCAACAGGGGGCGCAGTACCGGTGAGGCTTCCAGGCGTGGCGTATTGATGCCGCCGTCGCGCGCTAGCTGCAGGCATGCGCGCGCGCCGTCGGTATCGCCCAGCAGCGCGAGCGACTGCGCCGCCCAGAACGCCACCTCGCCCTGCTCGACGTCCAGCGCCCTGGCGCGCTGGATCAGTTCGCGCGCCTCGTGCTCCTGGCCGAGGTTGGCGCGGTACCACGCGAGCACGGCGATGGCGTGGGCGTCGCTGGGCTTGATGTCGACGTACTGCTGCGCCATGCGGGCGGCCTGCTCGTAGCTCGCGCGCGCCTGCGCGGTCTGCGCGGGCAATGCCGACAGTGCGTCGCCGAGGTTGCCCCACAGCCGGTAATCGCTGGCGTTCACCTGCGTGGCGCGGCGGTAGAGCTCGGCGGCCTCGGCGTAGCGGCGCTGTTCGTAGCGCAAGGTGCCCAGGTTGGTCAGCGCGGGGTAGTTCGCCTTGATCGCAAGCGAGCGCGTGAACGCGTCGGCCGCGCGCGCGGCATCGCCGCTGACCATGTACAGGCCGCCCAGGCTGCTCCAGACGTCCTCGTCGTCGGGCGCCAGCGTCGCCGCGGTGGCGAAGCCCTCGATGGCCTTGGGCATGTCACCGCGCAGGTAATACTCGAAGCCGAGCCCCCGATAGATGCTGGGATCGCCCGGGCGCGACTGCCGCGCGCGCTCGAAGTAATCGAGGGCCAGGTCGTTGTGTCCCTGCGCGGACTCGGCGCGAGCCAGGCCGAGATACGCATCCGCGCGCAGTGCCAGCGATTCCAGCGCCTTGCGGTAGTGCTCGATGGCCTGGGCGTTGTCGTTGCGGGCGCGGTACAGGTCGCCCAGCGCGAGGCTCACGTCGCGCAGCTGCGGATCCATCGCCGCCGCGCGCTGGCACGCCGCCTGGGCGCGATCGAAGGCAGCGGCATCGTGCGCGCCCTCGAACGTGATGATTTCCGCCCGGCAGATCCCGGCCTGCGCGCGGGCGAAGCCCGGATCGGCCGCCAGCGCCTCGCGGAAGAATCCGATCGAACGGGAGCCGCCGGTGTTGCCGCTGCCGTCGCGATCGAGCTGCTGCACGCCGTGCAGGTAGGCATCGTAGGCGGCGACGTTGTTCGTCGGCGCCAGGCGCCGCGTCAGCGACTGCAGGTCGCGCGGCAACGCGCCCAGCAGCGACTGCACCACGTCGCGCGCCAGTTCGCTCTGCAGTGCGAACACGCCGGTGAGTTCCCGGTCGTAGCTGCCCGACCAGAGCGTGTAGCCGGTGCGCGTGTCGGTGAGCCGCGCGTTCACCCGGACCTTGCTGCCTTCGCGACGGACATCGGCGTCCAGCACGGTCGCCACGCCGAGGAGCTTGCCCAGCTTGCGGGGATCGGCGCCCTGGGTGCCGCAGGCGCTGGCGGCGCGGCACGCGGCGACCTTGAGGCCCGGCACGTCGGCGAGGGCGTCATGCAGTTCCACGGCCAGGCCTTCGGCGAAATAGCTGTCGTCCTTGTCGGCGCCGAGGTTGGTGAAGGGCAGCACCGCGACCGAGGGAGCCGCCGGCGTCGGCGGCAACGATTGCATGCCGCGGTACCACAGCCAGATGCCCACTGCCGCCGCCAGCACGATCGGCAGCGGCCACCAGCGGCGCAGCAAGGCCGGGCGGGCCGCCGCGGCTGCTGGTCGGGTCGGCGCGGCGATCGCGGGGTGATGGGTGTCACCCGCCGCAGCCACGGCGGCGGCCCCGGTTTCGGCGGGTTCTGCTGCAGGTGCAACCAGCGCGCGCGCGGGCGGAGCCTCCCCTTCCGGCCATGACTTCAGCTCGCCGATGAACCGGTAGCCCAGCCCGTGCTGGGTCTGGATGTACTGCGGCCGGTGCGAGTCGTCCTCGAGCACGTGCCGCAGTTGCGCGATGGCGCGGGTCAGCACGCCCGCCGTCACGTGGCGGTGCCCCCATACCGCGTCCAGCAGGTCTTCGTGGCGCACGAGTTCACCGGCATGGCGCAGCAGGTGCAGGAGGACGGCGAAGGCCTTCGGTTCGAGCGGCTGCGGTTCGCCTTCGCGGGTCAGCGTGTATGCCGCGGCATCGACCAGGAAGGGGCCGAAACGGTAGCCGTCACCCCCGTTTTTCCCCATTCCGGTATGGCCTCCTGCGTCCATCAGGAAAACCTCATGAACGACACGACATCCTCGTGCAAGGCTGCGCGAGAGGTCATTCCCCCGTCATGACCGGGCCGTGCCACGGACGGAAGCTGGCCCCACGCCGGAACGCCGGCGTGCCCACACCCCCACGGAGCCTTTGCCATGAACGCCATGCTCACTGCCACGATTCCGTTGCCTGCCATTCTCGACCGGCCGTCGCCGATCGGACCGGGCCGACGCCATTGCATCGACGACTTCCACCTGACCGCGGCCTCTGTCGACCGCTTCAACGCGCTTCTGGCCCGATTGGGCCGCCGGGCCGCGCCGCTGGATTGCGACCGGCTCGCCACGGCGGCGCGCGAACTGCGCGACGGGGTTGCCGGTTCGGGCGAACCAGCCTGCATCCTGCAACGCATGAAACGCCTCGAAGCGGCCGCCCGCATGCTCGACGACGGCCAGTGGGAGCCCGACGACGACGCCGGCAACGTGGCCTCGCTGATGGTGCATTACGCCAACGGCCGCTACCAGTTGCTGCCCAACTCCCTGCCCACGGTCGGCCACCTGGACGACGCCATCGCCGTCGAGGCCGCCTGGCCGTCGCTGCAGGACGAAGTCGCGGCCTTCCTGGACTACTGCCGCGTACGCTCGCTGGAAGCCTCGCTGCGCGGACGCGAGGTCGGCGGGTTCGGCTTCAACCGCTGCGACTGGATCCAGGCGCGCCAGGCCGAGGCCTACCTGGAAAAACAGCGACGCTGCATCCGTGAAAGCAGCTACCTGCCCCAGATGGGAGCCCGCTTCCTCGTGCACTGATCGTGGGCTGTCAGGGACGACGCCACGAGGCCGCCCAACCGGGCGGTCTCGTCGTTTCCGGCAACGTGGAGTCCCCTGAGTGCGCAGTCAGCAACGCATCGGGCGGCTGAACCGTCCGTCGGCAACGGGCGTGCGCCCGGGGCGCATGGGCGCATCATTTGCTTGCATCCCCCTGACCAGGGGGCCGTGCGAGTACCGGCCCGTCACGGCTCCGCGCAGGGAGGCGCTCCCGATGGAACTGTGGCCGGAAGCGAGGTGCCCCATGCGCTTGCCTCATCCCACTCCCACCGATCGTCCGCTGCCGTTCGAGCACTTCCGCGGCGGGCTCACCGACGCGCTCGGCGCCCCGGCGGGATTTCCCGAAATCGCGCTCTCCGGCCCGGCCGTCGCCCGATTCGACGACCTCGTGCACGAGCTCTATCCCGATGCCGCGCGCGTCGACCAGCCGCGGCTGCAGCAACTGGCGGCCTGGCTGTTGTCGCTTCCCGAAGAGGAGGCGCGCGAGGAGCTCGATGCCCGCCTGCAGCGCACTGACGAACTGCGCGCGCTGCTCGACGACGACGCCTGGGATTGCCATGACGCGACCCGGATGCGCATCAACAAGCTGCTGGCCTACATCGATCGCGAAGACGACCTGATCCCGGACAGCCTGCCGCTGCTCGGTCGCCTGGACGACGTGCTGCTGATCGAACTGGCCTGGCCGGCGTTCGCGGAGGAAGCGAACGAATACAACGACTTCTGCCTGTACCGGCGCACCGAGCACCCCGCCGGCACGCCGGAGGAACAGCGCGACGCCTGGCTGCGCGACCGCCTGGCCGAGATCGAACTGCTGCGCCAGAGCACGCGCATCGAAGACGTGCATTTCGCCAACGGGCGCACTCCGGAAGGCCCGATGCGCGTCACCGGATCGCCGCTCTGACGCGGGAGCCGGCGCGGCGACAGGCCGGCCGCCGCGGTGGCCGGCCCTCGCATCGCAGCGAGGTAAGGCCGGCGTCCAAAGTCAATCTCGTCCGGCCGCGCCCCGGCTGCTAACCTGCGGGACCAGCACGTTCCGGTCCGCATGTCCCGCTTCGTCCATCTCCACCTGCACAGCGAATACTCGCTCGCCGACTCCACCATCCGGATCGGCGAGCTGGTCAAGCGCTGCGCGAAGCTGGGCCAGCCCGCGGTGGCGGTCACCGACCTCGACAACCTGTTCGCGGCGGTGAAGTTCTACAAGGCCGCGGAAGGCGCGGGGATCAAGCCGATCATCGGCGCCGACATCGGCCTGGCCGACGGCAACGAGACGCCGGCGCGCATGACCCTGCTGTGCCGCGACCGCACCGGCTACCTCACCCTGTCGCGCCTGCTGAGCCGGGCGTGGATGGAAGGCCACCGCATCGACGGCGTGGCGCTCCGCCCGGAATGGCTGCGCGAGGACAACGCCGGCCTGTTTGCATTGGCCGGCCGCAAGAGCCTGGCCGGGCAGCTGGTGGCGAGCCATCGCCATGAACTCGCCGAGGCCTCGCTTGCCGACTGGCGCGAGGTGTTCGGCGATCGCCTGCACCTGGAGCTGACCCGTACCGGCCGCGACGGCGAGGACGCGTTCAACGCGTTCGCCCTGCATGCCGCCTCCCGCCGCGGACTTCCGGTGGTGGCCAGCAACGACGTGCGCTTCCTCGACGCCGAAGGCTTCGAGGCGCACGAAGCGCGCGTGTGCATCGCGTCCGGCCGCGTGCTCGACGATCCCAAGCGCCCGCGCGAGTACAGCGCCGAACAGTTCCTGCGCTCGTCGGAGGAGATGGCGAAGCTGTTCGCCGACATCCCCGACGCGATCGACAACGCGGTGGCGCTCGCCACGCGCTGCAACGTCACGATGAAGCTGGGCGAGTACGCCCTGCCCGCGTTCCCGGTGCCGAGCGACCACACGATCGAGTCGTGGCTGCGCAGCTCGGCGCGCGAGGGCCTGGCCGCGCGCCTGGAAAAAAACCCGATCGCCCCGGGCAAGACCCGCGAGATCTACGAAGCGCGCCTGGAAACCGAGCTGGACGTCATCATCAAGATGGGGTTCCCCGGCTACTTCCTGATCGTCGCCGACTTCATCAACTGGGGTAAGGCGCAGGGCATCCCGGTGGGCCCGGGCCGTGGTTCGGGCGCGGGCTCGCTCGTGGCCTGGGCATTGGGCATCACCGACCTGGATCCGTTGCCGTACGACCTGCTGTTCGAGCGCTTCCTCAATCCCGAACGCGTGTCGATGCCCGACTTCGACATCGACTTCTGCATGGACCGCCGCGACGAGGTGATCGACTACGTCGCGCGCAAGTACGGCCGCGACCGCGTCTCCCAGATCATCACCTACGGCACCATGGCGGCGAAGGCCGTGGTGCGCGACTCCGGGCGCGTGCTCGGCCATCCCTACGGCATGGTCGACGGCATCGCCAAGCTGATCCCGAACACCCTGGGCATCTCGCTCGACGACGCACTGGGCGAATCGGAAGCAGCGAAGAAGGACAGCAACCTCGCCTCGGCCGAGCTGATCCAGCGCTATCACGCCGAGGACGACGTCCGCGACCTGCTCGACCTCGCGCGCAGCCTCGAGGACCTGACCCGCAACGCCGGCAAACATGCGGGCGGCGTGGTGATCGCGCCCTCGCCGCTCAGCGACTTCTGCCCGCTGTTCGCCGAACACGACGGCGAGGGCCGCGGCAAGAGCCCGGTGACCCAATTCGACAAGGACGACGTCGAAGCCGTCGGCCTGGTGAAGTTCGACTTCCTCGGCCTGCGCACGCTAACGATCATCGACTGGGCGGTGAAGGCGATCAACGTGCGTCGCGCGCGCGAGGGCATCGAGCCGCTCGACATCACCGCGCTGCCGCTCGACGACAAGCCGACCTACGAGCTGTTCGCACGCGGCGATTCGGTCGCGGTGTTCCAGTTCGAATCGCGCGGCATGCGCGAACTGCTCAAGCGCGCCAGGCCGGATACGTTCGAAGACATCATCGCGCTCGCCGCGCTGTTCCGCCCCGGTCCGCTGGGTTCGGGGATGGACCGCGACTGGGTCGACCGCAAGCACGGCAACGCCGAAGTCACCTACCCGCACGAATCGCTGGAACCGGTGCTGGCACCGACCTATGGCGTCATCGTGTACCAGGAACAGGTGATGCAGATCGCGCAGGTGCTGGCCGGCTACACGCTCGGCGGCGCCGACATGCTGCGCCGCGCGATGGGCAAGAAGAAGCCCGAGGAGATGGCGAAGGAGCGCGCCAAGTTCGAAGCCGGTTGCCTCGAGCGCGGCATTCCGGCGCGACAGGCAAGCCCGATCTTCGACCTGATGGAGAAGTTCGCCGAGTACGGCTTCAACAAGTCGCACTCGGCCGCGTACGCGCTCGTCGCCTACCAGACCGCGTGGCTCAAGGTGCACTACCCGGCCGAATTCATGGCCGCGGTGCTGTCCTCGGACATGGACAACACAGACAAGGTCGTTGGCTTCCTCGACGAGGCGCGGGTCATGGGCCTGACCGTGCTGCCGCCGGACGTGAATGCCTCCGCTTACATGTTCGAGGCCACCACGCCGGACACGATCCGATACGGCATCGGCGCGGTGAAGGGCGTCGGCCGCGGCGCCTGCGAGGCGATCGTCGAGGCGCGCCGCGCCGGCGAGTTCACCGACCTGTTGGACTTCTGCAAGCGCGTCGACAGCAGCAAGCTCAACAAGCGCGCGCTGGAAGCGCTGGTCCAGGCCGGCGCGCTCGATGCGTTGGGGAAGAACCGCGCCAGCCTCGCCCTGCAGCTGCCGGAAGTGCTCAAGGCCACCGAGCAGCTCGCGCGCGAACGCGAGGCCGGCCAGAACTCCCTGTTCGGCGGCAGCGAGACCGCCGCGCCCGCGCTGCACATCCAGTTGAAGGAAACCGACGAGTGGCCGCTGGTGCAGCTGCTCACCGGGGAGCGCGACACGCTCGGCCATTACCTCAGCGGCCATCCGTTCGACCCCTACCGCGAGGAACTGCGCGCGTTGGTCGGCCACGACCTGGGCGACCTGGAGAAGATCTGGGAATCGCGCCCGGAGAGCGCGCGAAGCGGCTGGCGCCCGGAGCTGGAAACCGTCGTCGCCGGCCAGGTGGTCGGCCTGCGCAAAAAGGGCGACAGCCAGATGTTCGTGCAGATCGAGGACGGCCGCGGCCGCCTGGAGTGCGCGTTCTTCGCCGAGACCTACAACGAGTTCGCCCAGCTGATCGCGCGCGACCGCCTGCTGATCGTGCAGGGTGGCCTGCGCGAGGATGCGTTCAGTGGCGGCTTCGCGCTCAAGGCGCAGCGCTGCTGGGATTACTCGCAGTTGTGCGCCAAGCACGCGCAGCGCCTGTCGCTGCGCCTGGACCTGCGCGTCCCCGGCACCTGGGCGCGGGTCGATTCGCTGCTGGCCAGGCACCGCCCGGGCGCGACGCCGCTGCGCCTGGACCTGCTGCGCGAAGGCGCCGCCGGCATGCTCGACCTCAACGGCGGCCACGCGATCCGCGTCGACGCCGACCTGCCCGGGGCGCTGCGTTCGCAGCCGGGCGTGCGGACGGTGAAGCTGGCCTTCTCGCGGCCCTGGTAGGGCCGGCGGTCACAATTCGGGCGTCGGCATCGCCGGCGAACGCGCCAACAAACACCCCCGTACGGCCCCTTTCCCTCACCTCGGCTACACTTCCGCCCCTCACCGGCCCCGGCCAGCGCATGAACCCGAACTACCTCGACTTCGAACAACCCATCGCCGACCTGGAAGCCCGCATCCAGGAAGTGCTGCATGCCAGCCATGGCCCGGCGGTCAATGTCGATGCCGAAGTGCACGCGCTGCGCGAGAAGCTGCGCCTGCGCACCGCCCATATCTTCCGCGACCTGACCCCATGGCAGGTCTCGCAGCTCTCGCGTCATCCGTCGCGTCCGTACACGCTGGATTACCTGCGCATCATCTGCGACGAGTTCCAGGAACTCGCCGGCGACCGCGCCTTCGCCAACGACAACGCCATCGTCGGCGGCCTGGCCCGGATCGACGGCCGCAGCGTGGTCGTGATCGGCCACGAAAAGGGCCGCGACACCAAGGCCAAGGTCCGCCGCAACTTCGGCATGCCCAAGCCCGAGGGCTACCGCAAGGCCCTGCGCCTGATGAAGCTGGCCGAGCGCTTCTCCCTGCCGGTCCTCACCTTCATCGACACCGCCGGCGCATGGCCGGGCATCGATGCCGAGGAACGCGGCCAGTCCGAGGCGATCGCCCGCAACCTGCTGGAAATGTCCGAACTGAAGGTGCCGATCATCTGCACCGTGATCGGCGAAGGCGGTTCCGGCGGCGCGCTCGCCATCGGCGTCGGCGACCGCACGCTGATGCTCGAATACAGCACGTATTCGGTGATCACCCCGGAAGGCTGCGCCTCGATCCTGTGGAAGACCGCGGAGAAGGCCAAGGACGCGGCCGAACAGCTGGGCATGACCGCCAAGCGCCTGAAGGAACTCGGCCTGATCGACAAGATCGTGCGCGAGCCGATCGGCGGCGCGCACCGCAACCCGACCCAGATGGCCAAGCGCCTGAAGGCCGTGCTGATGAACGAACTGGACGCGCTGGAGCAGGTCCCGGTGCCGGAACTGCTCGATCGCCGCTACAAGCGCCTGCGCAGCTACGGTGCGTACGAAGCCGCCTGATCCGCTCGCGCAGCGCAATGCAGGAAAGCCGCCGGCTCGTCACCGGCGGCTTTTTTCTTGTCACTTCCTCACCACCTCGGCGGGCGGCGCATCGCCGGCGCGCACCGCCAGCGGCCGCACGTCGTTGACCAGGTGCATCAGGAACAGGCCGCGCTGCTCCTGCATCATCATGTGCGCCGAATCCTCGAACCAGAACATCTTCTTCAGTGGCGCGCGCAGGCCCTCGAACCAGCGCGCCGCCACTTCGGACGACGTCGTGTAGTCGTGGCGGCCATTGAAGATGAAGACCGGGCAGCCCAATCGCGTATTGCCGGTGAAGTCGACTCGCTCCATCGCCGGCAACAGGTAGCCCAGCGAGTACAGTCCGCCCTGGTCGATCGCCTTGAGTTCCTCGTCGCGGTAATCCGGCGAGAGCTTGCGCGCATCGTCGAATGGCTTGAACTCGGTGCGTCCCCAGGCTAGGCCGCCGTAGTACATGGTCCATTTGCGCTGCGCGCCGATGCGCTCGATGGTGAGTTGGCCTACCGGACCCGGATAGGGCGCCAAAGCCTGCAGTTCGCGGATGGCCTGCTGGTTGCCTTCCGCGCGTGCGCGCCCGAGCGCCCACTCGTAGCCGATCGCCTCGCTGCGCGCCATGTCCGCGATCTGGCCGGCGCCCAGGTAGGCATGCAGCCACTCGGGATGGCGGCGTGCGACTTCCTCGCCGACGATGCTGCCCCACGAATGGCCGAGCACGAAGATCTTCTGCTTGCCGTAGGTGGCCCTCAGGTAGCGGATCATCTCCTCCGCGTCGGCGACCATGCCCTCGATGCTCATGCGCGGCGCCATCGCTTCCGGCGCATTCGACGCGAAGGTCTTGCCCGCGCCGCGCTGGTCCCACTGCACCACGGTGAAGAAATCCTCCCACGGCCGCTGGTAGCCGTAGGACTCCACCATCTCCACCGAACCGGGACCGCCGTGCAGGTAGAGCAGGATGGGATTGCGACGGTCGTTGCCGCGCACGGAGATCCATTGCCGGATGCCGCCGATCTCGACCGCCTCGAGCTCCTCCACGCCGTGCGGCGACAGGATCCTGCGACTCTGGGCGATGATCTCGCGCGCATCGTCCTGGCCGAACGGCTTGCCGGCCCCCGGCGCGCCCGCCGCGCAGGCCAACGGGATCACTTCCAAGGCCACCAGCAGCACGATCGAAGCAAGGCGTCCACTCAAGCGCATGTGCATTCCTCCATGGGGGTTGGACGCATTGTGTCGGGGACGGCGCGCGCGATTGCGTGTCATCGGTCACTGCAACCTTTCGCGCCCAGCCGGCAACACGCCGCAACGCTGGTGCCGCGCTACGATGCGGCGATGACCGCTCCGCTGCTCATCCCGGCTTCCGCGCTGCCCGCTGGCGGCGCGCTCGTCGTCGGGCTCAGCGGCGGCCTGGACTCGATGGCCTTGCTGCATGCGCTGTGCGCATTGCCGCAGGCGCGAGAGCGTGGCCTGCGCGCCCTGCACGTCCACCACGGACTGCATGCCGACGCCGATGCCTGGCAACGCCATTGCGAAATCGCGTGCGCCGGGCTGCAGGTCCCGCTGCGCAGCGTGCGTGTCGACGTCGCGCGCGATGGCGCGGGGCTGGAAGCCGCGGCGCGGCACGCCCGGCACGCGGCGTTCGCCGACGAACTCGGTGCCGATGAAGTCCTCGCGCTGGCCCACCACCGCGACGACCAGGCGGAAACCTTCCTGCTGCGGGCCCTGCGCGGGTCCGGCGTCGGCGGACTGGGCGGCATCCGCCCCTGGCGCCGCTTCGCCGCCGGCTGGCTGTGGCGCCCACTGCTCGAACGCACGCGCGAGCAATTGCACGGGTATGCGCAGACGCACGGCTTGCCCTGGGTCGAGGATCCGAGCAACGCCGACACCCGCTTCGACCGCAACTTCCTCCGCCGCGAAGTGCTGCCGCTGCTGCGCGCACGCTGGCCGCATGCCGACGCGGCGCTGGCCGGCGCGGCGACGTTGTGCGCGCAAGCCGACGGGCTGCTGGCCGACGAAGATGCGTGCTGCCTCGCACGGGTGCGTACCGCCGATCCGCAGGTGCTGTCGCTGAGCGCGCTCCGAGCGTTGCCGGCCGCGCGCCGCGCGCGCGTGCTGCGCCTGTGGATCGAGGAACTCGGCCTGCCGCCGCTGCCGGCCGAGGGTGTCGCGCGCTTCGAGGCCGAGATCCTGCCCGCCCGCGCCGATGCGGAGCCGCAATTCGTTTGGCACGAAGCCAGCATGCGTGCATGGCGCGACCTGTTGCATGCGGCGCGGACGCATCCGCCATTGCCGGACACGTGGCGGCAAGAATGGGATGGCGCCACGGCCTTGGGGCTTCCTGACGGTTCGGAACTCGCGCTTGCAGGGGCCGCCGGTTTCGATGGCCCCCTCGTGGCCCATACACGCCAGGGCGGCGAGCGCATCCGCCTGCCCGGACGCGCGCATACCCACGCGCTCAAGCACGTCCTGCAGGACCTGGGCATTCCGCCCTGGCTGCGCGAGCGGCTGCCGCTGCTCTCCAATGCGTCCGGCGAGCTGCTCGCCGCCGGCGATATCGCGTATTCCGCAGGCTTCGACGCGTGGTTGCGGGAGCGCGGGGCCCGTTTGCACTGGCGCCGCGATTGACCCGTCCGCACCCGGCCCTCAAACTTTCGCCATGGCCGCCCGCAAACCCGACACCGACACGCCCGCCGCCTCGCCGGTCGCCGACTTCGAGCAGTCGCTGGATGCGCTCGAGCAGCTCGTGGAGCAGATGGAGCGCGGCGACATGAGCCTGGAAGAGTCGCTGGCCGCGTACGAGCGGGGCGTCGGCCTGTATCGCAAGTGCCAGACCGCGCTGGAACAGGCGGAGTTGCGCGTGCGCCTGCTCAGCGACCCGCAGGACCCGGCGAGCGCCGAACCCTTCGCGTCGCCCGATGCCTGATTCGCCATTCCAGCATTGGCGCATCCGCGTCGATGCCGCGCTGACCCGCGTCCTTCCCGACCCGAACGCCTCGCCGCAGCGGCTGCACGCCGCCATGCAGCACGCGGTGCTGCTGGGCGGCAAGCGCATGCGTCCGCTGCTCGTATACGCCAGCGGCACCTTGTTCGGCGCCGGCGAAACCGCATTGGACGCTCCGGCCGCGGCGGTCGAACTCATCCATGCCTACTCGCTCGTGCACGACGACCTGCCGGCCATGGACGACGACGCATTGCGCCGCGGCCAACCCACCGTGCACGTCGCCTTCGACGAAGCCACCGCGATCCTTGCCGGCGATGCGCTGCAGTCGCTGGCCTTCGAAGTGGCGTTGCAGGCGCCTGTCGCAGACGGCGTGCGCGTGGAACTGCTGCGCACGCTGGCGCAGGCGTCCGGCGTGGCAGGCATGTGCGGTGGACAGGCGCTCGATATCGATGCGACGGCGCCGCGAACGCAATCGGCTTCCGCAGCCCCCACCGCGCCGCCACGCGCCGCGGAATCCGGCATGCATGCCGTCGGCCGGCACCGCATGGACATCCAGCAGCTCGAACGCCTGCACGCGCTCAAGACCGGCGCCCTGATCCGCGCCTCGGTGCGGATGGGCGCGCTGTGCGGCGGCGCGCAGGCGCAGGAGCTCGACGCGCTCGATCGTTACGCTTCCGCGCTCGGCCTGGCCTTCCAGGTCCGCGACGACATCCTCGACGTCGAGGGCGACAGCGCGACGCTCGGCAAGACTGCAGGCAAGGACATGGCCCAGGACAAGGCGACGTTCCCGGCCCTCATCGGCCTGGACGCATCACGCACGCGGCTCGCCGAACTGGCGGCGGCCATGGATGAATCGCTGGCCCCGTTCGGTGCGCGCGCCAACGCACTCGCCGCACTGGGACGGCTGGCGATCGAACGCGACCGCTGATCGCCCCCAACAAAAACGCCGGCACGTGGCCGGCGTCTTGCGTTGGACCTGGGCGCGATCAGTTGATCAGGCGCAGGGTGAAGGGGTAACGGTACGCCACGCCCTTGTTCGCTTCGATGCAGGCCAGGATGGTCAGAACCAGCCAGCCCACGGCGACGACGGCGAGCAGCAGGAAGCCGATCACCACGAAGATCAGGATGCAGCTGATGATCGCGGCGATCGCGACGGTGATGTTGAAGTTCAGCGCTTCCTTGCCCTGGTCTGCGGCGAACGGCATCGTGTCCTTCTTGATCAGCCACACCACCAGCGGACCGAGCACGTTCCCGAAGGGAATGATGAAGCCGGCCAGCGACGACAGGTGGGCGAGCATGCCCCAGGTCTTCTCTTCCGCAGAGATATCGTTCATTGCTTTCCCCTAGCAGGGCGGCCGCAGCCGCCGGACGAATGGTGCCGGCACTGTCCCGCGCCCGCCGGACCCCTGTCAAGCGAACGGTTCCTCAGCTTTCCCCGGCCACCGTCATGCGTCCGACCAGGATCGAACCGGTGCGGATGTGCGAGCGCGGATCGATGTCGCCGCCCACCGCTTCGATCGCGCCGAACATGCCGCGCAGGTTGCCGGCGATGGTGATGCCGTCGACCGGATACGAAATCGCGCCGTCCTCGATCCAGAAGCCGGCCGCGCCGCGCGAATAGTCGCCGGTCACGGTGTTGACGCCCTGCCCCATCAACTCGGTCACCAGCAGGCCGCGTCCCATGCCGCGCAGCATCGACGCCAGGTCGCCGGCGTTGGCCATCACCTGCAGGTTGTGCACGCCGCCGGCATTGCCGGTGCTGGTCAGGCCGAGCTTGCGCGCCGAGTAGCTGCCCAGCACGTAACGCTGCAGGATGCCGTCGCGCACCAGCGGCGCCTCGCGCGTGGCCACCCCTTCGGCATCGAACGCGGACGAACGCAGGCCGCGAGGCAGGAAAGGCAGCTCGTCGATGCCGAACCACTCCGGAAACAGCCGGGTTCCCGCGCTGTCGACGAGGAAGCTCGCCTTGCGGTACAGCGCGCCGCCGGACACGGCACCGACCAGGTGCCCGATCAGCGAACGCGCGACTTCGGCGGCGAACAGCACCGGATACTCGCCGGTGGCGACCTGCCGCGGCGCCAGCCGCGATACCGCGCGCTCGGCGGCGCGCCGGCCGATCGCGGCGGGCGATTCGAGGTCCTCGTCCGCCAGGGCGTAGCTGTACCAGCCGTCGCGCTGCATCGCATCGCCGCGGCCGGCGATCAGCGCGCAGCCGATGCTGTGGTTGGTGCTCCTCTCCCGCCCGAGGAAGCCGTGGGAATTGGCATACACGCTCAGGCTGCCGCCGCTGCCCAGCGAGGCGCCATCGGAGTTCTCGATACGCGCATCCATCTCGCGGCCCGCGGCCTCGCAGGCCAGCGCGAGGTCGATGGCGCGGTCGGCTTCGATCGCCCAGGGGTGCCAGCCGTCGAATTCGCGCAGGTCGGTCGCCATCAGCTCGCGATCGCCCAGGCCGGCGGCATCGTCGTCCTCGGTGTGGCGCGCGATCGCGCAGGCCTGCTCAACCGTGGCATCGAGGCTTTCCTCGCGCAGGTCCGCGGTGCTGGCGCTGCCCTTGCGCTTGCCGAAATACACGGTCACGGCGATCCCGCGGTCACGGGTGGCCTCGACCGTCTCGACTTCGCCCATGCGCACGTTGACGGTGAGCCCGTTCTCCTCCGAGCACGAGACCTCCGACTGGCTGGCGCCGCGCTGGCGGCAGCGGTCGAGCAGCCGTTGGGCGATGTCGGCGAGGCGGTCCAGCCGGGCCTGGCTGTCGTCGGTGACGGGGGCTATGGCGTTCAATGATTTATCCTCTTCCTTGGTGCCGGGCTGCCGGCATGCAGTATTTCAGGACGTGCCGGCTTTCAGGCACTACAACACGAGTGGTGTGCGATGCGTGGTCGTGACGACGAAACCGGCGAATTCTTCAGCCCCAGCCGCAGCCGGCAGCGGCGCGACGCGCTGGAGGTGTTCTCGCTGGGCGAGAAACTGGTCTCGCTGACCGAGGCCCAGCTGGCCAAGCTGCCCGTGCCCGAGTCGCTGCTGCCGCACATCCGCGAATGCAAGCGCATCACCGCGCAGATCGCGCACAAGCGCCAGCTGCAGTTCCTGGCCAAGCAGATGCGCCGCGAGGACGACGAGGTGCTGGACGCGATCCGCGATGCGCTGGACGAAAAGGGCGAAGCCGCCCGGCGCGAAGTGGCGGCGATGCACCGCGTGGAAAGCTGGCGCGAGCGCCTGATCGCCGACGGCGATGCCGCGCTTGCGCAGCTGCTGGACGAATACCCGACCGCCGACCGCCAGTTGCTGCGCCAGCTCGCCCGCAACGCCCTGGAAGAGCGCAAGCGCAACAAGCCGCCGCGCGCGTTCCGCGAGCTGTATCGCGTGCTGCGCGAGCTGCTGCTGCACGGGGAGGACGCGAACCATGGCGACGACGCGACCGGCCGCGAGGCCGGCGACGAAGCCTGGGACGACGAAGACGAGCATCATCAGGACCGCGACTGACCGGTGATCAGGCGGCCTGGGTGCCGCCCACCGTCAGCGCCTCGATCAGCAGCGACGGCTGGCCCACGCCCACCGGCACGCTCTGACCATCCTTTCCGCACACGCCCACGCCCTCGTCGAGGGCGAGATCGTGGCCGATCATCTTCACCCGCTGCATGGTTTCCGGGCCGTTGCCGATCAGCGTCGCGCCCTTCACCGGCGCGGTGATCCTTCCATCCTCGATCAGGTACGCCTCGGTCGCCGAAAACACGTACTTGCCCGAAGTGATGTCGACCTGGCCGCCGCCGAAATTCACCGCGTACAGGCCCTTCTTCACCGAGCGGATCATCTCCTCCGGATCGTGCGTGCCGGCGAGCATGTAGGTATTGGTCATGCGCGGCATCGGCAGGTGCGCGAACGATTCGCGCCGGCCGTTGCCGGTGGGTTGCATGCCCATCAGGCGGGCGTTGAGCGTGTCCTGCATGTAGCCGACCAGCACGCCGTCCTCGATCAGGGTCGTGCAGTTGGTCGGCGTGCCCTCGTCGTCGATGTTGAGCGAGCCGCGCCGGCCCGGCAGCGTGCCGTCGTCGACGATGGTGACGCCCGGCGAGGCCACGCGCTGGCCGATCCGGCCGGCGTAGGTGGACGTGCCCTTGCGGTTGAAGTCGCCCTCCAGGCCGTGGCCCACGGCTTCATGCAACAGCACACCGGGCCAGCCGGAACCCAGCACCACCGGCATCACGCCCGCGGGCGCGTCGATGGCCTCCAAGTTCACCAGCGCCTGGCGCAGGGCCTCCTTCGCCAGCGCCTCGGGCCGGCCGCCACCGAGCAGTTCGGCGTACGAGTAGCGGCCGCCGCCGCCGGCATAGCCGCTTTCGCGGCGGCCGTTCTGCTCGACGATGATCTGCACGTTGAAGCGCACCAGCGGACGCACGTCGGCGGCGAGTACGCCGTCGCTGCGCGCCACCAGCACGGTGTCGACGCCGCCCGACAGGCTGACCACGACCTGTTGCACGCGCGGGTCGGCCGCGCGCACGTAGCGGTCGATGCGGCGCAGCGCCTCGACCTTTTCCTCGTTGCCGAGCGAATCGATCGGGTCCTCGCTGGAATACAGCGCGCGACCGTTGCCTCGCGCCAGCGCGCGCATGTCCTGGGTCGAACCATCGCGCGCGGCCGTTCCCTTTGAAATGGCGCGCGCCGATTTGGACGCTTCCAGCAACGCCGCGGTGTTGATCTCGTCCGAATAAGCGAAGCCGGTCTTCTCGCCGCTGATCGCGCGCACGCCCACGCCCTGCTCGATCGAGTGCGCGCCTTCCTTGACGATGCCGTCCTCGACGGTCCAGCTCTCGCGGCGTGCGTGCTGGAAATACAGGTCACCGAAGTCGATGCCCGGCCCCAGCAACGTGCCGAAGGCCCGTTCGAGGCCGCCGGTGTCGAGGCCGGCAGGCAGCAGGAGGCGGGATTCGGCGAGCTGGATCGGCAGGGTCATCGGGCAACCATGTTCGGGAGGGGATTCGAGCGGCGTGAACGCGCCAGTGCGCGCTACCGGAACTGCGGCAGCCATCATGGACCAACATGGAGGTGGGCGGATGCGAACCCAACCCGAGAGTCAGCCCGGCGGCACCGCCATCGCCGTTTCCGCGCGGCTCTGCTCGCGGGAAATCACCTCGACCTTCGGTTCCTTCCACGGCCCGGTCACGCGGTAGGTCTTGGCGGCCATCGATCCGATCGGCTTGCTGAGCACGACATTGGCGGCCGCGCCGATCGCCGCGCCCACCGGGCCGCCGGCCACGGCGCCGATCGCAGTCAGCAGGTTGCCGGCCTTGGGCCGCACTTCGATGGTCTGGTCGTAGCTCTGCGCCTGCAGGTTGGCGGCGCCGCGGATGTCGATCGTCGCCGCGGGCCCATCGATCACCAGCTTGTCGCTGTGCGCCCGCCCATTGCCGAAGCGCACGGTGCCCTTCATTTCGTTGAACGCGAAGCCCTTGGAGAAGAAGTCGCGGAAATCCAGGGTCAGGCGCCGCGGCAACTGGGCGAGGCTCAGCAGGCCGAGGACGCGGCCCGCACCCGGTTCGATCTCGAGCAGGCGGCCTTCGCGCGCGTCCAGGTGCAGGCTGCCTTCGAGCCCGTCGAGCTTGAACGCGACCGGGCTGCCGGGCCAGCCGGCATCGAATTTCACCGTGCCCTCGCCGCCGCCCAGGCGATTGCCCATGCCGAAACCGGCCAACAGCGCGCCGAAATCGTCGCTGCCGATGTCGAGCTTGAGATGCGTGTTCGCCGATGCGCCGCGGCCGGTCCAGTCGCCGCTGAGGTCGATGCGCTGCTTCGGCGCGCGCGTCTGCAACTGCTCGATGCGCATGCCCGTTGCGGTTGCGCGCGTGCGCACCTTGGCACTGCCGAGCCTGGCATCGCCCAGGCGCAGTTCGTCGATGTCGATGGTGAGGCCGGGGATCTTGGCAGGGTCGACGTCGTCCGCGGCGCTCGCCGTGCGTGCCGGCGTGGCCGGCGACGCGGCAGGCGCGGGTGTACCGCCGTTGGCGCCTGCCGCCGGAGTTGCGGGCGGACGCCAGAACACCCGCTGCATGCGCCCGGCAATCGCTTCGCTTTCGTTGGCCGGCACCAGCAGCGCACCCTGCAGCGACGCGCCTTCCGCCTGGATGGCGATCGCGCCGCGCGCGGCGGGCACGACTACGACATGCGTATCCGGGAACGTGCCACCCACCAGCTGCAGGCGGCGCGCGGTGACGTCGATGCGCTGCAGCGGCAGCTTGCTGCCGCCATCGCCACCTCGGGTGAGGGCGATCCAGTCGATCGCGTCGAGCGCATCGGTGCGGCCGGTGGCGACGAGGCCCGACACCGGCGCCGCTTCGTCCACGCGGTCGGCGCCCAGCACCACCCGCAACCCGGTCTGTCCGTTGCCGCTGCGTGCGCGCAGCGCCATCAGGTTGCCGAAGCCGACCACGATGTCGCCGCTACCGAGCGGCAGCGCCGTTTCGATCGACGTCGGCAACGCGGTCGCGGCCGCCTTGCGCATCGGCGCGGGCAACGAGAGCGCCGTTCCCACCAGGCTCGATTCGAGCTGCAGCACGGTCGGCGCGGCCTTGCCCGGGGCGGATTTGCCGATCGCGATTCCCACCGTCCAGTTCGAACGGCCGGCCAGGTAAGGCTTCAGCCAGGCCATGTCCTCGGCCCGGTCGATCAACTCTGCCGCGCCCATGCTGGCGTCGAGTCCAGCCTCGAACACGTGCCTGGCATCGCGCACGTACTCGCTGCCGGCCCGCAGCGAGAGCCGGCCTGGTTCGCCTTCATGGCGTACCGCGAGGTTCTCGGCGCGGAAACCGCCGCGCGAATAGACCGCCTTGCCATTGACCGAGTCGAACGCGAGCTTCCAGCGCGGATCGGCCAGCTTGGCGTTCTTCAGCGCGACCGTGCCGTCGATCGAGATGCCGCTGCCGTGCACGAGCGGCAAGGCGAGGCCGAAGCCGACGTCGGCCGGGCCGCTCGCGCGCACGTTGGCGAACGTGTCGGCGTGTTCCTTCTGCAACGGACTCTGCTTGAGCACGGTGAGCAGCTGGTCCGCATCGCCGCCGCCTTCGGCTTTCACCGTCAATGCGCCGCCGCGGTAGTCGTCGATGCCCGCTTCGATGTGCCGGATGGCCACCTCGCCCAGGCGCCCGGTGCCGGTCACGTCGAAGCCGACGCCAGTGAAGCGCGTGTCCGCTTCCAGCCCCTGAGCCACGGGCCATTCCTCGTTGAAGCGGATGGTCGCGTCGCGAATGCGGCCCGTCGCCTCGAACAGACCGGTGTTGTCGCGGAACGGCCATTCGTCGAGGTCGCCCGACACCACTCCACGGCCGCCGGTGACGGTGCCGGCAACGAGCGCGGTATCGAGCCAGTGCACCGCGGTCGGGGCCATGCTCTTGCGCAGCCAGAAACTCCTGGCCACCGGAACCGCGGTATCGTCGACGTCGGCCGCCACGTCGATCCAGGGCCGCGAGCCGTCGCCCTGCCACCACAGCCCGCCTCGCGCGCTGACGCCGTAACTGCCGTATTCGGTGCGTCCGTCGATCCGCAGCGCGGTGGTGCCCACGCGCCAGCCCGCGCCTTCGCGCCAGCCGCCGGCTTCGCCGCGCAACTTGAGCTTGTGCACGGCGCCGAATCCCTCGGGCCAGTCGAATGCCACTTCCGCATTCGGATCGAACCGCAGGCTGAAGCCATTGCCGTCGCCAGCGACGTAGCCGCCAAGCCCATGCAGGCCGGGCGAGTTGCCGACAGGATCGAATCCCAGGTCGATCACCGACGCCTGCGCGCGCAACGCACCGTTGCGCCGGCCCGCCACCTCGATGTCGCGCAGTACCGCCGTCGGCCGCGAGGCCAGCAGCCAGCGGCGCAGGCCGGGCGAGATCTTGTCACTCAGCGCCAGTGCGGCGAACAACGGGCCCGCATCGACCTGTTTCGCCTGCACCGCGTAATTCTCGCCGCCGGCAAGCAGCAGGCCATCGAGCTTCTGCTCGCTGTCGCCGCCGCCGATGCGCAGGCGCGGCGCATCCACGCGCCAGCCGCCCGGGATCAGGCGATAGCCGGCACGGGCTTCGACGTGGTCGAAGCGGCTGCGCGGCGGCGCCGCGCCGGGCTCGATCGGATTGCCATGCAGCGCGACGTCGTCGAGTTCGGCATCGATGCTGATCGCGGCTACGCGGTTGCCGCGCAGCACGCCCCATGCCTCGGCCCGGCCCACGCCGCGTTCCACGGCGATGCCTTGCGCGTGCAGCAACGGCGCCCACGCCGCGAGGTCCGCGCGCTTGGCGCCCGCATAGGCGCGGCCATCGCCCTTCCTGCGATCGAAATCGATTACGGCGTCGAGCGGGGTCGCGTCCAGGTGCGGCCAGGCCCGCATGCCGGCGCGCACGCGATCGCCGTCGACGCGCAGGCGCAAATGCACCTTGGGAATGCGCGCGTCGATGCCGAGCGAAGGCGCGATGACCGCGAGCTTGCCGCCGATCACCTGCAGTTCGCCCAGGCCTTCCAAGGCGGAAAGCGGATCGCTCCCCGCCTGCTGCTGCCCGGGCAGGCCGCGCACCTGCCACCGGCCGTCGCTGGCGCGCTCCAGGGTCAGGTCGAGGCCGCGCAATCGCAATTCGGAAAAGGCGTGGCCCGGCAGCAGTCCGGCGTACACCGACACCAGCATCTCGGTGTCGCCGACGGTGAAGGCGCGCGCGCCCTCGCCGATGCGCAGGTTGTCCAGCTTGAGCAGCGGCCCGCGCCGCGTCCATGCCGTCTCGACGCGGTCGAACGCCACTGGCCGGCCCGCACGCTCGCTCAGCCATGCGGCGATGCGGTCGGGGTGGCGTTCGGCGAGCGGCAGGACCTGGCTCGCCGCGCCCAGCACCAACGCCACCAGCACGAGCGCGATCGCCACCGTGTAGCCAACGCTACGGCGGGCGATGCGCAGGCGGCGGCGCAGGGGCGTGGGCATCAGCGAATCCCGATGTCAGAGCAGCACGACATCGAACTGCTCCTGGGCGTACTGCTCGTCCGCCTGGAAGCGGATCGACTTGCCGAGGAATTCCTCCAGCTCGGCGACCGACGCGGATTCCTCGTCGGTGATGCGGGCGACGACCTTGGGCGAAGCAATCACCAGCAGCCGCGCCGCATCGAACTGGCGCACCTGGCGGACGATCTCGCGGAAGATTTCGTAGGTCACGGTCTCGGGCGTCTTCAGCGTGCCGCGGCCGCCGCATTCGTGGCAGGCCTCGCTCAGCTGGCGCTCCAGGCTTTCGGTGGTGCGCTTGCGCGTCATTTCCACCAGGCCCAGCGGCGAGAACTCGTACACGGTGGTCTTGGCGTGGTCGCGCGTGAGCGACTTCTCCAGCTGACGCAGCACCTGGCGGCGGTGCTCGGCATCGGTCATGTCGATGAAGTCGATGATGATGATGCCGCCAAGGTTACGCAGGCGCAGCTGACGCGCGACCGACTGCGCGGCTTCGAGATTCGTCCGATAAACGGTTTCCTCGAGGTTGCGCTGACCCAGGAATGAACCGGTGTTGACATCTATCGTGGTCATCGCCTCGGTCTGGTCGATGACCAGGTAGCCGCCGGACTTGAGCGGCACTTCCTTGTCCAGCGCGCGCTGGATCTCGTCCTCGACCCCGTACAGGTCGAAGATCGGCCGCGCGCCGGTGTAATGCTCGATCTTCTCGGCCAGGCCGGGCATGTACTGCGCGGCGAAGGCCTTCAGGCGCTCGCAGGTCTCGCGCGAATCGACCTTCACCTTCTCCACGTCCTTGCGCATCAGGTCGCGCACGGCGCGCAGCGGCAGGCTGAGGTCCTCGTACACGCGCTCGCCGACCCTGGCGCTGGCCGACTTCTCCTCGATCAGCTGCCAGGCGCGGTTGAGGTAGGCGACGTCCTCGGCCAGCGCTTCTTCCGGTTGGCCCTCGGCATTGGTGCGGACGATGTAGCCGTGGTGCGCGCCGGCCGGCGACAGCGCGGTGACGTGGGTCTTCAGGCGCGCGCGCTCGGCTTCGTCCTCGATGCGCGCCGACACGCCCACCACGCGGTTGCGCGGCAGCAGCACCAGGTAACGCGAAGGAATGCTCAGCTGCGTGGTCAGGCGCGCACCCTTGCTGCCGATCGGGTCCTTCACCACCTGCACGATGATGTCCTGGCCTTCGCGCAGCAGTTCGGCGATCGGGCGCGTCGGCGCCGGCGGCAGCGGTGCGGCGTCGCCCTCGCCTTCGCCTTCCACCACCACCTGGGTCGGCTTGACGATGTCGGCCGCATGCAGGAACGCCGCGCGGTCCAGGCCGATCTCGACGAAGGCCGCCTGCATGCCCGGCATCACCCGCTGCACGCGTCCCTTGTAGATGTTGCCGACCACGCCGCGGCGCCAGCCGCGTTCGATGTGCAGTTCCTGCAGCATGCCGTTCTCGACCACGGCGACGCGGGTCTCGCGCGGGGTGACGTTGACCAGGATCTCCTCGGTCATGGCGTTGCCACCGTGGATGCGGACCGTGCCGGGACGGATTCCAGGCCGAACTGGCGCAGCAGCAATGCAGTCTCGTGCACCGGCAGCCCCATCACGCCGGAGTAGCTGCCGCTCAGGTTCGCGATGAAGGACTCGGCGAAGCCCTGGATCGCATAGGCCCCGGCCTTCCCCTGCCACTGGTCGCCGTCGATGTACGTGGCGATCTGCGCCTCGCTCAGCGCGTCGAAGGTGACATCAGACACCGAGACCGTCTGCAACTCGCGCGATGGCGACACCAGCGACACCGCGGAAATGACCTGGTGGGTGCGGCCGGACAGCCGGCGCAACATCCCGGCGGCGTCTTCGGCGTCACGCGGCTTGCCGAAGACCTCGTCGTCGAGCACCACTTCGGTGTCGCTGCCGAGCACCACGGCGGCCGGATTGGCCATCACCTTGAGCAACCCGGCCCCGGCCTTCTCGCGGGCGACGCGGCGTACGTAGTCCTCGGCGGGCTCGCCGGGGGCGCGATGTTCGGGCACGTCGAGGTCGATGATGCCGAACGGCAGGCCGAGGCGGGCCAGCAGTTCGCGCCGGCGCGGGGATTGGGAGGCGAGATAGAGCATCGGGTCCTTGGGGCCAACGCGGCCCTGGGCGGGCGCAGGCAGGAAATATCGCGAGGCCGGAAGAATAACCCGGGCTGACTGGACCCCACCCCGCTGGCCATCACGTAACCCTGACCCGGCTCACGAATCGTTTACCGTACCCGCGCACAGTGCCTGCCACCTTGGCGCATCCCCCTCGTCCAACACGGAGTCAGACCCATGCCCTTGATGCTGTCCCGCACTGCCCTGCGCCCGCTCGCGCTGGCTGCCCTTCTCTCGCTCGGAGCCTGCACACCGATGTCCTCACATGCCCAGACCACTCCGTTCGTCGCCACCGACGGCACGCTGCTGAATGTTTCCGCGCAGGGCGAAGCCAAACGCGTTCCGGACATCGCCCGCATGTCCACCGGCGTGGTGACGCGGGCCGCGGACGCCAATGCCGCGATGCGCGCCAATGCCGAGCAGATGGCCAAGGTCGTTGCCGCGATCAAGGCCGCGGGCATCGCCGAGAAGGACGTGCAGACCAGCGGCATCAACCTCAACCCGACCTACCAGTACCGCGACAACCAGCCGCCCGCGATCACCGGCTACGAAGCCAGCAACACCGTGAGCATGACCGTGCGCGACATCCCCAAGCTCGGCAAGATCCTCGATTCGCTCGCGGCCGTCGGCGCCAACCAGATCAACGGCCCGAGCTTCGACGTCGACAAGAAGGACGAGGCGCTCGACGAAGCGCGTCGGAAGGCGGTGGCCAGCGCGCAGGCCCGTGCGGAGATGTATGCGAAGACGCTGGGCCTGAAGGTGCGTCGCATCGTCAGCATCAGCGAAGGCGGCAGCTTCGCTCCGCCCATTCCCATGGCGCGCGGCGTGATGGCGATGAAGGCGGAGGCCGCCGACACCTCGGTCTCCCCGGGCGAGAACACGCTGAGCGTCAACCTGGACGTGGTGTTCGAACTCGGACGCTGAGGGTCCGATCGGATGCAGGAAGAGGCCCGCTTTCGCGGGCCTTTTTCGTATCCGCGTGTTCTTCGCCTTCGGCCCAACCCCACGCGACTTGCCGGCGCGTTGTCATCCATGCCGACAACTTCTGGAGGTGGCCCATGGCACAAACCCTCGCTCCACGCATGCAGCGCTTCCCGTTCGGGAAGCTGGACTTCACCCGCATCTCGGCGGAAGCCGGTGCGATCGCGATCAATGGTGCGGCGCTGCTGCTGTTGCTGGCGCCATTGAGCATGCATGTGCCGCCGCAAGAGGAACGCTCCGAAACCCTGTACCTGCCGGTACTGCCCCGCGAGCTCCCACCCCCGCCCCCCCGGCCGCGACCGGTTGAAATCACCCCGCCGCGCTCTGTCCCGGTCACCCCCACCGTGCCGCAGAGGATCGAAGTTCCGCAGCCGCCGATCCTCGACGAGTCGCTGCCGGGTGACATGGCCGCGGATCCGGTCGAAGTGGCGAAGGTGGATCCCGGCCTGAATGACGCCATCACCCAACCGCTCGCCGGCGCCCACCTCGAATACCTGGCCGCGCCGCCGCCGCGCTACCCGATCGAAGCCATCCGCGAAGCCCTGACCGGCACGGTCACGCTGCGCGTGCTGGTGGACGTGGATGGCAGGCCGCTCGAAGTGCAGGTCGAGCACAGCAGCGGCCACCGCGTGCTCGACGCAGCGGCGAGGAAGCAGGTGCTGGGCAAGTGGCGGTTCAAGCCGGCCGTGGATAACGGTCGCGCAGTGCAGGCGATCGGCCTGGTGCCGGTGGTGTTCAGCCTCAACCAGTAGCAGCGGCAGCGAAGCGAAGGCCCGGACATTCCGGGCCTTCGTCGCATCGACTACGCGCGATGGTACGGATGGTTGGCGAGCAGCGCCGCCGCGCGATACAGCTGCTCGGCCAGCACCAGCCGCACCAGCATGTGCGGCAGCGTCAGCGGGCCCAGCGACCACTGCTCGTCGGCGCGCGCGACCACCTCGGGACCATGCCCCTCCGGGCCGCCGATTAGGAAGGCGAGATCGCGCCCCTGCCCGCGCCAGTGTTCCAACCGCTGCGCCAGTTGCTCCGATGACCAGGATTTGCCGCGTCCGTCCAGCGCGACCACCGTCGCCTGCTTGGGCAATGCCGCGAGCACGCGGGCGCCTTCGTCCTGCGTTGCGCGGGCGGCATCGCGTCCCTTGCCGCGCAGGCCGGGCTCGATCTCGACCAGTTCCAGCGGCAGCCAGTGCGAAAGACGCTTCTGGTATTCGCCGAATCCTTCGGCGACCCAGCGTGGCGCGCGTTCCCCGACGGCGATGAGCTTGGCTTTCATGGCGGCATGGTAACGGAGGCGATCGCGGTGACACGTGGCCGTTCCAGCGACGTAGTGCGCCGCGATGTCGCCGATGCCGGCATGGTGGATCTGGCGCAGGACCGCGACCGCGAGCAACTGATTGTCACGAACCGTGATCGTCTACGCCCCTGGGCGCCTGACGCCTTTGCCCGTGCGTACGGGAACCCCGATGCACAAACGCAGAACGGCGCCTGGAAGGCGCCGTTCTGCAAGAAACCAGCACGAAATCAGTATCGGCTTCCGGTGCCCGTCTCGCTTTCGTAGTCGCCGGCGTCATGGTGCGCCGGCGGCTGGTCGCCGACGGTCCACAGGCGCTCCAGCGCGTAGAACTCGCGGACGCGCGGCAGCATCACATGCACCACCACGTCGCCAAGGTCGACCAGCACCCATTCGGCCTCGCGCTCACCCTCCACGCCCAGCGGCTGGACATCGAGGTTCTTGGCGAACTTGACCACCTCGTCGGCGATCGACTTGACGTGGCGGGTGGAGGTGCCGGAGGCGATCACCATGAAGTCGGTGACGCTGCTCTTGCCGCGTACGTCGATCTCGACCACGTCCCGTGCCTTCAGTTCTTCGACCGCGGCGTGCACCGTCTTGAGCAGGACATCGGCCGGCGGCGGCGGGTTGGGAAGGCGGGTCTTGATGACTTGGGCTTGGCTGGTCAAGGGGCGGAGCTCTGTGGGTTTACCGGTGAATTATAGGGAACCTGAGTTTGGGGCGGCTGTCGAGTACAGATCGTGACGATCGATGTAACCGGCGACGGACGGCGGGACCCACTCCCGCCAGCCGCGATCTCCCGCCGCGATCCGCCGCCGCAGTTCGGTCGAGGATTCCGGGCGCGGTTCTTGCAGGGGCAGCACCGCCAGGCCGCCGCAGGGCTCGCGGAAGAGGTTCGCCAGCGCGCGCCAGCGCGGTTCGACTTCCGCGGCGACATCGGGCGCCACGCGCGCCAGCATCTCCGGATCGATGTGCGACCCCGGCCGCTGCACGGCCAGGATGTGGGCAAGGGCGAACAGTTCGCGCCACCGATTCCAGGTATGCAACTGGTTGAGCGAATCGCCGCCGACGAGCCATGCAATCGGCACGCGGTCGCCGAACTGCGCACGCAGCTCCCGCAGCGTGTCGACCGTGTACGACGGTCCTTCGCGCTGCAATTCACGGCGGTCGACCTTCAGCCCGCGCTCGCCCGCGACAGCCACCTCGAGCATGCGCGCGCGTTGCTGCGCGTCGGCATGCGTGGGGCCCTTGTGCGGCGGGTCCGCGGCCGGCAGCAGGAACACCGGCGCCTGCAGGGCATCGTGCGCGGCATGCGCCACCGCCAGGTGCCCGTTGTGCACGGGATCGAAGGTGCCGCCGAAGCAGATCATCGCCCGCACGCTGGCGTCGCCGCTTGCAGGCTCATCCACGCGTGGCGAGCAGCCGCAGCGCGCGGGGCTCGGCGACCGCGAGCAGCAGCCGCTCGAGCGCAACCCAGGCGTCTTCGGGTTCCAGCCCGCGTCGCGGCCGGCCCTTGGCGATGCTGTCGACGCGGCCCGCCTGCGCGAGGAACGCATCCCAGCGCCCGGCGTCGTGCCGCTGCAGCGCACGGCGATACATCGGCTGCTTGGATTCCCAGATGCGCTGCGCCTTGAACGCATTGGCGAGGTTGCCGGCGCGCGCGAGCGCGGAGGCGGTCTGCAGTTCCTTGATGACCATGCCCAGCAGTGCCGGCACGGCCTCGCCCTCGCCGCGCAGGCCGCGGATCATGCGCGATACCTGCGCGCCCTGCCCGTTCATCGCGGCATCGATGAGGCGGAATACGTCGAAGCGCGCGGCATCGGCTACCAGGTCGTGCATGCGCGCGGCATCGAGGACGCCTCCATCTGCAGCCGGGCCCGCGGACAACAGCTTGAGTTTCTCGATTTCCTGCGCGGCGGCGAGCAGGTTGCCCTCGACGCGGTCGGCCAGCAGCTGCACGGCGTCGCGGTCGGCCTTCAACCCACGCGAACGCAGGCGGCTTTCGATCCAGCCCGCCAGCTCATGCGGCTTCACCGGCCAGGCGATCGCGGTCAGGCCGATGCGGCCGATCGCTTCGCTCCACTTGCCGCCGTGCTGCTTGCTCCACTCCCCGGCCGTGACCAGCAGGACGATGTCACTGGGCGGATTCGCGCAGAACTCGCTGATCACCCGTGCGCCTTCCGTACCGGGCTTGCCGGTCGGCAGGCGCACTTCGAACAGGCGCCGGCTGGCGAAGAGACTTGGGGCGTGGACGCTGGATTCCATCGCCGCCCAGTCGGGTTCGCGCTGGTTGCCCTCGGCCTCGAAGACCTCGCGCTCGGAAATGCCCTGTGCACGCGCGGCGGCGCGCACGGCGTCGGCAGCTTCCAGCACGCGCAGCGGTTCAGGGCCGGCGATGAGATAGGCGGGACGCAGCGGGCCGGCCTGCACTTGCGCCGCCAGCTGTTCCGGCTTGAGTTCCATCGTTGCCTGCGGTCAGCGCGGCGCCGGCGGGTTGGCCGGTGCCTCGGGTGCCGGCTCCTGCGGGGGCGGCGGATTCGCGTCCGCTGCTTCCAGCGCAGCCTTGGCCGCGTCTTCGGCAACCGGTTCGTCCAGACGCGACTCCGGTGCCGGCGTGGTGGTGTCGGCGCGCGCCACGGCGCCAAGGCGGCGCAGGATCGAGGCGGCCATCTCGCGGCGCAGTTCCTTGACCAGCAGTTCGCGCTCGCTGTCCGTGCCGATCGAATTGACCGGGTTGGAAATGTAGTCGCGCGACAATTCGACCGCCTGGCGCGGCACCGGCTTGGTGCCGTCGGCCTTGCGCACTTCGAACACGACCGCATAGCGCAGGCTGTATTCCTGGGCGCGGCCAAGCTGGTCGACGCTGAGGGGCGTGTCGCCCCAACGCTCGGACAGCAGGTCGACCACGGTCGCCCCGGCATCGTCGGCGCCGGCGATCTGGGCACCCGCGCGCCGGACCGATTGCGTGAGCGAATCAGCCAGCGGGCTGTACTGGTCGACCGACTCGACGCGCACCGGACCGAGGTCGGCCGGCAGCACGAGCGGATTGCGGAGATGGAAGCCGCAGGCCGTGAGGGCCAGCGCGAGGACGATGGGCAGGCTGCGACGGATCATGCCGGAAGTCTGGACGACACCGGCGCGGGCGGCAAGCAGGCGTGCGATCACGCTCCCAGGCACTGCTTCACCGCCGGATCACCGCCGGGCCGCGATGGCGGGATCGGGCACAATCGCTCAATAGAGCGGTTCGTGCCCCGCGAACAGTTGCTGCGGCGTCTGGAACCCCGGCAAATCGGCCATGCGGCCGAGCCACTCGTGCACCCGCGGCCAGCGCGCCAGGTCGATCCCCGCGGCATCGGCCCAGGCGATCCCGTCGGGCGTTGCGACGTCGAAGCCTTCGCCGAGGAAGAACAGATAGCCACAGCAGGCCACATCGGCGATGGTCGGCACCCCGCACGCGAGGAACGGGCGACCCGCGAGTTCCTGTTCCATCCGGTCCAGGTCGGCCTGCGAACGACGCCGGTCGTACCAGGCCAGCACTTGCGGGTGGTATGCGCCGCAGCGCCGGCCGAATCGGGAATGTGCCAGGTTTAGGCTGATGCGGTTGGCTTCCCACGACAGCCATTCGCGCACGCGTAGGCGTTCGCCCTCGTCGCGTCCGTCCAGGCGCTGCTCGCGGCGCGCCAGATAGTCGAGGAGGGCGTTGGACTGGCACAGCACGTGGCCGTCGATCAGCAGGACCGGGACTTCACCGTGCGCGGACAACGCGCGGAACTCCGGCGAGCGTTCCGCGCGCGGTTTCCAGATCGCGACGTGGCGCTGCTCGAAGTCTAGGGCGAGCAGCGACAGCGCCAGGGCAACCTTGTAGCTGTATCCCGACTCGGGGTGGCAGTAGAGGATCGGATGCATCGAGCGATTGTCGCGGCGGTGCGACGCCCTATGCCAGGCCCGCCTTGGCGTGGCGAGATCCTGCTACCCCTGCATCGCCGCTGCGCTCGCCCACATCCGCGCGCTTCGACCCTTCCCCGCGGTGCAGGGAAAACGGAGGCCGATCAGCCGACCACGATGTTGACGATCTTGCCCGGTACGACGATCACCTTCTTCACCGCCTGCGTGCCGACGAACTGCGCCACGCTGGGTTCGGCCAGCGCGCGGCGTTCCGCGTCTTCCTTCGACACGTTGACCGGCACTTCGATGGTGCCGCGCAGCTTGCCGTTCACCTGCACCGCCAGGGTGATGCTGTCGCGGGCGAGCGCAGCCGGATCGGCGACCGGGAACGGTACGTCCTCCAGCAGCGTTTCCTTGTGCCCCAGCGCCTGCCACAGCGCGTGGCACACGTGCGGGGTGACCGGATTGAGCAGCAGGACCATCGCCTGCAGGGCCTCATGGCGCACGGCGCGTCCCTGGTCGCTCATGTCGGTGAACCTCGACACATGGTTGAGCAGTTCCATCAGCGCTGCGATGGCGGTATTGAAACTATGCCGGCGTCCATAGTCGTCGCCGACCTTCTGGATGGTCTCGTGCAGCTGCCGGCGCAGCGTCTTCTGCGCGGCATCGAGTCGGGCTGCGTCGACTTCCGGATGATCCGGCTGCGACACATGGGTAATCACTTCGCGCCAGAAGCGGCGCAGGAAGCGCGCCATGCCCTCCACGCCGGCCTCGTTCCATTCCAGCGACTGTTCCGGCGGCGCGGCGAACATCGAGAACAGGCGCACCGTGTCGGCGCCGTACTTGCCGACCATCAGCTGCGGATCGACGCCGTTGTTCTTCGACTTCGACATCTTCTCGGTGCCGCCGATATGCACCGGCTTGCCATCCGCCTTCAACCTGGCGCCCGTGATGTGCCCGCGCGCATCACGCTCCACCTCGACGTCGGCGGGGTTGATCCAGTCCTTGGAACCGTCGGGGTTCTCGCGGTAGTAGGTCTCGGCGATCACCATGCCCTGGCACAGCAGGTTGGTCGCAGGCTCATCGCTGGCGACCAAGCCCTGGTCGCGCAACAGCTTGTGGTAGAAGCGGAAGTACAGCAGGTGCAGGATGGCGTGCTCGATGCCGCCGATGTACTGGTCGACCGGCGTCCAGTACTTGGCTCGCTGGTCCACCTGCTGCGCGGCGCCCGGCGAGGTGTAACGCGCGTAGTACCAACTCGACTCCATGAAGGTGTCGAAGGTGTCGGTCTCGCGCTCGGCGGCGCCGCCGCACTGCGGACACGTGGTCTTGCGCCACTGCGGATCGGACTTGATCGGCGAGGTCACGCCGCTGAAGGCCACGTCTTCCGGCAGCACCACGGGCAATTGGTCTTCCGGCACCGGTACGTCGCCGCACTTGGCGCACAGGATCACCGGGATCGGGCAGCCCCAGTAGCGCTGGCGGCTCACGCCCCAGTCGCGCAGGCGGTAGTTGACGCGGCGCTGGCCGCGGCCGGCCTGCTCGAAACGGTCGGCCAGCGCGTCGAAGGCCTGCTGGTATTCCAGGCCGTCGAACTCGCCGGAATTCACCAGGTAGCCGCGCTCGGTGTACGCGCCTTCTTCGGCGATGCGCTGCTCGAACTCCTGCACCACCTGCACCGCGGCGCCGGTGTCGTACGCGTCGATCGCACCGCCTTCGCCCAGCGCGCTGCGCATGGGATCGCTGTGGCCGGCGACGTCGCGGCCGATCTCGGTGAGGGCGTCGCGCACGTCGGCCGGGACGATCACCATCCGGATCGGCAGCTGGTAGGCGCGGGCGAATTCCCAGTCGCGCTCGTCGTGGCCGGGCACGGCCATCACCGCTCCGGTGCCGTAGTTCATCAGCACGAAGTTGGCGACGTAAACGGGCACCTGCTCGCCGGTGATCGGATGCAGCGCGCGCAGGCCGGTGTCGCGGCCGCGCTTGACCTGGGTTTCCAGCTCGGCTTCGGACACGCCCCCCTGGCGCAACTCGGCGATGAAGGCGGCGAGTTCGGGATCGCCCTGGGCCGCATGCAGCGCGAGCGGATGTTCGGCCGCGATCGACACGAAGGTCACGCCCATCAGCGTGTCCGGGCGCGTGGTGAAGACCGTCAAGGGCTCGACCGCATTGCCGTCGCCATCGACCACGTCGAAGCGGATCTCAAGGCCCTCGCTGCGGCCGATCCAGTTGCGCTGCATGGTCTTGACCGCATCCGGCCAGCCCGGGAGCGTGTCGAGGCCGTCGAGCAACTGCTGCGCGTAGTCGGTGATCTTGAGGAACCACTGCGGGATCTCGCGCTTCTCCACCAGCGCGCCGGTGCGCCAGCCGCGGCCGTCGATCACCTGCTCGTTGGCGAGCACGGTCTGGTCGACCGGGTCCCAGTTCACGACCGAATTCTTGCGGTACGCCAGGCCCTGCTTCATCAGGCGCACGAACATGCGCTGCTCGTGCACGTAGTAGTCCGGGCGGCAGGTGGCGAACTCGCGCGACCAGTCGATGGCGTAGCCCATCTGCTGCAGCTGGGCCTTCATGTGCGCGATGTTGGCGTAGGTCCACTTCGCCGGCGCGGTGTTGTTCTTGATCGCCGCGTTCTCGGCCGGCAGGCCGAACGCGTCCCAGCCCATCGGCTGCAGCACGTTGTGGCCGGTCATGCGCTTGTAGCGGCTGATCACGTCGCCGATGGTGTAGTTGCGCACGTGGCCCATGTGCAGCGCGCCCGACGGGTACGGCAGCATCGACAGGCAGTAGTACTTGGGCTTGCTGGAAGCCTCGTCGACCTCGAAGGCGCGGTTGGCGATCCAGAACCCCTGCGCCGCGGCCTCGACGGCTTGCGGATCAAAGGCCTTGGGATCGGCGGCGGATTCGGTGTGGACGGCTTCGGTGGACACGGTGGCAAACAGTACGGGAAAGACTGGAAAGCCTACCGCAGCGCACCATTCGCCGCCATTGGCGATGCGCAGGCCACCGGGAACCCGCCTCGCCACGCCTGGATACTCCGGCGCCGGCCGGCCTCGTGCTTAGAATCGGCCCTTCATCCATCCGGACCTCGCCGATGACCCGTCTTGCCGTTGCTGTCCTCGTCGCCCTGGGCGCGCCCTCCCTCGCCATGGCCGCCGAGCCCGTGGCGCTGCAATGCGGAAAGCTGTTCGATGCGCGCAGCGGGCGACTCCTCGACGAGCGCACGGTGGTGGTTCGCGACGGCAAGGTCGCCGAGGTCCTGGCCGGCCGGCCCGCCGTGGCAGGGGCCAAGGTAGTCGATCTTTCGGGGCACACCTGCACGCCCGGCTGGACCGACCTGCATGTGCACCTGTCGTCCCAGAGCAGCCCGAAGTCGTACGAAGAGGAATTCCGCCTTGACGACGCGGACTTCGCCTTCCGGTCGGTGAGCTTCGCCAGGAAGACCCTGCTCGCCGGTTTCACCAGCGTGCGCGACCTGGGCGGTGAAGTGATCCCGCACCTGCGCGACGCGATCAACCAGGGACTGGTGGAGGGCCCGCGCATCTGGGCCGCGGGCACCGCGATCGGTACGACCGGCGGCCATGCCGATCCCACCAACGGCTACAACGCCGAACTCTCGCACCTGATCGGCCCGCCCGGCCCCACCGAAGGCGTGGTCAATTCCGTCGACGACGCGCGCCAGGCGGTGCGCCAGCGCTACAAGGAAGGCAGCGACGTCATCAAGATCACCGCCACCGGCGGCGTGCTCTCCTACGCCAAGTCGGCCGATGCCCCGCAGTTCACCGTCGACGAGATCAAGGCCGTCGTCGACACGGCCAAGGACTACGGCTACCGCGTCGCGGCGCACGCGCACGGCGCCGAGGGCATGAAGCGGGCCGTGCTGGGCGGAGTGACGTCCATCGAGCACGGCACCTACATGACCGACGAGATCATGGCGCTGATGAAGCAGAAGGGCACCTGGTACGTGCCCACCATTTCCGCGGGGCGCTTCGTCGCCGACAAGGCGAAGGTCGAGGGTTATTTCCCGGAGATCGTCCGCCCCAAGGCGGAGCGCGTCGGCGCACAGATCCAGGAAACCGCAGGCAAGGCCTACCGCAACGGCGTGAAGATCGCCTTCGGCACCGACATGGGCGTGGGCCCGCACGGCGACAACGCCCGCGAGTTCATCTACATGGTCGACGCGGGCATGCCCGCCGCTTATGCCTTGCAGGCCGCGACCATCAACGCCGCGCAGGTGCTGGGCGTGGACGACCAAGGCGTGGTCGAGGCCGGCAAGCGCGCGGACATCGTCGCGGTCCCGGGCAATCCGCTCGAGGACATCAAGGCCGTGCTCAACGTCGACTTCGTGATGAAGGACGGCGCCATCTACAAGCAGCCGGGCGCGGCGCCGTGACTGTTCCCGGCGAATGGGTCGGCTATGCGGGGGCCACGCTGACGACGCTGTCGTTCGTGCCGCAGGCGATCAAGACGATCCGCAGCAAGGAGACGCACGGGATCTCGGTCGGGATGTACGTGCTGTTCACCGTAGGCGTCGGCTTCTGGTTGGCCTACGGGTTCGTGCTGATGTCCTGGCCGATGATCCTTTCCAACATCGTCACGCTCGGGCTGTCGCTCACGATCCTCGCGCTGAAGCTGCGCTACGGCTGACGGCCGCGGCGCGCTACCAGCGCCCCCGCAAGAATGGCCCAGGCGAACCACAGCGCCACCGCCAACCGCTGCGCGATGCCGGCGGAGACCACGCCGGGCAGCACGATCGCCAGTAAGGGCGTCGCGAATGCCGCGGCCAGGGTCGTCGTCGCCATGGCCCGCCAACTCGGCGCGCGGCGCATTCCGACGCCGAACAGGACCCCGCCCGCAACGAACGCGATCAGCCAGACCATCCACGCGGCCGCGTGGCGGCTGCTGCGGACGCCCTCCAGGTCGCTGGCATCCAGCGGCAACAACCCCTGCACCGCGAACACAAGCGCGGCAATCAGCAGCAACTGCGCACCAATGCGCGCGGACCAGCGCAGCGCGCGCGGATCGCCGGAGCCGGCAAGCCGCCTGCGCAAGCGCACCGCGACCGATGCGACCAGCGCGCCCGGCAGCACGAACGCAAGCAGGTTGAACGCCAGCGCGTGCGACACGGGTGCCGCGCCAAGCAACGCCAGTGGATGCTGGGAATGCGAATAGCCGTCGACCCGCGCCCCGAAGCCGATGGCAGATACGGCGAAAAGCACGGTCGCCAACACGGCCGCGTGGCGGAGTAATGCGGAGGCCAAGGCTTTCATGCGCGCCATGCTAGCGTGGCCCGCGGCGCTTGTATCCGCGCGCCCGCGCCCCCATCTCGCCGCTAATTCCGTCCGGCCGCTTCCTGATGATGACCACCGACACCGCCAAGCCCCATGTCTTCGACGCCACTGCGGCCACCTTCGAAGCCGACGTCCTGCAGCGTTCGGTCGATACGCCCGTGCTGGTCGACTTCTGGGCCGAATGGTGCGGTCCGTGCAAGCAGCTTGGCCCCGTGCTGGAGAAGCTCGCCGGCGAGTACAACGGTGCGTTCTTGCTGGCCAAGGTCGACGTGGACAAGGAGCAGGAACTGGCAGGGGCCTTCCAGGTGCGCTCGATCCCGACCGTGTTCCTGGTCCGGGGCGGCCAGCTGGTCGACGGCTTCCCCGGCGTCATGCCCGAGGGCCAGCTGCGCGAATTCCTCAAGCACCACGGCATCGAGCCCGCTGCGGCCACGGACGATGTCGGCGGCGAGGCCGAACTGCCACCGGCCGATCCGCATGCCGAAGTCGTACGCCTGCGCGCCGAAGTCGCCGCCAGTCCCGACAATGACAACGCCAAGCTCGACCTGGCCCTGGCGCTGTTGAAGACCGGCGCCGCGCGCGAGGCCGAACAGCTGCTCGACGCGCTGCCGGCCAACCTGGCGCACGACGACCGCGCGGTCCGCGCGCGTACGCGCCTGGGCTTCGCCGCCCTGCTGGACAACGCACCGCCCGCGGATGTGCTGGAAGCCGCGATCGCCAGCAACCCCGACGACCTGCGCGCCCGCCACCTGCTCGGCGTGCAGCGCATCGTCGCCGGCGACGCGCAGGCGGGCCTGGAGCAGTTCCTCGAAATGCTGCGGCGCGACCGCAATTACGAGGAAGGATTGCCGCGCAAGTCGCTGATCGATGCATTCCGCATCATCGAAGACGAAGACCTGGTCGGCGCCTACCGGCGGAAGATGTCGTCGCTGCTGTTCTAGGGCTTCCGGGGGCTTGACTGTACGCTTGCGTATGGCGAAGCTGCCGCCGCCCTCCCCGCGGCGCCTCCCGCAATGAAGAGCAGCTTCAGTCCCGGCACGCTGCGCCGGATCCTCAACCTGTGGCCGCCGTTCCTGTTCAACGGCATCCACGTCGACGCCATCGCCGCCGACTGGCGCAGCGCCAGCGTCGAGTTGCGCGCCCGTCCCTGGAACCGCAACTACGTCGGCGTCCATTTCGGCGGCAACCTGTTCGCGATGACCGATCCGTTCTGGATGCTGCTGACCATGCACGCGCTGGGCCGCGACTACATCGTCTGGGACCAGGCCGGCGCCATCGAATTCCTCAAGCCCGGGCGCGGCGTAGTGCGCGCGAGCTTCCAGCTCGATGATGCCGTGCTCGCCCAGTTGCGCCACGCGACCGCGAACGGCGCCAAGTACCTGCACTGGTTCGAGACCGATGTCGTGGATGCCTCCGGCGAGGTGGTCGCGCGCGTGCGCAAGCAGCTCTACGTGCGGCGCAAGCGTCACGGCTCCGCGCGCGAAGCCGGGCCGCGGCTGGCGGCGTAAGGGCAGCTGGCGCGAGGCGCGAGCCTTCGTGAACAGCATGAACAGGCTCGGCCCCGCGCGCCTGCCGGCAATAGTCGATCCCGATCACAATCCCGGCCACCATCCAGACAGCCACGCCGCGTGCGCAATGCGTACACGCGGTTGCCGCAGGGTATGCTTGCCGGGCCACAGGGGGCGCGAGACATGGCTGAAGAGCCGAGACACGACGATGGAACGCCGTTGCCGGAGATCGCCGGCTATCGACTGCTGCGCGTAATCAATCACGGCGGCATGTCGACCGTGTACCTTGCACGCCAGCACTCGCTGGGCCGCGACGTCGCGATCAAGATCATGTCGCCGCAAGCGCTGGCGGACGAGACCAGCCGGCGCCGATTCGAGAACGAAGTGCGCACCATCGCCCGACTCGAGCATCCGCACGTCGTGCGCATCCACGAAGTCGGCCGCACGGTCGACGGGCTCCCCTACTACGCAATGCCCTACATGGCGCGCGGCCACCTGGGCCAGCGCGACTACACCAAGAGCGAACGCCGCACCGTCGAAATCGCCAACATCCTGCTCTCGGTCCTGGGTTATGCGCACGCGCGCAACATCGTGCATCGCGACGTCAAGGCGGAAAACGTCCTCTTCGACGACTCCGACCGCCCGCTGCTGGCCGACTTCGGCATCGCCCTGCGCAAGGACTGGGGCGGCGTGCGCATGACCGGCACCGGCCTCGCGGTCGGCAGCACGGCCTACATGGCGCCGGAACAGGCGCGCGGCGAAATCGTCGACGGCCGCGCCGACCTGTATGCGCTGGGCGTGCTGATCTGGGAAATGCTGACGGGCCACCTGCCGTTCGAAGCGCCCGATGCCCTGTCGATGGCGGTGATGCACGCGCAGGACCCGATCCCGAAGCTGCCGGCGCACCTCGCGCACTGGCAGAACTTCATGAACCGCGCCCTGGCCAAGCAACCCTCGCAGCGTTTCGAGGATGCCGCGCAGATGCGTGCCGGGATCGAATCGGTCACCCAGCGCAGTTTCATGCCGGCGCTGCGCGATCGCCTGCAGCGGCTCGCGCCCCTGCAGCAGTACGCGAAGCCGATCTGGGCCGTCTGCGTGCTGCTCGCCTTCATCGGCGTCGGCGTACTCGGCGCCGAATACCTCTCGCGCCGCCGCGTTGCGGAAAACTACCCGGGCGAAAACGCCGATGCCGCCACCATCGCGGCGCACAACGAAGTCACCACGGCGATGCTCAAGCCGCTGCAGGACTCGCCGGCACGCCAGGCGATCGACACCGCACGCAGGCGCATCGCGGCCGGGCAACTGACCTCGCCGCTGGACGCGAACGCCTACACCAGCGTGCTCGAGGCGTGGAATGCCGACGGCACCAACGCCGAAGTGATCGCCGTGGTCGAGGAGCTCACCGACGCGTTCGCCAACGCCATCGCCGCGCAGATCGGCGAGCGCAACGACGCCCGCGCACGCGAAATCCACGCCATGGCGGTCGCGCTGGCACAACAGACCGGCACGGTGAATTCGGCCGCCTACCTGCGCTTGCGCGCCCGGACCCAAGCCGCGGTGAAGACGCGCTTCGAGGCCGCGGCCAAACGCTACGATCGCGAGGAAGCGCAACGCACGGCGCAACTGGTCGCCGATTTTGGCCTGTCACCGCAACTGGGCGCGGCGTTCGCCAGTCGCGCGGCCAAGCTCCCGCAGGTGGGCGCGGTGCTGCCCGACGGCGGCGTGCTCCGCGCCAGCACTGCGGGCGCGGTGGCGGTGAACCGCCAGGCGGTGACGCGTTCGGAATACGCACGATTCGTCGAAGCCACCAGGCGCACGCCTTCGCTGTGCCGGGAGCGGGCGTCGCTGCTGCGCGTGCTGGCGCCGCGCGACTGGCGCACGCCCGGTTTCTCCCAGCGCGAAGCCGAGCCGGTGGTCTGCGTGTCGCTGCAGGATGCGGAGGCGTATGCGGGCTGGTACAGCCGCCAGACCGGGCAGCACTGGCGCCTACCGACCATGGGCGAAGCCGCCGCAACCCCGCCCCAGGCCGGCAGCCGTGCGGTATCGCTGTGGTCGCGCGACTGCTCGGCCGGGTGCGCGCACCGGATCGTCAGCGGCAAGTCCTGGCGTGCCCCAACTGCGCAGCGTCCACTGCTGGCCAATCGAGGCTACGACGACGTCGGGTTCCGGCTCGTGCGCGACCTGCAATAGTCCGGCCGCGCCGGCGCCGCAGTGGCGGCCCGGTTCCGTGGTGCCAGCGCCTACAATGCGCGCCATGACCACGCCCCGCGCCGCGCGCCCCAGCTTCCAACGTCTGTTCATCACCGGACTGCTCACCCTGCTGCCAATCTGGCTCACCTGGGTAGTGATCAAGTTCGTGTTCGTCCTGCTCTCGGACATCAGCCGGCCGGCGATCGGCCCGCTGCTGCAGGAGCTCGCCAAGCTGTCGCCGCAGGCCCTGGGCTGGGTCGCGCAGCCTTGGGTGCAGACCGCGCTGGCGCTGCTGGCGACGCTCGCGGTGATCCTGTTCTCCGGAGTGATGGCGCGGATCGTCGTCGGCCAGCGCCTGCTGCGCTGGTTCGAAGCGCTCATCCGCCGCATCCCGCTCGCCAGCACCATCTACGGCAGCGCGCGGCAATTGCTCGATATCCTGCAGACCAAGCCCGACGGCACCCAGCGCGTGGTGCTGATCGACTTCCCGCACACCGAGATGAAGACGCTCGGCTTCGTCACCAAGGTGATGCACGAGAACGGCACCGGCCGTGAGCTGGCCGCGGTGTACGTCCCGACCACGCCCAACCCGACCTCGGGCTACCTCGAGATCGTGCCGGTGGAGAAGATCACGCCCACCGACTGGACCGTCGACCAGGCAATGAGCTTCATCATCTCGGGCGGCGCGGTGTCGCCCGATACGATCCCGTTCTCGCCGCCTTCGCGCGACTGAGCCCACGCACCACCGTCCAGGCCGCGATCGCGGCGGACGGCAGCGAGTCACCACCTTCGAATACGTCTGCGCGGACTCCCCGCCCAGGAGCGCCTCTCGTGAACGACAACCTCAACGTTCCGCTCCGTATCTCTCCATCGAGCCTCCTCGACGACCGCGCGCTGCGCCTGTTCGTCATCCTGGCGGCGTTCTTCTGCGTCAACGCGGTGCTCGCCGAATTCATCGGCGTCAAGATCTTCGCCCTGGAGGACACGATCGGCATCGCGCCGCTGCAGTGGAACCTGTTCGGCCAGACCGGCTCGCTGAGCTTTACCGCCGGCACGCTGCTGTGGCCGGTGGTGTTCCTGATGACCGACGTCGTCAACGAGTTCTACGGCCGCCGCGGCGTGCGCCTGATCTCCTGGCTCGCCGCGGGCCTGATCACCTACGGCTTCCTGTTCGCCTTCGCCGCGATCTCGCTGGCCCCGGCAGGCTGGTGGGTCAAGGCGGCCGAGTCGCAGGGCGTGGCCGACTACCAGGCCGCGTTCGCCGCGGTGTTCGGCCAGGGCCTGTGGACGATCGCCGGCTCGCTCGTGGCCTTCATGCTCGGCCAACTGATCGACGTGGCGGTGTTCCACCGCATCCGCGACGTCACCGGCGAGAAGCACGTCTGGCTGCGCGCGACCGGCTCGACCGCGGTGTCGCAGCTGGTCGACAGCTTCGTGGTGCTGTACATCGCCTTCGTGCTCGGCCCGCAGCACTGGCCGATCTCACTGTTCCTGGCGGTGAGCACGGTCAACTACGCGTACAAGATGCTGGCCGCCGTGGCGATGATCCCGCTGCTGTACGTCATGCGCCAGGGCATCACCCGCTACCTGGGCGAACGACGGGCGGAGCAGTTGCGCATGGAAGCGGCGCAGTAGCCGCGCCCCTGCGTAGGCGACCGACTATCCGCAGCGGCGCGCTCGGCTTTGCCGCCGGCGACTGGCATCGTGGCGCCGCCATGACTTCCGACCGGGGCGATGACGGTGCCATTGGCTATGCTTCGGCTTCCGTCACGTGACCAGGAACCGTCATGACCCTGCGCCCGCTCGTCCTCTCCGTTGCCCTGCTGACGGCCCTCGCCGGCTGCGCAGGCACGCCCGCCACCGCCGAGGCACCGCCCGCCGCCGCGCCACAGGCGCCCGTCGCGGACAAGGCCGCGCGCCTTGAGGCGCTGTATGCGCAGTACTGGGAAGAAACGCTGAAGCTCAACCCGATCCAGGCGACGTTCCAGGGCGATCCGCGCTACAACGACCAGCTGCCGGATTTCCTCTCCGCCGAGTACCGCCGGCAGTCGCATGACTTCAACGAGCGCTGGCTGAAGGCGGTGCAGGACATCGGTCCCGACGGCCTCGATGGCCAGGCGTTGATCAGCTACGAGATCTTCGTCCGCAACGCCGAGCAGACGCGGGAGTCCGAGCAGTTCCCGGGTTGGATGCTGCCGATCGACCAGTTCAACAACATCGCTGGCTTCGCCGCCCAGTTGGGCTCGGGCAGCAGCGCGCAACCGTTCAAGACCGTCAAGGACTACGACAACTGGTTGGCCCGCGGCGCGCGCCTGCCGGTGCTGTTCGATACCGCCATCGCCAACATGCGCGAAGGCATGCAGGCTGGCGTAGTCCAACCAAAGGCACTGATGGTGAAGGTGCTGCCGCAGTTCGACGCGCTGATCAAGGACAAGCCTGAGGACACCCTGTTCTGGGCTCCGATCACGAACATGCCCAAGGACTTCTCTGCCGCCGACCGGGAGCGCCTGACCGCTGCCTACCGCGAGCAGATCGGCCAGCAGATCATGCCGGCGTACCGCAAGGTCCGCGCCTTCATCGCCGACGAGTACCTGCCGAAGACGCGGAGCACGCCCGGCATGGACGGCCTGCCCAACGGCAAGGCCTGGTATGCCTTCAACGCGCGCAACTCGACCACCACCGACAAGTCGCCCGACGAGATCCACCAGATCGGCCTGAACGAAGTCGCCCGGATCCACGGCGAGATCCGCAAGGTGATGCAGCAGGTCGGCTTCAAGGGCTCGCTGCAGGACTTCTTCAAGTTCATGCAGACCGACAAGCGCTTCAACTTCAAGAGCGAGGAAGCGCTGCTCACCTATTACCGCGGGCTGGAAGCCAAGATCAACCAGAAGATTCCCGATCAGTTCTCGCTGATCCCGAAGTCGCCGTTCGAGATCCGTCCGGTGGAACCGTTCCGCGCCAAATCCGCGGCCGGCGGCCAGTACTACCCGCCGAGCGAAGACGGTTCGCGTCCGGGCATCTTCTACGTCAATACCTACGACCTGCCCACGCGCAAGACCTGGGACGCCGAGGACCTGTACCTGCATGAAGCAATTCCGGGCCACCATTTCCAGATCGCGCTGCAGCAGGAACTGACCAACCTGCCGGCCTTCCGCCGCTTCGGCGGCGAGACCGCCTTCGCAGAAGGCTGGGGCCTGTACGCCGAATCGCTCGGCAAGGACCTGGGCGTCTACACCGATCCGTACGACTACTTCGGCTACCTGCAGAATGAGCTGTGGCGCGCCATCCGCCTGGTCGTCGATACCGGCCTGCACAGCAAGGGCTGGTCGCGCGAACAGGTGATCAAGTACATGCTCGCCAACTCCGCCGAATCGGAAACCCAGTCGACCGCGGAAGCCGAGCGCTACATGGCGATCCCGGGCCAGGCGCTGGCCTACAAGATCGGCGAACTCAAGATCCAGGAGCTGCGCCACCGTGCGGAGAAGGAACTCGGCGACAAGTTCGACATCCGTGAGTTCCACGCCGAGGTGCTGAAGGACGGCGCCGTGCCGCTGTCGGTACTGGAAGCCAAGATCGACCGCTGGATCGCGGCGAAGAAGGCGTAACCACGGCGGGACTGCCCGTAATCGCATGCGAAGGGGCCGGCCACGACCGGCCCCTTTCCTGTCTAGCGATCCAGCGGACTGACCACGCCTGCCGCACCGCGGTTCAGCACATGCGTGTAGATCTGCGTCGTCGCCACGTCCTTGTGCCCCAGCAGTTCCTGCACCGTGCGAATGTCGTAGCCCGCCTCGATCATGTGCGTGGCGAATGAATGCCGGAGCGTATGCGCCGACACCGGCTTGACGATGCCGGCGCGCCGGCAGGCCGACTTGAGCGAGCGCGACAGCGCCGCATCGTCGAAATGATGCCTGCGCTCGACATCCCCGCGTGGATCGATCGAGCGCTTCGGCGAAGGGAACACGTACTGCCAGCCGAATTCGCGTTCCGCATTCGGGTACTTGCGCGCCAGTGCATGCGGCAGGTGCACCGCGCCGTGGCCGGCCTGCAGGTCGGCCGCATGCAGCATGCGCGCGCGCTCGACTTCGCGCTGCAAGGGCTCCACCAGGGTCTTGGGCAACACGGTCCGCCGATCCTTGCCACCCTTGCCGTTGCGCACCGTGATCTCGTTGCGCGCGAAGTCCACGTCCTTCACCCGCAGCCGCAGGCACTCCATCAGCCGCAGCCCGGTGCCATACAGCAGGCTGCATAGCAGCCACGGCCGCCCGTCCAGTTGCGCGAGCAGCTCCTGCACCTCCACCCGCGACAAGACGGTAGGCAGCCGCCGCGGGCGCTTTGCCCGGGTCACGCCTTCCATCCAGGGGAGTTCGATCCCAAGCACCTCCTTGTAGAGAAACAGCAAGGCCGAAAGGGCCTGGTTCTGCGTGCTGGCAGAGACCTGCCCGTCCACCGCGAGCGACGACAGGAACTGCTCCACCTCCGCCGCGCCGAGAGCGCGGGGATGCCGCCTGCCATTGGCGAGAATGAAGCGCCGGATCCACCCCAGGTACACCACCTCGGTCCGCATGCTGTAGTGCTTCACCCGCAGCACCCGCCGGACCTCATCGAACAGTCTCGGCCCATTCCCCGACCCAGCCTCATCCGGTTCAGCGATCCGAGACCGCCACCCCATTACCGCGGATTGCAGTGCATAAAACATAGCGCCCCATCTTGTCGGATATGCGCAGCGAGGATGCCCGCTACCTTGCCGGCGGCCGGTCAGGCAAATGGTTGAGTTTGCGTAGGAATTGTTCTTGACGAAGCAATTCGCAAGACATGAATATCCCGTCCATATCCCCGCTTTTGGGGTCTACTAAGCGTTAGGCAGCAGTGAAAGATCGTCGCGACTACGAACAGGCACTTGGAATTGTCGGCACCATGATCCGCGCGTGGGACCCCTACAGCCTCATCGCCGAGGGCGCGCCCGCCGACGAGTTTGATGATCAAATTGCCAAGATCACCGCCAGGGTTCCTGACTTCTATGGCATCGACGAGATCGCTCGGGCAATCTCTGATGTGTTCTCGGCCTCATTTGGCCCGGGCAGCTTCACGCCAGTGGATTGTCTTCTTCCCGCCCAAGAGATTTTCATGGAGTTGCGTCGTGCAAAGCTGTTGCCTGCTCCCTAACAATTCATTCAAGCCGAAGCCGCTTCGCGGCTCGGCTTAATTCAGGCGTTAG
>NZ_JCANTQ010000007.1:0-1160 GCF_059568595.1 Lysobacter oryzae DSM 21044 | reverse complement strand
ACGTTTCCCGGTGGCGCCCAAGTGAGCCGCGGGCAGGTATAACAATTCATTCAAGCCGAAGCCGCTTCGCGGCTCGGCTTAATTCAGGCGTTAGGCCGCAAGCAACCCCGCTCCGCCGGGCAAGAGCAAATTCAAGATTTGTGACTCATACAACTTATCGCCGCAGAAAGTGAAATATGCACGGCGCTCCTGGCGCCCTCGCCGTCCGTCCGGCCCGTCGCAACCGACTGTTCTCTCTCGCAGTTTTCCGCCTTGACTCCCTGTCGGCGCCACCTGAATATCCCGTCCATATCCCCGCTTTTGGGGTCTACTAAGCGTTAGGCCACCTATGAACGTATCCAACGGGCCAATCGGAAACCTAGACCGCTTTGACGTTGTGGGCGTCCGAAAGGATGGTGGCGTTGATGTCGTCATTTCTTGTGCCGGCCCCTTAGATGATTCCCCAGAAACGCTCTGGCTCCTCTGGCAAAAGGTGCGGAACTACCTGGGCGAGATCGCTAGTGAAGCTTTTCGCTCCGAGTACGGTTCTGGACCAGTTCGCATCCTGATATCGTGCCAGCACGATGTTTCTAGCCCGGCACAGACGCTGATTGCGTCTCTAAGGGATGAGGCCGCCAGTCAAGGCGTCGGGTTACTACTGTCCCAGCAGGTGGCCTAACAATTCATTCAAGCCGAAGCCGCTTCGCGGCTCGGCTTAATTCAGGCGTTAGGCCGCTATGACCGATGGCTCACAACTGAAAGACATCGCTCGTGAGTTGCGGCGGCTCCAACAGTCCTCGCCGACCCGGCGCGAGGATCTGCACAACTGGTACGCTGACGCGCGCCGCTTTACCGATTGGGAGCACTCCACGTTCCCCGATGTGCGCCTGCCATCTCTGGTGATGTTCTATCTGCATGATGCAGACCTACGGGTCAAAGATCCTGAGTACCGCAAATCCCAGGACGAGGCACTGGATGAGCTCATTGTTAGCCTGGAGCAGGGGATCGTCCCGGAGTCTCGTGGTGGTGGCTCAATCTCGTTTCACCCACGGTGGCTCGGTGCCGCTGCGCTGGTCACCCTAGCGGCTATCCTTTACTGGGCTGCACGGTGACGCGGCCTAACAATTCATTCAAGCCGAAGCCGCTTCGCGGCTCGGCTTAATTCAGGCGTTAGGCGCCAT
>NZ_JCANTQ010000006.1:0-1283 GCF_059568595.1 Lysobacter oryzae DSM 21044 | reverse complement strand
GAACGAGCCGGGAGACAGCGAAAGAGTCGGAAGGCGAGGTGCGCCGGCTGATTGCATGACGCAGCTGACAGAGCGCTTCTACAGCGGCCTAACGCTTGAATTAAGCCGAGCCGCGAAGCGGCTTCGGCTTGAATGAATTGTTAGGCCGCAATGTACCAAGGCGCGAGGACCGGCGGGAGGCGATTTGGCTCAGCGCTTTGCCCGACGGAGCCGACGGGCTCGGGCGCCACACGGAAGTGGCGCGATGAAACGCTGGCTGGAGCGAAGATGCTCGGGACGGCTGCTGCCGCGGGAAGCTCCGGGCGCAACTCCGAGCTGAGGCAAGCACGAGTCGGTAGGCGAGGATAGTGGCGTCCGCAAACAGCACAGCTGTTGAAACGGAATGCTTTGAGCGGCCTAACGCCTGAATTAAGCCGAAAACAATCGCGCAGCGATTGGTTTTCGGCTTGAATGAATTGTTAGGGCCCGCCCGATGCGCCTCGGGGCCCAGCCCAGACAACGAAAAACTACCCCAGCGGCGAAACATCTATGGCCTTGAGGGCTTGAGCGACCGGGAGCCGCGTGGACTCCGGCAGGCGACCAAGGCCCATCATTGTCTCCTCAATCAGGCACATGTGTCTGGCGATGAACTCAGCCGACTCGCCGCGCGCCAGATACTTATATATCTCCCCGATATAAGAGTCGTACTCGTCACGAGGCCATTCCGGGTCATCCATGACGCCGATAGGGTCCCATTGGCTAATGAGAACTTGCCGGATCTCGTCGGTGATGCGCTTTGCGTGAACTCGACGATCATCCATCTGCGGGGCCTAACGCCTGAATTAAGCCGAGCCGCGAAGCGGCTTCGGCTTGAATGAATTGTTAGGCCGCACGCAGGACGGGCTGGTCCGGGGACGACCAAGTAACGGCGGTAATGCTGCCATGGACTAAGCCCTCATCTCGAAGTTGCGCAAAGATTGCAGCGGGAGGCCAGCCACTAGGAGCATCAGCGAAGGGAACCTGGAGCCGCTGTAGCTGACTCAGGACAGCAGCGAGCGCGTGCTTTGAGCCGAACGGAATATTTGCGCCCTCATGACTCGCGGCAGCCCCAAGAGCTAACAGCTCAGAAAGCAATGGGCCTGTGGAGCAACAGATGCGAACCGAGTCGGTGAGCACAGCCTCAACATGATCCATAGACTCTCCTTGCGGCCTAACGCCTGAATTAAGCCGAGCCGCGAAGCGGCTTCGGCTTGAATGAATTGTTAGGCGCCATGCCCGTGATCTACGGCAACGACCTTGCCGGT
>NZ_JCANTQ010000005.1:0-1405 GCF_059568595.1 Lysobacter oryzae DSM 21044 | reverse complement strand
TAACGCCTGAATTAAGCCGAGCCGCGAAGCGGCTTCGGCTTGAATGAATTGTTAGGCGCCACCCGGTGTGAGCCGGCGCCCGTGGACAAAGCGGCAAGAAGCCTTTGCCGAATCCTGCACTACTTTTTGTCTCGTAGCAGGTAAAGGAGGCCCACTGCATACATCGCCAATAGGGAGCCAGCGAGAATCCAGCCACCGTACTCAGGGCTCAGCCGATAAAACAGGCCGTATTGATGGGTGAACTTGAGTAACTGCCAAGCGCCGATTGCCGCGATGACGATGGTGATGCCGGCTATTTCCGCAAGTCGCTGTGACATCTCAGTGGCACCTAACGCCTGAATCAAGCCGAGCCGCGAAGCGGCTTCGGCTTGAATGAATTGTTAGAGCGCATGGCCATTGCGGTGGCGGTGCGCGCTGCGTGATGGGTAGCTAAACCGACAACTACGCCATACCAGGCAAAGAAGCCCGCAAAGGCTTGTTCTCCGGATGCTGCAAGAACGGCGGCAGGAACAACACCCGTCACCGCAGCGGATATGTAAGAGTCATAGTTGTAATGACGCAGCAGGCCATAGAGCGGCACACATACCAAGAACGCAGGCAGGATGCCGTAGCCAAGCGCGAATGGATATATGAGCAAGGCGGACAAAGGCGACATGAGCAGTTCCTTGATGTCTACGCCGTCCGATATTGCAGAAAACAGCGCAATTCCGATGGACGCAAACAGCCCGCCGACCAGGAGGCCGACGAAGCCAAGGGCCGCTGTTGCTCTAAGAGTCACCGCGAAGTTGCCCATGCGCTCTAACGCCTGAATTAAGCCGAGCCGCGAAGCGGCTTCGGCTTGAATGAATTGTTAGGGGGCGGGCTGCGGAACTTTGCGAGCAAGCCACCATACGACCCCGATTGCGAATACGTTGACCCCTATGAACCATGGGTTGCCGGATTGCATGAGTGAATAATTGAAGGTGCTGCCAAGAAGGAAATTGGCATTGAACTTGAGCGGAAAAATCTGGAGTGCAACGGTTGTGTGGAATCCGCTGGCTAGGAAATAGCCGAAAAGCGGAGAGCCAAACGCAGGAATCTGGATGAGCCAGTATTTGAGGGTGGACTGTTCAGCGCCTGGCTGGCTCTCTAACAGCCGCGCCCCGCACCAAACGCCCCACGTATAAATGGCGATAAAGCCGATGCAAAAGAGCCACTCGATGGGATTGCTACGCGTCAAGAGCAAAGTGAGCGCAGCCGCAAAGCCTACGGCGCCCCCGCCAAGGGTAAGAATGCCAAGTGTCCGTCGTTGCCAAAGTTTCATCACGCCCCCTAACGCCTGAATTAAGCCGAGCCGCGAAGCGGCTTCGGCTTGAATGAATTGTTAGCCGCCGCCCAGCGACACCAGGCGATGGCACTCCTTAAT
>NZ_JCANTQ010000004.1:0-2012 GCF_059568595.1 Lysobacter oryzae DSM 21044 | reverse complement strand
CTGTCGCCGCAAACTGTTCCTGCGTCGGTAGCGCGCCTAACAATTCATTCAAGCCGAAGCCGCTTCGCGGCTCGGCTTAATTCAGGCGTTAGGCCCCATGCCAAACATTTCCGCAAACGGATTCAAAGCACTGGCTACCTTCGCTCTCTTAGTAGCGGTGCTAGGCGGTGTCTGGTTTGGTATAGCGTCATGCGGTGGCTACGCTTGGCATCGTCAGCTAATGCAATGGACACTCATTGCCTTGGCTGTAGCGCTGCTGGCATTCCCGCCGAGACAAGCCGCGTCTCTCGGCCGCAGGGCACTCCTCGCATTGGCGGTGATTGGCACGTTCTTTCTCGTTCGCGCCTTGGCGGCCCCGTTCTACCCTGCCTTCCCGGGCTTCGGAGACTACTTTCGGCAAGTCGGTTTGGCTCTCTCTACGGGGCCGTGCTAAATGGGCCCTAACAATTCATTCAAGCCGAAGCCGCTTCGCGGCTCGGCTTAATTCAGGCGTTAGGGTGCATGAGCAAGATCATCGGTAATGTGGCCAAGGCAGCGGCGCTCCTGATCGGAGTTCCTGCCGTTGCATTGTTTGCCTACGACACGATTGCTGTCCGGCCGCATCTTGCGCGGATTCAAGCCGTCCTCACCCAGGCCAATCCCGAAGACTCTTCCCCACCTCAGATCATCCGCGACCTGATTGATGCAAATGCTGGGTCGCCTACCCCGCATGCAACCCGTCTGGTCACGTCGCTTGTCTACTCTGACCTAACCCAAGGCCAGTGGCATGTGCGCGAGGCGCTTTGGAGCGTCCTGCTACCCATGCACTTCGACAGATCTCAGATGTACGGCTTTTACTCCGTGCTTTCTTACAACGGCACGGACCATGGCCTGAGCAATTTTGCCAACCGTGAGTATGGCAAGTCGCTCGGCCAGCTCTCGCCATTACAAGCCGCAACTACGGTTGCCATCACCCGCGCTCCCACGGCCTATCTCAGGGACCGTGGGAGACTAGATGAGCGTGCAATGGTGCTGCTGGAGATGTCCCGGCATGCACCCTAACAATTCATTCAAGCCGAAGCCGCTTCGCGGCTCGGCTTAATTCAGGCGTTAGGCACCGGGGGAAGCATTGGTCCAGCTCACAGATCTAAAAGGCGAATGGGCCGCGGCGATCGGCAAGGCCTTCGTTGCGTTTGGCTCCATCGAGCATGTGACAGTCGTTTGCCTTAGGGAGCTGCCGCGTGACCGGATTCAACGCACCACAAGATCGTTCCGGCTTGGCCAGCGAATATCGCTGCTAGTTGAGCTACTTGAGGGATATGACGGCGACCTCTACAAGGAGCTGTCGGCCAAACTGCAACGCGCAAAGGACCTAGCCGAGACTCGTAACATAATTGCGCATAACCCCCTGGTCATGGATTTCTTTCGGCGCCAAGATGGGTCAATGTTTACCCGAGAGGTGATTGCTCACTTGCACCAAGACAAGCACATCACCCTTGAGCAGCTGCAACAGTTTGCATCGGAGTCTGAGGCCTTGGCCTCCGAGCTATATCGTTGCAGTTCTGCTGTTTTCCAGGCCCACCGCCAGCCGGCCGGTGCCTAACAATTCATTCAAGCCGAAGCCGCTTCGCGGCTCGGCTTAATTCAGGCGTTAGGCGTGTGCGTTCCCAATGAATGAAATTGGGTGACAAGTTCGCACACTGAGTACCCCGCCTTCGTCTTGGACCGCGCTTGCTGTGGTCAGTAGCACGTCGTTCTTCGGCCGGCCCCGGTCGGCGCGCCCCGGCCCTTCCAGCGGCCCTGCCGTTATCCAAGGACCAGGCGAGCAATCTGGCGAGCGCGCCAGCGTCGGTTCATTGCTTCGGCCACTGACAAGCTCGGGTGGTTGCGGCGTCCCCCCTACGTCCTTTCTCCCGCCGATTTCGGCACCTTCCACGGTTTACTAACCGCCCTTACCTTCGGCTACCCTACGGCCTAACAGTTCAATGTAGCCGAAGCCGCTTCGCGGCTCGGCTAATTTCAAGGCGTTAGGC
>NZ_JCANTQ010000003.1:0-2632 GCF_059568595.1 Lysobacter oryzae DSM 21044 | reverse complement strand
TCCTTGGGCCGCGCCCGAACGCTCAATCGGCAGCAGTCGCCCATGCGGTGTCGCTCCAGCCAGCACTTCATAGCGGCACTTCCGTATGGCGCCCGGGCCTTTCGGCTTTCGGCCGGCACAGGCAGCTCCGGCAAACAGGGCTTCCGTGCGCTCCCGCGCCCGAATCGCCCCGGCGATCTGATACCTTGCGGCCTAACAATTCATTCAACCCGAACACCAATCGCTACGCGCTTGGTGTCGGGTTAATTCAAGCGTTAGGGCCCATGCCAAAGATCATCGCCGGCCCAACTATTGCTCTCCCGATCGCTTCGCTCACCTTAGCTGCGGCGGCTGGAGCATGGCTCGGGTTTAGCTCCTGCGGCGGCTACATCTGGTACGCCTATCTTGGCTATGCAGTTCTCGCGCTGGCGGCACTGACGGTCTTCCTCGGTTCCGCTAGCCTCACAAAGCGAGCAGGGCTAGCCATCCTGGTTGTCGCCGTTTTTCTCATAGCGCGGGGCGTCGGCTTTGCTGCCTACTTCGGTGCGGTCAGCCCCACCGAGTACCTGCGGCAGTTAGGTTCCACTTTCAGCTCGGGGCTTTGCTGATGGGCCCTAACAATTCATTCAAGCCGAAGCCGCTTCGCGGCTCGGCTTAATTCAGGCGTTAGGCCGCTCCTGCACGTCTACTTCTTGCGCCAACAGCTAGCGCGGTCGGCGGCGTTCAAGCCCTGGAATCGACAGCACATCGCGCCTGCGGGCTTCCGCCTCTGGATTGCCAGGACTTTGGCTGGCATCCTCGCCCCGGGGCCGCTTCTTTCGAATTTCCTCGCCAGTTTCGGCCTAACAATTCGTTCAAGCCGAACCCGCTTCGCGGCTTCGTCTTGAACTCACTACTAGCTCGACTCTCCGCGGCTCACGGTTCTTCCCGCAGCGGGTCGGCTTAACTCAGGCGTTATGCGCGGTGGCAAGAGAAGCTTGATTGCGGTCTCGCAAACCCGAGTGCGCCGCCAATAGCAACAGCCCGCGTCGGCAAATCAAAGGCCGCGCCGCCGCCTCGACGGGATGTTTCGTACTTCGGTGGCGGCGCCCTCACCGTCGGCCGGCCGAGCTCGCCCGATCCCTCTCCTGGCTCCAGGCAGTGATTCCCGTGCACCGATTTTCCTGGGCTAAGATCGCTTCAGCAGCCGTACTTCACCGGCTCTCGGGGCTGCATAACAATTCATCCAAGCCGAAGCCGCTTCGCGGCTCGGCTTAATTCAGGCGTTAGGCCCCATGACCAAGACTTACGACGACGTGTTGGCAGCCTTTCGCGACGGCACTGTTATATCTGCGCCCAAATCGGAGTTAGAACAACTGCTACTCGCCGTTGCACGCGCCCGAGTTCTCGATCCAATTAACCAGGCTACTGCCTCCCAAATGGGCGAGACCATGCGGCAGCTACTAGCCGTGCGGCAAAGTGCCGAAATGCACGGGGAGGCCATTCGCATCTCCAAGCTCGCGCTTTGGGTGTCGGCGTTGGCGCTAGTAGCTTCTCTCTTGCAACTCCTGGTCGCCGCCTGGCAAGCCCCACCTCAATCCGCGCCAGCACCAGTGCATCAAGAGTCAGCACCCGCTGGTCCCAGCAAGGGGCCTAACAATTCGTCCAAGCCGAAGCCGCTTCGCGGCTCGGCTTAACTCAGGCGTTAGATTGCTAAGACACATGTACGGACCTGAAAAATTAGGCTTTTGGAGCGGCGCTAAAGCTCCCAACTGCGGCCCCAAGCATCAATTCCTGACGGCTGGCCTGCGATATCGGGTGATAAAAGAATTCATAGACCACGATCGTCACATCCATCCGGCTGGAGAGGAGTGGCTATTCCTTGGCTACTCATTCCTTCCTTACGATGATGGACTCTCTTGGTTCGTGTCGTTTGACGGCACACAGGAGTGGCATATCCCCATGCAATGGACTGATGACGAGCAAGGGAAAATAATTGATGCGCTTGAGAGTTTCGTGCAAGCAATCTAACAATTCATTCAAGCCGAAGCCGCTTCGCGGCTCGGCTTAATTCAGGCGTTAGGCAGCTCATGGAAGATTCTTGGACTTCCCAACTCATCGGCCGGACAGTCGACGCCATCGAGCAATGGGAGGGCTGTCCTTGCGTCGTGACGTTGGCTGGCGGCTATCGCGTGCAAATTGAGTCGCTGTGGCGCCTGCTCTCATCAGGCACGCTGGCGCTAACCAGCCGAGACGAGGGCCAGCTCTTTGGTCGCAACAGGCCGGTGCACGCCATTCCGGAGCTCTCCAGCGCGCTGCTCGGCCACACCCTTACTGCCGTCCAAGTAGCGCCAGGAACGGCTGACCTCACTCTCCAATTTGGTGGGTATGCCCTTCAAGCAGTCGCAGATTCAAGTGGCTATGAGGCTTGGCAGATCGAGGGCCCGACGGGCACAGTGGCAGTCGGTCAAGGCGGCGGCAATGTGGCCGTTTGGGGCTGAGCTGCCTAACAATTCATTCAAGCCGAAGCCGCTTCGCGGCTCGGCTTAATTCAGGCGTTAGGCCGCGTAAGAGCAAGAGCGCCGCTGGTCTTTCGCGATGGCTTTAGCATCGTTCTCCGGCTCTTCCCTGCCCTTGCCCGCAACCGCGCTCGAGGCAGGTCGCGGCAGCCACC
>NZ_JCANTQ010000002.1:0-3486 GCF_059568595.1 Lysobacter oryzae DSM 21044 | reverse complement strand
CGACGCCGTTTCGGAGTTCCCTTGCTTCGTCCGGGTCACGCTAAGATCGCCTCCGGAAAGCCCGCCACCGGCGCGGCTTAACTCAGGCGTTAGGCCGCTTACCAATGATCAAAATTGCACTCTTTCTTCTTGGCCTCGGCATCATCGCGATCGGCGTACAGGCCGTGGTGACCCGACGGATCCGATTCGGCGTGACCTTCGGGGACCACAACCCCAGCAACAACCATTTTGGCTTCGTGTACGGGATTCCGGCCATAATTGTTGGGATTGCTGTTGTGTGCGTTGGCGCCTCCCTTATCTTTCGGTTCGTGCTGTAACTCAGTGGGCCGCGTTTTCACTACGCCCCGGATTCTCGTCACGCGGCCTAACAATTCATTCAAGCCGAAGCCGCTTCGCGGCTCGGCTTAATTCAGGCGTTAGGCCCACATGGACAGATCTCAGCACACCCGCCCGCTTTGGATAGGACTTATCGCCTCGATTGTGTTTGTCCCGGCGTTGATGGCCCTGCTTATGGTGCTCTCATCGCAACGGGTGATGATCCCTCCGCTGCTTGTCTTGCTCATGGGACTTTTCATTTCCTCGCCGGTGGCTGTGCTCATAGAACTTCCGCTTGCCATGTGGCTGCGCTCACGCGGTCGATTAAATGCAATCAATCTTTGCCTGTATGGCGCACTTGTTGGTGCTCTTGTGCTTGGGATTTACTCGCTGTATTCCAACTATTGGCCACAGATGAATGACCAAGCACTTGCTCGTTGGATTGCCCAACAGGCCGCGCTCAAGGCTCTTCTACCTGGCGGTCTCTACGGGCTCTTGTCCGCTGCTGCATTCTCTGCGGGTGCGGGCCTAACAATTCGTTCAAGCCGAAGCCCAATCGCTACGCGCTTGGGCTCGGCTTAACTCAGGCGTTAGGGCTCACCAATGACTCCCGCAAGAGAGAAAAAGTACCTGTCCGCGGTCCTCAACCAAATTGACAACGGGCCACCCAAATGGCTCAGGAACCCCTGGGCTGAGTTCGCGTTTCTGTTTGGACCGGCAGTTGTTCTATACGTTCTCTCCGAGATTGAGTCCGTGCTTACACCCATGGTTCTGTCGATTGCTATGCTGATCATTGGCGTTGCAATTGGCTATTTCGGGATGCTTCTTTGCGCAGTTAGGCAATGGCCGCTTCTCAAGCCACACATCAATCGGGATAGCGTGGCCGAGCGAATATCCTCGCTCGAGCCCTAACAATTCATTCAAGCCGAAGCCGCTTCGCGGCTCGGCTTAATTCAGGCGTTAGGCCTCATAAGAACGTTCACTATGACTTCCGCCGACGACCAAGATGATCCGCCGCTTGACGCTGATGGCCTACAGGCAGGCGCAGACTGGCGAAAGGTCGCCCTTGTTGTAGCGGTTGCAATGGACGCATATTCGGACCAGTACCATGACATCCCAGATGTGTTCTACGGTCAGCGAGTCCGAGATCTCGTCTCGAGTGGTCACTTGGCAGCTCAGGGCAATCTACGTCGCATGCGCTTCAGTGAGGTTCGCCTCACTTCCCTCGGCCTTGGCGATGAGGCCTAACAATTCATTCAAGCCGAAGCCGCTTCGCGGCTCGGCTTAATTCAGGCGTTAGGCCGCTAATCCAGCCTTCTCTTCGGCTTCGGCCTTTTAGCTCCGCCTGCCGCCCCTTTTGCTCGGCGCTTGGAGCTCAGAGCTCGGCGCTCCGGGCTTTTTGCTACGCGAGCCGAGCTTTTTGCTCGGCGCCCCAAGCCAGATGCTCCGCCTTTCGGGCGTTTTTCTCCACGCTCCGGGCTTGGTGCTCGGCACTCCACCCCTTTTGCTCGGCGTCTCGGGCCAAGGGCTCGGCTCTCCGAGCACTTTGCTCGGTGCTCCGGGCTTGGAGCTCGGCGGCCACGGTATTCTGTTGCTGGCAGGTCGCTGGCTATCGGCACGCGGCCTAACAATTCATTCAAGCCGAAGCCGCTTCGCGGCTCGGCTTAATTCAGGCGTTAGGTGCCTTTCGATGAAGGTTCTCGCAGCCGCAACATTGCTCTTGGTGCTGTCAGGCCCGGCCCGTTCCGCGGACTTGTGTCCCGTGGAGGTCCGCGTCCTGCCGAAGGGAATCGCAATTGATGGCAGTAGCTGCACCGCGACCTTGGGTGTGTTTTGGCAGACCGTGCAATCACGCTTGCCCATCACAATCCCGCCTGACATCCGGTGGATCTCTGTTATCGGGCCGCTTGGTCACGACCATCGTTCGGCGCTATCGGCTGCTTGGGGCATTGCTTGCCGACGCAAGGAGCAACCTGCGGCTGCTTTCTCGCAGGCCTACAGCAACCTTCCGGCATCCCGTGTGCTAGCCCCTTCTCTCAAACGCCTTCGGCCAATCGTCTCTAACGTGGACAACTTCTACCCTCTTCGTGCGAGCAGAGGGCCTCATGCGATTCGCTCTCCCAACTGCCGTTTGGAGTTGTTGCCTCCGGTCATCTATTACCGGCTACAGGCACCTAACAATTCATTCAAGCCGAACCCGCTTCGCGGGTCGGCTTAATTCAGGTGTTAGGCCGCGCAAGAGCGATTGGCGTGGTTGGCTTTCCGCGTTGCGGGGCTTTTCGTCAGCCGGACCTCACTGGCCTCCTCCATGGATTGCGCGCGCAGCTGCTCGCAGCAGCAGGCCCCCGTGCAATCCTGCTGCCCATACCGTTGCCAGTGGCATCCAAGTGTGGCGCTCGGGGCTCCCGGCTCCGGCCAGCCTGGCGTTGCACCGACCCACCTCCCGTGGGTCCAGGCGCCTTGGTACATTGCGGCCTAACAATTCGTTCAAGCCGAACCCGCTTCGCGGCTTCGGCTTAGTTTCGTATCAACTTGTGCCGCCTCGGCTTCCGGGTTCGCCCGCAGCGGGTCGGCTTAACTCAGGCGTTAGGCCTCAGCTGGAGTGCATGGGCTTGTGATCGCGTCGCCATCCACAATTGTTCGGTCCATTGTCGCGGCTGCTGCCGTCCTTGCAGTTGCAGCTTTCTACCCCAACGGTTTTGGCAAGTTCCTGCATTCGTCTGGGCCTGGGATCGCATCGCTCCGGAGTGAGCTGGAAGGAGTGCCCCTTCCGGCACGCATCACTCCGGTAGCTCCGGCAATTGAAGTGGCGCGCGGCGGCCCAGTGGGCGTCACGCAAAGCTTTTCTACCGCTGACACGCCAAGGACTATTGCCAACTACTTCAAGCAGACCTTGCCAAAGCACGGATGGACCTATATGGGTGAGCGAGTCTCTGCGACCGAAATTACCGTTAGGTTCTGCCGCGCCGAGAAGAGTTTTAGCGCCACCCCATCCTCAGTGGCGGCGCCAGGAAATTTGTATGTCTCCATGCTCTGGACAGACGTTAAGCGAAATCCACATTACTGCCCACGTTTAAAAGCATGAAGAGCACTAGCACCCGCACGGGCCTGAGGCCTAACAGTTCATTCAAGCCGAAGCCGCTTCGCGGCTCGGCTTAATTCAGGCGTTAG
>NZ_JCANTQ010000001.1:0-16614 GCF_059568595.1 Lysobacter oryzae DSM 21044 | reverse complement strand
TTGGTCAGCGCTGCCGTCAGCGTGGTCTTGCCGTGGTCCACGTGGCCGATCGTGCCGACGTTTACGTGGGGCTTGGTGCGCTCGAACTTACCCTTAGCCATGGTATGTCTCTCTTTAGTGCTTGTTGAAACGGGGATGTGATTCTGGAGCGGGGCCCGAACCTCGAGCCCCATTTTCGTTGGTTAGGACTTCTTCATCACCGCGTCGGCAATGTTCGCCGGCGCTTCAGCGTAGTGATCGAACTCCATCGTGAAGGTCGCGCGGCCCTGCGACATCGAACGCAGCGTGGTCGCGTAGCCGAACATTTCGCCCAGCGGCACCATCGCGTTGATGATCTTGCCCGACGGGCTGTCGTCCTGACCGGACAGCAGACCACGACGACGGCTCACGTCGCCCATGACGTCGCCGACATAGTCTTCCGGCGTCACGACTTCGACCTTCATCATCGGCTCGAGCAGGACCGGATCGGCCTTGCGGAAGCCTTCCTTGAACGCCATCGACGCGGCGAGCTTGAACGCCATTTCGGACGAGTCGACGTCGTGGTACGAGCCGAACACGAGCTTGACCTTGACGTTCACCACCGGGAAGCCCGCGAGCGGACCGCTGGTGATGGTTTCACGCAGACCCTTCTCGACCGCCGGGATGAATTCCTTCGGAATCACGCCGCCGGTGATGTCGTTGATGAACAGGAAATCGTTCTCGACGTCCTTGTTGGCGCGATCGGCTTCATTCATCGGCGAAAGCTCGATCACGACGTGGCCGTACTGACCCTTACCACCCGACTGCTTGGCGTGCTTGTAGTCCGACTTCACGTCCGACTTGCGGATCGTCTCGCGGTAGGCCACCTGCGGCTTGCCGACGTTGGCTTCCACGTTGAACTCGCGACGCATGCGGTCGACGATGATGTCCAGGTGCAGCTCGCCCATGCCGGCGATGATGGTCTGGCCCGATTCTTCGTCCGTGCGAACACGGAACGAAGGATCTTCCGCCGCGAGGCGCGACAGGGCCATGCCCATCTTTTCCTGGTCCGACTTGGTCTTCGGCTCGACCGCCATCGAGATGACGGGCTCCGGGAAGGTCATGCGCTCGAGGGTGATGATGTGATCCTGCGAGCACAGCGTGTCGCCGGTGGTCACGTCCTTCAGGCCCACAGCCGCGGCGATGTCGCCGGCGCGGACTTCCTTGATCTCGTCGCGCTGGTTGGCGTGCATCTGCAGGATGCGGCCGATGCGCTCCTTCTTCGACTTGACCGGGTTGTAGACCTGGTCGCCCGAGTTCAGCACGCCCGAATAGACGCGGAAGAACGTCAGGGCGCCGACGAACGGGTCGGTCATGATCTTGAACGCGAGCGCCGAGAACGGCTCGGAATCCGACGCCTTGCGGGTGTCTTCCTTGTCGTTGTCATCGATGCCCTGTACGGGCGGACGGTCGGCCGGCGACGGCAGCAGGTTGATCACGCCGTCGAGCATCGCCTGCACGCCCTTGTTCTTGAACGCCGAGCCGCAGAACACCGGCACGATCTCGACCTTCAGGGTGCGCGCGCGCAGGCCTTCGATGATCTCGGCCTCGGTCAGTTCGTCGCCGCCCAGGTACTTCTCCATCAGCTCTTCGGACGCTTCGGCAGCAGCCTCGATCATGAAGCTGCGCGCTTCCTCGGCCTTGCTCTGCAGGTCGGCCGGAATGTCGCGGTATTCGAACTTGGTGCCCTGCGAGGCGACATCCCAATGGATGGCCTTCATCTTGAGCAGGTCGACCACGCCTTCGAAACCATCTTCGGCGCCGATCGGCACCTGCATCGGCACGGCGTACGCGCCCAGGCGCGACTTCAGCTGCTCGACGACCTTGTCGAAGTTGGCGCCGGTGCGGTCCATCTTGTTGACGAACGCCATGCGCGGCACCGAGTACTTGTTGGCCTGTCGCCACACGGTCTCGGACTGCGGCTGCACGCCACCCACGGCGCAAAGCACGAACACCGCGCCGTCGAGCACGCGCAGCGAACGCTCGACTTCGATGGTGAAGTCGACGTGGCCAGGGGTGTCGATGATGTTGAAGCGGTGCTGCGGCAGGGTCTTGTCCATGCCCGTCCAGAACGCGGTGGTCGCGGCGGACGTAATGGTGATGCCGCGCTCCTGCTCCTGCTCCATCCAGTCCATCGTCGCGGCACCTTCGTGCACTTCGCCGATCTTGTGGCTGACGCCGGTGTAGAAAAGGATGCGCTCAGACGTGGTGGTCTTGCCGGCATCGATGTGGGCCATGATGCCGAAGTTGCGGTAACGCTCGAGGGGAGTGGTGCGAGCCACGGGACACTCTCTTTGTTTGCGATCGGTTGCTGAGACCCACCCGCCAAGGCCGGTGATCTGCAGATGGCCGGATGCCGCCTCGCGGCGGCCTCCGATTGCCGGGCGACGACGACGTCGTCGCGACGGCAGTGCTGGCTTCAGACGGGCCGCGACTGGCGCGGCGCCGGGATTACCAGCGGTAGTGGGCGAACGCCTTGTTCGCTTCCGCCATACGGTGGGTTTCTTCGCGCTTCTTGATCGCGCCGCCACGGTTTTCGGAAGCATCGAGGAGTTCAGCAGCCAGCTTGCGCGGCATGCTGTTTTCGCCACGCTTGCGGGCCGAATCGATCAACCAGCGCATCGCCAGCGCCATGCGGCGCGAGGCGCGCACTTCGACCGGCACCTGGTAGGTCGCGCCGCCGACGCGGCGGGACTTAACTTCGACTGCGGGAGCGACGTTGCCGAGGGCCTTCTCGATCAGTTCGAGGGCATTCGGGCTCTTCTCGCCGATCACGTCCATGGCGCCATAGACGATCTTTTCGGCGATCGACTTCTTGCCGCTCTGCATGACCATGTTGATGAAGCGCGCGATCGTCTCGCTGCCGTGCTTGGGATCGGGCAGGACCGAACGCTGCGGGGTGGAACCTTTACGCGACATGGTGCGTACCTTTATCTAAATCTTTGACAGAACCGTTGCGGATACAACGGCGCGGATCTTGTGCGCCTATGCGCACTCGTCGAAATCAGGACTTCGGGCGCTTGGCGCCGTACTTGGAACGGCCCTGGCGACGCTTGGTCACGCCGGCGGCGTCGAGCGAGCCGCGCACGGTGTGGTAACGCACGCCCGGCAGGTCCTTGACGCGGCCGCCACGGATCAGCACCACCGAGTGTTCCTGCAGGTTGTGGCCTTCGCCGCCGATGTACGAAATGACTTCGTAACCGTTGGTCAGGCGCACCTTGGCCACCTTGCGCAGAGCCGAGTTCGGCTTCTTCGGGGTGGTGGTGTAAACGCGGGTGCAAACGCCACGACGCTGCGGGCAGTTCGCGAGCGCCGGCGAGGTGCTCTTGTAGGTTTCAGGGTTGCGCGGCTTGCGCACCAACTGATTGATCGTCGCCATCTGTGACTCTTTGATTGAAGGCCGGAGCCTGCTTCGGGATGAAACTTCTCGAAAAAACCATCGGCAGCCCGGGAAACCCGGACCACCGAGACAAAAACACATAGCCCGCCCCTGGCGTTGTCGCCAGTGCGGACTATCCGCCCCGACGCGACGTTGCGTGCCGGGGAAACTCAGCGATCCCGCCCTACCCTGGGCCCAACACGAGGCGCTCCGTGCGCCTCTTTTGGTGATCTGGACGAACCCGGCTTCGAAAGCCGGTCGTCGGAAAGCGCGGAAGTATAGCGTGCTTCTTTGCGGATTTGTAGCCGCAGGAGCCACGGAACAGACCCGCTGGCGGGCCCACCCCGGACAGGGGTGGGCCCGCCACAGGACTTATTCCTCGGAGGTGACCTCGGTCTCGGCGCTTTCGCCCGTGGCCGGAGCCTCGGTCGTGCCACCGGCCAGGGTCTCCAACTCGGACTCGGTCAGACCGGAGGCCGAACGACGGCGCGCGGTGTGATAGGCCAAGCCCGTACCGGCCGGGATCAGGCGACCGACGATCACGTTCTCCTTCAAGCCACGCAGGCCGTCGCGGGTACCACGGACAGCGGCCTCGGTCAGCACGCGGGTGGTTTCCTGGAACGACGCGGCCGAGATGAACGACTCGGTCGCCAGCGAGGCCTTGGTGATGCCCAGCAGGACCGGATCGGCCTTGGTCAGGATCTCTCCCTTGGACTGGAGGCGTGCATTTTCCTCGACGAAGCGCTGGCGCTCGACCTGCTCGCCATTGAGGAACTTGCTGTCGCCGGCGTCGGTGATCTCAACCTTGCGCAGCATCTGGCGAACGATCACCTCGATGTGCTTGTCGTTGATCTTCACGCCCTGCAGGCGGTAGACGTCCTGGATTTCCTTGGTCAGGTACACGGCCAGCGGCTCGACGCCCAGCAGGCGCAGGATGTCCTGCGGGCTCGGCTCGCCGTCCACCACGGTCTCGCCCTTCTCCACGTGCTCGCCTTCGAACACGATGATCTGGCGGTACTTCGGGATCAGCTCTTCGTGCTCGTTACCGTCGGTGTCCTTGATGATCAGGCGCTGCTTGCCCTTGGTGTCCTTGCCGAACGACACGATGCCCGAACGCTCGGCCAGGATCGCCGGATCCTTCGGCTTGCGCGCTTCGAACAGATCGGCCACGCGAGGCAGACCACCGGTGATGTCGCGGGTCTTCGATGCTTCCTGCGGGATCTTGGCGACCACGTCGCCCACGCCGACCGGCGCGCCGTCCTGCAGGTTCACGATCGAGCGCGGCGGCAGCATGTACTGCGCCGGCAGGTCGGTACCCGGGATGGACAGGTCCTTGCCGTTCTTGTCGACGATGCGGACGATCGGGCGCAGGTCCTTGCCCTGCGAACCGCGACGCTTCGGATCGGTGATCTCGCGCGAAGCCAGGCCGGTCAGCTCGTCGGTCTTCTCGATGACGGTGACGCCGTCGATGAAGTCGATGAAGCGGATGAAGCCCGCCACTTCCGACACGATCGGGTGGTTATGCGGATCCCAGTTCGCGACCTGCTGGCCGGCCTTGATCTCCGCACCGTCCTTGACCGCGATGGTGGCACCGTAGGGGAGCTTGTAACGCTCGCGCTCGCGGCCGTGGCCGTCGAGCACGGACAGTTCGCCCGAACGCGACACGGCCACGCGATGGCCCTGGCTGTGCTCGACGAACTTGAGGTTGTTGTACTTCAGGGTACCGGTGGTCTTCACCGTCACGTTGTCGATGGCGGCCGCACGCGACGCCGCGCCACCTATGTGGAACGTACGCATGGTCAGCTGCGTACCCGGCTCACCGATCGACTGCGCGGCGACAACGCCGACCGCTTCGCCGTGGTTGACCAGGTGGCCGCGGCCGAGGTCTCGGCCGTAGCAGTGCGAGCACACGCCGAACGAGCTCTGGCAGGTGATGGTCGAACGCACCTTGATCGACTGCACGCCGGCATCTTCGAGCTTGGCGACCCAGGCTTCGTCGAGCAGGGTGTTGCGGGTGACGATCGGATCCTCGTCATTGCCCGGCAGGAACACGTCCTCGGCCACGACTCGGCCCAGCACGCGGTCGCGCAGCGGCTCGACCACGTCGCCGCCTTCCACGATCGGAGTCATGGTCAGGCCGTCGAGCGTGCCGCAGTCGGTTTCGGTGATCACCACGTCCTGCGCCACGTCGACGAGGCGACGGGTCAGGTAACCGGAGTTCGCGGTCTTCAGCGCGGTATCCGCCAGGCCCTTACGGGCGCCGTGGGTCGAGATGAAGTACTGCAGGACGTTCAGGCCTTCGCGGAAGTTCGCGGTGATCGGCGTCTCGATGATCGAGCCGTCCGGCTTGGCCATCAGGCCACGCATGCCGGCCAGCTGGCGGATCTGCGCCTGCGAACCACGGGCGCCGGAGTCGGCCATGATGTAGATCGAGTTCATCGACTTCTGCGGGACCATTTCGCCCTTGGCGTTGGTCACCGTATCGGTGCCGATCGTGTCCATCATCGCCTTGGCAACGCGCTCGTTGGTACGCGACCAGATGTCGACGACCTTGTTGTAGCGCTCGCCCGCGGTGACCAGGCCCGACTGGTACTGCTGCTGGATGTCGAGCACTTCCTGCTCGGCCTCGTCCAGGATGCCCTTCTTCTCCGGCGGGATCTTCATGTCGTCGATGCCGATCGACACGCCCGCACGGGTCGCGTAGCTGAAGCCCGTGTACATCAGCTGGTCGGCGAACACCACGGTGTCCTTCAGGCCGAGCATGCGGTAGCACGAGTTGATTAGGCGGCTGATGTTCTTCTTGGTCAGCTCGACGTTGGCCAGGGCGAACGGCAGGCCGTCCGGCAGGATCTCGCGCAGCAGGGCACGACCGACGGTCGTGTCGATGACCGACGTCTTCTTCGAGCGCGAGCCGTCCTCGGCGATCACGGTCTCGGTGATGCGCACCTTGCACTTGGCGTGCAGCTCGACCGCACGGTTGTCATAGGCGCGCTTGACCTCGGCGACGTTCGCGAACGCCATGCCCTCGCCCTTCTTGTTCTCCAGGGCGCGGGTCATGTAGTACAGGCCGAGCACGACGTCCTGCGACGGCACGATGATCGGCTCGCCGTTCGCCGGCGACAGGATGTTGTTCGACGACATCATCAGCGCGCGCGCTTCCAGCTGGGCTTCCAGCGAGAGCGGCACGTGCACGGCCATCTGGTCACCGTCGAAGTCGGCGTTGAACGCCGTACACACGAGCGGATGCAACTGGATCGCCTTGCCTTCGATCAGCACCGGCTCGAACGCCTGGATGCCGAGGCGGTGCAGGGTCGGTGCGCGGTTGAGCAGCACCGGGTGCTCGCGGATGACCTCTTCGAGGATGTCCCACACCATCGGCTCTTCGCGCTCGACGAGCTTCTTGGCAGCCTTGATGGTGGTGGCGAGGCCACGGCGCTGCAGCTTGGCGAAGATGAAGGGCTTGAACAGTTCCAGCGCCATCTTCTTCGGCAGGCCGCACTCGTGCAGGCGCAGGGTCGGGCCGACCACGATGACCGAACGGCCCGAGTAGTCGACGCGCTTGCCGAGCAGGTTCTGGCGGAAGCGGCCCTGCTTGCCCTTGATCATGTCGGCCAGCGACTTGAGCGGGCGCTTGTTGGTGCCGGTGATGGCACGGCCGCGACGGCCGTTGTCCATCAGGGCGTCGACCGACTCCTGCAGCATGCGCTTCTCGTTGCGCACGATGATGTCCGGCGCATTGAGTTCGAGCAGGCGACGCAGGCGGTTGTTGCGGTTGATGACGCGGCGGTACAGGTCGTTGAGGTCCGACGTCGCGAAGCGGCCACCATCCAGTGGCACCAGCGGACGCAGGTCCGGCGGCAGCACCGGCAACACGGTCATCACCATCCACTCCGGACGATTGCCGGATTCGAGGAAGGCTTCGACCAGCTTGATGCGCTTGGTGAGGCGCTTGAGCTTGGTTTCGGAACCGGTGGAGGCGATGTCTTCCTTCAGCTGGATCATTTCCGACTGCAGGTCGATCGTGCGCAGCAGGTCATAGACTGCCTCGGCGCCCATCGCGGCCTCGAAGTCGTCGCCGTGCTCCTGGCGCGCCTGCATGTACTGCTCTTCGTTGAGCAGCATGCCGCGTTCCATCGGGGTGAGGCCCGGCTCCGTCACCACGTAGGCTTCGAAGTACAGGATGCGCTCGATGTCGCGCAGGGTCATGTCCAGCATCAGGCCGATGCGCGAGGGCAGCGACTTGAGGAACCAGATGTGCGCGACCGGCGAGGCCAGGTCGATGTGGCCCATGCGCTCGCGGCGCACCTTGGCCAGCGTCACTTCGGTGCCGCACTTTTCGCAGACCACGCCGCGGTGCTTCATGCGCTTGTACTTGCCGCACAGGCACTCGTAGTCCTTGATCGGACCGAAGATGGCGGCGCAGAACAGGCCGTCGCGTTCCGGCTTGAAGGTGCGGTAGTTGATGGTTTCCGGCTTCTTCACTTCGCCGTAGGACCACGAACGAATCAGGTCCGGCGAAGCCAGCGCGATCTTGATCGCATCGAAATCGATCGCGGCGCGCTGCTGGTTGAAGAGGTTGAGCAGGTCTTTCATTTGTTTTCTCCGGAAGGAGGAATTCGTCGAGGGCTGTGGATCGCTGTTTCAGCGGAGCGGGAAGCGCGCGACTCGCTGCGCTTCCCGCCCGTGGATCAGTTCTCTTCCAGCTCCATGTTGATCGCGAGCGAGCGGATTTCCTTCACCAGCACGTTGAAGGATTCCGGCATGCCGGCCACCATCTCGTACTCGCCGTCGACGATGTTCTTGTACATCTGGTTGCGGCCCTGCACGTCGTCGGACTTCACCGTCAGCATTTCCTGCAGGGTGTAGGCGGCGCCGTAGGCTTCCAGTGCCCAGACTTCCATTTCGCCGAAGCGCTGGCCGCCGAACTGCGCCTTGCCGCCCAGCGGCTGCTGGGTGACGAGCGAGTACGGACCGGTCGAACGCGCGTGCATCTTGTCGTCGACCAGGTGGTTCAACTTCAGCATGTGCATGTAGCCGACCGTGACCGGACGCTCGAACGACTCACCGGTGCGGCCGTCGAACAGCATCGTCTGGCCGCTGAGCGGCAACTCGGCAAGTTCGAGCATCTTCTTGATCTCGAACTCGGCCGCGCCGTCGAACACCGGGGTCGCCATCGGCACGCCGTCGATCAGGTTCTTCGCCAGCGTCAGCAGCTCCTCGTCGGAGAACTGCGTGAGGTCGACGCGTTCCTCGTGCGTGGTGCGGTCGTGGTTGTAGATCTCGTCCAGGAACTTGCGCAGCTCGGCGACCTTCTGCTGGGCCTCGAGCATGCGCTGGATCTTCCTGCCCAGCCCCTTCGCGGCCCAGCCGAGGTGGACTTCGAGCACCTGGCCGATGTTCATACGCGACGGCACGCCCAGCGGGTTCAGCACGATGTCCACGGTCTCGCCGTTGGCCATGTACGGCATGTCTTCGACCGGCACGATGGTGGACACCACGCCCTTGTTGCCGTGGCGGCCGGCCATCTTGTCGCCCGGCTGGATGCGGCGCTTAACGGCCAGGAACACCTTGACCATCTTCAGCACGCCCGGAGCGAGGTCGTCGCCCTGGGTGATCTTGCCGCGCTTGTCCTGGAAGCGCTTCTCGAACTCCTTCTCGTGGGCTTCGATCTGCTTCTGCGCGCGCTCGATCGCCTCGACGGCCTCGTCGTCCTTCATGCGCAGGGTGAACCAGTCCTTCTTCGACAGGCTGTCGAGCACCAGCGAGGTGACGGTGTCGCCCTTCTTCAGGCCGGCGCCGCCGTTGGCGACCTTGCCGATCAGCTGCGAACGCAGGCGGTCGTAGATCGCCGCTTCGAGGATGCGGAACTGGTCGTCGAAGTCCTTCTTGACGCGCTTGATTTCGGATTCTTCGATCTGGCGCGCACGCTTGTCCTTCTCGATGCCGTCGCGGGTGAAGACCTGGACGTCGATGACGACGCCGTCCATGCCCGGCGGCACGCGCAGCGAGCTGTCCTTCACGTCGGACGCCTTCTCGCCGAAGATCGCGCGCAGCAGCTTCTCTTCCGGCGTGAGCTGGCTCTCGCCCTTCGGCGTGACCTTGCCGACGAGGATGTCGCCGGCGCGCACTTCCGCACCGATGTACACCACGCCCGACTCGTCGAGGCGGTTCAGGGCCTGCTCGGAGACGTTCGGGATGTCGGCGGAGATTTCTTCCGGCCCCAGCTTGGTGTCGCGCGCCTGGACGGTCAATTCTTCGATGTGGATCGTGGTGTAGCGATCCTCTTCGACCACGCGCTCGGAGAGCAGGATCGAGTCTTCGAAGTTGTAGCCGTTCCACGGCATGAACGCGACCAGCATGTTCTGGCCCAGCGCGAGCTCGCCGATGTCGGTCGAAGGACCGTCGGCCAGCACGTCGCCGCGCGCGACCACGTTACCCACCTTCACCAGCGGCGACTGGTTGATGCAGGTGTTCTGGTTCGAACGGGTGTACTTGATCAGGTTGTAGATGTCGACGCCGGCGTCGTGCTCACCGGAGATCTCGCTCTCGTTGACCTTGACCACGATGCGGGCCGCGTCGATCTGCTCGATCACGCCGCCGCGCAGGGCGTTCACGGTCACGCCCGAGTCGCGCGCCACGGCGCGCTCGATCCCGGTACCGACCAGCGGCTTCTGCGCCTTCAACGTCGGCACGGCCTGGCGCTGCATGTTCGCGCCCATCAGCGCGCGGTTCGCGTCGTCGTGCTCGAGGAATGGCACCAGCGCGGCCGCGACCGACACGGTCTGCATCGGCGAGACGTCCATGAAGTGGATCTCGCTCGGCGGCTTCAGCAGCGATTCGCCCTGGTAGCGGCAGTCGACGAACTGGGCGGTGATGTGGCCCTTTTCGTCGCGCGGCGCGTTGGCCTGGGCGATGACGTACTCGTTCTCTTCGATCGCCGACAGGTACTCGACGTCGTCGGTGACGCGGCCGTCCACGACCTTGCGGTACGGCGTCTCGAGGAAGCCGTACTTGTTGGTGCGGGCGAACACGGCCAGCGAGTTGATCAGGCCGATGTTCGGGCCTTCCGGTGTCTCGATGGTGCAGACGCGGCCGTAATGGGTCGGGTGCACGTCGCGCACTTCGAAGCCGGCGCGTTCGCGGGTCAGGCCCCCCGGACCCAGCGCGGAAACGCGACGCTTGTGCGTCACTTCCGACAGCGGGTTGTTCTGGTCCATGAACTGCGACAGCTGCGAGGAACCGAAGAATTCCTTGATCGCAGCGGCCACCGGCTTGGCGTTGATCAGCTCCTGCGGGGTCAGGCCCTCGGACTCGGCCATCGACAGGCGTTCCTTCACGGCGCGCTCGACGCGGACCAGGCCGACGCGGAACACGTTCTCGGCCATTTCGCCGACCGAACGCACGCGACGGTTGCCCAGGTGGTCGATGTCGTCGACGACGCCACGACCGTTGCGGATCTCGGTGAGCACGCGGATCGCATCGAGGATGTCGGACATGCCGCCGCAGGCTTCGCGCAGGCGCACGGACTCCTCGTCCTTGCGTTCGGCAAAGTACTTGGCGTCGTACAGCACCGAGGCACCGGTGACTTCCTTGCGGCCGAGGCGGCGGTTGAACTTCATCCGGCCCACGCCCGACAGGTCGTAGCGCTCGAAGGTGAAGAACAGGTTGTGGAACAGGTTCTGCGCGGCGTCCTTGGTGGGCGGCTCGCCCGGGCGCATCATGCGGTAGATCTCGACCAGCGCTTCGAGCTGGGTCTTGCTCGCATCGATGCGCAGCGTGTTCGACAGGTACGCACCGCGGTCGAGGTCATTGACCCACAGCGTACCGACGACGGCGACACCGGCCTTGCGGAACTTGGCCAGGTGGTCGTCGTTGATCTCGTCGTTGGCCAGCGCCAGCAACTCGCCGGTGTTCGGATCGACGACGTCGTGCGAAAGGATGCGGCCGACCAGGTAGCTGTCCGGCACCGACAGCGCGGCGATGCCCGAGGCTTCGAGCTGCTTGACGTGGCGCGCGGTGATGCGGCGGCCGGCTTCGACGATGACCTTGTCGCCATCGGCGAGGTCGAAGTCGAGGGTTTCGCCACGCAGGCGCTCAGGGATGAGCTCGAGCTGGACGCCTTCCTTCGGATCGATGTGGAAGGTGTTGATCTCGAAGAACTCGCGCAGCATCTCCTCGTTGTTGTAACCAAGGGCGCGCAGCAGCACGGTCACCGGCAGCTTGCGGCGACGGTCGATACGGGTGAACAGCGCATCCTTCGGGTCGAACTCGAAGTCGAGCCAGGAGCCGCGGTAAGGAATGATGCGGGCGCTGTACAGCAGCTTGCCCGACGAGTGCGTCTTGCCGCGGTCGTGGTCGAAGAACACGCCCGGCGAACGGTGCAGCTGCGAGACGATGACGCGCTCGGTGCCGTTGACGATGAAGGTGCCGTTGTCGGTCATGAGCGGGATCTCGCCCATGTAGACCTCCTGCTCCTTCACGTACTTGATGGCTTTGGTCGACGACTCGCGGTCGTAGATCACCAGGCGCACGGTCACGCGCAGCGGGGCGCCGTAGGACAGGCCGCGGTTGCGGCACTCGCGCTCGTCGAACGGCGGCTCGCCCAGCTTGTAGCCGACGTATTCCAGCGCGGCGTTGCCGCTGTAGCTGACGATCGGGAACACCGACTTCAGCGCCGCATGCAGGCCCTTGTCGTCGCGCTTCGCGGGGTCGGTGTTTTCCTGCAGGAACTCCCGGTAGGAATCGACCTGGATCGCGAGCAGGAACGGAACCTCGAGAATCGACCGGCGCTTGCCGAAGTTCTTGCGGATGCGCTTCTTTTCGGTGAACGAATAGTTCGTTTTGGAAGCTGTCGTCATGGGGAGCTGCCGCCTCGTTTAGAGCCGGGAATCGGGAAACGGGGAATCGAAGGACATCAAGGCGCGCTGGGGCGATTGACGATCTCGGTTTCCGTTCGCGACTCCCTGGGGAAGTTTTGAACTGTCAGTTGGAAGCCGCGGGTATTGCCGGCACCCGCACGCCATCTAGAGCTGCTTTCAACTACCAACTCGGTTGGATTTCTGCCTCGCTCGTGAATCTCAGGCAGGCCGGATAGAGCGACGCGAAGTCCGGACTGCGATTTGTTGGTCCCGCGACCGGCTTTGGAGCGAGCCTGACTCGGGCTTTCATGCTGTTGTTTGCGCTACTTCAACAACGGCCGAAGGCCGGGACCATACGGCCCCAGCCTTCAGTGGTCGCCGATGACATCCGGCGACACGGATACTGCTTACTTGACCTCGACGGTCGCGCCAGCAGCTTCCAGTTCCTTCTTGAACTTGGCAGCGTCGTCCTTCGACACGGCTTCCTTCAGGACGCCGCCGGCCTCGGTGAGGTCCTTGGCTTCCTTCAGGCCCAGGCCGGTGATCGCGCGGACAGCCTTGATCACGTCGACCTTCTTGTCGCCGGCGCTCTTCAGCACGACGGTGAACTCGGTCTGCTCCTCGACCGGAGCGGCGGCGGCAGCCGGGCCGGCCATCATGACCGGGGCGGCGGCGGTGACGCCGAACTTCTCTTCGATGGCCTTCACCAGGTCCATCACTTCCATCAGCGACTTGGCGGCGATGGCGTCGACGATCTGTTCGTTGGAAAGGGACATTTTGATTACCTCTGGAAAATTGATCTTTTACGAATGGGTTAGATAAGTCGCGTACGCGATATCAGGCTTCGGCAGCAGCTTCGGCCGGAGCGGCTTCGCCGCCACCCTGCTTGTCCGCCACGGCCTTGACGACGCGGGCAAACATGCTTGCGGGTTCGGCGAGGACGCGGGCCAGCATGGCCAGGGCCTGTTCGCGGGTCGGCAGCGAGGCCAGGACTTCGACGTGCGCGGCGGGCAGCAGCTTGCCTTCCACCGACACGACCTTGGCCTTGAGCTTGTCGTTACCCTTGGACGCTTCCTTGATCAGACGACCGGCGGCGCCGGGTTCTTCCAGCGAGAACGCGTACAGCAGCGGACCGGTGAGGGCGTCCTTGACGACCTCGAACTCGGTACCGGCGACGGCGCGCGCGGCCAGCGTGTTCTTGACAACCTTCAAGAACACGCCGGTTTCACGGGCCTGCTTGCGCATCGCGGTCATCTGGCTGACCGTGGTGCCCGCGTACTCGGCTGCGACCAAGGAGTGCGCCTTGGCGGCAACTTCTGCCACCTGTGCGACTACATCTTGCTTCTGAGACAGATTGAGAGCCATTGCACTCCTCCAATTGAATTCCGCTCACGGCTCCTGCCGCTTGCGGTCCTGGGCGGCGCCGTCCCTGACGCCGGGGATGCTTGCGCATCCCGGTGGTGGCCCTTCCGGAATTTCCAGAGGGGGCTGCACCATCTACGCAGGCTTTCCGGACAGACTGTCCAAAAGCTCGATTAAGCGATCCCGCTGGTGGCGACGGCGATTCCCTGCCAGTACGAGCCTCCGTTCCCGTCGTCGTCACGCGCTGACCGCGCCTGCGGTCTTTGACGGCTCGCTTCGGACTTGCGTCCTTCGCGGCGCCCTCAAAAACGTCCGCGGACGGCAGTCATGCCGTCCGCGCTTGAAACGATTTACTTCAGTGCCAGCGAGGCCTGGTCCACGGTCACGCCGGGGCCCATGGTCGAGCTGATCGAGATCTTCTGCAGGTACTGGCCCTTCGAGGTCGCCGGCTTGGCCTTGATCAGGTCGTGCAGCAGCGCTTCGAGGTTGCCCTTCAGGTCGGCGTCGTTGAACGACGACTTGCCGATGGTGCAGTGGATGATGCCGGCCTTGTCGGTGCGGTAACGGACCTGGCCACCCTTGGCATTCTTCACGGCTTCGGCCGGATTCGGCGAAACGGTGCCGACCTTCGGGTTCGGCATCAAGCCGCGCGGGCCCAGGACCTGACCCAGCTTGCCCACGACGCGCATGGCGTCCGGGGTAGCGATGACCACGTCGTAGTTCAGGTCGCCGGCCTGCATCTTGTCGGCCAGGTCGTCCATGCCGACGATGTCGGCGCCAGCAGCCAGGGCCTCGTCGGCCTTGGCGCCGGCCGGGGCGAACACGGCCACGCGCACGGTCTTGCCGGTACCGGCAGGCAGCACGGTCGAGCCGCGGACCTGCTGGTCGGACTTCTTCGCGTCGACGCCCAGGCGCACGGCAACGTCGACAGACTCGACGAACTTGGCCTTGGTGGCGTTCTTGACGATCTTTACGGCTTCGTCAAAGCCATAGGCCTTACCCGGAACCACGGCGGCCAGGATGGCCTTCTGTCGCTTGTTCATTGCCATGTCTTAGCCCTCCACCACCAGACCCATCGAGCGGGCCGAACCCGCAATCGTCTTCACCGCCGCGTCCAGATCCGCCGCGGTCAGATCGGCTTCCTTCGCCTTGGCGATGTCTTCGAGCTGCTTGCGGGTGACCTTGCCGACCTTCTCGGTGTTCGGGCGCTTGGAGCCGGACTGGATGCCAGCCGCCTTCTTCAGCAGCACCGAAGCCGGGGTCGACTTGGTGACGAAGGTGAACGTACGGTCGGAGTACGCGGTGATGATGACCGGGGTCGGCAGACCCGGCTCGAGCTTGGAGGTTGCTGCGTTGAATGCCTTGCAGAACTCCATGATGTTCAGGCCGCGCTGACCGAGGGCGGGACCCACGGGCGGCGACGGGTTGGCCTGGCCGGCCTTGACCTGAAGCTTGATGTAGCCAACTACTTTCTTAGCCATTTCTTCTCTCCGGGTGCTAGCGCCTGGATCTCAGGCTCCCCATCGGACCGGGAAAATCGCGTGTCCCGGCTTCACGGTTTGCAGGATTTCCAGACGCCGACAGCCGCCTGGGCGGGCGGCTGTGGTTCCGGATGGCTCGCGCCATGGGCAGCGAGCCGGAAAGTATAACAGGCTTCAGGCGCTTTGGCGCCCGGGGCTCACTTGGCCTTTTCGACCTGACCGAATTCCAGCTCGACCGGGGTCGAGCGGCCGAAGATCAGCACGGCCACGCGCAGGCGGCTCTTTTCGTAGTTGATCTCTTCGACCACGCCATTGAAGTCCACGAACGGACCGTCGGTGACGCGGACCATCTCGCCCGGCTCGAACAGGACCTTGGGCTTGGGCTTCTCCACGCCTTCCTGAACGCGCTGCAGGATGGCATCGGCCTCGGAATCCTTGATCGGCAGCGGACGATCGGCGGTGCCGCCGATGAAACCCATGACCTTCGGGGTTTCCTTGATCAGGTGCCAGCTCTCGTTGTCGATGCGCGGGATGCCGGCCTCGTCGTGGGTGGCGATCTGGACCAGCACGTAGCCCGGGAAGAACTTGCGCTCGGAGCGACGCTTCTGGCCGGAACGCATTTCCACGACCTCTTCGGTCGGGACCAGGACGTCACCAAAGCGATCCTGCATCTCGGCGCGCGCGATACGGTCACGCAGCGCCTGCGCCACCGACTTCTCGAAGCCGGAATAGGCGTGGACGACGTACCAGCGCTTGTTGTTGCTGCCTTCAGACACAGATATCTCCTTAGCGTTCCAGCAGGAACTTGACCGCCGCCTGGATCACCAGATCGAAGCCGGCCAGAATCAGGCTGAGGATGGCCACGGCCGCAATCACCACCCAAGTGGTGCGCAGTGCTTCCTGGCGGGTCGGCCAGACCACCTTGCGCAGTTCGAAGCGGGATTCCGAGAGGAATTCGCGCGTTTGTGCGCCCTTGCGCGTCGTCAGGAACACTACCGCACCGGCGATCAGGCCGGCGCAAACCGCCAGCGCGCGCAGCACGGTCGCCCAATCGCTGAACCAATAGAACGCGAACACACCCGCAGCCACGAGTGCCACTGCCAGCACGTATTTCACGATGTCGCCGCCGGAGGCCGACGAGCCGGGTTGTTCGACCTTGCTGTTCATTCGGTCCATTGCGCGACCAAGGGCCGCGTCACCTGATTGGATGCCGGCACCGGGCCGGTCGCGGAGATCCGCGCGTGGAACATGGCACGCCAGGAGGGACTCGAACCCCCAACCTGCGGTTTTGGAGACCGCTGCTCTGCCAATTGAGCTACTGGCGTGTGGCTTGAAACATTGTCTTTGGGCTACGCCCGAAAAAGCAACGGCGGCTCGCGCCGCCAGGGCCTTTCCAACTTTCCCACCGCTGACCGGCCGCGAGGCCGGTCACGACGGGAGTCATTCCGGCCGGTTCAGACCGGAACAACTGCTTACTTCAGGATCTTCGACACCACGCCGGCGCCGACCGTACGGC